>NZ_VCNM01000002.1:693170-1386341 GCF_007671725.1 Halorubrum depositum | reverse complement strand
ACCTCCAACGATCCAACCGCTCATTTATAAACGGTCAATTACGGATTGTCGGTGGACACCTCCAAAGCCCCAGCCGCACCGCAACTACGCCTCGCACCTCCCCAGCCTCGCGGTTCGCGCTCTTCGAGCGCTCACCGCGTCCCTCGCACGCGCTCCTCACGGTCGCCGCTGGCGACCGCTCGGAGGCGCGCGCCACCGCGGCGTTCATTTATAATGTGTCGTCGGTGTCGCAGTTCTATTTAAATACTACGTCGCTGCCAGCGGTCCATGGCACCGACGAAAAAGAACTGATACTCGCGTTGTGGGGCCGTCCCTCTCTCAGAGCCGTCGCAGCCGCTCTTCGAGACACACCGTCACGACGGACTTCGCGATGGCGGCGCCGCCCTCGATCGGGTCGAGCTTCGTCTCGCCGAGGCGCTCGGCGTAGTCGATGGGGCGCTCGCGCACGTCGCGGCCGCGCATGAGGGGTCGGATGAGCAGCTCGGCGGAGAGGCCGGTGTTCTCTGTCCAGTCGATGTCCTCGACGACCTCGCGGCGGTACGCGCGCATTCCGGTGGTGGTGTCGTGGACGCGTTCGCCCATCAGGAGGCTCGCGAGCGTCGCGAACGCGTGGTTGCCGAGGCGGTTGAACGCGGGCATCGCGTCGGCGCCGTGGTAGAGGCGGTCGCCGCTGACGACGTCGGCGCCGTCGTTGATCGCCTCGAGGAACTCCGGGAGCTGCTCCATCGGGTAGGTGTCGTCGCAGTCGGTCGTGACGACGACGGGCCGATCGGGCGCGAGGATCGCCTCGCGGACGGCGACGCCGTACCCCTGCGGCTCCTGTTCGATCACCGTCGCGCCGTGCTCGCGGGCGATCTCCGGCGTTTCGTCGGACGAACCGTCGACGCAGACGACCTCGGCGCGCCCGCCGGTGACGTCGTCGATGTCCTCGAGCACCGTCCCGATCGCCTCCGCCTCGTTGTACGTCCCCATCACGACGCTGACGTCGTCGAAGGTGTAGTGCTCCTCGGCGCCCTCGGCGGCCGCGTCTCTCTCGCCGGTCGCCGCGTCGCCGTCGGTCGCGGTCGCCACCCCGTTCTCCGCCTCGTCGATCTCGTCGGCCGACCCGTTCGCGCTGAGTGATCCGCTCATTACCTCGTACGGGCCGCTCCACCCACTTGAGTTTTTAGGTTTACCTAAAACAGAATTCAGAGTCGGCGCTCGATGTCGTCGGCGACGCGTAGCGCCAGCGCGGCGATCGTGAGCGTCGGGTTCATCGCGCCGCCCGTGGGGAACACGGAGCTCGACGCGATCCAGCAGTTGTCTAGGTCGTGGGTCCGACACTCGGCGTCGACGACGCCCGCGTCGGGGTCGGCGCTCATCCGGGTGGTGCCCATGTGATGGTAGGCGGGGCCGGTGGCGTCGGGGCCGGCGACCCACTCGATCTCCGCGCCCAGCTCCTCGAGGATCGACCGCTGGACCTCGTTGGCGCGCTCGACGGTCCGGAGCGCCCGGTCGCCGACGTTCCAGTGGACCTCGGGGACGGGGTTGCCGTGATCGTCGGTGCGGTCGGGGTCGAGCCCGACGTAGCTGTCCGATCGGGGGAGCTGCTCGACGAGCCCGCCCATCGCCACGTGGGTGCCGTAGCCGTCGCGGAGCCGCCCCAACAGCTCGTCCCCCCAGTCGTCGCCGGTCAGCGCCTGCTCGACCGGCGAGGGGCCGGCGTAGTTGAAGAACTCCAGCTTGAACGGGGCGACCTCCGCGTCGGCCTCGTCGTAGAACTGATCGCAGGCGCTCGTGTAGAAGCCGACGTGGTTCTGTCGCGTCGGCTCGTCGAGGGTGCCGCCGACGCCCGCGAACAGGTGGTCCATGAAGAACTTCCCGACCGTTCCGCTGGAGTTCGCGAGCCCGTCGGGATACTCGTCCGACTCCGAGAGCAGGAGGAGCCGCGGCGTCTCCACGCCCCCGCAGGCGACGACGAAGGCGTCGGCCGCCTGCCTGTGCTCTTCGCCGTCGGGCGTCGCGTACACCGCGGCGGTGACGCGGTCGGCGTCGTGCTCCAGCCGCTGGACGGGCGCGCGGTCGATCACGGTCGCGCCCCGCTCTTCCGCGCGCTCGGCGTGGACGGTCGCGTCGTACTTCGCGCCCGCCGGACAGACGGGCTGGCAGGTGCCGTAGCCGACGCAGGCGGAGCGGTCGTCGTACGGCTCGGAGTTGCGCGCGTTCGGCACCGAGTGCATGTCGATCCCGAGCTCCTCGCACGCCTCCGCGAACAGCGAGTCGCTGTAGGAGGGCTCGAACGCCGGCATCGGGTGCGGCTCCTCGCGCGGCGGCGCGTAGGGGTTGTCCGAGGCGCCGGCGACGCCCAGCTCCCGTTCCGCCTCGGCGTAGTACGGCCGCAGGTCGGCGTACTCGATCGGCCAGTCGGGGCCGATTCCCCGAGTCGTACCGGAGTTGAAGTCGTCCTCGTGGAGCCGCATCACCATCCCCTGCCAGTGGAGCGTCGACCCGCCGACCCCCTTGACGCGGGCGTGATTCAGCGGGTAGAACCGCTCGCCGTCGTTGCTGTGGGCGTCGCGCTCGCCGCCCACGTCCCACACGTCGGGTCGGTCGTAGCTCGGGCGGATCGCCCGCTCCTGGCGCGCGAGGCGGTCCGCGGGGTCGAATCGAGGGCCGGCGTCGAGGACGACCACCTCGCGGTCGGCGGCCAGCCGGTCGGCGACGAGCGCGCCAGCGGGACCGGCGCCGACGACGCAGACGTCGGCGTTCGCGACGGGGGAGCGGTCGATGTCGCGTTCGACGCCCTCGCGTCCGGCGGCCGCCTCGCGCCCGCCCCCCGCGCTCATCGCGGCCCCCGCCGGTAGCTCTCGGCCCCGCCGGGGTGTCCCTGCGGGTTCTCCAGCCCGACCAGCTCGCCGCCCGTCGGCGAGGCGTACAGGGCGAGCAGCAGCTCGTTGACGACGTAGTAGCGCACCCGCTCCGCGAGCGTCCCGTCCGGGTCCTCCTCCGCGACGTCGGCGCCGACCTCCCGGAGGAGGCGGTCGCGGTCGCCCTCGGTGAGCTCGGTGATCGGCGCGCCGTGCCACGACCGAGCCGCCTGGTCGAGCTCGCCGACCGCGGTGCGGACCCCCTCGGCGTGGGCCGCCCCGTCGAGGCGCCCGTCGAGGAAGCGGCCGACGAACGCCTCGACGCCGTCGACCTCGCTCGGATAGAGGACCGTCGCGACCGCGGTCATCGACGCGCGGACGGCGGCCTCGTCGGGGAGCGCGTCGTCCCCCTCGCCGCCGTCGGCCGCGTCTCCCCCGGCTTCGGGACCGTCGCTCGTCCGCCGGGCCGCGAGGGCGACCCCGCCGGTCGCGCCGACGGCGGCCAGCGCGGCCGCCGCGTCGCGACGCGTCAGTTCCATATCCGATTTAGGCCTCCCTAAACTATTATATCCGTCGGACCCGATCGACGACCGGATCGGAACTGCTAACGGTCGGTGCCACGTCTCTCCGATAACGCACCCCGCCTCCCGGACCATGAGCCTGACACGCCGGATCCGCGATTTCCTGACCGACGGCGACGACCGCCTCCCGCCGGGGCTGACCCTGTTGTCCGCGGCGATCGCCGCGACGATGGTGTTCCCGCTCGCGTGGCTGGTGATCGAGGCAGTCACCGTCGAGCGAGCGCGGGCGACGGAGCTGCTCTTCAGCGCCGCGACCGCCGAGGTGCTGGGTAACAGCCTCCTCCTCATGGCCGGCGTCACGGCCTTCTCCGTTCTGTTGGGCGTCCCGCTGGCGTACCTCACCGCACGCACCGACCTCCCGTTCCGTCGGTTCTGGTCGGTCGTCGCCGCGCTCCCGCTGGTCGTGCCGAGCTACGTCGGCGCGTTCGCGTTCGTCTCCGCGTTCGGCCCGCAGGGGGAGTTCCACGACGTGCTGGCGCCGTTGGGGATCGAGCGATTCCCGGAGATATACGGGCTTCCGGGCACGGTCCTCGTCATCACGCTGTACACGTACCCGTACGTCTACCTGACGACCCGGGCGGCGCTCCTCTCGTTCGACACGACGCTGATCGAGGCCGCCCGGACGCTGAACCACGGCCGGCTCGAGGCGTTCCGGCGGGTGACGCTCCCCGTGATCCGGCCGGCGATCGCCGCCGGATCGCTGCTGGCGGCGCTGTACGCGGTCTCCGACTTCGGCACCCCGTCGATCATGCGGCTGCCCGTGTTCACCCGACAGATCTACGTCGAGTACAACGCCTTCGGCCGGGACTACGCCGCGCTGCTCTCACTCCAGCTGCTCGGAGTCGTACTCGTTGTGCTCGCGTTGGAGTGGCTGGTCCGGTCGAGCCGCGACGCGCCGGGCGACGACGCGGGCACCACCGACCGCCCCGTGAGCCTCGGCCGGTGGCGCTGGCCGGCGACGCTCCTGCCCGCGTCGGTCGCCGGGGTCGCGCTCGTCGTCCCGCTCTGGATCCTCCTGTTGTGGCTCGTGCGCTCTGAGGCCGGACGCCGCCCCTCGATGGCGTTCGAGCCGATCCAGGTGGTCAACTCCGTCTCGGTCGCCGCCGCCGCCGCGGTCGCCGCCGCGCTGGCGGCGATCCCCGTCGCGTACTTCGCCGCGAACCACGACTCGCCGCTGGCGACGCTGTTCGAGCGGGCGACGTACGTCGGGTTCGCCGTGCCGGGAATCGTGTTGGCGCTCGCCTTGGTCTACTTCGGTTCGGGGTACCTCCCGTGGCTCTACCAGACGCTCCCCCTGCTGGTGTTCGCGTACGTCGTCCGCTTCCTGCCGCAGGTCGTCGGCTCGACGCGGACCGCGATCCTCGGCGTCGACCCGAAGCTCGTCGAGGCCGGCCGGACGCTCGGCGAGTCCTCGATGGGCGCGTTCCGCCGCGTGACGTTCCCGCTCACGCGGTCGGGGATCGTCGCCGGCGCCGCCCTCGTCTTCCTCACGACGATGAAGGAGCTCCCCGTCACGCTGATCTTACGCCCGTCCGGGTTCGAGACGATCGTCACGCAGATCTGGCGCGCGCAGGAGACGGCGCTGTACCAGTACGCGGTCGTCCCGACGCTGATCCTGCTCGTCATCTCCGGGCTCTCGATGGTCGTCATCCTCGCGCAGGAGGGCGGCAGAGAGGGGCTCTGAGAGCGACGCGGACCGCGGGAACGGCGAGACCGACCGATGCGTACTTACCGACGTGAGCCGACCGGCCCGTATGCTCGACGATTCGACCGCACTCGTCACCGGCGGCGCGGGGCTCGTCGGGAGCCACCTCGCCGCCCGGCTCCTCGACCGCGGCGCGTCGGTCCGCGTCGCCGACGACCTCTCGAAGGGCGACCGCGACCGCGTCCCCGACGGCGCCGACTTCGTTGAGGCCGACCTCACCGACCCCACCGACGTCGCCGAGGCGGTCACCGACGATCTCGATATCGTCTTCCACTTCGCCGCGTACACCGACACGAACTACGACGACGACCGGGAGCTGTTCGAGGCGAACACGGCGATGACGTACAACGTCTTGGAACGCATGCACGAGGTCGGCGTCGACCGGCTCGCCTTCACCTCCTCCTCGACGGTGTACGGCGAGGCGCCTCGCCCGACGCCCGAGGACCACGGCCCCCTGGAGCCCATCTCCATCTACGGCTCCTCGAAGCTCGCCGACGAGGCGCTGATCTCGACGCACGCTCACTCGTACGGGGTGCGGTCGTGGGTGTTCCGCTTCGCGAACATCGTCGGGCCGCACCAGCGCGGCAACGTGATCCCCGACTTCATCCAGAAGCTCGACGCCGACCCGAGCGAGCTGGAGATCCTCGGCGACGGCCGGCAGGAGAAGTCGTACATGCACGTCTCGGAGTGCGTCGACGCGATCCAGTACGTCGTCGACAACGCGGACGAGGACCTGAACGTCTTCAACCTCGGGACGCGGACGACCACGTCGGTCACCGACATCGCCGACATCGTCGCCGACGAGATGGGCGTCGACCCCGACTACGCGTACACCGGCGGCGACCGCGGCTGGACCGGGGACGTGCCGAAGATGCGCCTCTCCATCGAACGGCTCGCCGACCTCGGCTGGGAGCCGGCGATCGAGAGCGACGAGGCGGTCCGGCGGAGCGCCAGCGAACTGATCGACGAGATCGTCGAATAGGGTTCGGTCGGTTCGGCGTCACTCCTCGCTGTCGCCGTCTGCGTCCCACTCCAACCGGACCTCGTGAGTCGTGCCCTCGTCGGTTTCTCGCGCCCACTCGGTGACGGAGATAGCGCCGCTCGGCGAGTTGCGTTCGGCGACGGCCCCCTCACTCGTCGGTCGCATCCCCTCGAATCGAGCGGTGAGGTCCTCGCGAAGCCGCCGGAGATAGGTCGCCGCCTCGCCGCGGGTCATCTCGGTGTCGACTACCCGCGCCTCCGCTCCCGTTTCGGCGCGGTCGCGGGCGACCGCGTTGACCGTCGCACCGAGAAGCAGGACGACGCCGCTGAAATACAGCCAGGTGACCAACAGGAGGATGCTCGCGATGAGATTGCCACCGCCGCCGCTCAGGGAGACGTACTGCTGGAAGAGCACTTGCAGCGCCGCCCAGCCGACGGCCCCGACGACCGTCCCCGGAAGCACGTCCCGCGGGGCCACGTCGAGATCCGGAAACAGGTAGTACATCGGGAAGAACGCGGCACAGAGGCCGACGACGAGTAGCAGGGGGACCAACACCCCGAGGTACGGGACCGACGAAAAGAACGCGACGACGGTCGTCGCGCCGACCATCGCGACGACCCCCAGCGTGAGGGTGAACAACACCACGAGACTCTTCTTGATCTGGCCGAGGAAGGACTCGCGGGCGGTCGTCTCGTAGACCGCCGAGAACGCCGTATCGAGCCCGCGGAACACCTTTATCGCCCCCCAGACGAGCGTGAGCACCCCGATCAGGGAGGCGCTGATCGTCGAGCCGGACCCGGCGTCGCGCTGCTGTTCGATCATCACCTCGATGACGCCACCGACCGACGGAGAGACGTTGTCGGTGGCCAGATCGATTATCTCCTGTTGGAGCTCGGGAGCGCCCAACACGGACACCGCGAGGAGAAAGAACATGACCAGCGGAACGAGAGAAACGAACGCGCTGTACGCGATACTGCCCGCGAGAAACGTCACGTTCTTCTCGCTGAACACGCTCAAAACCGGTTTCACCCGCGAGATAGCCGACTGAATGTTCATGGGGCCGTATCGCGTTCTGTCACCGTAATAGGAGTGGCTCGTTCGGGTCGGCTGACTCGGAAGAACCTCTGAACGAATCCCCTCTCTCGATCGGCCTCCCGAACGGACCCGCTGTGCAGGTCACGCCGCACTCATCGGCCTCCCGGGCGTTCAACGGCGCCGTCGGCTCGCGAATCGCCGTTGCTGGCGCGACGGCGACTCCTGGCGTGCGCTTCACGCCCGACGGGCGCTCGTCGGCACGCGCCACCTCCCGGAGAGGGGAGCCGACCCGAGTCACGTCTCCGGACCGCCGCGCCCTCCCGCGCGCCGCTTCGGAAGGGCCTTTTAGGCCGACCGACGAACGGACGGTATGTTCAGGCAGTTCCGGTCGGAGGTCGAGGCGGCGCTCGCGGACGCGCTCGCCACGCTCGACCTCCCGACCGACGACCTCGGCATCGAACGCCCGCCCGACGACATGGACGCGACGCTCGCCTCCAGCGTCGCCTTCCGACTCGCGGGCGCGGTCGGCGACGCGCCGCCGAACGTCGCGAGCGAGGTCGCCGCCGCGGTCGACGTCGCCGGCTACGACTACCTCGACTCGGTCGACACCGCGGGGCCGTACGTCAACTTCCACGCGGGCGAGCGCTACCTCGTCGACGCGCTCGACGCGGCCGCCGCCGACGCGGGCTACGGCGCGCTCCCCGACCGGGACACCTCGGTCGTCGTCGAGCACACGAGCGCGAACCCCACCGGCCCGGTCCACGTCGGCCGCGCGCGCAACCCGATCGTCGGGGACGCAGTCGCGAACCTCATGGAGTACGCCGGCTACGACGTCGACCGCCACTACTACGTCAACGACGCGGGCCGCCAGATGGCGGTGTTCACCTGGGCGTACGAGCGGTTCGACGAGTCGGACCTCGACGAGGAGCCCGCGCGCGACCGCGCCGAGTACGACCTCGTCCGCTACTACCGGAAGGGGAACGCGTTCCTGGAGGAGGCCGACCCCGACGACGTCGAGGCCGCGGAGGAGGAGATCGCCGCGATCCTGCAGGGGCTCGAGGCCGGCGACGAGGAGACGTACGAGCGCGTCGGCGAGGTCGTCGACACGGTGCTCGGCGGGATGAAGGAGTGTCTCGCGCGGCTCCCGGCGGAGTTCGACGAGTTCGTCAAGGAGACGCGGTTCATGCGCGACGGCTCCACCGACGAGATCGCCGCACGGCTCAAGGAAACCGAGCAGGCCGTCTACGAGGAGGACGCCTGGCAGCTGGAGCTCGACGAGTGGGGGATCGAGAAGAACCTCGTCTTCCTGCGCTCGGACGACACGAGCCTCTACACCACCCGCGACCTGGCGCACCACGAGTGGAAGTTCGACAACTACGACCGCGCCGTCACCGTCCTCGGCGAGGACCACAAGCTGCAGGCCGACCAGCTCGACGCGACCCTCGAACTCCTCGGCAACGACGCGGGCCGGCTCGGCCACGTCATCTACTCGTACGTCAACCTCCCCGACGGGAAGATGTCCACCCGACGCGGGACCGGCGTGATGCTCGACGACCTGCTGGACGAGGCGATCGACCGCGCCCGCGAGGCGGTCGAGAGCCGGATGGACGACCGCATCCGCGACGACGACCTCACCGAGGAGGACGTCGAGCGCATCGCCCACCAAGTCGGCATCGGCGCGGTCCGGTACGACATCGTCTCGAAGCAGCCCGCGAAGGCGATCACCTTCGAGTGGGAGGACGCGCTCGACTTCGAGGCGCAGTCGGCCCCGTTCGTCCAGTACGTCCACGCGCGCTGTGCCGGGATCCTCGACGAGGCCGCGGCCGAAGGCGTCGACGTGCCGGGCGTGACGGGCGGCGCCGGCGGCTCCGAGAGCGCGGTCGACCCCGACGCCCTCGACGTCGACGCCGCGGTCTTCGACACGGAGGCGGAGCGCGAGCTCCTCCGCGAGGTCGCCCGCTTCCCCGCCGTCATCGAGGAGGCCGCCGACGACTTAGAGCCGCACACGGTGGCGACGTTCACCCGCGAGTTCGCCGACGCGTACAACGCCTTCTACCGGGAGTGCCCGGTCGTCACGGCCGAGGACGACGAGCTCCGCGCCGCGCGCGTCGCGCTCGTCGCGGCCGCGAAGCACACGATGGCGAACGCGCTCGACGTGCTCGGGATCGAGGCGCCCGAGTCGATGTAGGATCGGGGCGACGATTCACCCGTTTCCGGTTGGAGTGCTGTCGTGGACGGTACTGTGAGATTCCCTCTAACGTTGATGGACTGGTTATAAACGATTACTGACGGATCGGCGGAACACGTTCAAAGCCCCAGTCGCGACGACTCGCGCGGCTTGCTGCGCTCCTCACTCGGTCGCTCACTTCGTTCACTCCGTCGTTGCGGTGCTTACTACGCCGTGCTTCGTCCTCGCGACTGCCCCTTTGAGCCCCGCCCCGACCACGCCTCACGCCTCCCCAACCTCGCCGCGGCCGCCATCGGCGGCCGCGGGCTCCCTCGCACGCGCTGTTCGCGCCCTCCGGGCGCTCACAGGCGCGCGCCACCGCACGCCGTTTATAAACATCCCCGTAACCGCCGGCCCGTGCGACTCGATACCGCCGCGCTAGCGGGGAGGTCAAAGCTTACTTACACGCACGCCGCCGTAGTTCAGGTAATGAGTAGCGACGCCCAAGCGGCGAGCGAGGACCGACGGAAGTACGAGTTCCGGAAGGTCATCGAGGAGCTCAAGGACTTCGAGGGCTCCGGCACGCAGCTCGTCACTATCTACATTCCCGAGGACCGGAAGATCTCCGACGTGGTGGCCCACGTCACCCAGGAACACAGCGAGGCGTCCAACATCAAGTCCAAGCAGACCCGGACGGCCGTGCAGGACGCGCTCACGTCGATCAAGGACCGCCTCCGCTACTACGACACCTTCCCGCCCGAGAACGGGATCGTGATCTTCTCGGGGGCGATCGACGCCGGCGGCGGCCAGACCGACATGGTCACCCGGACGCTGGAGTCGCCGCCACAGCCCGTCGAATCGTTCCGCTACCACTGCGACTCCGAGTTCCTCACCGAGCCGCTCGAGCACATGCTGGAGGACTCCGGGCTGTTCGGACTCATCGTCTTAGACCGCCGCGAGGCCAACGTCGGCTGGCTGAAGGGCAAGCGCATCGAGCCCGTCAAGTCCGCCTCCTCGCTCGTCCCCGGCAAACAGCGGAAAGGGGGTCAGTCCGCGCAGCGGTTCGCCCGCCTCCGGCTGGAAGCGATCGACAACTTCTACCAGGAGGTCGCGGGGATGGCCAACGACCTGTTCGTCGACAAGCGTCACGAGCTCGACGGCATCCTCGTCGGCGGCCCCTCGCCGACGAAAGACGAGTTCCTCGACGGCGACTACCTCCACCACGAGCTCCAGGACAAGGTGCTCGGCAAGTTCGACGTAGCGTACACCGACGAGTCCGGGCTGAAGGACCTCGTCGACAACGCCAGCGAGGCGCTCGCCGACCAGGAGATCGTCGAGGACAAGCGTCACATGGAGGAGTTCTTCGAGAAGCTCCACACCGGCGAGGAGGCCACCTACGGCTTCGAGCAGACCCGCCGGAACCTGATCATGGGCTCGGTCGACCGGCTGCTCATCTCCGAGGACCTCCGCTCGGACGTCGTCGTCTACGAGTGCCCGAACGGCCACGAGGAGTACGAGGTGGTCGACTCGCGGCACTCCACCCCGGACCACGAGTGCGCCGAGTGCGGCGAGCCGGCCGACGTCGACGAGCGCGACGACGTCATCGAACACCTGATGAACATCGCCGAGCAGCGCGGGACGGACACGAAGTTCATCTCGACGGACTTCGAGAAGGGCGAACAGCTGATGGACGCGTTCGGCGGCATCGCGGGCATTCTGCGGTACTCCACGGGCGTGTAAGCTCGCGGGCGTCTAAACAGACGGCCGCCCCGGCGACCGCGGACCCGACTCACTCGGACTCGACCGGCGCCATCGCGACTTCGAGGCACGCGCAGGCGTCGGTCTCGGGGTCGAAGCAGTCCGGACACTCCGGCTGTCGGTCGATGATCGTGTCGAGCCGCTCGGCGACGGTGTCGTCGATGACGGCCTCCAGCTCGCGGGCCTCGGCGCGGAACTCCTCCACGCCGAGGACGTTCGCGAGGAAGCGCTCGATGATACAGTAGGTCTGGAGCGCGTCCCGCGCTCGGATGATCCCGTCGTCGGTGAGCCGGACCCCCTTGTACTTCTCGTGTTCGGCGAGCCCGCGCTCCTCCAGCTTGCCGATCATCTCGTTCGCGCTCGCCGGGCTCACGTCGAGGGCGTCGGCTATCGACCCCGTCGAGGCCGGGCCGTCCTCCTGCTCCTGTACGACGTATATCGTTTTGAGGTACTGGTCTGCGGTGTTCACGGCTCTCCTCCGTCGGGGACCGTCGTCGGTTCGATGCGTCGGTTCATCGTCGCTCCATGACCTCCGTGACCTCGCTGACGCCCTCGGCCTCCTCCTCCCGGATCGTCCGCAGCGTCTCCAGGAGGCGTTCCCGGTCGATCGAGAACTCCGCGTCGGACGCCTCGATCGCCTCGATGAGGTCGTCGTAGAACTTGTAGGCCGTCTCCTCGTTACACAGCTGATCGTACAGGATCCCGTCGAAGTCCTCGGGCTTGGTCCGGCCGTAGCGGGCGTCGACGAGCGACTCGATCTCGTCGAACGGGACGCTGTCGACTCCGAGCCCGGAGATGAGCGATTCCAACCGCTCGCGGTGGTCGGCGGACTCCTCGGCCGCGTCCGCGAGCAGCGCCTCGATCTCGTCATCGAGATCGGCTTCGACGCCCCGATAGTGGTGATGCGCCCGCGCCTCGACCACCTCCTCCAACACGATCCCGATCTGTAACAGCCGGGCGAGCTGGTCGTCGGAGGCGATCCGCTGGCTCACGCTCACGGCCACCACCCGTCACCGCTCGATACGCCCGTTCGCATACACTCGCATTCGGGCGCAGGCCGACTTAAGGTGTTCCCCTTCAGCCCCGGGTCGTTCGCACGGGCCGGCGCGTCGGGAGGGTCGCCGACCGCCTATATCCCGAGCCAGTCGCTGTTCCGGATCTGGTGTCCCTCTCGCCGCGAGACCTTCGCCGCCTGTCGACGGATCCCCCGCGAGGTCGGGAGCTTCTCCTTGTCGCGGATCCGCTCGACGACCCAGTCGCGAACCTCCGCGATCGCCTCGTCGTCGTCGTCGGGGCTGACCCGCTCCAGTTCCTGGAAGGTCCGCTCGTAGGCGTCGTACTGCGACCCGCCGAGCTCCTCGTTCGGGAGGGCCTCGCTGGCCTCCATGATCCGCTTCATCGCCGTGGCGACCGTGGGTCGCTGTATCCGAGCCCGCACGCGGTCAGGGGAGTCGAACACCGCTAGCTCCGTGTTCGGGACCAGCTGCTCGACGGTGTACCGCTCCGTGGGGGACGCGACCTCGCGGTCGCCGATCGTCGAGACGATCTCCGCCCCCGTGACCGGGAACTCCAGCCGTTCGAGTTCGGTCTCGATCTCGCCGAGCTCCGCGTCGTCGATCTCCGGTTCCAACTCGTCGCCGCGTTCCAGCTCCGCGTCGACGTCGCGCCGTCGCTGGCGGTTGTCCTCGTTCCGCGCCTGTTTCTCTCGTCCGTCTTTGTCGTCTCCCATTTTTCGATCTACGAGATGTGTACGTATAGTCCTGTAGGTAATATGAAAATACAACAGTCTCGAAATGATGAACGTCTGCCGTCGGCCTACCCGTTTCGCGTCTCCGCGGCGTGCTCGTCGACCGCCGACCGCAGCTGCCGGGCGAACGTCCCCTCGACGCTCCGCACTCGCTTCTCGTCTGGGTCGTACTCGACGAGACCGGCGGCCTCCAGCTTGGGCAGGTCGACGTGATGCAGCCCGGTTCGGATCCGCCGCCGCTCGGCGTCCGTCACCGCGCCGTCGCGTCGGGCGTCGCTGTAGACCTCGTCGACGAGCGCGTCGAGGTCGGCGGCGTCGCCGTCGTCCCTGCGCAGCGATCGGAGGACCGCCCGTCGCCGTCCGTCGGCGATCGCAGCCAGGACCGCGTCCGGGTCGAAACGCTCCGCACCGATCGACCGCTCGCGTTTCGGATCGTCTTTCCTCACGCGATCTCCCCGATCTGTGGACGTGTCGCTCTCGATGAATTTCGCACGACAGATATACTCTCGTTATCCGTATTCCACTTTTCCATGGTACACCATGTCTCTCTCGATCGCGGGGCGACGAGGGCGGTGAGATTCAGCGCTCGGCGTCGCCGACCGGGAGCGTGTACGTGACGAGCGCCGCGATGGCGCGCCGGAGCCGCTCGGTGACGGCCTGGTCGGAGATGCCCAGCTCGTCGGCGAGCTCCTTCGTCGTACACCCTCGCGGGATGTCGTAGTATCCCGTCCGGACCGCGAGCGTGAGCGCCTCGAACTGCGGTTCGGTGACCCCGTACCACGGCTGGACGTCCGGTTCCGAGGGGTTGTACACGCGCGTCACCGCCAGCTCGATGCCGGCCTCCTCGCAGTCGGTCGAGAACGCGCTGAGCGCCTCGTGGCTCGGGAACCGGACTTCGAACGTCCACGTCGCCGGAGTCCCGACGCCGTCCAGGATCTGGCCCCCGTTCGCCCGCACCGCGCCGATGAGGTCGTCCCGGTTCGCGTCCCAGTCGAGCGTGAACAGCGTGCGGTCCTCGAACACGTCGACCGCGGTGGCCCCGTCGACGGTCGGGTGCCGTTGGACCCCGTCCACGAACGAGTCGCGCGAGGCGTTGTGGATCCAGAACAGCGGAACGGTGGTCCCTCCGAGGGGGACGAGCGTCTCGAGTTCGACGGTGGAGTTCCCCTCGACCGCGAGTATCCGTCCGAGTTCGAAGTCCCCGGACGACACCCGGAACTCACGATCACACTCATTAATCGATTCCGACTAAGTAGTTCTCGATCCCCGTATAAAGAAGACGGCCATGGTATACCATGTTTGTGCTGGGCGTGGCGTTTCAACCCCCGTTCCGTCAGGCGGTCGGCTGCTTGGCACACCATACTCGCGGGTTATCTCCGTTCGGACCGATCGGCCCGTATGGCCACGGTCATGCAGTTCACGAGCCCGGCGGACGAGTTCCCGCTGGGGACGGTGTTCGAGAACCTACCGGCGGTGACGGTGGAGTTGGAGCGACTCATTCCGGACGAGTCGTTCATCATCCCGTACTTCTGGGTGCGCGGTGCACGCGCGTCAGACATCGAAGCCGCCTTCGACGCGCATCGGGGCGTCGTGAGCATCGAGCTCATCGACGACGTCGACGGCGAGTATCTCATGCGCGCGGAGTGGAACGACGACTACTACGGCGTTCTGAACGCCCTCGCGCACGCCAACATCGTCGTGCTCTCGGGTATCGGCACCAAGGAAGGGTGGCAGTTCGAGGTCCGCGGGGAGAGCCGCGACCGGATCGGCGAGTTCCGAACGGACTGCCAGGCTCACGACATCCCGATCGAGATAACCGCCGTACACTCGCTGTTACCGGTGCAGGGAGCCGGGTACGAGCTCACGGACACGCAGCGAGAGGCGCTGGTGTTGGCGTACGAGATGGGGCACTTCGACTCGCCGCGAACGGCGTCGCTGGAGGAGGTCGCGGCGGAGCTCGGGATCTCGCAACAGTCGCTGTCTTCCCGACTCAGACGCGGCCATCGCCGACTGATCGCGAAGACGCTGATCACGCCGTGACGCGTCGCCGCTCGCTTCGGGATCGGGCGACGCCGAGAATCGCCCGTTCTCTATAAATACCTTCTGTACTATCAGTAGTACAGTTGAACCGACGCAGACTGTTACACCGTTATATGTCCATCAGAGGCCCCGGAATCATTCTCGAGTCGTTCGTTTTTCGTCCGGGGTCAGAGACGTATCTGGCACGGTACGACCGGATGAAGACATCGGCCAGTATGGCGGTCATCGCGACCCTCGCAGAGATTTTGGACGTCGATCCGACCGAGATGGACCCGCTGTTTCAATCGATCGACGTCGAGTCGCTCGACGCGCTCTTCAGGGGTTCGACCGACGGCGACGTTCGCGTCACCTCCACGGTCGCGGGACGCGAGGTCACCGTCACCGACGACGCGGTGATCGCGAATCGCACGCTCGACGACGACGGCAGCACCGGGAGCGAGGGGCTCCCGTCCGCGTGAGCTCCGAGGACGAGGCGCCGTCGGACGAGGCGGGGTTCCGCACCGAACTGCAGGCGCTGCTTCGCCGCGCGCACCGGACGGGCGTCGACGTCGAAGGCGGGTGGGAGTGCCGAAACGGCGCGGAACACCCCGACTGGGACGTCGTCGTCGCCGAGGTCGAGAAGCCGGGCGGCTCCGAGTAACGGGATCTATCTCGGCGAAAAAGCGGCGACTCCGCCTACCGGAGCCGCTGGAGGACGAGCTCCTGAACGTCGTCGCGGAACTCGTCGACCGCGATCTCCTCTAACACGGGGACGAAGAAGCCCTCGACGAGCATGTTCCGCGCCGTGCGGGAGTCGATCGAGCGGCTCTCGAGGTAGAACAGGTCCTCGGCGTCGACCTGCCCGACCGTCGCGGAGTGCGACGCCTCGGTGTCGTGGTTGTGGATGATCAGCTTCGGCGACGCGTCGGCCTCGGCGTCGTCCGACAGCATCAGCGTGTTCTCGCGCTGGTAGCTGGACGTGTTCCACGCGTCCTCGCCGACGTCCTGGACGCCCTCGTAGACGGAGCGGGCCACGTCGTCGAGCACGCCGCGCGTGACCAGGTCGGCCGTCGTGTGCTCGGCCTGGTGCCAGACGCGAGCGTTCAGGTCGAAGTGCTGGTCGTCGGTGCCGAAGAACGTCCCGACGATCTGGCTCTCGGAGCCGTCGCCGTTCAGCTCGGTCTCGACGTCGGAGCGGGTGAGCTTCGAGCCGAAGTTGCTCTCGATCCAGTCGACCGTCGCGTACGCGTCCGTCTCGCCGCGCTTCAGCGAGTAGGTGTACGAGTCGTCGTCGAGATTCTGGAGCGAGCCGAACTGGACGTTCGAGTTCTCGCCCGCGGCGATCTCGACGAGGTTCGAGAAGTACCGGTCGCCGTCGACCTCGCTGTCACCGCTCTCGATCGATTCGAGGATCGTCACCGACGACGACTCCTCGGCGACGACGAGCGTCTGGCTGAACAGCGAGCGGGAGTTCATCTCCGCGCGCACCGTCACGTCCTCGACGTCGACGCCCTCGGGGACGTAGACGAACGTGCCGGTGGTAAAGAGCGCGACCGAAAGCGCCGTGAGGTAGTTGTGCTCGGGATCGAGCACCGAGCCGAAGTTCGCCTCGATGACGTCGCCGTACTCGTCGAACGCCTCGGTGAAGGGGAGGACGACGACCTCGTCGTCGCCGGCCGCCCGCTCCGTGGCGTCGGACTGGTTCAGCGGGTCGACGAGCGACTCGAAGTCGAGCGACTCCAGGTCGGTCCAGCGGCGCCCGGGCGTCTGGATGACGTCGGGCAGGTCGGCCGTCTCCAGCGCGGCGAGCGCGTTCAGGCGGGTCTCGAGGAGCCACTCGGGCTCGTCGCGTTCGTCGGCGATGCGTCGTACCGTGTCCTCCGAGAGGCTCTCGATTGCTTTCGTGCTCATGTTATCCGAGCGAGCCCTCCATCTCGAGCTCGACGAGCCGGTTGAGCTCGACGGCGTACTCGATAGGCAGCTCCTCCGTGATGGGCTCGATGAAGCCCGAAACGATCATCTGCTTGGCGTCGTCGTCGTCGAGGCCGCGCGACTGCAGGTAGAAGATGTCCTCGTCGCCGATCTTCCCGACGGTCGCCTCGTGGGCGACGTCGACCTTCGACTCGTTGATCTCCATGTACGGCATCGTGTCCGACGTCGACTCGTTGTCGAACATCAGCGCGTCGCACTCCACGGCTGTCGAGGAGTTCTCGGCGCCGTCCGCGATGTGGACGAGGCCGCGGTAGTTGGTGCGGCCGCCGTCCTTCGCGATCGACTTCGACTCGACGGTCGACTTGGTGTCCGGCGCGTTGTGGTACACCTTCGCGCCGGTGTCGATGTCCTGGCCCTCGCCCGCGAAGGCGATGGTGATGTGGTTGTCGGAGGCGCCGCGCCCCTTCAGGATCGTCGAGGGGTACAGCATCGTCGCCTTCGACCCCATCGACCCCGAGATCCACTCCATGCGCCCTCCCTTCTCGGCGATGGCGCGCTTCGTGTTCAGATTGTACGTGTTCTTCGACCAGTTCTGCACCGTGGAGTACTGGACGTGCGCGTCCTCCCCGACGAACACCTCGACGCCGCCGGAGTGGAGGTTGAACGCCGAGTACTTCGGCGCGGAACAGCCCTCGATGTAGTGGACCTCCGACCCCTCCTCGGCGATGATGAGCGTGTGCTCGAACTGGCCCATCCCCTCGGAGTTCATCCGGAAGTACGCCTGCACCGGCATGTCGACGGTGGTGTTCTCCGGCACGTAGACGAACGAGCCGCCGGACCAGATGGCGCCGTGGAGCGCCGCGAACTTGTTGTCGCTCGGCGGGACGCACTTCGTCATGAAGTGCTCGCGGACGATCTCCTCGTGCTCCTGGACGGCCTCGTCCATGTTACAGAAGATGACGCCCTTCTCCTCCCAGCGCTCCTGCATGTTCTGGTAGACGACCTCCGACTCGTACTGCGCGCCGACGCCGGAGAGCGCGTTTTTCTCGGCCTCCGGGATGCCCAGCTTGTCGAAGGTGTCTTTGATCTCGTCCGGGAGCTCCGTCCAGTCGTCCACGCCGGCTCGGACGTCGACGTCCGGCCGGATGTACGGGATGATCTCGTCGACGTCGACCTCGCTCAGGTCCGGCTGTCCGGGCCAGTCGGTCGGCATCGGCATCTCCTGGAACTGCTCGAGCGCGCGCAGGCGCCGCTCCAGCATCCACTCCGGTTCGTCCTTGTCCTCCGAGATGACGCGGACCGTCTCCTCGGTGAGGCCCTTCTCGGTCTGGAAGGCGGACTTCTCCTCCTTCTTGAACTCGAAGCGGGCCTCGGTGTCTGTCTCTTTGAGGTCGTCTTGTTGTGAACTCATGATAATGTCTTACGTGCTCCCCCGTTTATTCCTGTTGCGTGACCATTTGTGGTTACGCCGTCTCGAACGCGTCCTCGCGGACCCAGTCGTACCCCTTGTCCTCGAGCTTCTCGGCGAGCTCCGCGCCGCCGCTCTTGACGACCTGTCCGTCTAACATTACGTGGACGTGGTCGGGCTCGACGTAGTCGAGGATCCGCTGGTAGTGGGTGATCTGGAGGACGCCCGTGCCCTGCTCGTCGCGGAGCGCGTTGATGCCCTCGGAGACGTCCTGGAGCCGGTCGATGTCGAGCCCGGAGTCGATCTCGTCGAGCACGGCGATCGCGGGCTCTAACATCGCGGCCTGCAGGACCTCGTTCTGCTTCTTCTCGCCGCCGGAGAAGCCGGCGTTGAGGTAGCGCTGCATGAACTTCTCGTCCATGTCGAGCAGCTCCATCTTCTCCGAGAGGATCTGCTGGAACTCGGCGACGCCGATCTCGCCGTCGTCGGCGGGGCCCTCCATCGGGGAGGTCTCGTACCCGTCGTCGTCCTCGTCGGCGTCGGCCTCCTCGCCCTCCTCGTCCTCGAACAGCTCCTCGCGCTCGTCCGCCTTCGCGTTGAGCGCCTGCCGGAGGAAGTTCGTCATGGTGACGCCCTCGATCTCCGCCGGGTACTGGAAGCCGAGGAAGATGCCGAGCGCGGCGCGCTCGTTCGGCTCCAGCTCCAGCAGCTTCCAGTGGTAGTCCTCGTCGTCGAGGTCGTCGTCGAGGTCGGCGACGTCCTCCTCGTCGAGGTGGAGCAGGACCTCGCCGTCGGTGACCTCGTACGCCGGGTGGCCGGCGATGACCTTCGCGAGCGTCGACTTCCCGGAGCCGTTCGGCCCCATCAGCGCGTGGATGTCGCCGGACTCGACGGTCAGATCGACCCCGCGAAGGATGCGTTCGCCGCCCTCTTCCGCCACTCGTGCGTGAAGATCGTTGATTTCGAGAGTAGCCATGTGTATTCTCGTGCCTCGTACGTTGACGGTGGTGGTTGAGGGGGTTAATGGTTACGACTTTCCCTGCCAAAACTCTCGAATTCAGTAAGAATTTTTCCAACGATCGAAAACTCCTTTCCCCGAAACGATTCGCCTACATGAACGAGCCGAGTCCGGTCTGTTCCTGGCCGGTTTTGACCTCCTCCCAGGACATGCCGAGCGCCTCGATGACGCGCTCGATGGGCCCTTTCAGCGTCTTGTCCAGCATCTTCTCCCAGTCGACCTCGAACTCGTCGGGGACCTGGTCGGCGTACTCGAAGCAGATCACGTCGGGGTCGCGCTTGAACTCCCCGTACAGGTGGTCCCGCTGCGGGTCGAGTCCCTTCTCCTCTTCCATCCGCTGCCAGAAGTCGGGGTGGACCTTCTCGATGTAGAGCCGCTTCGGCTTCGACCCGCTGCCGAAGTTGGTCCCGAGCATGCGGTTCGCGTACTTCGCGCCCCGGACCTGCGCGGTCGGGGTGTCGTAGGCGTCCAGCTTCTTGCCGATCCCGCCCGGAATCCCGATCTCGTCGAGGTCGACGTCGCCGTCGAGCACGCGCGCGATGACGTCGACGAGGTACGCCTTCACCTCCTCCATGTCCTGGTCGATGTCGTCGCCCGTCACGATCGTCTCGATGACGTTCTGCTGGACCTCCTTCGTAATCTGTGCGATGTCGGAGCGCTTGTACTCGAAGCCGGTGATGTCGATGTCGTCGACGTCTTTCCCCTCCTTCCAGATGATGTGGCCGGCGTATCGCTTCTTCTTGCCCGCCTGGAAGAACCGCCGGTAGAGCTTCTCGAACTCGATCTGGAAACG
The DNA here is from genome assembly GCF_007671725.1 of Halorubrum depositum. Taxonomy (NCBI): domain Archaea; kingdom Methanobacteriati; phylum Methanobacteriota; class Halobacteria; order Halobacteriales; family Haloferacaceae; genus Halorubrum; species Halorubrum depositum. The sequence continues at coordinate 1,366,350 of NZ_VCNM01000002.1, read as the reverse complement.
GTGGAACTCGGCGTTGAGCTCGTCGCGCGCGAAGTCGTCGTAGCGCTCGTTGATGTGGTCCTCTATCTCGAAGGAGGTCTCGATTGCCTCTTCTTTCGACATGTCAGACAGAGACAACATCACTGAATCGGTGTCACCATAAGATACCTGATAATTAAGCTCTTCTGCTGCCTCCTCCGTGAAGTCGATAACTTCCCGACCGGTCGCTGTGACGGCTGCGGCGCCCTCCTTGTCGTACAAGCGGAACCGATCCCATCCCGTCACGCCATATAACGACTGCCCGACAAATTGGAACTTCCCGTTCCGTCCCGCGAGGAGCGTGTGGTTGTCCTCGACGGTCACGCAGTAGACGCCGTCTTCGGCCTCGCTCCGCGATCCGCTCCGATGCATCCGCAGCGTGTTCTTCGCGTCTTCCGTCACGTAGATCCGCCAGCTCCCGCTGTCACGGTTGTAGCTCGCAGTCAAGCCGAGGTGTGTGCACAGTCGGAGCACGTCGTCTCGTAACTCCTCGCTCGACGTCGTGTACCGCCACGATTCCGACTGTCGATCCCCGTCGCCGTCGATCAGCGTTTCCAAGAAGCGGCGCTTCTGTGTCCGGATCGCATCGAACACGATGTCCGGAATCCGTTTCTCGAAACTGTCGCCGCCGCAGATCTCTCGGAGCAGATCTCCGAGGAGCTCCGACGTGAACTGGTAGCTGCGGTCGTCGACGTAGTAGTCCAACCCCATCCCGTCGAGCAGTTCGCCGATGCTCGCGTGGTGGCCGCCCCCGTCGGCGATGGCGTTCTGTGCGATCTTCACCGTCGTCGCGGAGCCCCGGTGATTCTCACCGAAGGTCTTCTCCTCTGAGGTGTACACGTTTCCTTCGGTGACGTACCACGCGAGCAGATTGAGGAAATCGTCGCCGTCGTAGGTCCGCGGGATCCACTTCCGGCCGGACTCGCGGTGAACGAAACTCGTCTCGCACACCGACTCGACGTACTCGCGGTGTTCCTCGAACTCCTCTGCCGTGAACACGTAGCCGGTCTGGCCGACGTCCGCTTTCGGGACACGCCGCGGCGTCCAGCCCAGCTCGGCGGTGAACGTGTGGCCGTGGACGCTTGGTCGGACCCACACCTCGTACTCGCCGTCGACGAGTTCGGTCAGATCGACCTCGTCGATCCGTTCGCCGTCCGGTCCCTCCCAATCGTGTGGCAGTTCGTAGTTTGTCGCCCGGTCGAGGTCGCCCGCCTCCACGAAACCGTACCCGTCTTCGGTGATACCGTTCGTCTTGTTCTTTCGGACGAGCATCCGGTGGTTCGGCGTCACGCGAAAGTCGATCTTCGAGGTCTCGACGTCAACGAGTTCGCCCCGATAATCAGGGTACGCGTGGGTCTCCTCGACGGTCTTGATTTCCATTTCCTCGGTGTCCGGATCGAGGGAGTACACTTCGTCGCCGACATCGAGGTCCGTGATCGACCGCACGCCGTCGGGGGTCACGACCTCGGTATCCGGCGTGAAGCAGTTCATAATCACCTTGACAGCTCCCTGCTGTCGGTCGTACTGCTCGTACGGCTCGGTGCCGGGGTCGTGGTCGTTCCGGAGCGCCTTCTTCTCCTCGCGCTCGGAGAGGAGCTCGTCGACCATCTCGCGCATGATCCCGTCCGGCTCCTTCTGGAAGTGCGTCCCGTTGGGCGCGACGTACGTCTCGCCGTCGTACGCCGCGGGGTCGACCTTCGTCTCCGGGCCCGCGTTGATCGTCACCATGCACATCGGGTAGAGGCTCTTTAAGTCTTGGACCGTCACCATCTCCTTGACGCCGGTGATCGGGTCGAAGACGGCGCCGCCCTCGAAATCCTCCGACTCCTGTTGGCCCTTCGTGGGGAGCGCGAACTTCCCGAACGCCTTGTGGAGGACGTACATGTCGACCGTGTCGCCGGGGGTCGGCGCGTCCTCGATCTTGCAGCCGACGAAGGTGCGCACCTCGTCCCAGAAGGCGATCACGTCCTGTTTTCGGTCGATCTCGACGCAGAGCTCCACGTCGCGGATGCTGTACTCCAAGAGGCGCTCGGGGTCCTGCTCCCAGAGGTCGCCGATGTCGCCCGTGTACCGCTCCTTGCCGACGCCGAGCTCGCGCTCGCCCACGGCGTCGAGGCGGTACGACTCCAGCTCCGTGAACATCGTCCGCTTGTACGCGTACAGCAGGTCGAAGACGACGCGGCCCTTGATGTCGGGGCCGCCCCAGCCGGAGCGCCACACCTCGCCGATCCGGGAGAGGCGATCGACGGAGAGGTCGTACTGGCTCCCGTCGTCGAGCACCTCCATCCGATCGAGGACGTACGGCGCGTCGAAGTCCTCGAAGTTCCACCCCGTCAGGAGGTCGGGGTCGGTGTCGTCGATGTAGTCGACGAACGCGTCGAGCATCGCGGCCTCCTCCTCGAACGTGCGGACCCTGAAATCGAGCTCCCCGCCGTCGTCGACGATCCCCTCGTAGTCGGGGAGGTCCTCGGGCGGCGGGATCTCGGCCTCGGGGGCGTCGTACAGCCAGACGACGTACTCGTCGTCGTAGGAGTCGTGGCTCGTGAGACAGATGATCGGCTCCTCGCCGTCCTCGGGGAAGCCGCGCCGGTCGTCGACCTCGATGTCGAAGGTGTTCACGCGGAGGTCGGCGTCGACCTCGGCCGGCTCCAGCTGTCCCTCGTGGACCTGCATCGTCCCGGAGCCGTCGTCGAGCCGGCGCTCCTCGACCCGCATCCCGCCGTTGATCCCGTTGTCGATCAGGAAGCGGTTCGGGAAGAGGATGTCCGCCTCGAAGCTGGTCTCGAAGTCGTCGCGGATGTTCCCGACGTCGCGCGGCGTGCGAGTGACGATCCGGGTGAGCGGCTCGCCGCGGATGCTCTCGTACGGCTCGCCGTCCGGGCCCTCCTCGCGCGTCCCGATCACGACGTCGTACGCCTCGACGGGGTCGCGGTCGAGGTCGGCGGTGGGGACGTAGAAGTACGGCTCGACGCCGAGCACGCGGACGTGCTCACGGACGTCGTCCTCGCCGTCGACGCTCTCCGCCGGGCGCCGGCCGAAGACGTGGACGACGGGGTACTCGTCGCTCCCGTACCCCTCCACGGCGTAGTCGATCTGGGTGATCATCAGCTCGACGGTCCCGGTCGACTCCGGGAACTTCGCCTCGTCGACGTCGACGACGTCGCTGACGCGGCCTCGCCCGCCGCCGGCGACGACGGCCGCCTCCCGCGCGGCGAGGTCCTCTCGTTCGGTTTCCGTGCCGCCGTCCTCGCCGTCGTCCGCGTCACCGGTCGACGGGAAGTCCGACAGCCCCGACTGAGTCATACACGTCCTTCGGCGGCACCCGGCTAAAAAACTCGGCTTTCGGGTGCGGCGAGGAGTCCCGCCACGGAAAGGCATTTAATGTGTGATGACTTACCACGGTCCATGTCTTCGGACCCACGTTCGGAACCCGCGGTGGCTCGCCCGGCCGGTCGCGACGCGGTCGACGCCGAGGTCGAGGTGTACGAGGACGACGGGAACGTGGTGTTGTTCGACGCCGCGAACCCCCTGGCGTGGGTCGAGGCGAGCCGAACGGTTCGGCTCGCAGACGCGCTCTGAGGCGGCGCGATCGGACGGAACTCCTTTGCCCCGTCCCCGCGTACGGTCGGTCGTGTTCAGCCTCGACGAGGACGACGAGGGAGAGGTCTCCTTCGGCGAGAGCTCCGACGCCGAGCGGGAGATGACGCCGGACATCCCGAAGGCGCCCTCGGTGAAGACGTTCGACGACGGCGGCGACTTCGAGGGCGCGAGCGACGTCGACTCCGACACGCTCCGCGCGTTCGTCGCCGCCGTGATCTACGCGAACGCGGCGGTGCTCCTCGTCGCGCTCGGCCCGATGGTGTGGTACTTCGAGGGGTGGTCGCGGGTCGGGCCGGTCCTCCTCGCCGCCGGGCTCCTCGCCGGCGTTCGGACCTACCAGACGTACCGCGCCTGGGAGCGCTCGCGGGACGAGTCCGACGCCGACGAGGCGACCGCAGACGATCCCGACGGCGACACCGACGGCGACACCGACGGCGACGGTGACACCGACGGCGACGACCGGGACGCACCCCCGGAAACGTAATACCTCGCGGCCGCGCTCTTTCACCCATGCAGACGGTCCGCGACGCCGACGGCGACACGTACCTCCTCGTGAAGCGCTCGGCGGAGTCGAGCCGAGTCCGCGACCCGGCCACGGGCGCGGAGCGCTACGTCGACAACGACGAGCTCCGCGTCGTCGACGGCGAGTCGCCGCTCGCGACCGCGGCCTCCGGGATCCCCGCGTCGGTCCGCAAAGCGATGCGCGCGGTCCACGACGACCGATCTCTCGGCCTGCTCGCCGTTGTCGTCGACGAGGGGCCGCTCCCCGTGATCGAGCTGCTCGACGCGACCGACCTGTGCGAGTCCGACCTCCACGGAACGGTCACGGAGCTCCGCGCGGCCGGCCTGATCGACGAGGTCGACGTCGACGGCCGGCGGGGATACGTCGCGACGGACGACGCGAGCGAGGCGATCGCACTCCTGCGGGGCGGATCCGAGGCGGACGCTGCCGCGGGGCGCGACCGCGCCGAGGGCGGCTGAGGGACGGCCGCGATCAGTCGTCCGCGAGCGACGCGACGTCGAGCTCGGCGGCGTCCGCGCGGCGGGCCGTCGAGCGGTTCGAGCGCGGCTCCTTCTCGACGGTGACCAGCTCGTCGGCGGCGCCCACCAGCTCGTCGTCGTGGCTGACGATGAGGATCTGCTCGACGCCGAAGCCGCGCATCTCCTCGACGAGCCGGACGAGTCGGGAGACGTGCCCGGAATCGAGGAAGACGGTCGGCTCGTCGAGGATGAGCGGCGGGGTCGGCGCCGCGCCCTCGATCCCCTCCGAGAGCAGCCGGTAGATCGCGCATCGCAGCGAGAGGTTGAACAGGGCGCGCTCGCCGCCGGAGAGCTGCCCGGGGTCGAGCGCCTCGCCGTCTTTCTGGTAGACGGTGAGCGCGTACTCGCCGTCGAGCTCGATGTGCGAGTAGGCGTCGTTGCCGTACACCAGATCGAACGTCTCGTTGAGGGTGCGCTCTAACTCGGCGACGTTGCGCTGCCGGAGCTCCGCGCGGAGGTCGCCGTACATCGCCTCCAGCTCGCTCGTCTCCTCGTGGAGCCCCTCGAGCGCCTCGACGGTCGCGGCCAGCTCCTCGCGCTCCGAACGGAGGTTCTCCAGCTCCCGTATCTCGCCGTTGACGCCGCCGATCGCGTTCTCCAGCTCCGTCCGCCGTTCCGCGAGCCGGTCGAGCTCCCCGTCGACGCGCTCGAGGTACTCCTCGGCGTCCTCCTTCCGCTTTTTCGCCTCGTCGACCGCCGCCTCGTCGACCGCGGCCGCGAGCTCGTCGCGCCGCTCGCGCTTGTCGGCGAGGCGGTCGCGCCGCTCGTCGTTCAGCTCCTCGAGGGTCGCCCGCCTCTCGCGGCGGCGCTCGATCGCCGACTCCGCGTCGGCGACCGCCGCCGTCCGCTCCTCGACCGCGTCCACCGCCTCGCGGGCGTCGTCGACCTCGGCGAGCGCCTCCTCGAGCTCGGTCACCCGATCCGCGGCCGCCTCGGCCTCCTCGCGCTTCTCCGCGGCGACCTCTCGGGTCTCCTCGGCTTCTTCGCGCTTCTCGGCCGCGGCCTCCCGCTTCTCCGCCGCCGCCTCTCGCTTCCGCTCCGCTTCCTCCCGCTTCTCCTCGACCCGCTCCTCGAGCATCTCGACCGTCTCGTCGATCTCGTCGAGCCGGTCCGCGGCCTTCGCGAGCCCGTCCAGTCCCTCGATCCGCTCGTCGAGTTCCGTCTCGCGTTCGCGGGCCGCCTCGAGCGCGGACTCCAGCTCGTCGACGCGCTCGCGGTCCTCCTCGATCCCGGTCGCGTGCGGCGAGTCCTCGACGGGCTGGCCGCACTCGGGACACTTCCCGGCCGCGAGCAGCGCCTCGGCCTCGTCGACGCGCTCGCGGGCGTTCTTCAGCTCCGCGGACAGCTCCGCGATCCGCTCGCGGACCTCGCCGCGTCGCTCGCGACGCGCCTCGCGCTCGTCGGCGACCCCGTCGCGGTCGACGTCGGCGGTCGCGAACCGCTCGCGGAGCCCCTCGGCCTCTGCGCGGAGCTCCTCGATCGAGAACTCGCGCTCCTCGGCCTCCTCGGCGGCCGCGTCGGCCTCGTCGGCGAGGTCGTCGGCCTCGCCCTCCAGCTCCGCGGCGCGGTCGGCGAGGTCGTCGGCCTTCCCGGCGAGGTTCGTCGCCTGATTTCGGAACGCCTCGGCGCTCACCCGCTCCTCGTCGAGCGCCTCGCGGAGCTCCGCCTCGCGGTCGTCGAGCGCCTCGCGGCGGGCCGCGACGGCCTCTTCGTCGGCCGCATCGAGGCCGGCCTCGTCGAGCCGGTCGTCGATCGCGGCCTCGGTCTCGTCGATCCGCTCGCGGGCCTCCCGGATCGCGTCCCGGTGTTCGTCGCGCTCGCGCTCGGCCTCGCGGATCGCTTCCTCGATCTCGTCGATCTCCGCCTCGACCGCCTCCAGCTCCTCGCGCTTCTCCGCGTGGGTCGAGAGCGTCTCCGCGGCGGCCTCTCGCGTCTCCCTCGCCCGCTCGCGCTGGTCCTCGTAGCGGTCGATCTCGTCGGTGACCTCGGAGAGATCGCTCTCGAGCCCGTTGAGCCGCTCGTGGAGGTCGCGCTCCTCCTTCGCCGCGATCTGATCGTCGAGCTGGTCGAGCCGCCCGCGGCGGTTCTCCAGCACGTCCTCGACGCCGAGCCGGGCGTCCCCGGCGCGCTCGCGGTACTCCTCTAGCTTCCCGAGCTGGAGCAGGTCGTCGATGGTGTCCTGCCGCTCCCGCGGGGTGGCGTCGATCAGCTCGTTCACCTCGCCCTGTCGCACGTACGCGCAGCCGACGAACGCCTCGGCGTCCATCCGGAGCAGCTCGGTGACGAACTCGCGCACGGCCCGCGCGCCGTCGCGACTCGCGTCGGTCCCGTCGGTCGATTCGAGCGTGCACTGGTGGTCGATCCGGTCGTCGTACACCCGGAGCCGCCGCTCGATGCGATACGGCGTCCCGTCGTGGGTGAACCACAGCTCGACCTCCGTCTCCTCCTCGCCCTTCGTGACGACGTCGTCGAGGGTGCCGTCGAGCGCCTTCGACCCGTACAGCGCGAAGAAGCAGGCCTCCAGCAGCGACGACTTGCCGCTGCCGTTGAGCCCGTGGATGACCGTGACCCCCTTCGTCAGCCGGAGGTCGGCGTCGCCGTACGGCTTGAAGTTCGAGAGGCGGATTCGGTCGAAGTTCACAGGTAGTCCTCCATGGACACTTGGCCGTCGGTTGCGGTCTCGCCGTCCGTCTCGTCCGCGTCGCTCTCGCCGTGCTCTCCTCCGCCGCCGGCGTCGTCTGACTCGGCGTCGACACCTCCTTCGTCGTCGCTATCGGCGTCGTCGCTGCCTGCGTCGCCGCCCGCGAACGCGTCGAGGTCGTCGATCCGATCCTCGACCCGCCCCTTCACCGTCTCTCGGACGTTGCTGTCGGGGAGCGTGTCGGCGCGGACCGCCTCGTCGACGTCGCGGGCGGCCTCGGAGAGCGCCATCTCCTCGATCCGCTCCCGCACGGCGTCCTCGGGGTCGGCGAAGCTCACGTCGACCTCGGCGTCGGTCTCGACCTCGCGGCGGTCGGTGACCCGGGCGATGAGCGCCCCCTCCTCGGTCGCGAACTCCTCGATCGCGGCCGGGGTGACGGGGTCGCCGTCGCCGGTCACGCTCACGAGCACGACGGCGTCGTCGAGGTCGTGTTGGCGGACGCGCTCGCGGACCCGCGCCGCGCCCTCACCCTCGCGGAGGTCGACGTCAACGAAGACGAACGGGCGCGTGTCGAGCGCGCGCCGGCGGATCTCCACGCGGTCGTCGCCCCCGGCGGCGTCGGCGTCGAACGTCACGAGGTTGTAGCCGCGTCCCTCTCGCTCGCTCGCGCTCGCTCGCTCGGTGGATCCCGGGTAGGTGACCCACGTGTCCGCGACCTCGGCGACGTCGGGCGTGTGGTTGTCGCCGAGGAGCATCGCGTCGAACGCGACGTCGCTCTCCGCGAGCACTTCTTCGGTGTCCCAGTCGGCGTAGCCGAACGGCTCGAAGAGGCCGTGCGCGACGAGTGCCGCGTACTCCGCGTCGTGGTCCGCGAACGCGTAGTCGAGGTCGTCACGGCGGGAGACGGGGACGTGGTCGAGCCCGTAGAAGGCCGTGTCGCCGACGACCGTCGGCCCGTCGCCGAGCCGGGTCGCGAGCCCCAGCCGCTCGAACAGGTCCAGCCACTGGCCGCCCCGCGTCGACTCGTGGTTCCCGACGACCGCGAGGAAGGGGACCCCGGCGTCGTCGAGCCGACGGAGCACGGAGATCGTGCCCATCAGGTCGTCGAGCTCGGGCCGTCGGTCGTGAAAGAGGTCGCCCGCGTGGACCACCGCGTCGACGTCGCCGTCGACCGCGTCGTCGACCACGGCCGCGAAGGCGTCGAGGAAGTCCTGTCGTCGGACCGGCGAGTGGTACTGCGCGTACCCGATGTGGGTGTCGCCGGTGTGGATCACCCGCGTCATCTGCCCGGCTCTTGGCCGGTGTCGGGTTTAGGGGTTCCGGGGGCGGGGCGGAAGTGGTCGGCGGCCCGGGGAGCGGGCGGCGGTCCGACCACCGTTCACCGGTCCCCGCCGGCCGCCGCCTCTCGAAATTCCCGGTAGGCCGCGAGCGCGGCGCGACCGCGTTCGGCCGCGGTCTCGTTCCCGTCGCGCTCCGCGGCCGTGACCGCCTCCGACAGCCGGTCGAGCCCGACCGAGTCGACGAAGGCGGCGGCGCGACGCAGGTCGGTTCGCGCGGCCTCGGCCTCGTCGATCACGGCGACGTACGGCCGGGTCGCGGTGTCGGTGCGCGTCGCCAACGCGGTCAGCGCCCGTTTGACGGCGGCGGTCGAGACCATGGCGCCTCTGCGTCGGCATCGCCGATAAGGAGGGGGATCCCGGTCGGCGACGGTGACCGCTCCGGCCGTGACCGCTCCGGCCGCGTCCGCCTCCCCGACTCACACCGCGAGCGTGTACAGCCGCTTCCGGGCGTCGGTGAAGGAGAACCGCGAGTCGACCACGTCCTCCTCCTCCAGCCGCGAGAGCGCGTACCTGACGGTCCGGGGCGGTAGCAGCGTCTCCTCGGCGAGCTCGCTCTGCGTCAGCGTGTCGTTGTAGTCGAGGACCTTGGCCACGAGCTTCGCGCTCGGGGGCAGATCGCGGACGGCGTTCCAGCGGTCCGTGACGTCCTCGTCGGCGGTGACGGCGTCGGTGGTGCTCATGCGTACCTAGCCTTATCTCATGCCGTTAGATAATATTTACTATCCTGTTTAATTACCACTAGGAATTACTCCGTCGGTTCGTCTCGCTCTACTCTCCCCCACCCGAAACCTCTTACGCGCGAGACGCCTTATTACGGACAATGACTGACACCGTCGACGACGTCGAGATGCCCTACGAGGGGTCGGCGTCGAGACAGGAGAAGATCGAGTCCCTCCAGGAGGAGCTCGACGTGCTGGAGTCGCAGAACGAGGAGATGCGCGACAAGCTCCTCGACGCGAACGCGGAGAACAACAAGTACCAGCAGAAGCTCGAGCGGCTCACCCACGAGAACAAGAAGCTGAAGCAGTCCCCGCTGTTCGTGGCGACCGTCCAGGAGATCACGCCCGACGGGGCCGTGATCAAACAGCACGGCAACAACCAGGAGGCACTCACGGAGATCACCGCGGAGATGCGCGAGAAGCTCGACCCCGACGACCGGGTCGCGGTCAACAACTCCCTCTCGGTCGTGAAGAAGCTGGAGAAGGAGACGGACGTCCGCGCCCGCGTCATGCAGGTCGAACACTCCCCGGACGTCACCTACGCCGACATCGGCGGACTCGAAGACCAGATGCAGGAGGTCCGCGAGACCGTCGAGATGCCCCTCGAACACCCCGACATGTTCGAGGACGTCGGGATCACGCCGCCCAGCGGCGTCCTGCTGTACGGCCCGCCGGGCACGGGGAAGACGATGCTCGCGAAGGCCGTCGCCAACGAGACGGACGCGACGTTCATCAAGATGGCCGGCTCCGAGCTCGTCCACAAGTTCATCGGCGAGGGCGCGAAGCTCGTCCGCGACCTGTTCGAGGTCGCCCGCGAGAACCAGCCCGCCGTCCTCTTCATCGACGAGATCGACGCGATCGCCTCGAAGCGGACGGACTCGAAGACGTCGGGCGACGCCGAGGTCCAGCGGACGATGATGCAGCTGCTCTCCGAGATGGACGGCTTCGACGAGCGCGGCGAGGTCCGCATCATCGCCGCGACGAACCGCTTCGACATGCTCGACCCCGCCATCCTCCGCCCGGGCCGGTTCGACCGCCTCATCGAGGTGCCCAAGCCGAACACCGACGGCCGCGAGATCATCTTCCAGATCCACACCCGGAAGATGAACCTCGCGAGCGACATCGACTTCGACGAGCTCGCCGAGATGACCCCCGACGCGTCCGGCGCCGACATCAAGGCCATCTGCACGGAGGCCGGGATGTTCGCCATCCGCGACGACCGCACCGAGGTCACGCTCGACGACTTCCTCGAGGCTCACGAGAAGCTCCAGCAGGACGACGAGAGCGGCGCCGACGACTCGCTCGCGTTCGCCTGATCCCGGTTACACTCCGGTTTTCCGCGCTTACAACGCCTGCACGACGAGGTACGGCACCGCGAACAGCAGGAGGAAGACCAGCCCGGTCGCGAGCGCGTAGCCGACGCCGACGCCCGCGAGCGCGCGCCAGCCGTCGTCGGTCGGGATATCGAGGTTCATACCGCCCACTCCGCGGCCCGACAATTAAAAACTGGCACCCGACGCCGCGCCTCTCCCCGCTCCCCGACGACGGTCACACGTCGCCGGCCATCGCTCGGAACAGCGCGTCGGCCAGCTCGTCCCGGTCGACCGCCTTCGGACCGTCCTCGCCCGTCGGGTCGATCCGCGGTGCGACGGTCCCGCCGCCCATCCGCGAGTGGCCGCCGCCGTCGCCGTTCTCGACGTCCGCGAGCACCGACTCGATCGCGTTGCCCATGTGGACCCGGTCGTCCCGGGAGCGTCCGGAGAGGTGGACCGTCCCGTCCCGCTCGCCGATCACCACGACAGCGCTGACCCCTTCGAGCTGGATCAGCTCGTCGGCCGCCTGCGGGATCGCGTCGACGTTGTTCACGCCGCCCACGTCGGCCACCGCGAACGAGCCCTCGACGCGGCGCCCGGCGATGGCGCGCGCCTTCACCTCCAACACCTCTGCGTCGACCGCGGGATTGGCGATGCGGTCGAGGCGGTCCTGATCGACGCCGGGGTAGACGTACGCGGCGGCCGCGAAGTCCGGCTCGCTCGCGCCGACGGTGAGGTGTTTCGTGTCGGAGAGGATCCCGTACAGCAGTCCGGTCGCGGTGTCCGTCGGGAGGGTGAGGTCGCTGTCGGTCTCGCTCGCGTGCTTGTCCGGCGGGACCGGGGTCGCGTCGTTCTCCTTGAAGTACTCGGCGACGACGGAGGCGGTCGCGCCGTAGTCGGTGCGGACGTCGGTGAACCGCTCTCCCGCGCCGTCGCCGGGGTGGTGGTCGACGACCGCGATCGGGAGCACGCCGTCCGCGCCGGCGAACCCCCGCGGTTCGTTGTGGTCGACCAGTACGACCGACTCAGCGGCGAGGTCGCTCACGTGTTCGATCGTCTCGAGCTCTAGGTCGAGCACCGTTCGGAACGCGCGGTTCTCCTGATGGCGGATCTGTCCGGGATACTGCACCGTCGCGTCGACGCCGACCTGCGAGGCGAGCGACGCGACGCCGAGGGCGGACGACATCGCGTCCGGGTCGGGGTTCGGGTGCATCAGCACCGTGATCTCGTCCTGGTCGGCCAGCAGTCGCCGGAACCGGACGCCGCTCGTCCAGCGGGCGCGGAACAGGAGGTATCCCCCGGTGACTGCGACGAGCGCGACGACGACCGCGACCGCCGTCAGCTCCGGGTTCTCTCGAGCGAGCGTCCCCGCCTGCGAGAGCCGCTCGTCTGTCGCGCTCAGGCTCCACATGTGTCCCCGAGACTCCCTCCCCCCACATGAAGGTTCGTTACTGTTCCGACCGACAGACGACGTCGGGCTCGGGGGTCGCTTACTCCTCGGCCGCGCGGAACGACCGCACCGCGTCGCGGTACCCCTCGCGGAACGTCGGGTAGGCGAACTCGTAGCCGAGCGCGCGCAGGCGGTCGTTCGAACAGCGCTTGCTCGTTCGGATCCGCCGTTCCGCGGCCGCGGAGAGGTCGCCGGCCGCGATCCGCTCGGCCTTCGACCGCTTCTCCGGCCGCGGCACGCCGCACTCGTCGGCGAGCCAGTCGGCGAACGCATGTTTGTCGACCGGCTCGTCGTCGACGACCACGACGGCCTCGCCGAGCGCGCGGTCCGCCTCGAGGAGGTACCGGATCGCCCCCGCGGCGTCGTCCCGGTGAACCATGTTGAGATACCCCGCCGTGACGGGCCCCTCGACGTACCGCTCCAGGCGATACCGGTCCGGTCCGTACAGCCCCGCGAACCGGGCGACGGTCCCGTCTATCCCGGCGTCGTCGCCCGCCTCGAGCGCGATCCGCTCCGCCTCGGCGAGGACTCGCGTCTTCTCCGTGGTCGGGTCGATCGGCGTCTCCTCGTCGACCCACGCGCCGTCGTGGTCGCCGTACACGCCCGTCGAGGAGGTGTAGACGAGCCTGTCCGGCGGCGACGGCCGCGCCGCGTACGCCTCGATCACGTTCCGGAGGCCGTCGACGTACACCTCGCGGGCCGCGTCGGCGCCGCGACCGCCCGAGCTGGCCGCGAAGACGACGGCGTCCGCGTCGGGGAGCGCGTCGATCGACGCCGGGTCGGTCGCGTCCGCGCGGGCCGCGTCCACCGTGCCGCCGCCGTCGATCTGTTCTCCGATCTCCTCGATGGCGTCGATCCCGGCGTCCGACCGCCGCACGCCCGTCACCACGTGTCCCCGCTCGGCGAGCTGCGCCGTCAATTCGAGGCCGACGTAGCCGCAGCCGACGACGACGACCCTCATCGCTTGCGGCGCTCGATGACCGCCATGACCTCCGCGAGCTGTTCCAGCGTCATCCCCGCGCGCCCCTCGAGGACCTGTTGGACCTCCTGTCCGGTGAGGTCCGCGTCGATCGCCGCCGCGATGGTGTCGACGTCGAGCACCGCCGTCGCCATCCCCATCAGCAGGTGGTCGCGCAGCTCCGCGACGAGCGCGTCGGCGTCGCGGTCGGCGGTCACCGCGACGATCGCCGCCGCGTCGGTCACGCCGAGATCCGCCGCGTCGCCCGCGGCGGCCGCCTCGACGGCCGGCTCGTCGACGCCGGTCTCGTCGACGACGCGCTCGCTCCCGGCCTCGGTCACCGACTCGCGCACCATCGCCTCGAACGCCGCGAGCAACGCGGCCGGGGTCACCTCGTCCCCGTCCGCGTCGGTGCTCTCGCCGGCGTCGGGGCTCCCGCCCGTACCGACACCGGACGCCGTCCCGCCCTCGACGACCTCGTGAAACATGGTCGCCCTCGGTCGGCGCCTCTCAAAACGGCTGCGGTCGACTCACGGAGTCGCGCACGCTTTTTCCCCTCGGTCCGAGGCCTCCGCCCCGCCCGGACAGGGCCACCCGGCCGAGCGCTCGTCACGGACTCCGTCGACGTCGCCGACTCCCGGCGGGCCGGCGGGCACCGCGACCGCGACGACGGTCCCCGTCTCGAATCGGACCGGCTCCGTCGAGCCGAGCCGAACGGTCTCTCTGTCGATCTCGATCGTCACGTCGCCCTCCTGTCGGACGTACTCGAACGGCTCGCCCGGCGTGCCGACGTCGGCGCGCAGCGCGAACCGCGGGTACTCCCCGCGGACCTGCACCCGCCAAGCGTTCACCGTCGTCACCCAGTAGCCGGGCACCGGCGCGACCGGGAGCCCCGCACCGACGCTCCGGGCGGGCTTCAGCGACCACTCCTCGCCGAGCTCCGCGGCTGCCCTCTCGCTCAGCTCCCTCGTCGCGGCCCCGCCGGCGCGCGCGGCTTCCTTCTCTATCGCCTTCTCCATGCGGTCCCTGGGCAGGAGCCGCGCGCCCTTCGTCGGCGGTTCGACGATCCGCGTCGGAACCCGAACGTCGTCTCGACCCGCCGCGTTCCGCGTCGCGACGCGGAGGTGCGCGGCCAGCGACGCCTCCGCCGCGGCCGAGAGCGAGCCGGCGGCCGCGGCCTCGGCGGCGACCCGCTCGGCGTACTCGCCCTCGCCGACCGCGGCCGCTCTGTCGCCGGCCGAGCCGTAGGACGCGGCGGCCTCGTCGACCGCGTCGCGCCGTTCCTCCCGCGACAGCGAGGTCCGGTCCCGCAGTACGCCCTCCAGTTGGCGGTCGACTTCGCGCAGCGAGCCGCCGACCCGTTCCGCGAGCGCGTCCCGGTCGTTGCGGAGCCCCGGATCCTCGTCCGCGGCCAGCGCCTCGTCGGCGAGGAGGAGCGCCCGCCCGGCGGTGCCGATCCGGACGGTGTCGCCGGCGCCGAGGATCCGGTCCACGATCCCGCTCGACAGCTCGCCGTACGGGACGGTGGCGTAGTTCACGTTGCGGACGGCGAGCGGCCGCGTCGAGCCGTCCTCCGCGGCGTCCACCCGTTCGCCCTCGACCGTCGTCCGCGGCAGGTACCCCGGAGACCCCCGCGGCGAGAAGGTCACCGCTCCCCCGGGGCCGTCGTCGGCGACCGTGTACGTGCCCGGATCCTTCGCGGCCTCGCGAGCGGCGATCGCCTCGCCGACGGAGGGGCCGCCGAACGCATCGTTCACGCCGTCGAGCACGCTGTCAGTCGCCGTCTCGCGATCGTCTGCGGCCGCCTCCAGCTCCTCGATGACGGCGTCGACGTAGGTCGCGCGGGCGGCGACCCGCGCCCGATCGGCCGCGCCGTCGTACGTCGCCGGCGCGTCGACGAGCGCCGCGCGTCGGTCGCGGACCGCATCGGCGAGGTCGGCGTACGGCTCCGCCTCGCCGACCGCCGCCGCCTCCATCGATGCGTCGGTCTCGAACTCCCGGACCTCGGCGGCGAGCGCCGCGACGTCCGCCGCCACGCGGTCCCGTCCGGCGTCCGACGGCGACCCGTGGACGACCGTCGAATCGCCGACGTCGCCGCCCTGAACCGCGTCGCGCGCGAGGCTGTCCACCCCGGTCGCCGTGTCGACCCCGAGCGCCGAGCGCGCGGCCGCCGGCGTCTCTCGCAGGTCCGGGACGCCGGTCGCGCTCGCCGCCCCGAACGTCGCAGCGGGCCGGTCCGGTGCGCCGCCTCTCGGCGCGTGCCGCCCCGTCACCGAGACGCGGACTCGGTAGCGGTCCGTCGCCTCGTCGCTCGTGGTCGTCCGATGAACGGTGCGGTCGACGACGCTCCCGTTCGGACCCCGCTCCACGACTTCCCGCTCCCACGTCGCCGTCGCGGTGCGTTCGACGGTCACCTCGCGGGTCGCGTCACCGAACGAGACCGGCTCCCCGGGGTCGACGGTACCCGCGGGGATTCCCCGCGGCACATCGCTTCCGGAGACGCCCTCCAGGCGCTCTGACCGCGACGCGTCGACGCGTTCCCACTCGCCGGCCGCCGCGCCGTCCGGAGAGGGAGGCGAGAGCCGCCCGCCGTCCGCGACCTGCGCCGTCGCGGTCGCCACGTCGGCCTCGACCCGGTACGCGCCCCCGATCACCTCGTCGAGGTCGTCGTGGACGCGAGTCGCGCCGACGTCCGCCGCGTGTCCGATCGGAACCGGCGTCTCCTCCTCCGTCCGGTTTCGTTTCACCTCGAACGCGTCGTCCTCGCTCGTCTCTCCGTTCGAGTCCCCTCCGGGGCCCGCTCGCGACGCGGCGGTACCGGTCGGCGTCGGTGCCCCGAGCACCGCGTCGGTCCACGAGGCTTCCTTGACCCCGGTGGGCGCGAGGAGGTCGCTCACCCCGGTGCGCGCCGTGGCCCGGGCGACTCCGCCGCGGGCGTCCGGATCGCTCGTCCCGAAGACGGCGCGCTGGGTCCTGACGAGCCCCGCGTTCGTCGACAGCTCCACGTGTCGGTTCGCGAGGACGTTCTCGACCGGCGCCCCGGCGTACTGCGCGTACCCCCTCGCCCACGTCATCGGATAGAGGCTCGCCGTGAGCTGTCGACCGAGACCCGGTCCCTCGACCGGCCCCCTGTCGAGCCGTTCTTCGAACCGCTCCGTCCGCTCGTGGGCGGCGAGCGTCGGGACGGCCACCACGACGGTCCTGTCCACGGTGCGGTTCACGACCGTTCGCCCGTTCCGGGTCGCGGTCGTCGCGACCCCCTCGAAGGTCACCCGGGTCGCGGTCCCGTTCGCCGCCGGCTCGACGCGGACGCGGTCGCGGGCCGACGCGAGGTCTTGCCGGTCCTCGACCGCCGGCAGCGACGCCGTCGCCCTCACCGAGCCGATCTCGGCGTCGACCGCGGAGAGCGCGTCGGCGCCGGCGACCGCGAGCCGGATCCGAAACGCGTCCGCGAAGGCCGATCCCTCGCGAACCGCTCCGGCCGCGGCGCCCGTCTCGGGCGCCCGTGTCACCGGTTCTCGCGCCGCGTCGTGCGCCGCGTCGCGCGCCGCGGCCCGCAGCGCGGCGGTGGCGTCGGCGTCGACGCGTTCGACGGCCCGCTCGACGCTCCGGTCCTCGCCGACGAGTCCTTGGTCCGCGATCCCCGCGGCGTACGCCGTGCTCGTCACGAGCAGCAGCACGCCGATCAGCGCGAACGGGACGCGCGCCCGCTCGTCGACCGTGAACCGCCGTCCGTCGCGAGCGGGCGCTCCGTCGCGGTTCGCCACGCTCACCACCTCCTCACGACGATCCGAATCGGACCCTCCGCCTCGGCGGGGTCCGGCGCCGGATGCGTGACCACCGCCGTCGCCACGTCGGCGTTCCGCGGCGGCTCGGGGCCGGCGGCGACCGTTTTCACCCGGTCCGTCGGTCGATCCGTTTCGGTTCGCGGCCCGGCGCTCCCGGTGCGCACGGTATCCAGACGGAGCGGTCGCGGCGCGTTTGGCCCGCCGGACACGGCCACCGCGCCGGCCCCTCGCCGCGTCGGTCGGCGACTCGGAACGCGTCGGTCGGACGTCGACCTCGACGGCCCGCGCTCCCGGTTCGCGGCCGCCGGAACCGTCGCGTCGATCCGCGTCCGACCGCCCAGTTCCGCGGCGACCGCCTCCGTCGCCCGCGACTCGAACGCGTCTCGGGCGACGTCTTCGCCGTCCCGCGAGGCGCGGTCGTCGTCGCTTCCGCGTCCTGCGACGAGCAGCGCGAGCAGTTCGGCGCGCGTCGCGTGCACCGTCCGGGTGTCGTTCGCCGCTCCCGGGGCGCGGTATCGGACCGTCACCGTCTCGGTCACCAGCCGATCGGCCGTCTCGTCGGCGGTCGGTCCGTTTGTCCCCGCATCCCCGCCGACGCCCCCGAGCGCGACGACGCTCGCGGACACGCAGAGAAGCAGGACCGTCACGTCGAGCACGGTGCTCGTCACCGGCGGACCACCACGCGAAGGGTCCCGCGGACGTTCCGCCCCGGGCCGACTCGCACGGTCACCGGCCGCTCGGCGACCGCGGTCGCATCGTCGCCCTCGACCGCCGCACCCTCCGGTGCGTTCGGTCCCGACTCGATCCGCCACGTCCTCCCGTCGGCGCTGGCCGTCACCGTCGTCGGATATCGGAACGCGTCGACGTCGCGGAGCCGGTCCGGTTCGACGACGCTGCCGACGGTCGCCGCCCGTTCGGCCCGGTCGAGGGATGTCTCGGCGCTCGGTCGGTCCCGATCGACCGCCGCGTCGTCGAGCGCGACGGCGTACAGTCCCAGCGCCGCTCCGACGGCCAGCACCGCGACGAGCGCGGCGAGCGGCTCGACCGCGGCGCGGTCCGCGGTCCCGCTCCGGGCGTCGGACGGCTCACCCGACGAGCGTGACATGTACCCCTCCGTAATGCACTCGCCGCACGGTGAGCCGCTCCGGCGCCGGTCGCCACCCGCGGTCGGCGTTCCGCGCGCGCTCCGCCGCCGCGGCCAGCCCGTCGGGGTCGTCGAACGCGGCGTCCGGCGGGACGCCGTCGAGCACCCGTCGGAGGCGGTCGTTATCCGTACCGCCCCGTACGCTGGGCGGGACCGGCGTTATCCGCGGCCCGTGGAGCGGCGCCCGGGCGCTTCCGCCGTCGCCGTCGAGCGAGATCGACCGAGGCGTGAGACGGAGTCGATCGGCCGCGAGTCCGTGTTCCGCCGTCGCGGGGTACTCCCCGTCGGCGACCGTCTCGATCGTGTGTGCGACACCGGCCGCGTCCGGCGGCGGCGACGCCGGGAGCGTCGCGGCGACGCCGGCCGTCGCGACGCTCACTGCGGCGAGGCCGAGCCACGCGTACGTCGCGTCGAGGTGAGTCTCGAACACGGAGCGGCTGGCCGCGGCTTGGTATTTAAACGGTCGCTCGGAGCACGCGGACCGGTCGCTACAGCAACGCTCCCGCGCCGGCGAACGCGACGAGGTACGTCGCCGTCGCGGTCGGCAGCGCGATCCCCACGCGGTAGGCCACCAGCGTCCGGTCGAAGCCGCGATCCAGCCCGGTCGCCAACGCGGTGAGCAGCGCCGCGAGGATCAGCACGTAGGCGCCGACGATCCGACCGAGCACCGGGACCGAGAGCGTTCCGGTGCCGGAGCCGGCGGCGGAGCCCGCGGTCGGCTCGGTCACACCTCCGCCTCCGGCGCCGGCGGTACCCCCGCCCCCAACCCCGACCCCGAGCGCGTCCGCACCGGCGGTCGCTCCGGCGCCCAGCCCGCCGGCGTCGACGGTGTCGATCCCCGTCGCGAGCGCGACCGTCGCCCCGCCGACGAGCGGCGCGAACACCGCGGCGGTGTTCGTCAGCGTCCCGGTCACCGTCGCGAGCTGTCGTCGCGCGTCCGTTTCGAGCGCGCGGAGCTCCTCCAGCTGGTCGGCGAGTTCGAGGAGCACGTCGCCCGCCGGGCTCCCCTCTCGCGCGGCGACGGCCAGCAGGGCGACCGCGCCGCGGACCCGCGGCGAGGGGACCGGAACGGCGGGGCCGCCGCGGCCGAGAAACGCTTCCCGAACGCCGACTCGGAGGGTCTCGCTCCGGCGTCCGGCGCGTTCGAACAGGTCGCCGGTCGCGCCGTCGAGCCGCTCGCCGGCGTTCGCGATCGCCGTCTCGACGGCGACGCCCTCGGCCACGTCGCCGCCGACGACCGTCATGGCGTCCGGGAGCCTCCGTTCGACGGCGTGGATCTCGGAGAGTGCCGCCCGCCGGCGTCGTACCCCGACGAGAAGCGCCGCCCCCGCTCCGACGCCGACGCAGGCCACCGGCGCGGCCCATCCGGCGACCAGCCGTGCGGCGATCGCGGCCGCGACGAGTCCGGAGAGCGCGCCGGCCGCGACGGCGTGTCGCCCCCGCTCCGGCACGTCCGGGTGGTCGCCGTCGATCGACGGCGGCGCGAACGCGACCGGTCTCCGCGAGAGCAGCCACGCCGACGCGGCCAGCAGCCCGGCGGGAAGCACGCCGAGGTACAGGCCGGCGACGACGCCGGACCCGACCGGCACGCCGGACGCGGCCGCCGCGGGCAGCAGGGCGATCAGGGCCAACGGGAGGAGCACGCCGAAGGCGTACAGCGCCGAGACGGGGCCGCGGACCTCGCCGACGAACGCCGCGAGCCGGTCGGTCGTCCCGGCGATCGTCGCGTCCAGCGCGCGGTCCAGACAGCGCCCCCGCCGCTCCGCCGGAGCCGACGCGGCCGTCCGGACCAGCGCGGCGGCGCGGTCGATCGCGGGGAACCACGGTCGCCACTCGCGGGCGAACGCCCGGAGCCCGCTCGTCGGCCCGTCCGCGCTCCCGCGCTCGTGGCGCGCCAGTCCGTCGGCGAGCGGTCCGTCTCCGGTGCGGGCGGCGAACCGGACCGCACGTTCCGCCGAGGGGTCCAGCCGCATCCGCAACACGAGCCGGCCGACGAGTCCGGGGGCCGCGCCGAGCGCCCGGGTCCGACGGAGTGCGGCGAGCCACACCGGCGCTCTATGGACCGCGTGGGTCGCCGCCAACCCTCCGGCGAGCCCGGCGAGCGCTCCCGGGATCGGGCCGACGAAAGCCGAGAGCGCGACGACGCAGAGGAGGCCGACGCCGATCCCGACCCGATACCCGAGCTCGACGACCCGTTCGGCCGAAGCCTCCCAGCCGAGGAACGCGACCGCGCGTCGGAGCTCGGCCGACTCGTCCGCGTCGCCGTCCTCGCTCGGGGGCGCCGTCGGCGAGCCGCCGGTCGGACCGTCGACCGTTCCCGTCATTCGATCTCACCGCTCGCGGCGACGAACTCGACGTACCGCTCCGGCTCCGTCCGACCGGTGGCGACCGCCTCGCGGATCCGCTCGCCGCGTTCCTCGACGGCCGCCTTGGCCGCGGCGTACGACTCCTCGGTCCCCGCGAGCCGCTCGACGAGCCGGCTCTCGCCGCGGTCTATCCGCCCGGTCGGGGTCAGCCCTCCGGCCGTGCGCTCGAACAGCGGGTCGAACGCGGCGCCGTCTCCGTGACCGACCACCTCGGCGATCGCGTCGACGCGGTGATCGTCGAGGAGGACGATCAGGTCGGTCGCGGCGAACGACGAGGGCGACACGCCGAGATCGGAGACGACTCGCTCTCGGACGGCGCCCGGATCCTCTCCGTGGATCGTCCCCAGCACCGTCTCGCCGGCCGCGCCGACGCGCATCGCCTCGTAGAGGGCCTGCGCCTCCTCGCCGCGGACCTCACCGACGACGATCGCGCCGCCGCCGAGCCGGAGCGCGGTCCGGACGGCGTCGCTCGGCGACGGCTCCGCCCCGTCGCCGACGCGGAGCCGCTGCGCGTCTCGGCCGGCGCCTGTCAGGGCGCTCGCCGGGAGCTCGGGCGTGTCCTCTATCAGGATCGACCGCGTCTCCGCGGGAAGCTCCCACAGGAGCGCGCCGAGCGCGGTCGTCTTCCCGGCGCCGCGCCCGCCGGCCACGAGCCCCGTCACGCCGCGCTCGACGGCGACGGAGAGGAGCCCCGCGGCGGCCGGGGTGACCGTCCCGACGTCCGCGAGCCGCGCGAGGGTCCACGCCTCGGCGTCGCCGCGGCGGAACGCGAACGAGAGCCCGTCGCTGGCGGGGTCGGTCGTCGCGGCCACGCGGACGCGGCCCGCGTCCGTCTCCAGCGTCGCGTCGAGCGTGGGGCTCGCCCGGGAGAATCCCCGCCCGCTGGTTCGCCGGAGCCGGGAGGCCAGCGTGGCGGCCCCCTCGGGCGGGAGCCGCACGTTCGTCCGGCAGCGCTCGCCGTCGACGACGACCCGGAGCGGGTTCTCGGTCACCGGCGCCGACAGCGTCGCGTCGCTCACCCGATCGTCGGCGAACACGTGCTCGAACGCGCCGTATCCGCGCGTGTGTCGCCGGAGCACCTCGGCCAGCGTCGAGACGGGGTCGCCGTCCTCGGCGGCCGCTCGCGCCGCGCGACCGGGCGCCCGCTCTCCGCCGGTCGGATCGTCGAGCAGCCGCCGCTTGGCGTCGCCGAGCCGGTCGATCGCTCCGTCGTCGAGCTCCCGGACCGGCGGCGTGAGGTGGTACGTCCGGAGCGGTCCCGACCCCTCGTACAGCCGGACGGTAGCGCCGGTGTCGAGCTCCCAGCGGTCGGCGAGCACGGCCCCGGGCGGCGGCGCGGTCGCGACCCGTGCGGCCGCGATACGGGGCCCGACGTGTGCTCGCAACGCGTCTCCGACCCCCTCGGCGCTCTCGACGACCGCTGACAGGCCCGTCTCCGCGGCGATCCGGGCCGGCGGTCCCTCCCGTCCGGCGGCCTCCCGAGCGGCGCCGACCGGATCGCGCGCCACGCGGTCGGCGAGCCGCGTCTCGTGGAATCCCACGCGCTCGCGGAACCGCCCCGCCGCGACGAGGCACGCGGCGGCCCGCCCGGCGTACGCCCGCTCTCTTCCCCGGTGACGGGTCCTGATCACGTCGGCGTCGCGCTCGGTGAGCGCCTCGACGACGGTCGCGAGGCAGTCCGGGCTCTCGGCGAGGTCGCCGCGGCCGGGACACTCCCCGGCGTCGACCGCGAGCACGACCCGGTCGCCGACGCCCGTGCCGACCGGCTCTCGGAACGACGGCTCACACCGACAGTCCCGCTCGTCGTCGGTCCACGGTAGCGATCGCAGCGACGGCTCGCCGTCGCCGCTCCGCGACAGCGAGGGGAGATCGAGGTTCACGGCGGGCGTGCTCCCGGCATCGTATATAAACGCTCACCCGACCCTGGCGATCCGGACGGTCGGCCCGCCGTCGTCGACGAGGCGGAGCACCAGTCGGCTCTCGCCGCCCGGCCGGAGCGCGATCGCGCCGCCGTCGACCGCGACCGCCGCATCGACGCCTCCGGGCGCGATCGGCGCGGTCCGTTCGGGTCCGCCGTCGATCCGATAGCGGAGCGCGACGTCCGCGTCCGTGACGCCCGACTCTACGGTCGCCGCCCCGCCGCCGTCCCCGATCTCCACGAGCGCGACGCGGTCGATCGGCGCCGCCCCGAACCCGCTCGGCGCGCGGACGATCACCGTCGTCCGCGCGGCGAGCGACGGATCCCCGACGCTCACGGAGCCCGCGACGAGGCCGCCGACGGCCCGCTCGACGCGGTCCGTCTCGGCCTCGAGCCGCTCGGCGGTCGTGGTCGCCCGGGCGTCCTCCAGCGCCGGCGTCGCGGCCGCGAGGAGGGCGACGGCGACGAGGACCGTGAGGACGACGCGGATCACGGTTCGCTCGCCGCACTCGCGATCCGCGCCGCACCCGCGGTCAGCGCCGCGCTCCCCGAACCCGTCGCGTGGTCCGCCCTACAGGGACTCACGGAGTCGGTCCAAGGGGCCGTCTCGCCGCGACTCGTTCCCGCCGTCTTCCCCATCGACAGCGTCCCGATCCGCCGCTTCCGGCGCGCGGGGATCGTCCTCCGGCACGGCGGCGTCGAGGGCGTCCTCGCTCGGCACCGCGTCGGCGGGGAGCCCGTCTCTCGGGCGTTCGGTGGCTCGGTCGGCGTCCTCGCCTCGGCTCGCTCTCGCTAACGCGAGGTCGGCTCGTCGTTCGACTTCGCGGTTGACGGCCCGAACCGATCCCACGTACCCCCGAATCGCCTGCGTGGCGGCCTCCAGCTCCTCGACGCGAGACTCGAGCTCTTCCACGCGCGACTCCAGCGCCTCGCGTTCCGCGGCCGCGGCGGCGCCGTCGCCGAGGTCGGCGACCGTCGCGTCGGACGCGGTCAGGGCCCGCTCGACGGCGCCGAGGCGCTCGTCGAGCCGGTCTCCGTTGCTCACGTCGCTCGGTCCGTCGGCGTCCGCTGTCTCGTCGGCCTCGGCGGTCGTCTCCTCTCTGCGGCCCGACGGCCGGCTTCTCTCGTCGGTGGCGTTCGACATGCTCCCGGTTGGCCTCGATTTCGTACTTAAATCTCGGGGGAAAGCGTAATACGCCGGATTGGTAACCTTCGGATCATGAAGACAGTCCTCCTCGGCGTCGGACAGGCGGGCGGGAAGCTCGCGACCGCTCTCGCGCAGTTCGACGCCGACGCCGGCTACGGCGCGGTGCTGGACGCGCTCGCGGTCAACACGGCCGCGGGGGACCTCGACCCGCTCCCGCTCGACACGGTCCTCGTCGGGCAGTCCAGGGTGAACGGACACGGCGTCGGCGGCGACAACGAGCTGGGCGCCGAGGTGATGGACGAAGACGCCGTCGAGGTGCTGGACGCGCTCGCGTCGAAGGTGACCGCGGAGGCCGAGGCGCTGTTCGTGGTCGCCGGGCTCGGCGGCGGCACCGGCTCGGGCGGCGCGCCCGTCCTCGTCCGCGAGCTGAGCCGGGTGTACGACGTCCCGGTGTACGCGATCGGCATCCTCCCCGGCCGCGACGAGGGGGCGATGTACCAGGTGAACGCGGGGCGGTCGCTGAAGACGCTGGTGCGGGAGGCGGACGCGACGATACTGCTCGACAACGACGCGTGGCGCGCCTCGGGGGAGTCGGTGGAGGGCGGCTTCGCCGCGATCAACGAGTCGATGGCGCGGCGCGTCGGGCTCCTCCTGGCCGCCGGCGAGTCGGTCGAGGGCGTCGCCGAGTCGGTCGTCGACACGAGCGAGGTGATCAACACGCTGCGGGCCGGCGGGATGGCGGCCGTCGGGTTCGCCTCGGCCCCGGCCGCCGAGGACGCCGAGGAGAACGTCACGACCGTGATGAGTACGGTCCGAAGCGCGGTGATGACGGGGATGTCGCTCCCGAGCGCGACCGAGGCCGACGCCGCCCTCGTCGCCGTCGCGGGCGACCCCGACCGCATCTCCCGGAAGGGCGCGGAGAAGGCGCGAAAGTGGCTCCAGGAGGAGACGGGATCGATGCAGGTGCGCGGCGGTGATTTCCCGCTCGACTCCGACCGGATCGCGGCGCTCGTGCTGCTCGGCGGCGTCGAGCGCTCCCGCCGGGTGGAGGAGTTCCTCGAACGCGCCCGGCAGGCGGTCCGCGACGAGCCGGAAGAGCGGGTCGACCCCGCGTCCGCGTTCGACAACGACGAGCTCGACGACCTGCTCTGACCGGGGTCGTTCGGCCGCCTTCCGCGTCGTCCGGTGTCGGGGAGGAGCGTCGCCGTCCCCGGACCGACGAGGCAGGTTCCGCACCTTTTTGGTGCCGCCCGGTGGAGTCGTTCCCGATGAGCAACCCGTGGGACGACTGGGACCACGTGCTGAAGGTCGATCCCGACAAGGAGCTGCGGGACGGCGAGACCTTCGAGGACGTCTGCCGCACCGGCACCGACGCGATCGAGATCGGCGGGACCCTCGACATCACCGCGGAGAAGATGACGCGCGTCGTCGACGCCGCGGCCGAGTACGACGTCCCGCTGTACCAGGAGCCGTCGAACCCGGGCGTCGTCATCGACTCGCCGGCGCTCGACGGCTACCTGATCCCGACGGTGTTCAACGCCGGCGGCCCCTTCTGGATCACGGGCGCCCACAAGGAGTGGGTCCGCATCGACGACCTCGACTGGGACCGGACGCACACCGAGGCGTACATCGTGCTGAACCCCGAGGCGTCGGTCGCCCAGCTGACCCAGGCCGACTGCGACCTCAGCGCCGACGACGTGGGGGCGTACGCGAAGGTCGCCGAACGGATGTTCGGCCAGGAGATCGTCTACGTCGAGTACTCCGGCACCTTCGGGGACACGGAGAAGGTCGGCGCCGCCCACGACGCGCTCGACGACGCCACCCTCTTCTACGGCGGCGGAATTCACGACTACGAGTCGGCCAACGAGATGGCCGCCCACAGCGACGTGATCGTCGTCGGCGACCTGCTTCACGACGAGGGCGTCGACGCGGTCCGCGAGACGGTGAAGGGCGCGAAGGACGCGTAAGGCGCCGGGAAAGGGGCTATCCAGCGTACCCGTCGACCATGTTCTCGACGTACTTCGCGATCACGTCGACCTCCAAGTGGATCGGGTCGCCGACCGACTTCTCCGAGAGCGTCGTCAGCTCGTACGTCGTCGGGATGATCGCGACGTCGAACTCGCCGTCGCGCTTCTCGGCGACCGTCAGCGAGATCCCGTCGAGCGTCACCGACCCCTTGTCGACGAGGTAGTCGGCGTGGCCCTCGGGGATCGCGAACGCGAACCGCCAGTCCTCGCCGACGCGCTCGATCCCCGTCACCTCGGCGACGGTGTCGACGTGGCCCTGCACGACGTGGCCGTCGAACCGACCGTCGGCGGGCATGGCGCGCTCGACGTTGACCGCGTCGCCCTCGCGGAGCTCCCCGAGGTACGTCTTCGCGACCGTCTCGCTCGCGAGGAACACCTCGAACCAGCCGTCGTCGTCGGACTCCTCGTCGCCGACCGCGTACTCCTCGACGGTCAGGCAGACGCCGCTGACGCTTATCGACTGGCCGTGGTGGAGGTCGTCGAACCCGTCGACGCCGATCCGAAGTCGGAGCCCGTCGGCGGTCTCGGTCCGGTCGCGGACCGTGCCGGTGCCCTCGACGATGCCGGTGAACATACCGGAACTGGGCGCGCGCGACACATATCGGTTCGGTGTTCGGGTGGCGTTTCGATCCGCCCCACCGGCGTCGCCGTCGCGTCGCCGCCGCGTCCCGTTTCGAGCGGTCGCCGCCGGGCCCCTTTTGAACGCCCGGCGCCAACCCGCCGCCAATGAACCTCGGGCTGATGGACATGATCGGGCTGGCGGCGTCGCTCGTGTTCGCGCTGCCGCTCGCGAACTACGCCGTCGTCCGGCTGTTCGCCGGCGAGCTCGCGCTCGGCGCCGGGCTGTTGGTCGTCGCCGTCGCGATGGTCGTGCTCCCCCAGTACTTCCTCGACCCGGGCCGGATCCTCCGCGGGCTGGTCTCGGGGCTGCTCCCCCGGCAGTTCCGGCCCGGGGACGAGTCGGTCGCCGCGGAGTCCGACGGGGAATCCGTCGAGAAGTGATCGGCGGCCGAGGCGTCCTCACTCGCGCCCGTCGCGCGCTTCCGGCACGATCCCGAACGGGTACTCCGCGAGGATCTCGTACCCGTCCTCGGTGACGACGACGAGGTCCTCCAGCCGGACGCCCCCCACGTCGGGATCGTAGACGCCGGGCTCTATCGTCACGACGTGGCCCGGCCGTAGCTCGCCCGCGCCCGACAGCGACGGCGACTCGTGGAGGCTCATCCCCACGCCGTGGCCGGTGCCGTGGGTGAACCCGGTCTCTCCCTCGTCGGCGTTCGGGTCGAACCCGTACGCGGCCAGCTCGGCGGCCGCCTCGCCGTGGACGGTCTTGGCCGGGACGCCCGGTTCGACCTCCGCGAGCGCGGCCTCCCGGGCGGCCTCGACCGCGACGTACGCACGACGCTCCCACCCGCCGTCGCCGTCGACGACGAACGTCCGGGTCATGTCGCCGTAGTAGCCGTCGGGGCCGCGCGGCGAGACGTCGAGCAGGACCGTCTCGCCCGGCCGGACCGGCTCGTCGCCGACGTAGTGGAGGTCCGCCGCCGACGGCCCGGCGCCGATCACGGTGTTGCCGGCGTCGCGGACGCCGCGGGCGGCGAGGACTGCGTTCACCTCGCGGCGGAGCCGCTCGGTCGTCAGCGGGGCGCCCTCCCAGCGGAGGACCGGTCTCCCCGCCTCGGCCTCGTCGGCCTCCGAGTCCGCCGGCACGGTCTCCGAGCCCGCCGGCACGGTCTCCGAGCCCGCCAGCACGGTCTCGGCGCGGGCCATCCCCGCGGCCGTCGCGCGCTGGACGCGGCGGAGGCGGTCGACTTCGGCGTCGGTCTTCCGGGCCCGCGCCGTCGTCACCGCGTCGGTCGACGCGAGTTCGTTGCCCGCGCGTTCGAGGTAGACGGCGGCGTCGTGGGGGATCGACGGCGGGACGAGGACGGTGGAGGCGCCCCCGGAGTCGCCGAGCAGGTCCGCGACCGCCGCGGCCGCGCGCTCCCCGGCGTGATCGCCGACGCTCTCGGTCTGCACCTCGCGGGCGACGCCGTCGTGGAAGGCGGTGTCGACGCTTCCGTCGCCACCGCCGTGTCGAGCCCTCGCGCCGGCGACGAACTCCCGCTCGGCCTGCTCGGCGAACAGGGCGGGGGCACAGCAGACGGCACGGGGGGCGTCGGTCTCGTCTCCGCTGTCGCCGCGCTCGGCGTTCCCTCTGGGGACCACCACCAACGCGTACGCCCGGTCCGGTCCGGAAAAGCGCGTGAGATACCGCAGGTCGTCGTCGAAGCGGTCGCCGACGGCGACGAACGCGTCGGCGTCGGCGGCCTCGATCGCCTCGACGATCGGGGTGAGATCGGTCCGGAGGGGTCGGAGGTGTGGATCGCTTCCGGCGGGCGCGACGTCTCGGCCGCCGCTCCCGTCGCTCACGGCTCCGGTTCGGGGACCGCCAGCTCGGCCTGGACCTCCTCGACGAGCTCCTCGGGGGTCTCGTCGCGGAGCTCGTTGAACAGCAGGACGCTGATCGGGAGCGTCGGCGCCCCGCCGATGAGGCTCTCCATGATCACGAGCCGCTCGCGGGCGCGGGACATCCCGACGTAGAACACCCGGCGCTCGTTGTCGGTGAGGACGGGGACGGGGCTCGTCGCCTTCGTGAACTCCTCGACGCCGTCGACGTCGGTCGGGTCGTCGATGGAGGCCGCCATCTGCTCGACGACCTTCTCCGTGAGGTCGGTCGCGACGAACACGTGGTCGGCCTCGCGGCCCTTCGCGGAGTGGATTGTGCCGACGCGGACGCGGGTCGGGTCCATCCCCTCGTAGTCGCCGCCGAAGTACGCGCCCATCGACTTCCGCTGGAAGCTCGTCACCTTCCGGACCATGTCGTCGGCGCTCGCGGCGTCCGGCATGAACGGGATGTGGTCGTCGAGCTCCTCGGGCGTCACCTCGATCAGCGAGACGTCGTCGGCGTCGGCGGCCTCCTCGCGGTCGTCGAGGAAGTCGTAGAACTCGTCGCGGTCGTGGGTCCCGAACGCCGAGTCCTGGAGCATGTCGGCGAGCCGGCGGGCCTCCAAGCCGTTCACGGGGTCGCCCGTCTCGGTCTTCTCGATCGCGCTGACGTAGTCCTGCACGCGGTCGGTCCACATCCGCCCGTCCGTGAGCATCGTGAACGGGATCCCGTGGTCGATGAACTCGTCGATGAAGTCGAACATCTGGTAGCGGGCGCGGAACAGGCACATCACGTCGCCCTCGTCGTCCTCGACCGTGTACCGGACGTTCCGGACGAGCTCGATCATCGACGGCGACTGGATCGCCTCGACGGTGCCGCCCTCCTTGCGCGGGTGGAGGTCCTTCTCCTGGCGCTTGTCGATGTGGCGGATCTCCGCGTTGACGACGTTGAGGATCTCGGAGGGGAGCCGGTAGGAGTTCGGGAGCACGACGTCCTCGTCGACGTCGGTGTCCAGCAGGAGGTCGGGGTCGGCGCCCTGCCACGCGTAGACGACCTGGTCGTCGTCGCCGGCGATGAGCACCTTCTCCATGTGCGGCCGCCATTCCTGGAAGACGTTGTACTGCAGCGTCGTGATGTCCTGGAACTCGTCGATGATCAGGTAGTCGACGCTGGGGACGAGCGAGCGCTGCGCGACCCGTTCGAGCATGTCCGCGAAGCCGACGAGGTCGTTGTCGCCCTTGTACGCCCGCCACGCGCGGATCGTCTCGGGGATGTCGATCCGCTCGTCGTCCGAGGGCCACGTCGGGGTGTACTTGTTCCCCTCTTGGGCGTTGGGGTCCTCCTCTGGCGGCAGCCGGACCTCCTCGACGTTCCACTGGAAGGGGACGTCGTACCAGTCGGCGACGTCGCGCTCGGTGCGCTGGAGCCACTGGGAGGTGGCGATGATCTTGTTCCCGATCGTCGTCGACCGGGCGGTCCGGCGGCCGGCGCCGCCGTGCTGGTCCTCGAACTCGATGCCGTACTCCTCGCAGAACGCCTCCTTGTCGTCCTCGCCCACGACGTCGCCCCGGGAGAGGTCCAACAGCTCGTACGCCTTCGCGTGCATGGTGCTGACGTTCCCCTGGAGGCTGCGGGGGGAGACGTCGAGCCGCTCCGCGAGGCGCTCGCGGATCTCGGCGGCGGCCGCGCGCGTGTACGAGACGACGAGCACGTCGCGGACGTCGGCCTCGTCGTCTTCGAGGATCCCCTCGACGCGGTCGAGCAGCGCCGTGGTCTTCCCGCTGCCCGGACCGCCGAACAGTCGCGTCACCGTGGGCTCGGTCATTGTGTATCCCTGATCCCGGTTCTCCTTAAACGCCGTGGCTCGGGGTCGTTCCGGTCGAAACGCTACGATCCGTCGCCTGACAGGTCAGTTGCTTCGCGTCGCGCGCGCCTCCCGAACGTCGGCGCCGTCGCGGACGAGGTCCTCGCAGGCGGGGCAGACGCGGGGGCGATCGACCTCGTTCGGGGTGAACACCCGAACGTAATCGGTCGTGACGAACGAACCGCAGTTCTGGCAGGTCGGCATGGTCGTCACTATCGATTGATACTACATAATACTGCCGCCGAGTGTAACCGAAAGAAAACCGCTAACCGCCCGTGAGCCGGCGTCAGCGTCAGGTCGGGCGCCAGTCGCAGACCTCACACCGCGCCGTTCCCTCGGGGTGGAGTGCACCGCACTCCGGACACTGGAGTTTGTTATAGGACCGCTCCCAGCGTACGATCTCGGTCTCGTGGCCGCGATCGGACAGGAACTCGTCGAGCACGTCGTCGTCCGAACTGGGTGCACTACTAGACATGCGTGCTAACGAATGGCACGCGAGTATATATATCTTCCCGTGGTTCTCACTGAACCGTCACATCGACCACGAACGATCGGTTATCTCGTCAGATCGTGTGCACGTCTCTACGTCGGCGTGCTGTGTCGTGTTTATTGTGAACTATTCACGTAGTACGGCCGCGAGCGGAGCGCGCCGGTGGCGACTGGCGGCGAGTTCGACGGTCGCGGTCGGGCCGGACGCGCGCCCCTCCGCAAGCGACGGGCCGACCGCCTCGCCTACCAGGGCTCGTTCTTCAGCCCGAGGAGGTAGGCGCCGACGTTCGTGACCACGTGGAGGACGGGGGTCATCGCGAGGACGACGACGAGGACGGACGGCGTGAACGTCGCCAGCGCCCAGTCGGTGTCGACGACGAAGACGGCCAGCAGCGCCCCGGCGACGAAGTCGAGCTGGTCCAGTCCGGGGAACGCGGCGCCGCGCTCGCGGCCGGAGCGGCGCTTGAGGAAGGAGGCGCCGATGTCGCCGCACATCGCGCCGAATGCGAGCGCGACCGCCGCGGGGAGCGCGAACGTCGGGAGGTCGACGCCGAGGGCGGCGCTCGCGGGGCCGTTGACCGCGTTGAGCGCGACCGCGAGGACGACGCCGACGAGGGTGCCGACAGCCGTGCCGCGCCACGTCTTCCCGTCGCCGAGCAGGCGCGCCCCGCGCCACTCGCGGCCGCCGTCGATGGGGCGGCCGCCGCCGGCGAGCACCGCGGCGTTGTTGGGCACGTACGCGGGCACCATCGCCCAGAACGCCGTCGCCACGAGCGAACCGATCATACCCGGTCCACTCCCGTCGGGAGTATATAAACCACGGATCCGTCTCGCCGATCCACGAGACCCGCGCTTCGACAACAGTGAAGTCGTCGCCGCCCTCAGATCCGGTATGATCCCTCCGATCGCGCGGCGGTTCGTCGCCGGCGAGAGCGTCCCGGAAGCCCTCGACCACGTCCGGGCCTGCAACGAGGACGGTATCGCCGTCGTCGTCAACCTGCTCGGCGAGCACTACGACAGTCCCGCCGACGCGCGCGCCGACGTCGACGCGTACCTCTCGCTGTTGGACGACATCGCCGACAGCGGCCTCGATGCCTGCGTCTCGGTGAAACCCTCACAGATCGGGCTCGACGTCTCGAGCGACCTGTTCGAGGAACACTATCGCGAGATCGTCGCCCGTGCCCACGAGCGCGACGCCTTCGTCTGGTGTGACATGGAGGGCGCCGACACCACCGACGCCACGCTCGACGCCTTCGAGTCGATCGCCGCCGACTACCCGTGGAGCGTCGGGCAGTGCGTGCAGTCCAACCTCAGGCGCACCCGCGAGGACCTCGAGCGCCTCGTCGACGTCCCGGGAGCGATCCGGCTCGTGAAGGGGGCGTACGACGAGCCGGCGTCGATCGCGTACGAAGAGCGGTCGCGCGTCGACGAGGCGTACCGCGAGGACCTCCGCTTCCTCTTCGAGCGCCGGGACCGGGGCGTCGCCGTCGGCAGCCACGATCCCGCGATGATCTCGCTGGCCGACCGCCTCGCGCGCGAGCACGGCACCGACTACGAGGTCCAGATGCTGATGGGCGTCCGCGAGGACGCCCAGCGCGACCTCGCCGCGCAGGGCGTCGACGTGGTCCAGTACGCGCCGTACGGCGACAGGTGGCTCTCCTACTTCTACCGTCGCGTCCGCGAGCGCAGAGAGAACCTGACGTTCGCGCTGCGCGCCGTCGCGGGTCGGTGAGCCCGCGATCGGTGTGCTCGTCGCCCGCCTCTCCCCGTCCGCCTCGCCCGGCCCGTCGCCTCGCCTCGCCCGTCTCCCCGCCCGTCATCTCGCCCGCCGGCCGCTCCGGTAGAAGCCCTCTTAAGGGTCGCCGCCGCATACCCACCCGATAGATGTCCACGTGGAAACGCGACTTCGCCAGCGGGCTCATCGTGTTGGCGCCCCTCCTAGTCCTCCTCCTCGTCATCCAGTGGATCTACCGCTACATCGCCTCGATCCCTCTCATCGAGGGGCTGCAGCCGGCGATCATCCCCGGTCCGCTGGAGCCGATTTCCCGCGTGATCATCGCGCTCGCGGTGTTCGCGACCGTCGTCCTCGCGGTCGGCTACCTCATGCGGACGACGTTCGGACGGATCGCGGAGTCCGCCGTCGACGGTGCGATAAACCGGATCCCGGCGCTGCGCGTGGTGTACAACGCCTCCAAGCTCGCGATCGAGACGGCGGTCTCCGGGACGGACGAGCTCCAGAGCCCGGTGTACATCGAGACGTGGCCGGGGATCCGCATGACTGCGTTCCGGACCGGGAAGAAGACCCGCGACGGGAAGATCGTCTTGTTCATGCCGACGGCGCCGAACATCACCACCGGCTTCGTCATCGAGGTCGAGCCGGAGCGCATCGAGGAGACCGGCGAGACCGTCGAGGAGGGGATGACCCGCGTCCTCTCGGCCGGCTTCGCCGAGTCCGCTCACCAGGTCCCCGTTCAGGAGGAGGCGCCCCCCGACGACCGCACCCGGCGGCCGGGCGGCGTCGGCGGCGTCCGCACCGACGGTACCCCCGGAGAGACGGAGCGCCCGTCGACGGACGGCGGGAACGACTGAACGTGGGGCGGCGGCGATAATTTCAGGCGCGGCGGAGAGGCTCCGACCGAGAGCGTACCACCTGCCTACAGGTACGTGAACCAGTCGTCGTGGTCGTCGGTCCGGCGCTCGACGAGGTCGAAGAAGGCGCCCTGGAGCTCCTCGGTGACCGGACCGCGGGTGCCCGCGCCGATCTCGGTGTCGTCGACGGAGCGGATAGGGGTGACCTCGGCCGCGGAGCCGGTGAAGAACAGCTCGTCGGCGGTGTACAGCTGGCCGCGGGAGATGACGGCCTCGTCGTGGACCTCGTAGCCGCGCTCCTCGGCGAGCGCGATGACGGTGTCGCGGGTGATCCCCTCGAGGATGGACTGGGCCGGCCCGGTGGTGTAGATCTCGCCGTCGTTCACCATGAACACGTTCTCGCCCGGCCCCTCGGCGACGTTCCCCTCCTTGTTCAAGACGATCGCCTCGACGTAGCCGTTCCGCCGGGCCTCCTCGCCCGCGAGCATGGAGTTGACGTAGAGGCCGGTGGTCTTCACGTTCGTCGGCACCTGCGAGGAGGCGTGCTTCCGCCACGAGGAGACCATCACGTCGACGCCCTCTTCGAGGGCCTCCTCGCCGAGGTACGCGCCCCACGGCCACGCCGCGAGCACGAGGTCGGTCGGGCAGTCCCTCGGCGAGACGCCGAGCGAGTCGTACCCGTAGTAGGCGATCGGGCGGATGTACGCGGAGTCGAGGTCCTGCCGGTCGAGGAGTTCGAGGGTTGCCTCGGTGATCTCCTCGCGGGAGTGCTCGATCTCCATGTCGTACATCTTCGCGGAGTCGAACAGCCGGTCGAGGTGTTCCTCCCACCGGAACACCGCCGGCCCCTGCTCGGTGTCGTAACAGCGGACGCCCTCGAACACGCCGCTCCCGTAGTGGAGCGCGTGGGTCAGAACGTGGGTCGTCGCGTCCTCCCAGTCGAGGAACTCCCCGTTCTTCCAGATCGTGTCGACGTCCATCTCGTCGAATCCCATACCCGGAGGTTGCGGCCGTCGGTCTTAAATCTGCGACATGCGGAGAACGCGACTATTACGAGTCGAATGCTGCCGGAGTCCTCGCTGTTCACTTATATCTCGTAGATACTGGGGCGACGGAGAACACCACCAAAGCCCCAGCCGCGAGAGGCACGGACGCTCGCTGCGCTTCTCAGTCAGTCGCTACGCTCCTTCCTTGCGGTGCTTGCGTCGCCTCCGTGCCTCTCGCGGCTGCCCCTTTGAGTCCCACCCCGACCGCAACCGCACCTCACGCCTCCCCAGCCTCGTCGCTGGCGCCGAGGGCGCCAGCGACTCCCTCGCACGCGCACCTCGCGGCCGCCGAGGGCGGCCGCTCGGAGGCGCGCGCCACCGCATCGTTCGCTTATTTAAGCGCCTCGACGAGCGCGGCGCCCTCGACGTAGGGAATCTGTCGCCGGCGGGCGTACGCCTCGGCATCCGCGGGCGCCAGCGCGGCGCCCGTCTCGTCGTCGAGCATCTCGCAGACCACGGCGGCGGGGGCGGCGCCGATGGCCTCGGCCATCGCGAGTCCGAGCTCCGTGTGACCGGTCCGGCCGCCGAGCCCGTCGCGGTCGCCCCGGAGCACGTGGACGTGGCCGGGCGCGCGGAACTCCGCCGCGAAGTCTTCGGGACCGTACCCTGCGGGGTCGGCGTCGACGTCGGCGGCCGCGCCCGCGAGCTCGACGATGGTCCGCGCGCGGTCCTCGTCCGTGATCCCGGTGAACGTCTCGCGGTGGTTCACGGGGAGGGAGAACGAGGAGCGGTCGTCGTAGTCCGGGTCGTCGTCGACCGCGGGGTGGTCGAGCGCGTCGGCGAGGAACGGGAGCCCGAACGCGTTCGCGACGGGGTCTGCGACCGCGACGCAGATCAGCCCGCCGGCGTCGTTGCGCATGTGCGCGACCGCGGCCTCGTCGACGGCGCCGGCCGGGTAGACGATGTCCGTCTCCCCCTCGCGGTCGGCGAAGTCGTGGACGCAGACCGGGTCGCCGGCGCGGAAGGCCGCGAGCGCGCGCTCGACAGACTCGGCCGCGTCGGTGGCCTCCGCGTCGGCGGTCGTTCCGGCCTCGGCCTCGGGGGCGACCTCCGCGTCGCCGTCGGCGTCGACGTCGGCGCGCATCAGGCCGCCTCCGTCTCGGGGGCGTCGGGCTCGGCGGCGTCGTCCGCGCCCTCCGCGTCCTCCGCGGGCTCGTCCGCCCGGCTCGTCGCCGCCACCCGGACCTCGACATCGTGGCCGTCGTCGAGCGCGAGCGCGTCGCGGAGGCGCTCGGGGGCGATCAGCTCCAGCTGGTCGTCGTCGTGGTGGGTGCGGTCGGGGACGATCGCGTGGACCTCCTCGTAGCGGTCGTCGCCGGCGACGAGGGTGACGCCGTAACACGAGGCCGCGCCGTAGGTGCGGTCCTCGTCCTCCCACGCGTCGATCGGGACCGCGTCGATGCCGGCCATCTCGCCGCGCCGCCGGACGCTCTCCTCGGTCAGGTCGACGTTGAGCGTGCCCGGGAACGGTTCGTAGCCGAGGCGCTCGCGGAACTGCTCGGCGTAGCCGGAGAGGGTGATGTAGTGGCGTCCCTCACCCATCCCGCCGGTGACGGCGCCGCGGAGGACGAGCTCGACCTCGCTCTCGAACAGCCGGCGGTAGTCGGCGTACTCCGCGCGGAGGGCCGCCTCGCCCGCGTCGGTGACGCGCACCCACTGGCCGTCGCCGACAACGTCGCGCTCGATGTACCCCGCGGATTCGAGGGTCTGCAACCGCCGGGAGGCGGTCTGCGTCGAGGCGTCGAGGCGGTCGCCCAGCGCCGCGCACGACACCTTCGTCTCGGTCAGGCCGCCGACGAGCCCGACGTGTTTCAGGGCCGCGATCGCGGCCGGGTCGGGGTCCGTCGTCGCCGTCGCTTCTGCCATGCTCGGATCTGGGTCGCCCGCACGCAAAAGAGTAACGAATGTGGGATGCGTCTCAAAAACGTTAAACAGGTTAAGAAGTGGAATCGACGCGCAAGGGGATCGTTTCGACTGCACGTCGCGCGGCCGGCTATCTAATTCCGTCGGTATCGGCGGTGCTCGTCGCGAGCTGTGACGGGCGTCGTCGCCTGCGAACCACCCGCGTGCGGGTCGTCGAAAGGTAAGGTACAAATACGAACGGCGATTGGTTCCGGGTGCGGGCTCGTAGATCAGCGGCAGATCGCTTCCTTCGCAAGGAAGAGGCCCGGGGTTCAAATCCCCGCGAGTCCACTCACTTCGTTCTTTCCCTCGCGTGGTCCCGTTTGCTGACATCCATGATTCATGCGAGTCTGTATCTTTAGGTATGAGCGAACCCGGCGCGATCTGGACCGGATCACAGAGATGGTAACTCACTACTGCGACGAGTCGGGATCGAAGATTCGGCTGGCACGGGACGTGTGGGAGTCGGCAAGGAACTCGACTAGTGCAGTCCCTCGTGAGTGGCGTTGCAAAGTGAATTACAGTGCGATGTGGGCGACACCATCTTGGTACAGTTCAGTAGCTCTGTAACATCGTATGTCTCTAACTACTGTATTGAACGCGAAATAAAAAAAAACCGATGACGGTAGAATTGATTACTTATGCTGCGCTGAGAGGGAAACTGTCTCCAATATTGACAGAACCAGTCGTGTCAATTGTTCGGTCAAGAAGAACTGAACCACTGCTTTCATGAATAATTCGGATACGAACTTCCTCATCTGCGTTAGCGGTTACAGTAGTACCGGGGCTTCCAACTTCTCCCACGAACTGGTCGCCCACAGTCAGCCTTTCACTGTATGCTCCGTTGGACTGGTAGCTGCTGCCGTTGTAGTTGACAATCATAGTCATTTCGCCGGCTGCAATCGGATCTCCGCCACCGTGTTCGACTGTAATATTATTATTACTGTAGTCGATGCTGGCATCTAACTGCGCCGTCGGCTGACTGTCGCCGAGCGAGTCACCCAGACCGAGCACGAACGTCCCGATGACGGCGGCCAGGATCACGGTGATTGCGACCATGAGTATGACTCCGATAACGGGACTCACGGCACGGTCGTCCGAATTGAACAGGTTGCTTGGTTTCATAGTTTGAACCCAGCGGTCCACCGACGAAACGGCCGTCCGTTCCGATCGGTTAGCTGGTTACTCTCTGATTAACGGAGCCACCTTATGTACTTACTGGCATAAATATCAGCGCCGAAAATTAGGCACACACGGTCAAAATCATTGACTTGTGCGCGATGCGTACGGAACCCACTAGTCCGGTCCTCGCCCGGACCTACAGCGATCGCGTGTCTCCGGACTCCGACGACGAGACGGTCGCGCCCGTTCCGTTGGAAGCCATTAAATACTCTCGGCGAATCGGTCGGGATATGGGCGTCTCAGAGATCCTCGAGGGAACGAACCTCTCGCATCGCCAGATGGGCGCGATCATGATCGGCTGGCTGGTGCTCGTCATCGTCGTCTCCGTCGCGCTGCTGCTGTACACCTCGTTCAACTTCGTGTAACGCGCGGGCGGGTCCCGCGAACCCGGTCCTCTTTTTGTCGGTCGTTCCCCTCGGTACGCGGTATGGTTCGCGACACCGACGCGCACGACCGCGGGAGCTCAGACGCGACCGACGAGCGAAATCCGACCGCCGCGACCGACGGCGGCGCCGACCGCCGGCTCGTCGCCGGCTGGGAGGGCCGGTACTACGAGGACTTCGCGGTCGGCGACGTGTACAAGCACCCGTACGGGCGGACGGTGACCGAGACGGACAACGTCTGGTTCACCAACCTCACGATGAACGTCAATCCGATGCACTTCAACGAGGCGTACGCCGCCGAGACGGAGTTCGGCGAGCGCCTCGTCGACGGCACCTTCGTCATCGCGCTGGCGGTCGGGATGAGCGTCGTCGACGTGAGCGCCAACGCCACCGCGAACCTCGGCTACGACGAGATCCGCCACCACGCGCCCGTCTTCCACGGCGACACGCTGTTCGCGGAGTCCGAGGTGCTCGACAAGCGCGAGTCCGACTCCCGCGACCACGTCGGGATCGTCACCACGGAACTGCGCGCGTACAACCAGGACGACGAGCTCGTGCTCTCCCTGGAGCGCACGCCGATGGTGCTGAAGCGGTCGCACGCCGAGCCGAGCGCGGCGCAACCGACGGGCTGGCCGGAGGGGGTCGGCACCCAGCCGTCGGATCTGGAGTGACGCGGGCGTCCGGGGGTCGTCCGGGGCCGTCACTCCCGGCAACCCCGGCAGCAACCACCGGAGCTATGCCCGGTCGCGGGGAACGGTCGGCCGATGGACCGCGCCGAGAGACGGATCGTCGCCTTCACCGCCGGCTCGCACGGGCTCGTTCACACCTACGAGCTCTCGATCCCGATCCTGCTGACGGTGTGGATCGCGGAGTTCTCGACGACCGCGGCCACGCTCGGGCTCGTCTCCACCGTCGGCTACGGGCTGTTCGGGGTCGGCGCGCTCCCCGGCGGCATCCTTGTCGACCGGTTCGGTTCCAAGCCGCTCATCCTCGCGTGTCTCGGCGGGATGGCGGCGTCGTTCCTCCTCGTGAGCGTCGCCCCGAACCTGCTCGCGCTCGCGCTCGCCATCGGCGTGTGGGGCGTCACCGCGAGCGTCTACCACCCCGCGGGGCTGTCGCTGCTCTCCAAGTCCGTGGAGCAGCGCGGGACCGCGCTCGGCTACCACGGGATCGGCGGCAACCTCGGCATCGCCCTCGGCCCGCTGGCGACCGCGCTGCTCCTCCTGGCGTTCGATTGGCGGATCGTCGCGGCCGCGCTCACGGTTCCCGCCGTCGCCGTCGCCGCGTACGGCGTCACCGTCGACGTCGACGCGGCGCTCCCGGCGTCCGCGGCCGCCGACGGCGGGGATGAGGGAGGGAGCGCCGCCGGAAGCGGCGGCGCCAAAGGCGAGGTGTCGCCGGCCACGATCGTCGACGACACGCGGGTCCTGCTCGCCGGGGGGTTCCTGATCGTGTTCGCGTTCGTCACGTTCAGCGGGCTCTACTACCGGACGTTCCTCACGTTCCTGCCGGACCTCCTCGGGGACGCCCTCGGCGGGCTGATCGACGTCCAACTCATCGACCCCGAGAGCCCGTACGCCGAGGAGTTCGACCTCGCGCGGTACGTGTACGTCGCCGTCCTCACGGTCGGCGTCCTCGGGCAGTACCTCGGCGGGCGGATCGCCGACCGGATCCGCCCGGAGCGGGGGCTGATCGCGCTCATGTCCGTCCTCGCGGTCCTCGCGCTGCTGTTCGTCCCCGCCGGCGCGACCACCGCGTCGTTCCTCGCGGTCTCGCTCGCGCTCGGCGTCGCGCTGTTCACCGTGCAGCCGCTCTCGCAGGCGACGGTCGCGGCCTACTCGCCGAGCGAGGCGCGCGGCATCTCGTTCGGCTACACGTACCTCGGCATCTTCGGCGTCGGCTCGCTCGGCGCCGCGCTCGCGGGGTGGGTCCTCACCCGCGCCGGTCCCCGCGAGCTGTTCCTCGTCCTCGCCGGCATCGCGGTCGCGGGCGCGCTCTCGGCGGCCGCGATCGCCCGCTTCGCGACCCGGCGGGACTGACGACGAGCGTCGCGCGCGCCGGTCACTTCCCGGACCGGTGGTCGTCCTCGCCGCCCTCGTTGTCCTCGCCGCCTTCGTTACCCTCGTCGTCCTCCTCCCCGACTTCGATCCGCACCGGTCCGTCGTCTCCATGATCGTCGCCGGCGTCGTCTCGGCTGCCGCCCGCCACGCGATCCGGCCCGTCGCCGGTCGCGTAGTCGTCGAGCGTCGTCTCGTGAGGGTCGTCGCGCTTCCCCTCCAGTTCGCTCAGCGCGTAGCCAACGGCGTAGCCGGTCGATCCGCCGAGGAAAGCGCCGATCCCGGCGCCGATCGGACCGCCGCGGGCGCCGAGGACCGCTCCCGTGAACCCGCCGACCGTGGCGGCTCGCTCCGCGTCCCGCTCGGCCGGCGTGCGGTCCCGGTCGGCGATCCGATCGGCGGCGCGGCGCTCGTCGTGGTCGTGATGGGTCATGTCGAACGATAGGGACTCCGACGGTCTATACGCTTCGGCGGGGCGGGTGAGGGAAGGTGAGACGGGTGGGGGGAGCCGAGGCGGGGAGAGGGGAGTCGCGAGGGGAGGCGGGCGAGTCGAGGCGTTAGACCGTGTGTTTCGCTTCCTCGGCGTCGTCGACGACCTCGATCCCGCGGTTGTTCACCGCGTGGGGATCGAGCCCCTGCTCTTGGAGGAACTGCTTGTATATGCGTTCGACCGTCTCGCCGTCCTTCTGTCGGTCGCTGGCGTGGTCGCACAGCTCGACGAGGGTCTCCGGCACGTCGTTCTCGTGGACGATCCAGTGGTTGATCGTGTCCGAGAGCCGGCGGATGGGCGAGGTGAAGTGGCCGTAGATGTCGAAATTGAGCGCGTGGTGGCCGCCGAACGGGTCGTTCATGTACTTCGCGCGGGGCATCACCTTCAGCACGGCGCGCTGGATCTTGTTGAGCTGGCGCCCCGGAGACTCTTCGAGGGCGGCGTTGACCGCCTTGCGCGGGTCGTCGCCCCACGCGTCGCCGGGGATGGAGACGCCGTTGAGCTCCTGGATCTCCTTCAGCGCCTCGCTCCACTGGTCGGGGGTCGGCTGCGGGTGGACGCGGTACATCGCCTCGACGCCGCGGTCCCACATCAGGGTGTGCGTCACCGCCTTGTTCGCCTTCAGCATCGACTCCTCGATGATGGTGTGCGCGCGGTCGCGGCGCGGGTTCAACACGAGCGATCCGTCCTCCTTGCGCTGCTCGTGCATCCGGTCGGCGAGCTCGAAGGCGAGCGCGTTCTCCTCGCCGAGGGGGAGCGAGGGATCTTCGAGGCGGTTCTCACACTCGGAGTAGGTGAGCCGCTCGTCGGAGTTGATGACGGACTTGTAGATGTCGATGTCCTCGAACGAGAGCGTCTCGTCGTCGATCTCCATCTCGACGGTGTGCGCGAGCCGGTCCTCGTTGGGGACGAGCGAGCAGACCGTCTCCGCGAGCACCGGCGGGAGCATGTGGATCGTGTAGTCGGGCAGGTAGACGGTGTTCGCGCGCTTCACCGCCTCCTCCCACATCGCCGTGTCGGGCGTGACGTAGTGGGTGACGTCGGCGATGTGGACCCACAGCCGGTAGGCGCCCTCCTCGCGCTCGATGGAGATCGCGTCGTCGAAGTCCTGCGCGTCGACCGGGTCGGTGGTCCACGTCGTCAGGTCGCGGAGGTCCTCGCGCTCGTCGATCTCGGCTTCGATCTCCTCGTACACGCCCTCGGTCCGAGTCTCGGCCTCGCGCAGGACCTCGTTCGGGAACTCGTCGGGGATCTCGAACTCCTCGAACAGGTCCGCCCGCTTGTCGGCGAGGCGGTCCGCCAGCTCCGGCGTGATCGTCACGGGACCCTGGTCCTCGGCGGACCCCGGTTTCGGCTCGTCGTCTGACATACCGGGACCAACGCGGGTCCGTTAGAAAGGCCTGTCGGGGTCGGAAAGCCCCGTCGGGGGGCGGGAGGGGCCGTCGGACGCGGTGCGCCGGCGGAGCGCGCTAGCGGTCGCGGTCCGACGGCTCCCGGTCGCGGTCGGATCGGCCGCGAGACCCGGTCGCGTCGTCGTCGCTCCCGTCGAGCGCCACTGCGTCGGCGTAGCGGCCGAGGAACTCCTCGCGCGAGAGCCCGTCGCCCTCGATGGAACAGACGAGCGACTCGAGCCCGTCGCGGGGCTGGTGACAGAGCTCGTCGTCGCAGTCGGTACAGAGGTACTCGAACTCCTTGTCGCGCCGGTTCCAGCGGTCCCCCTCCTTGTCGTACTCGCGCGCGTCCTCGCGCAGCAGCGAGTCGCCGCACGCGATACAGGTCACCGTCCGCCGGTCCCGGCTCCTCCGGGATCCCCACATGGTCGACCTCTCGGTCTCACCCCACTTAGCGTTTGGTGCGGGGCGGTCGCGCGTCGGGGGCGTCCGGTCGCACGCGCGTCGCACGATCGTCGCCCGAGCCCGGCGCCCGCGACGTGTACACCTATTACGCTGGCACCGCTCCCCTCGGTATGACGATCCGCGAATCCGACCTCCCCGGCGTCGGGAAGAAGTTCGAGATCGAGCTCGACGACGGCGAGATGGTCGTCGTCATCCACAACACGGGCAAACGCGAGCTGTTCCGCCGGCCCGACCCGGACGCCGACTCGGAGAAGGTGTTCGAGTTCGGCGACGACCTCGCCCGGACGATCGGCTCGATCGTCGAGGGCGCGTACTTCCAGCCGGTCGAGCCCGACACGCAGGAGACGACCCTGCCCGGCGGCATCCTCCTGGAGTGGTACGAGCTCCAGCCGGGATCGCCGCTCATCGGCGAGACGCTGGAGAGCGCGGACATCGGCAACCGGACCGGACTCGCCGTCGTGGCGATCCAGCGCGACGGCGAGGTCATCGACAGCCCGAGCGCCGACACGACGCTCCGCGAGAGCGACACGGTCATCGGAGTGGGGACGCCGGAGAACTGCGCGGCGTTCGAGGAGCTCCTCACCGGATGAGCGGCCGCGACGACGCGGTCGGGGCGATCGCTCCGATAGCCGGCTCGACCGCTCCGATAGCCCGCCCCGGAGGTGGCCGGTAGTGGCGCTGCTCGACGTCGGCGTCATGTTCGCCGCGGTCGCGGTCGCCGGCGGGCTCGCGAACCGCGTCGGCCAGTCCGTGATCCCCTTCTACATCGTCGCCGGGATGCTGCTCGGGGAGTTCGTCCTCGGGCGGCTCGCGCTGCCGGCGGTCGGGACCGTCTACGTCCCCGAGACGGAGTTCATCGCGCTCGGCGCGGAGCTCGGGATCGTCTTCCTCCTCTTTTTCCTCGGGCTGGAGTTCAACCTCGACCGCCTGCTCGCGCGGCGGCGCCAGATCGGGACGGCGGGGACGATCGACCTCGCGAACTTCGGGGCCGGGCTCGTCCTCGGCTGGCTCGTCTTCGGGGCGCTCCTGCCCGCGTTCCTGCTCGCCGGGATCGTGTACATCTCCTCGTCGGCGGTGATCACGAAGTCGCTCATCGACCTCGGCTGGATCGCCAACGACGAGGCCGAGCCGCTGCTCGGGACCCTCGTCTACGAGGACCTGTTTATCGCCGTCTACCTCGCCGTGGCCTCCGCACTCGTGCTCGGTGGCGGCGATGTGGTCGCGGCCGCGGTCGACGTCGGGATCGCGGTCGGGTTCATCCTCGCGCTGCTGGCCGCGGTCCAGTACGGCACGCCGGCGTTCGACCGGCTGGTGGCGACCGACAACCCGGAGTTCGTCGCGCTCCGGTCGATCGCGACCGTGGTGCTCGTCGCCGGCGCGGCGCTCGCGCTCGGCGTCAGCGAGGCGGTCGCGGCCTTCTTCGTCGGGATGGCGTTCGCCTCGACGGAGTACGCCCACGAGATCGAGACGCTGCTCGAACCCGTCCGCGACACGTTCGCGGCGGTGTTCTTCTTCTGGATCGGGCTCGTCACCGACCCGCTGCTGTTCGGCGGCGTGGCGGCGCTGATCGCGCTCGCGGTGCTCGTGACGACGCCGACGAAGCTCGTCACCGGCTTCTTCGCCGGGCGGGCCTTCGATCTCGACACCCGGCGGTCGACCCGCGTCGCGCTCGGGATGACGACCCGCGGGGAGTTCTCGCTGATCATCGCGACGGTCGCCGTGAGCGGGGCCGAGGCGGGGACGTTCGACCCGGCGATCGCCCAGACGATCAACGCGTTCGCGGTCGGCTACGTGCTCGTGATGGCAATCCTCGGGACGACGCTGATGCAGTACTCCGGGCCGTTCGAGTCGGTCGCGGTCTCGTGGCTGGATCGAGGCGTGGATGACGGCGGGACGGATCGGCTGTGATCGATCGACTCGGGACCGTCGGCGGGGACATCTGACGGTCCGGTCGCTCGTTTATATATAGCTGACCTGAGATCGTCGGTGACAGCCTCCAAAGCCCCAGCCGTGAGCGGGGCGCACGCTCGCTGCGGTCCTCTGTCGGTCGCTACCGCTCCCTCCCTGCGGTCCTTAGGTCGCCTGCGCCCCGCTCACGGCTGCCCCTTTGAGTCCCACCCGTCCGCGGCCGCTCCGCACCTCACGCCTCCCCAGCCTCGGCGGACGCTCCGGCGCGGGCGCGGCCGCGCCGGACCGCCGCCTCCCTCGCGCTCGGTTCGCGCCCTCACGGGCGCTCACCGGCGCGCCACCGCACCGGCCGTTTATATACTGGACTCGTCGATCTCGGACCTCTTTAAAAACATCGTCGCGGAGACGCCGTCGCCGTCGACTACTCCGCCAGCTCCGCGAACACCGCGTCGACCATCTCGCCGGTGTCCTCGATTATCGCGTCCATCTCCTCGTCGTCGACGGGCATGCCGAGGAGGCGCGCGATCTTCATGATCGAGACGTGGTAGACGACCTGCTCGCCGGGCGACTCCTCCCAGACGATCATGTTGCAGGGGAACAGCCCGCCGATGCGCTTGTCGGTCGCGTCGAGCGCGCGGTCCGCCATCGCCGGGTTGCAGGCGCCGAGGACGTAGTACGGGTCGCGGTCGGCGTCGACCTTCTCGTTCAGCATCTCGGACGGGGAGAACTCGACCGGGATGCCGAAGCCGGCGTCGAGACACACCTCGCGGACGCGCTCGATCGCGGACTCGTGGTCCATCGACAGCGTCGCGCGCGTCTCGCCGTACTCCTCGGGGTCCAGCTCGTGCGGATCGAAGGGGATCGCCATACGTCGACTCCGCGTCGTCGGAACAAAAAGGCCGCGGCGGAGGAGCGGGTCGGAACGAAGCGGGGCAGGATCGGGCGGGACGGACCGGGCGGGACGGACCGGGCGGGACGGACCGACGATGCTACTCGGTCGCGACCGGACCGCGCCCGACGAGCTCCTCGACCTCCGCAACGAACTCGCTGCGGCTCTCGAACAGCGGCACGTCGGAGTCCGCGAGGACGTCGTCGAGATCGCGAGCGCCGTTCGGGCTC
The DNA here is from genome assembly GCF_007671725.1 of Halorubrum depositum. Classification (NCBI taxonomy): domain Archaea; kingdom Methanobacteriati; phylum Methanobacteriota; class Halobacteria; order Halobacteriales; family Haloferacaceae; genus Halorubrum; species Halorubrum depositum. Next base: position 1,321,567 of record NZ_VCNM01000002.1, on the reverse strand, counting down.
CGGACCGTCGCGTCGCCCTCCTGTGCGGCGACGTCGCTGCGCTTCGCGGGCCACGTGAGCCGGGACGCGACGCGGGCGATCGGCTCGCCCGCCACGTCCGGTCCCTCGCCGAGCTCGACGGCCGGTTCGCTCTCCTCGGCCTCGTCGTTGTCGCTCATACCCCGCGGTTCCGCTCCGGCGACACTAATGGTTTCGATGCCGAGCGGCCGCCGATCCCCCGCCGCGGAGCGCCGCTCGATCGCCCGAAAGATCGGCTTTCGTTCTCTTCCGTCCGGAATAATTACCGATACGTTCGTCTCCCCGCGACTGACGACCGACTCCGGAAACCGAAATAATTCGGTATCACAACTATAGGATTCGGCAATAACCACCGATTGCGGAGCAGGCACACGGCTCCCGCATCTCGCGTCGGGCCCCCGGCGCGCCGGTTTTCGGCGCGCCTCTCCCCCACGCTCCCCTTTTTCGTCTCTCTTCGCGCGGTCCTCACTTCACGGATACGGACCCCTCGACGCCGCGACCGGACGGACCGGTCACCGCCAGCCGCGGTCGGTGTCGTTCAGGCGCTCCCGACCGTCGGCCGTGACGACGACGAGGTCTTCGATCCGGCAGCCGAACCGCCCGTCGAGGTACACACCCGGTTCGACGGAGAAGACCATCCCCGGCTCGAGCTCGCGCTCGTTGCCCGCGACGAGATACGGCTCCTCGTGGACGTCGAGCCCGACCCCGTGGCCGGTCCGGTGGACGAACGCGTCGCCGTACCCCGCCGCCTCGATCACCTCGCGCGCGGCCCGGTCGACCGCGGCGGCCGTGACGCCCGGCTCGACGGCGTCGACCGCGGCCGCCTGCGCCTCCCGGACCGTCTCGTGGACGCGCTCGTACTCCGCGGGTGGGTCACCGTCGAAGACGAGCGTGCGCGTCTGGTCGGAGGGGTAGCCGTCGACGCGCGTCCCGAAGTCGAGCACGACGGGCTCGCCTGCCCGGATCTCGCGGTCACCGTGGCCGTGGTGCGGCTTCGCGCCGTTCGGACCGGACCCCACGATCGTCTCGAACGAGACGCCGGTCCCCCCGTGCGCGGCCAGCCGGTCGGCGATCCACTCGGCGAGCTCGCGCTCCGTCGTCCCGACCGCGTCGGCGCCCAGCTCGCGGAGGTCGCGGACGGTCGCGTCCGCGGCGGCGGCCGCCTCGCGCAGCGCCGCCAGCTCCGCGGCGTCCTTGCGGACCCGGAGGTCGGCGAGGGCCTCGCTCGCGAGTCCCCACGTCGCGTCCGGCGCCGCCGCCCGGAGGTCCTGGGTGAACGTCGCCCACATCGCGTCGTCGACGAGCAGGCGCCCCTCGCGGAGGCCGCGGTCGGCGAGCAGGTCGCGCGCGGCCGCGACCGGATCGTCGCCGTCGGCCCACGTCCGCACGTCGGCGACGCTCGTCTCCTCGCGCACCTGCGATTCGTACAGCGACGGGACGAGGAGGGCGGGCGCGTTCCCGTCGCCCGTCGCGTCGCCTCCGTCGGCGCCCCCGTTCCCGTTCTCCGCCGCCGGCACCGCGAGCAGGAAGTGCCGCTCGCTCGGCTCCTCGTCGAATCCGGTGAGGTACTGGAGGTTCCGGCTCGGGAAGCAGACGAGCTCGTCGGCGTCGACCGCTCGGAGCCGCTCGGCGGCGCGCGCCCGTCGGTCCGCGTGGATGTCGTCGGCCATGGCCGTCTTCGGCCCGGCGGTCGTTTATAAGTAGAGCCTCGTTGACGGCGCGGCAGGCGGCGCGTAACCATATGGGTCGCCGTGCTACAGTGAGACATGAGCATCGAGAACGCGTCGACGTTCGACTGCCCGGAGTGCGACGTGACCGCCCCCTCGGCGTCCGTCCCGTACGACACCCTCGGCTACGCCGTCTGCCCGGTCTGTTCGCACACGACGGGCCCGGTCGACGAGGCGTAGACCGTCGTACCGGGCCCCCACCCGCCGCGCGCCCGAACCGGGCCGTTTTAGCCGCCGCGCCCGCCCCCTGAGGTATGAACTGGTCTCTGGGACGCGAGGACGACACGATCACCGAGTGGGAGCGCTCCGACGGCTACGCGACGGTCCGCGTCCGCGAGCGCGCCGACGGCGGGTTCGTCGTCCGCCTCGACGTGATGGAACAGGCCGCCGACGCGTCGGCCTACGAGCGCGAGCGCTTCGACGACCGCGAGACCGCGCTCGACCGCGCCGCTGAGTGGCGCGAGGAGCGGGCGCTCGACGACTGAACCGGTCGGTTCGGCCCCGTTCGCCCGCTTCGTCTGGCCTTCTTAAATCGGTTCCACGTCGTCGCCGAGGAACGCCTGACACTCGACGGTCCGGCCGTCGGGGTCCTCGGCGAAGAACTGGTAGATGTCGTACCGCTCGTTCTCCCTCGGTTCCTCGACCGCGCCGGGCGCGCTCTCGTCGTCCCGGCAGTCGCTCGCCTCGACGAGGCACTCCCGCACGTCGTCGACCGCCTCGCGGTCGGGGTAGACGAATGTGAACGTCCCGCACGTCTCGGTCTCGTCGCGGTCGCAGAAGCCGAACAGGAGGTTATCGTGGCGGAGAATCGTGCAGTCGGGCTGTTCGAGCCACGTCTCGGCGTCCAGTTCCTCGCGGTAGAAGTCGACGACGCCGACTCGGTTCTCCGTTCCGTGGAAGACGATCCCGGACATGGCCGATGGGTCGCGTCCGGCCCACTTCACCGCTCCGGGTGGATCGGCGCGTCGAACCCGCCCCGCACGAGCGGCTTCGCGACGTGGCGCCGGGCGCTCGGGGGTACCTCGTACCAGCCGGGCTCCAGGTCGCGGTCGACCTCGCGGTCGACCTTCCCGGGCGCGGCGGTGTCGCAGTCACGGCAGCGGTACCCCTGTCCCCGCCCCGCCGACGACATCGACCGCCCGCAGCCCGGGCAGGTCGGCACCGCCGGCTCGGTCCGCACGAGGTCGCGAACCGCGAACTTCTCCAGTTTGAGCGTCGCGGTCGGTCCCCCTGCCTCTGGTTTCCTCGCGTTGCCTCTCGCTGAGCCGCGCCGCTCGTGCTCGCCGCACAGGGTCACCCGGTCGCCGGGTCGAAGGGCGCGCACGCGGTCGCGGAAGCGGCCGGTCGGCGCGAAGGCGACGCACCTGAGGCGGGCCGTGTCGTCATCGGTCGCGCCGGCGTCGTCGCCCTCGTTCGCCCCCGGCGCCGCCACGTCGACGTGGACGTGACCCCCCCGTTTCGTCTCCGGTTCCCCTGTGACCGCGCCAGCGACGCGGTAGCCCGCGCCGTCGCGGAGGGCGCCGATCCGGCCGGGCACGAGGTGGGCGTCGGTGCCCTGGTTCGTGAGGAAGGTCGCGGCGCGCTCGACCGGCTCGCTCTCGATCGCCTCGGCGACCTCTCTGCACGTCGCCGGGTCGTCGCCGCGGATCCCGTGGAGGATCGGGCCGGGGGCGTTGGGGACGCAGACTGGCGCGCCCGTCTCGCGGTCGACGGTGTCCCAGACGGTCGGGTACCCCGCGTCGGCCGCGGCGAAGACGCTCTCGACGTCGACGTCGCGGGGGGTCCCGCAGCGGTCCAGTTCGCGGTAGGAGATGCGCTCCGCCGTCCAGTCGTCGGACGCGGCCGGGGCGCCGACCGCGGCGAGCGCGCCGATCCGCCCGCGACCGGCGACGGCCGCCGCCTCTGTCTCCCCGCCCGCCCCGAACGCGGCGTGCCGGTAGCCGTGCGCCTCGGCGAGGTCGAGGGCCTCGTCGATCCCGATCCGGTGCCGGAGCGCGCGGCGGGCGAAGTCGGCGACGGCGTCGGGGATCCGCGACGGCGTCGCCGATGCGTCGCCGGCGTCCTCCGAGGGGTCGGCGGGGGCGACCGGCGCGAACGGGTCCCCCGCGACGTCGACGTCGGCGACGACGACGCCCGGGGAGGTCCGCGGGTCGTCGACCGCGGCGAACTCCCGGACCGCCTCCGCGGCGAGGTCGAACGCCGCCGCCGGGTCGACTTCGGAGACGTGGACCGCGACGGCGGCGTTCCCGCGCGTCTTGTGTTTCACGGCGGGGTTCAGCCGGACGAGGAGCCGGCGGCGGACCCGCCCCCCGGCCGCTTCGAGGCGCTCCGCGAGCCGCGCGCCGACGTACGTCGTGCACATCCCGCGCTCGCGGGAGTCGGTGTCGTCGACGGCGACGATGGGCATACGCGCCCTTGCCCGGTCCGGGACAAACCCGTTTCGGCCGGGCGCTCGGGGGCGCGTTCGCGACGGTCGTCCGCCGCGGTCCGGCGCTCTATCCCCGCATCGGTACTTAACCGCACCGCCGGATCGGACGGGGAAACCGCAAGCGGGCGGCGCTTTCGCGCGAGTGCAAGTGACACAACGCATATATACGGCGAACCGCTTATCTCGGGTATGTCCCGGACTGCGCTGATCGAAAACGTCACCGCGATGCTGGAGGACGCGGGCTTCCTCGTCAGCGACCGGTGTGCGGTCCGGCCCAAGAGCTTCGACGTGGCGGCCCGGCGCGACGAGGACCTCCTCCTCTTGAAGATCCTCGGCAACGTCGACGCACTGGACGCGGAGACCGGCGCGGAGATGCGCCGGCTCGGCGAGTACCTGCGGGCGACGCCGATGGTGATCGGGATCCGGACCCGCGACGAGGAGCTGAAGCCCGGCGTCGTCTACTTCCGGCACGGCGTCCCGGTGATCAACCCCGACACGGGGTACGACCTGTTCGTCGAGGGGATGCCGCCGCTCATCTACGCGGCGCCCGGCGGGCTCTACGTGAGCCTCGACGGTGACCTCCTCGCCGACGAGCGCGAGGAGCGCGGCTGGTCGCTCGGTCGGCTCGCGACCGAGCTCGGCGTCTCCCGGCGCACCGTCTCGAAGTACGAGGACGGGATGAACGCCTCCATCGAGGTCGCGATCCAGCTGGAGGAGCTGTTCAACGAGCCGTTCTCCAGCCCGGTCGACGTGCTGGAGGGGGCAGACGAGGTGCGCGACGCCGACCCGACCCCCTCGGCGCCCGAGACTCACCCCGACGACGAGCACGTCCTCCACGTGCTCACCAACGCCGGCTTCACGGTCCACCCGACCGCCCGTGCACCGTTCAAGGCGGTCTCGGAGGACGAGCAGCGCGCCGAGACCCGCGTGCTCACCGGCCACTCGGCGTTCACCCCCGCCGCGGAGAAGCGCGCGCGGATCATGTCCTCGATCGGCGAGGTCGCCCGCACGCGCTCCGTCTACTTCACCGAGGAGGACGAGAAACGCGAGTCGGTCGACGGCACCGCGCTAGTCTCCTGCGAGGAGCTCGCGGGCATCACCGACCCCGAGGAGATCCGCGAGCTCATCCGCGACCGGGCGGAGGCTCCCTCCGAGGCCTGAGGTCGCGGGCGCGTCCCGACCCGCCTACCGCCCGAACAGCCGACTGAAGAAGCCGCCGCCGCTGCCGTCGTCCCTCTCATCGTCGTCCTTCTCGCCGTCGTCCGCCGTCTCGCTCTCCGCGTCCTCCGTCTCCTCCGCGTCTCCGTCGCCCTCGGAGAGCACGGTGTTCATACCGCCGGTGTCGTCGTCGCGGAACGGGACGCTCCCCGCGAGCTCGTCGTCCGGATCGGCCTCTTCCGCCTCGTCGGTCTCTGCCTCGTCAACCTCCGAGACCTCGTCGGCCTCTGCCTCGTCAACCTCCGTACCGTCGGTCGCTTCCTCGTCGTCTGCGGTCGCTTCTTCGGTGTCCTCCGGCGTCGCCTCTTCGACGTCGTCAGCCGTGGACTCGTCGTCGAGGCCGGAGTCGTCCGCCGCGGACTCGTCGTCGAACGCCTCGGCCTCGTCCGCGTCCTCCTCGATCATCGCCTCGAGGTCGTCGCCGTCGACGCGCTCCTCGCCGACGGTCTCCGTCTCGCCGGTCGCCCCCGCGTCCGCGTCGCCCTCCTCCGGGACGGGGCCCTCGTCGGCGACGATGATCTCCTCCTCGTCGCCCGGATCGCTCAGCCCGCCCGACTCGGCGTCGGCGACGATGATGTCCTCGTCGGCGTCAACGGGGTCTCCGGCGTCGTCCGCCGGCCCGTCTTCGGACTCGGCGGTCGCCTCGGCGTCTTCCGCCTCGTGGGCGTCGTCCTCCTCGTCGGTGTCATCGGTCTCCGCGGAGTCGTCCGCTTCCTCGTCTTCGTCGGCCTCGCCGGCCTCGTCGGTCCCGCCGGACTCGCCGACCCCGGCGCCCTCGACGGTCGCGCCCGTCAGGGCCCGCGTGAGGTCCCGGTAGGCACGGGTGGCGGGCGCGTCCGGCGCGAACGTCGGGAGCGGGCTGTTCGCGGTCGCCGCCCGCACCACCGCGTCGTCCTCCGGGATCCGGCCGAGGACCGGCGCGTCGAGCACGCCTCCGACGTCGCCGAGCCCGTCGGCGCCGACCTCGTCGGGGTCGGCGTCGGGGTCGACGCGGGTGATCGCGGCGCCGGCGACTTCGCCGCCGAGCCGCTCGGCGAGCTGTCGGGTCTTCTCGGTGTCGCCGAGGGCGCTCCGCTCGGCGGTCGAGACGAGCAGCGTCTCGTCGGCGATCGCGAGCGGGAGGCTGGAGTCGTGCGAGAGCCCCGCGCCGGCGTCGACGAGGACGTAGTCGGCGCCCTCGAAGGCGTCGACCACGTCGCCGAGTCCGGCCGGGTCCGCCGACGCGTACGCGTCGAGGTCGTCCGAACCGGGGACGACGCGGAGCCCCTCGGGCCCCTCGTGGACCGCGTCGAGCGGGTCGGCTCGCCCCGCGAGCACGTCGTGGAGCGTCGTCTCGCCGGGCGTCACGCCCAGCGCGCCCGCGAGGTTCGCCATACCGATGTCGGCGTCGATCGCGACGACGTCGGCGCCTGAGCCCGCCAGGATCGTCGCCATCGCCGCGGTCGTGGTGGTCTTCCCGACCCCACCTTTCGCCGACGCGACCGCATACACCGTTGCCATACGGTGACGGTCCGGCGACTGGTACTTAAATGTAGGCGGCGGGCACCGCTGGACGTCGCCGGACGCCGGACCGAGGGGGTCGGCCGCCGCCGATCCCTCGTCGACCCCCGCCGATACCGGGGGCGACGCCCGCCAACTTTCGCAAACACCTTATACGTCGCTTGTAGAGTTTCAGGCGATTAGTAGCATGGCCAGACCAGAGGTGCTCGACCGGATCAAGGAGGCTGAACGGGAGGCGGACGAGATCATCGCGGAGGCGGAATCGGACGCCGACGAGCGCCTCGCCGAGGCTCGGGAGCGCGCGGAGGCGATCCGCGAGGAGGCCGCGGAGGAGGCGGAGTCCGAGGCCGAAGCGCGGCTCGAAGCGGCCCGCGAGGAGATCGAGGAACGCCGCGAGGAGATCCTCGAGTCGGGTCGGTCCGACCGCGACGAGCTCGAACGCGAGGCCCGCGAGCGCGTGGATTCGGCCGTCGACTACGCAGTCGAACGGTTCGAGGAAGCGGTGAACCAACAGGCCGAGGAGGCGGTGGATGCTCAGGCCTGAGCGGATGAGCAAGGTGTCGGTGACGGGCTCGAAGCGCGTCATCGACGACGTCATCGAGGCGGCGTACGCGCACCACTCGCTGCACGTCACGGACTACGACGAGCGCTACGAGGGGTTCGAGCCCGGCGAGTCGCTCGAAGGCGCCGAGACGGTGAACGAGCGGCTCGTCACCGTCCGCTCGCTGGAGAGCGTGCTCGACGTCGAGGGCGACGAGGCCGACGCGGTCCGCGCGCTCGACGACGAGGAGCTCGAACGCGAGCTCGAAGACGTCCGAGAGCGCGTCAACGCGCTCAACGACCGGCGGGACGAGCTCCAGGCCGAGATCCGCGACCGCGAGGAGGAGATCGATCGGATGGAGCCGTTCGCGGACCTCGGCATCGAGCTCGACCTGCTCCGCGGCTACGACTCGCTGGAGGTCGTCGTCGGCGAGGCCAAGCCCGACGCGGTCGAGGCGACGCTCGCCGACGCCGACGGGATCGACGCCTACGAGGTGTTCGCCGGGAGCGACGTCGTGGCGATCTTCGCGAAGCCCGCCGAGGGGGCCGAGGCGGGGGTCCTGCAGGACTCGCTCGTCGGCGTCGACATCGCGCTGCTGGAGGTCCCCGAGGCCGACGCCAGCCCCGCCGACTACGTCGCGGAGCTGGAGCGCGAGCGCGAGGAGCTGCGGGCCGACCTCGAGTCGGTCGAGGCCGACCTCGCCGACGTGAAGGAGGAGGCGGCCGGCTTCCTGCTTCGCGCCGAGGAGCAGCTCACCATCGAGGCCGAGAAGAAGGAGGCGCCGCTCTCGTTCGCGACCACGGAGAACGCGTTCGTCGCCGAGGGGTGGATCCCCACGGACGCCTACCCCGACTTCGAGGCGGCCATCGCCGACGCCGTCGGCGACCACGTCGAGGTCGAGGAGCTCGAGCGCGCCTCGTTCACGCCCGACGGCGACCACCACACCGAGGCGGTGGGCGGCGACGGGGGCGGCTCCGCGAGCGCGACCGACGACGCGGCGGACGCGACAACCGAGAAGGCGGCCGCCACCGACGGCGGCCACGCGATGCACGGCGACGACGAGCCGCCGGTCGTCCAGGACAACGGGAGCGCGGCGGGCCCGTTCGAGCTGCTCGTGCAGGGGTTCGGCCGGCCGAAGTACTCGGAGTTCGACCCGACGCTCCTCGTGTTCCTCACGTTCCCGCTCATGTTCGGGTTCATGATCGGCGACGTCGGCTACGGCGTCCTCTACGCCGCGATCGGCTACTTCATGTACAGCCGATACGACGGCACCTTCCGCGAGCTCGGCGCCGTCGCGATGTGGGCCGGCGGCTTCACGATCCTGTTCGGGATCTACTTCGGGATCGACGTGTTCGGCTACCACGCCTACCAGCTGCTGCCCGGTGACGTCCACTGGCCGGTCGCCGGGAAGGGGCTCTCGCCGGCCGACCTCGACTGGGCGCTGTCGTTCCTCATCGTGAGCGTGCTGTTCGGGATCGTTCACCTGAACGTGGGTCACGCCCTCTCGTTCGTGAGCAACTACCAGCAGCACGACCTCAAACACGCGCTGTACGAGGGCGGGTCGTGGCTGCTGCTGCTCAACGGCGCGTGGATCTGGATCTTCAGCCAGCACCTGCCGGGTCCGAAGCCCGACTTCCTCTTCGAGTCGTTCTCGATTCTCACCTTCGGGGCGGTGTCGTTCGCCGGCTTCCCGGTCGCGGTCGGGATCGGCGGGGTCGTCGCCGCCGGACTCGGCGTGGTGCTGCTCGCGATCGGCGAGCCGCCGGAGCTCGCCGAGGTGCTCTCGCCGATCGTCAACGTCATCTCGTACGCCCGGATCATGGCGGTGCTGCTCGCGAAGGGCGGGATGGCGCTCGCGGTGAACCTGCTCGCGTTCGGCGCGTACATCGACGGCGGCGGCGACGGGAGCTTCCACTTCATCTTCACGCCGGAGTACCTCTCGTACGTTCAGGAGCACTCCGTCGCGAACGGCGGCGAGTACGAGCTCGTCTTCGCCGGGCTGACGACGGCGTTCGAGCCCGGCCTCGTCGGCGTCATCGCGCTCCTCGCCGGCATCGCGGTGGCGTTCGTCGGCCACGTCGTGGTCCTCCTGCTCGGCGTCACGTCGGCCGGCATCCAGGCCGTGCGTCTCGAGTACGTCGAGTTCTTCGGGAAGTTCTACGAGGGCGGCGGGGAGACGTACCTCCCGTTCGGCTACGACCGGGAGTACACCGCCGACGATCGGTAGCCGCGGTATCCCTCCGTCCGGTCGGATTTTCTCGGAGCGGAACGCGCCGAGAGGCGTCTCTTCGCCCGCCGTCGCGGGCGTTCCGTTCGGTCGTTTTGGGAAGCTTTATGACTACTGTGGCGGCAACTAGCTACTGTTCGGAGACGAGCAACCGGAACTACTACCAATGCTTGAAGCTACCAACGCACTCGGGAACGCCGTACTGTCCACCGGAGGAACACTGACTGATCCGAGCGCCGCCGCGGCGCTCGCCGTCGGTCTCGCGGCCCTCGGTGCCGGCTACGCAGAGCGTGGGATCGGCTCGGCCGCCGTCGGCGCGATGGCCGAGGACGACGACCTCTTCGTCAACGGGCTCATCCTGACGGTCCTTCCCGAGACGATCGTTATCCTCGCACTCGTCGTCGTCTTCATCGTCTAAGCGGTACCCCCCTTTACACCAATGAGTTTGGACACTGTCGTTGAGGACGTTCGAGACGAAGCCCGCGCGCGTGCAGAGGAGATCCGCGAAGCGGCGGAGTCCGAGGCGGACGAGATCGTCGCCGAGGCGGAGACCGACGCCGAGCGCATCCGCGAGGAGCGGCTCGCGGAGGTCGACCGACAGATCGACCAGGAGCGCGAGCAGACGCTCTCGTCGGCCAAGCTCGAGGCCAAACAGGAACGGCTCGGCGCCCGCCGCGACGTCCTCGAAGACGTCCGCGACGACGTCGAGGCCGCCATCGAGGGGCTCGACGACGACCGCCGGCGCGAGCTGACCGAGACGCTGCTCGACGCGAGCCTCGCGGAGTTCGACGACGACGAGGACGTCGCCGTCTACACCCGCGCCGAGGACGTCGAGCTCCTCGAGGAGCTCGTCGCGGACCGCAACGCCGAGGTCGACGGCGAGGTCGACTGTCTCGGCGGCGTGGTCGCCGAGAGCGACACCTCTCGCGTTCGCGTGAACAACACGTTCGACTCGGTCCTGGAGTCCGTCTGGGACGACGAGTTGAAGAACATCTCGGAGCGGCTGTTCGACCAATGAGCGCCGTCGGGAGCTCGAACCCGGAGTACGTCGTCGCGCGGGTTCGCGCCCGCCGCGGCAGCCTCTACGGGGACGAGGAGTACCGCAAGCTGACCCGCATGGGTCCGGCGGAGATCGCCCGGTTCATGGAGGAGTCCAGCTACGGCCGTGAGATCAACGCCCTCGGGAGCCGCCACGGCGGCGTGGACCTCATCGAGTACGCGCTGAACCGGAACCTCGCACAGCAGTTCGAGGGGATCTTAGAGTGGAGCGAGGGAACGCTGTACGACCAGATAGCCCGCTACCTCCGCAAGTTCGACGCGTGGAACGTGAAGACGGTCATCCGCGGCGTCTACACGGACGCGGACCAGTCCGACATCGAGGTCGACCTGATCCGCGCCGGGGAGTTCGACGACCGTCTGATCCGGCGCCTGCTGGAGGCCGACTCGATCGACGCCGTCGTCGAGGTGCTGGAGGACACGATCTACGGGCCGCCGCTCCGCGAGGCGTACGCCGAGTACGAGGAGACGGACGTGCTGGTCCCCCTCGAGAACGCCGTCGACCGCGCGTTCTACGAGCGGCTCCTCTCGGGGCTCGGCAACGACGAGCCGACCCGACAGTACGAGGCGTTCCTCAAGGCGGAGGTCGACTTCCGGAACGCGACCAACGCCCTCCGGCTCGCCCGGTCGGGCGCGGACATCGACCCCGCCGCGTACTTCATCGAGGGCGGCGAGCTCTTTACTCGCGGGTCGCTCGCGCGGCTCGCGCGGAACCTCGACGAGCTCGTGGAGTACATCGCGGACAGCCAGTACGCCGACGAGCTCGGCCCGGCGCTGCGCGAACTCGAGGAGGCGGACAGCCTCATCGCGTTCGAGCACGCGACCGACGCCGCGCTGCTGGCGTACGGCGACCGGCTCGGGACGATCCACCCGGTGTCGGTCACCCCGGTCATCTCCTACATCCTCGCGAAGGAGCGCGAGGTGGAGAACATCCGGGCGATCGCCCGCGGGAAGGAGGCCGGGCTGTCGGCCGACGAGATCGAATCGGAGCTGGTGATAACATGAGCCAGGAGATCGCCGTCGTCGGCAGCCCCGAGTTCACGACCGGGTTCCGGCTCGCCGGCGTGCGGAAGTTCGAGAACGTCCCGGACGACGAGAAGGACGAGCGGCTCGACGACGCCGTCGAACGGACCCTCGACGACGAGGACACCGGCATCATCGTGATGCACGACGACGACCTCGACCACCTCTCGCGGGGGACCCGCGAGTCGGTGGAGGGGAGCATCGAGCCCGTGCTCGTCACGCTCGGCGGCGCCGGCGCCGGCAGCGGCGGGCTGCGCGACCAGATCAAACGAGCCATCGGGATCGACCTGATGGAGGAGGACTAACATGAGTAAAGCAGAATCCACGGAGACCACCACAACCGAAAACGGTGTCATCCAAAGCGTGAGCGGTCCGGTCGTGAGCGCCCGCGACCTCGACGCCCGCATGAACGACGTCGTCTACGTCGGCGACGAAGGCCTCATGGGGGAAGTGATCGAGATCGAAGGCGACATCACGACCATTCAGGTGTACGAGGAGACCTCCGGGGTCGCCCCCGGCGAGCCCGTCGAGAACACGGGCGAGCCGCTGTCGGTCGACCTTGGTCCGGGCATGCTGGACGCCATCTACGACGGCGTCCAGCGTCCCCTGGACGTGCTGGAGGGCAAGATGGGCAGTCCGTACCTCGACCGCGGGGTCGACGCGCCCGGCATCGACCTCGAGGAGGAGTGGGCGTTCGAGCCCACCGTCGAGGTCGGCGACGAGGTCGGCCGCGGCGACGTCGTCGGCGTCGTCGAGGAGACGGTCACCATCGACCACAAGGTGATGGTGCCGCCGGACGCCCTCGAAGAGGACGAGACCACCGAGGTCACCGCCGTCGAGTCGGGCTCGTTCGACGTCACCGAGACGGTCGCCGAGCTCGCCAACGGGACGGACGTCTCGATGCACCAGGAGTGGCCCGTCCGCGAGGCGCGTCCCTCCGCGAACAAGAAGACGCCCCGGACGCCGCTGGTGTCCGGCCAGCGCATCCTCGACGGCCTGTTCCCCATCGCGAAGGGCGGGACGGCCGCGATCCCGGGCCCGTTCGGCTCCGGGAAGACGGTCACCCAGCACCAGCTCGCGAAGTACGCCGACGCGGACATCATCGTCTACGTCGGCTGCGGCGAGCGCGGCAACGAGATGACCGAGGTCATCGAGGACTTCCCCGAGCTGGAGGACCCGGCCAACGGCAACCCGCTGATGGCCCGCACCTCGCTCATCGCGAACACGTCGAACATGCCCGTCGCGGCGCGTGAGTCCTGCATCTACACGGGGATCACGATCGCCGAGTACTACCGCGACATGGGGTACGACGTGGCGCTGATGGCCGACTCCACCTCGCGGTGGGCGGAGGCGATGCGCGAGATCTCTTCCCGGCTAGAGGAGATGCCCGGCGAGGAGGGGTACCCCGCGTACCTCGCCGCCCGGCTCGCGCAGTTCTACGAGCGCGCCGGCTACTTCGAGAACGTCAACGGGACGGAGGGCTCCGTCTCGGCGATCGGCGCGGTGTCGCCGCCCGGCGGCGACTTCTCCGAGCCGGTCACCCAGAACACGCTGCGCATCGTGAAGACGTTCTGGGCGCTCGACGCGGACTTAGCGGAGCGCCGCCACTTCCCGTCGATCAACTGGAACGAGTCGTACTCGCTGTACAAAGACCAGCTCGACCCGTGGTTCGAGAGCGAGGTCGCCGACGACTGGGCCGAGAAGCGCCAGTGGGCGGTCGACGTGCTCGACGAGGAGACCGAGCTGCAGGAGATCGTCCAGCTCGTCGGGAAGGACGCCCTGCCCGACGACCAGCAGCTCACCCTGGAGGTCGCCCGCTACCTGCGCGAGGCGTACCTCCAGCAGAACGCGTTCCACCCGGTGGACACGTTCTGTCCGCCGGAGAAGACGTACCTCATGCTGACGACGATCGAGACGTTCAACGACGAGGCGTTCAAGGCGCTCGAGGCGGGCGTCCCCGTCGAGGAGATCGTCGACACCGAGGCCGCCCCCCGGATCAACCGGATCGGCGTCCAGGAGGAGTACGAGGAGTACGTCGAGGAGCTCAAAGCGGAGATCACCGAGGAACTCCGGAGCCTCTACTGACCATGAAAGAGTATCAGACAATCACCGAGATCAGCGGCCCCCTCGTGTACGCCGAGGTCGACGAGGCGATCGGCTACGACGAGATCGTCGAGATCGAGACGGCACAGGGGGAGACGCTGCGCGGACAGGTGCTCGAATCCTCGGAGGGCGTCGTCGCCATCCAGGTGTTCGAGGGCACCTCCGGTATCGACCAGAACGCGTCCGTCCGCTTCCTGGGCGAGACGATGAAGATGCCCGTCACCGAGGACCTCCTCGGGCGGGTCCTCGACGGCTCCGGCCGCCCGATCGACGACGGCCCGGAGATCGTCCCCGAGGAACGCCAGGACATCGTCGGCGCGGCGATCAACCCGTACTCCCGGGAGTACCCCGAGGAGTTCATCGAGACGGGCGTCTCCGCGATCGACGGGATGAACACCCTCGTCCGCGGCCAGAAGCTCCCGATCTTCTCCAGCTCCGGGCAGCCGCACAGCGAGCTGGCGATGCAGATTGCCCGGCAGGCGAGCGTGCCGGAAGAGGAGGAGGGCGACGACGAGGAGAGCTCCGAGTTCGCCGTCATCTTCGGCGCGATGGGGATCACCCAGGAGGAGGCGAACGAGTTCATGGAGGACTTCGAGCGCACCGGTGCGCTGGAGCGCTCCGTCGTCTTCATGAACCTCGCGGACGACCCCGCCGTCGAGCGGACGGTCACCCCGCGGATGGTGCTCACCACGGCCGAGTACCTCGCCTTCGAGAAGGACTACCACGTCCTCGTCATCCTGACGGACATGACCAACTACTGCGAGGCGCTCCGGGAGATCGGGGCGGCCCGCGAGGAGGTCCCGGGTCGCCGGGGTTACCCCGGATACATGTACACCGACCTGGCGCAGCTGTACGAGCGCGCCGGGCGGATCCAGGGTCGTGACGGGTCGGTGACGCAGATCCCGATCCTCACGATGCCGGGCGACGACGACACCCACCCGATCCCGGACCTGACCGGGTACATCACGGAGGGGCAGATCTACGTCGACCCCGACCTCAACAGTCAGGGCCTGCAGCCGCCGATCAACGTGCTCCCCAGCCTGTCGCGGCTGATGGACGACGGCATCGGCGAGGGGCTCACCCGCGAGGACCACGCCGACGTGAAAGACCAGATGTTCGCGGCGTACGCGGAGGGCGAGGACCTGCGCGACCTCGTGAACATCGTCGGGCGCGAGGCGCTCTCGGAGCTCGACAACAAGTACCTCGACTTCGCGGACGCGTTCGAGTCGGAGTTCGTCGACCAGGGCTTCGACACGAATCGCGACATCGAGGAGACGCTGGAAATCGGCTGGGACCTGCTCTCGATGCTTCCGACGGACGCCCTCAACCGGATCGACGAGGAGTTCATCGAGGAGCACTACCGCGAGGACGACTCCGAGCGCGAAGTCGTCGAAGCGGCCGACTGACGCGGCTTTCTTTCCGCTTTTCGCCCTCGGCTAGCGGCGGCGTCGGCGGGCGCCGCTCGCGCGCGACACGTCACGACTGAAAAGAATTATCCGCCTCGGAGCGGAACGTTCCCCCAATAAGATGGCCAAGGACGTCAAACCGACGCGGAAGAACCTGATGGCGATCGAGGACCGCATCGAGCTCTCCGAGCGCGGTCACGACACCCTCGAACAGAAGCGCGACGGCCTCATCATGGAGTTCATGGACATCCTCGATCAGGCGCAGGACGTCCGCTCCGACGTGTCCGAGAACTACGAGACGGCCCAGCGCAAGATCGACATGGCCCGGGCGATGGAGGGCGACGTCGCCGTCCGCGGCGCGGCCGCGGCGCTGAAAGAGCACCCGGAGATCACCACCCAGTCGAAGAACATCATGGGCGTGGTCGTCCCGCAGATCGAGTCGTCGAAGGTGAAGAAGAGCCTCGACGAGCGCGGCTACGGGCTGCTCGGCTCCTCCGCCCGCATCGACGAGGCCGCCGACGCCTACGAGGAGCTGTTAGAGAAGATCATCCTCGCGGCGGAGGTCGAGACTGCCATGAAGAAGATGCTCACGGAGATCGAGACCACCAAGCGCCGCGTGAACGCCCTGGAGTTCACGCTCCTCCCGACCCTCTACGAGAACCAGGAGTACATCGAGCAGAAGCTCGAAGAGCAGGAGCGCGAGGAGATCTTCCGCCTGAAGAAGATCAAGGCCAAGAAGGAGGAAGAGGAGAAGGCGGAGGCGGAAGCCGAGGCCGCCGCCGAGGCGGCCGCGACCGAGGAGCCGGAGCCCGCGGACTGACCGCTTCCGTCGACTCGCGCCGTCCTACCGGTCGAACCCGTCGTCTCATCCATCTCGCTTCTCATGTCCTGTCCCCGCTGTGACGCCGACCTCGTCGCGTTCGCCGTCCCGTCCGCGATCCGCGAGCACGCGCCGGCCGCGAGGACGGCGATCTGCACCCGCTGTCTGCGGACGTTCGCCGCCGACGGGAGCGACGACGGGGTCGATATCGACGAGGGCGACATCGATGCCGACGGCTCTCCCGCCGACCTCTCCGCGGTCGACCCCGCGTTCCCCGCCGGCGAGGCCGGCGTCGCGCTCGCGCTCGTCTGCGGCCAGTTGGAGTCGTTCGCGCTCAACCGCGCCTCGATCGAGGCGCTCGTCGAGCACGCGGAGCGGTCGGGCGCCGACGTCTTCGCGTTCCTCGAGCGGCTCGACGCCGCGGACGCCGCGTTCGACCTCGACCGGCGGCGGGCGGCGCTGCTGGACGTGCTGTGAGTCGCCGCGGTCGGCCCACCGGCCGGCGCGTCAGTCCTCGTCGAGGTCGACGCCCGGGGGATCGTCCCACTCGTCGTCCTCGTCCGCCTCGTCGTCGGCCTCGGTTCCCGCCGGGCCGAGCGGCTTCTCGCCGCGCCGGTTCTCGTGGACCGCGAGGCCGGCCTTTCGCGCGTCGCTCCCGCCGGCGTACGGGTCTTCGGAGGGGTCGTACGACTGCTCGTCGCGCTCGAAGAGGTACGCGAAGAGCCCGAACAGCGGGACGACGAAGGCGATGAGCGCCCACTTCCGCCGGTCCATCCCGTGTTTCGGCGCGTCGACGTAGACGTACGCCGCGAAGCCGACGAGCCACGCGAGCGGGACGCCGACGAGGATGGCGACGACGAGCGGTTCCATACCCCCGCTTCGGGCTCGTCGGCTTAAGCGCACGGGTGAATTTCGGGTGGAACGCGGTGCGATCGTCCTCGGCTACCCGCACCCGATCGTCGACCGCGAGAGGGGACGAGCGCGCGCAGCGGCTCTTCGAGGAGGCGCTCGGGAAGCGGTGAGATCCTCATTCGGCGGCTTCCCGCGGCGGACGGAACGGTCCGCTGCGACCCCGCTTCCCACCCGAGCCCTTTTGAGCCGATCGCGCGAACACCGCCGTCATGTCCTCCGTCACGCTCGCGGACGTCGAGGCCGCCGCGGACCGGATCGCCGCGACCGATATCGTCCAGCGGACGCCGGTCGAGCGGAGCCGATCGCTGAGCGATCGGTGCGGCGCCGACGTTCGGCTGAAGATGGAACACCTCCAGCGTAGCGGCTCGTTCAAGACCCGCGGCGCGTACAACGCGATCTCGCTGGCCGTCGAGGGGAACGCGTCGGCCGAGGGGGACGCCGACGACGGCCCCGGGATCGACCGCGTGGTGGCCGCGAGCGCGGGCAACCACGCGCAGGGGGTCGCCCTCGCGGCGGCCGACGCGGGGATCGACGCGACGATCGTGATGCCGGAGTCGGCGCCGGCGGCGAAGATCGAGGCGACCCGCGGGTACGGCGCGTCGGTGGTCCTCCGGGGGAGCGCGTTCCCGGAGGCGATGTCACACGCCCGGACCTTGACCGACGAGCCCGGGGTCCGGTTCGTCCACGCGTTCGACGACCCGGACGTCGTCGCCGGCCAGGGCACGCTCGGGCTGGAGGTGCTCGAACAGGTGCCCGAAGTCGACACCGTCCTCGTTCCCGTCGGGGGCGGCGGGCTCGCGGGCGGGGTCGCCACCGCGGTCAAGGCCCGATCGCCGGAGACGCGGGTGGTCGGCGTTCAGACCGAGGGGGCGTCGACGCTCTCGGAGAGCCTGCGGGCGGGCGAGCTCGTGACGCGGGAGGAGCCGGACACCATCGCGGACGGGATCGCGACCGGCGGACTGAGCGAGCTCACCTTCGGGCTCCTGCGGGAACACCTCGACGAGACGGTCGTCATCAGCGACGACGACGTGGCGAACGCCATCCTGCTCCTCTTGGAGCGCGCGAAGCAGATGATCGAGGGTGCGGGCGCGACCGCGGCGGCCGCCCTCCTCGACGACGACGCCGTCGACGAGCTCGGTATGGCCGGCGAGACGGTCGTTCCGCTGCTCTGCGGCGGCAACATCGACGTCACGACGCTGAAGGAGGTGGTGACTCACGCGCTGGTCGACCGCCATCAGCTGATCGAGCTGTCCGTCCGGATCGACGACACGCCGGGGACGATGGGGGAGATCGCCACCCTGATCGGCGCGGAGCGCGCGAACATCCGGACGGTGCGCCACGAACGCAGCCGGCCGGACCTGCCGGTCGGCGACGCCGACCTCGTGTTCGAGGTGGAGACCAACGGTCCGGCCCACGTCGATCGGGTCCTGAAGGCGGTGCGCGACGCGGGCTACGACGCGGCGTGGACGACACAGGAGGAGTGACGACGGCGTATTAATCGCATGCGGCGGTGCGTGGCGCGCGCCTCCGAGCGGCCGGAGCATCGGGAGGGCTCGTCCCCGTACCTTCGCGCGATCCGACGATTTAAAAGTCTCACCCCGGCAATCACCCGCTAATGAGTCTCGTCGTTACCGACACCCTGGCAGACGAGCGCGTCGAGTTCACGGCCGACGGCGACGTCACGCTGTACGTCTGCGGGCTGACGGTGTCGGACGACCCCCACCTCGGCCACGCCCGGCTGTGGTTCCACGCCGACGTCCTCCACCGGTGGCTGGCGCACCTCGGCTACGACGTGCGTCACGTCGAGAACGTCACCGACGTCAACGAGAAGATCACGGCCCGCGTCGGCGAGCGCGACGAGTGGGCCGCCGAGCGCGACGTGGCAGAGGCGTTCACCGCGACCACCTTCGACGCGATGCGCGGGCTGAACCTCCTGCGCGCGGAGGTGTACCCCCGCGTCACCGAGCACGTGCCGGAGATCCGCGACCTCGTCGAGACGCTCGTCGAGAAGGGGTACGCCTACGAGTCGAACGGCTCCGTCTACTTCGACGTCACGACGTTCGAGGAGTACGGGAAGCTCTCGAACCAGGACGTCGACGAGCTGGAGGCGCAGGGCGAGCCGGACGAGCGGTCGGAGAAGCGCAACCCCTCGGACTTCGCGCTGTGGAAGGCCGGGGGCGTGAGCGAGACCGCCGCGCGCGAGCACGCGAAGCACGACCACGGCGACGCCGTGCCGGAGGGCGAGACGTGGGACTCCCCGTGGGGCGAGGGGCGCCCGGGGTGGCACGTCGAGTGCTCGGCGATGTCGACGACGCACCTCGGCGACACCCTCGATATCCACATGGGCGGGCGCGATCTGGTCTTCCCGCACCACGAGAACGAGATTGCGCAGTCGGAGGCGGCGACCGGCGAGACGTTCGCCCGCCACTGGCTCCACGTCGGCCTCCTGGAGATGGAGGGCGAGAAGATGTCCTCCTCGATCGGCAACTTCTGGACCGTTCCGGACGCCTTAGAGGAGCTCGGCGTCAACGTGATCCGCACCTTCTACGCCGGCGCCGCCTACCGCTCCGAGCAGGCGCTCACCGAGGAGACGATCGCGGAGGCCGAGGAGCGCTGGGAGCGCCTCTCCCGGACCTACGACCGCGCCGTCGACGCGCTCGACTCGGTGAACGCCCGCGCGAAGGCCGAAGACGGCGAGCTCCGCGAGACGGTCGCGACCGCCCGAGACGAGTTCGCCGCGGCGATGAACGACGACCTGAACCTCCGAGAGGCGACCGCCGCGCTGCTGGAGCTGACGGACGCCGTGAACCGGCACGTGGACGGGGTGGACGGGAGTGGAACCGGCGACGACGGACCGGGCGACGCCTACGACTACCGCGGCCTCCGCGAGGCGGTCGAGGCGTTCGAGGCGCTCGGCGGCGACGTGCTGGGGCTCCAGTTCGAGACGGAGAGCGACGGCGACGTGGAGCTGGCCGGCGAGCTCGTCGAGCTGATCCTGGACGTGCGCGAGGCCGAGCGGGAAGCCGGCAACTACGAGCGCGCCGACGAGCTACGCGACGCGCTCCGCGAGGTCGGCGTCGAGATCGAGGACGGGCCGGACGGGGCGACGTACCGGTTCGAGTAGGGTGGGGCGGGCGGAGGCAGAAGAGAAGACGGCGGCGTCAGTCCCAGGTCACGTAGACGAGGAAGGCGATCCCGACGAACTCCAGGATCTGGAGGTACATCATCGCTCTGACCGCCGGCGTCGACATCTGGGGCGGGTTGAGGTAGTAGAACAGCGCCAGCGCGTTCTCGGCGAGCAGAAAGAGCGCGAACAGCGTCGATCCGAGGGTGTGCTTCGAGCGGATCTCGAGGTAGTTCCGTCCCCAGATTCCGACGAGGACGAGCAGCAGCAGGATGTTCACCGCCGCGGCGACTCGCGCCACGTCGAGCGTGAGGGTCATTCCGCGCCCCCGTCGATTCCGCTGTCGGCCGTTGCGTTCCAGGTTCGGGTCATGCTCACTCCACTTGGTCGATGATGTTCTCGACGGTCTCCCAGTGATTCCGGGTTCGGTCGGTCGGCAGATAAACCGCACCGTAGCTCTGTTCGGTGCTCTCGACCACGCCGTTCTCCTCGAGCACCTCGAGGTGGTGTCTGACGGTCTTGTACGCGAGATCGAGGTCCTCGGCGAGCTGGTTGGCGTTCCGCGGCCGTTCGTCGAGCGCGCGGAGCAGGCGGGCCCGATTGGGGCCGCCCCGCGTCCCGGCCAACACCTGCCAGAGAACCGGCTCCATCGACCGAATTCAACGGCGGTGTGATACATAAACGCGCGGATACCCGTACCGCGGCGGAGGGAGGGCGCGTCACGTCGTCGGGGACCATCGGACTGCGGGGCCCGCTACGGCAGCAACACGCCGTCGATGACGTGGATGAAGCCGTTCGACGCCTCGATGTTCGTATCGACGATATCGGCCTGGTCGCCGTTGAGGTTGGTCCCCTCCACGTCGACCTTCGCGCCGTTCAGCGTCGGCAGCTCGTCCGACGTGGTGACCGACTCCGCGTCACGGCGACCGGGCGTGACGTGATAAGTGAGGACGTCGAGCAGGAACTCGTCGTCCACTTCGTCCACGTTGTCGACAGTGATGTTGGCGGCGTTGAACGCCGCGTCGGTCGGCGCGAACACGGTCAGCTGCCGGTTCCCGCTCAGCGTCTCGACGAGGCCCACCTCCTGGACCGCGGCGACGAGCACGTCGAAGCCGTCGGCCGCGGCGGCCACGTCGACGATGGTGTCGCCCTCGCTCGGCGGCCTGGCCGCGGCCGCACCGACCCCGCCGAGTAGCGTTGCTGTTCCCGCGCCGACGCCCCTGAGTACCGTCCGTCTGTTAGCGTTCATGGGATATACCCACGCGTACGAACGCCACAGTATGCAATCAACTATTTTGTGAAAGTAACCATATTTCCGCAGTAAAGAGGCCCAAATCTCCGTCGATATTGCCGGTTTCGGTCGATCGTCGGGACGAGAGGAACGGGTTCGGAACGGACCGAAACCGGACGGAAAGCGCTACTCCAGCACGTGTTCGGTGTCGTACGAGCCCAGCACGCGCACCCACCCGTTGTCGGCGATCGCCTCGACGTCCTCGACCGCCTTCGCCATGTGGTCCTCGTAGAGCCCGGCGTCGACGTCGAAGTGGAACAGGTAGTCGCCGAGGCGCTCCCCGCTCGGGCGCGACTCGATCCGCGAGAGGTTGAGGTTGCGGTCGGCGAACGCCTCCAACAGCTCCAGCAGGAGCCCGGGGTAGTTCGCGTTCGGGTAGACGATGAGAGTGGTCTTCCCGCCGGCGTCCGAGCGCGCGGACGCGGGCGCGACGACGAGGAACCGGGTCGCGTTGGAGGTGCGGTCCTGGATGTCTTCCGCGAGGATGGTGAGGTCGTCGCCGGCGTTGTCCGGGTGGCCGATCCCGGCGATGCGGGCGTCCTCGCGGGCGCGCTCGACCCCGCGGGCGGTGGAGGCGACCGCCTCGAGGCCGGCGTCCGGGTAGTGCTCCTCGAGCCAGTTCCGGCACTGCGCGAGCGCCTGCGAGTGGCTGGCGACGACCTCGAACTCGGACCCCTGCGCGAGGAGGGCGTGCCGGATCGGGGTGACCACCTCGCGGGTGACCGCGACGTCGTACTCCGCCAGCGCGTCGAGGCTCTCCGTGACGGAGCCCTCGATGCTGTTCTCGATGGGCACGACTCCCCGCTCGAACTCGCCGGAGGCGACGGCGTCGACGATGGCGGTGACCGACTCGCGGAACGACACCTCGGCGGCGACGGCCCGCGCCGCACGGTGTGAGTACGTGCCGGCGGGACCGAGCGTGACGGCGTTCATCGCCCCTACCTATCAGACCGCGTTAGAAAAGCGTGCGGGGTCTCATCCGTCCGCGCCGGCGGCGCCGTCGGTCGGCACCGCCGTCAGCGCGTTCTCGGCGACCCGCACCGCCGTCGCGCCGTCGCGCCGCCCCACGACGACGACGAGGGCGTCCCCGGCGACTCCCGCCGCCGCGACGTCGACGTCGGCGGCGTCGAGGCGGCGGAGGACGGTCGCGAGCACCCCGGCGTCGACGTCGCCGGTCGCGAGGACGGCGGTGTCGCGTCCCTCGGAGACGACCGCCGCGCCGCCGACCCGGAGGAGGGAGTCGGCGCCGTCGCCGGCGGCGTCTCGCTTCCCCTCGAGCACCCCGACCCCGCTCCGCATCGACACGCTCGCCGCGCGCTCGGCGGTCGCGTACGCGGGGAGATCCTCCCGGAATCGGCGGAGCGCGGTCGCGATCGCGTCGGTGTCCGCGTCGGCGTCACCGCCGCCGAGGTCGGCCTCGTCGGCGAGCCACGCGGCGGCGGCGCTGTGGTTCAACACGCCGGCGCGGAGCGCGTCGAGGACGAACGGGCGGGCCCGGGCCGCTTCGCGGGTGTCGGCTGCCAGCGACATGGTCGGGAGTGCGGCGCGGGCCGCCATGGCGATTTCGGTCCGGATCGGCGACCGTCATCCCGCCGGAGCGCGGCGGAGCGCGCGGCCGCCGCGTTCCCGCCGCGCCGCACGTGCCGAAGTCCCTAAGAGCGGCGCGCCCCCAGCGTGGGTATGCAGTCGCTCGTCATCGTCGCACACGGCTCGCACCTCAATCCGGAGTCGAGCGCGCCGACGTACGACCACGCGGACACGATCCGCGCGACCGGCGCGTTCGACGAGGTGAAGACCGGCTTCTGGAAGGAGGAACCGCACTTCCGGGAGGTGCTCCGCACCGTCGAAGGCGACGAGGTCTACGTCGTCCCGCTGTTCGTCTCGGAGGGGTACTTCACCGAGCAGGTGATCCCGCGCGAGCTCCGGCTCGACGGCTGGGACGTCTCAGCGTGGGACTCGGACGGCCTCTCGGCCGACCAGGCAACGCTCGTCGCCGAGGACATCGACCGCGAGGTCCACTACTGCGGCCCGGTGGGGACCCACCGCGCGATGACCGACGTGATCGTCCGGCGCGCGGAGTCGGTCACCGGCGACCCCGACGTGGGCGACGGGTTCGGCCTCGCCGTCGTCGGCCACGGCACCGAGCGCAACGAGAACTCGGCGAAGGCGATCGAGTACCACGCCGACCGGATCGCCGAGCGGGACCGCTTCGACGAGGTGGAGGCGCTGTACATGGACGAGGACCCCGAGGTCGACGACCTCCCCGACTTCTTCGAGAGCGACGACGTCGTCCTCGTCCCGCTGTTCATCGCCGACGGCTACCACACCCAGGAGGACATCCCGGAGGACGTCGGGCTCTGCGAGGACCACACGGAGGGGTACGACGTGCCGACCGCGGTGGACGGGACCCGAATCTGGTACGCCGGCGCCGTGGGCACCGAGCCCCTGATGGCCGACGTCGTCATGGAGCGCGCGGCCGACGCCGGCGCCGACCTCGGAGGCGCGCTCGACGACGTGCGCGAGACCACCCGCGTCGCCACGGGGGACTGACGATGTCAGAACCCGCCGCGGAGTCGGCAGACTCCGGAAGCGATCCCGAGGTGCCCTCGATCGACCTCCCGAGCGACGCCTTCGACGCGGTCCTCGACGCGCTCTCCGACAAGACGCCCGGCGACCCGCTCCGGTTCGAGGGGTTCAGCGTCGCTCCCGACCTGCGCGGCGACATCGACGAGGACCGGTACGTCTTCGCCGACGGCGACCGCCGCACCGGGCTGACGGAGGGCGAGCTCCACGAGGCGCTCGCCGAGCGCGCCCCCGCGGTCACGGACTGGTACACCTTCGAGCGCGTCGTCGGCGAGTTCGGTCCCCGCCGGGCGTTCCTGCGCTGGTTGGAGGACGCCGACGGCGCGACGGTGGCGACCCGCTACGCCGCGCTCGCGGAGGGGATCGAGCGCGCGTGGGGCGAACTGAAGATCACGGCCACGATAACCGACCGCGGGGAGCGCCGGTACGACGTGCGCCACGCCGACGACGCCGGCGTCCCGGTCGACGAGCTCGACGCGTACGAGGACCCGCTCGACGCACGCGAACTCGTCACGTACGACGAGAAGGGACGCTACCGCCCCCTCAAGACCGCGCCGTCGCTCGCGGGCGGATGGGTCTTCCCGGAGCTCGGCCCCCGGGACGCCTACGAGGCGGTCGAGACGATATACCCCGCGACGGTCGCCAACTGGCACCGCGAGCGGGAGGGCGAGCTCGACGTGAGCCACTGGCGCGAGACGATGGAGCGCCAGTCGGGCATCTACGGGGTCGTGAAGACGTGGGACCGCGGCGAGGGCCACGAGCACGTGAACTGGGTCGCGGAGGCGTGCTGCGACGACTCGCAGTGTCTGAAGCGCCGCGAGTGGGAGTACGACGACGAGACCGACCTCGACGTCGACGGCGGCGACGGCGTCTTCCCCTGCCGTGAGCCCTGCTCGGTCGTCGTCTCGGCCGCCCGCAAGTGGACGCGGCTGGAGAGCGAGCAGCCGCGGACGTACGAGTTCGAGCTGACGCCGAGCGAGAAGGAGCAGGTCGAGGACATCGTCGACGCGGTCGCGGACGGGCGGATAGACGAGATCCGCGAAGCGGACACGAAGGAGGGCGCGAACCGCTACCGCGCGCGGTTCCTCCGCACCAAGCTGTTCGACGAGGAGGGGAACCTCGCGGGCGTGCCGACCGAGGAAGACGAGGAAAGCGAGGAGTAGCGGGACGACGAAGCCGAGGGGAAGCGCGCGGACGGAGACCGACGCTCGTCTCACGCGCGTGCGGGCGATCTTAACTTGTGTCACGAAACCTTTAGACGGAGGACCCGCCTATCCCGGGGCAATGAGTCGCGGCCCCGAGCTGATAATCACGGAGAAGGACAACGCGGCGCGCCGCATCGCCGAGATCCTGAGCGGCGAGTCCGCGACGACGGAGCGGCGGAACGACGTCAACGTGTACAAATGGGGCGGCAAGCGCTGTATCGGCCTCTCGGGCCACGTCGTCGGCGTCGACTTCCCGGCCGAGTACAACGACTGGCGCGACGTCGAGCCGGTCGAGCTCATCGACGCGCCGGTCACGAAGGAACCCACCCAGGAGGGGATCGTCGCCGCGCTCCGGACGCTCGCACGGAACGCCTCCCGGGTCGTCATCGCGACCGACTACGACCGCGAGGGCGAACTGATCGGCAAGGAGGCGTACGAGCTGGTGCGCGAGGTGAACGAGGACGCATCCATCGACCGGGTCCGGTTCTCCTCGATCACCGACAACGAGGTCAACGAGGCGTTCGCGAACCCCGACGAGCTCGACTTCGACCTCGCGGCCGCCGGCGAGGCCCGCCAGGTGATCGACCTCACGTGGGGCGCGGCGCTCACCCGCTTCCTCTCCTTATCGGCCCGCCAGCTCGGCGACGACTTCATCTCGGTCGGCCGGGTGCAGGGGCCGACGCTCAAGCTCATCGTCGACCGCGAGCGCGAGATCCAGGCGTTCGACCCCGAGTCGTACTGGGAGCTGTACGGGAACCTGACGAAGTCCGGCGGCGACCCCTTCGAGGCGCGCTACTTCTACCTGAACGACGAGGGCAACGAGGCCCAGCGCGTCTGGGACGGCGACGTCGCCGAGGTGCTCACGGAGGCGCTGGCGGCGGCGGACGAGGCCGTCGTCGACGACGTGAACCGCCGGACGCGCACCGACGAGCCGCCGACCCCGTTCAACACCACGGCGTTCATCCGCGCCGCCGGGTCGCTCGGCTACTCCGCCCAGCGCGCCATGTCGCTCGCGGAGGACCTGTACACCGCCGGCTACGTCACCTACCCGCGGACGGACAACACGGTGTACCCCGAGGACTTAGAGCCCCGCGAGCTGATAGAGGAGCTCTCGGCCGCCTCGACGTTCGGGAAAGACGCGAAGAGCCTGCTCGACCGGGAGGAGATCGAGCCCACCGAGGGCGACGAGGAGACGACCGACCACCCGCCGATCCACCCGACCGGGGAGCTCCCGTCCGCCTCGGACCTCTCGGAGGACGAGTGGGAGGTGTACGAGCTGATCGTCCGGCGCTTTTTGGCGACCTGCGCCGAGCCGGCGACGTGGGAGCGGCTCCGCGTCGTCGCGCTCGCGAACGGCGGGGCGACCGCGATCGCCGAGGGCGCGGACGGGCTCGCCGCCCTTCGCAATCCCGAAGACGCCGACGGCCCCGCCGACCTCGTCGCCGACGGCGGGCTCCGGCTGAAGGCGAACGGCAAGCGGCTCCTGGAGGCGGGCTACCACGACGTCTATCCGTACCGCTCCAGCGACGAGCGGATCGTCCCCGACGTGGAGGTCGGCGAGACGCTCGCGCTCGACGACCGCCGCACCGACGCGAAGGAGACCCAGCCGCCCCGCCGCTACGGCCAGTCGCGGCTCATCGAGGAGATGGAGAAGCGCGGCGTCGGCACGAAGGCGACCCGCCACCGCACCTTAGAGAAGCTGTACGACCGTAACTACATCGAGAGCGACCCGCCGCGGCCGACCCGGCTCGCGGAGGCGGTCGTCGAGGCGGCCGAGGAGTTCGCCGAGCACATCGTCAGCGAGGAGATGACCGCGCAGCTGGAGCGCGACATGCAGGCGATCGCGGCCGGCGAGAAGGGGTACGACGAGGTGACGGAGGCGTCCCGCGAGCTGCTCGACCGCGTATTCGACGACCTCACCGAGTCCCGCGACGCCGTCGGCGACCACCTGCAGAAGTCGCTGAAGGCGGACAAGACGCTCGGCCCCTGCCCCGAGTGCGGCGCGGACCTCCTCGTTCGGAAGTCCCGACAGGGGTCGTACTTCGTCGGCTGCGACGGCTACCCCGACTGCGAGCACACCCTCCCGCTCCCCTCCACGGGCAAGCCGCTTATCTTAGACGAGAGCTGCGAGGAGCACGACCTCCGGCACGTGAAGATGCTCGCGGGCCGGAAGACGTTCGTCCACGGCTGCCCGCAGTGCAAGGCCGACGAGGCCGACGACCAGGAGGACGAGGTGATCGGCGTCTGCCCCGACTGCGGCGACGAAGACGGCGGCGAGCTGGCCATCAAGCGCCTCCGCTCCGGCTCTCGGCTCGTCGGCTGCACGCGCTACCCCGACTGCGACTACTCGCTGCCGCTCCCCCGCCGCGGCGAGATCGAGGTCACCGACGAGCGCTGCGAGGAGCACGACCTCCCGCACCTCCGGGTCCACTCCGGCGACGAGCCGTGGGAGCTCGGTTGTCCGATCTGCAACTACCGCGAGTTCACCGCCCGGCAGGAGGGGTCGGAGCTCCAGACCGTCGAGGGGATCGGCGAGAAGACGGCCGAGAAGCTGCAGGACGTCGGCGTCGACGGCGTCGACGACCTCAAGTCCGCGGACCCGGACGACCTCGCCGCCGACGTCGACGGCGTCGGCGCAGACACCGTCCGGGACTGGCAGGCGAAGGCGGACTGACCGGCCGGTTCCGTCTCGGCGACCCGATCCATAAACACATAAACGAAGGACCCGTCAGCCCGCTTACGTATGGGACGCGATCGCGAGACGGACCGAGACGCGGACGGCGCCCCTCCGCCCGGAGACGGCGACCGCCCGGTCGAGGAGCGGCCGCCGAGCGCACCGGACGGCGACGCGGTCCCGGCCGTCCTCCGCTCGTTCGTCGACGCGGTCCCGACGCCGACGCTCGCGTGCGACCCGGAGAGCCGCGCGATCCGCGCGGCCAACGCGCCGGCGGCGGACCTGCTCGACCGCGACCGCGGCGCGCTGACGCTGACGGGGCTCGACGACCTCGGCGAGTCGGAGACGACGGCCGGCGGCGACCCGGTCGGCGCGGCCGTCGACGCCGCGCGCGACGTCGATGGCGTCACTCGCTTCGAGTGGACCGTCGCGAGCGCCCCGACGCGGCGCCTCGAACTCGCCGTCCGCGCCGCGACGGTCGCCGGCCGCGAGTGGCTGATCGTCGGCCTGACCGACGTCACCGACCGGGTCACCGCCGAGGAGCGGCTCCGGTCGCAGCTCCGGGTCACCGACGCGATCGCCGCGACGGTCCCGGCCGCGCTGTTTCAGTGCACCGCGCGCGGCACCCTCTCGCGGTGGAACGACCGGCTCGCCGCCGACGCCGGCTACGAGGGCGAGGAGCTCTCCGGGACCGCGCTGACGTCGCTGTTCGACGACGAGACCCGCGACGCCGTCGCCGACGCGCTCCAGTCGGTCTACGGCGAGGGGCGGAGCGCGGAGTGCGAGGCGACGCTCGTCACCCGGTCGGGGGAGCGCGTCCCGTACCGGCTCTCGCTCGGCCCGGTCATCGACGGCGACGATGTCGTCGGCGCGGTCGGGGTCGGCGAGGACGTCACCGAGGCGTCCCTCCGTGAGGAGCGGCTCGCCGTGTTGACCCGGGTGCTCCGCCACAACTTCCGGAACGACCTCAACGTCGTCACGGGGTTCACGGAGCGGGCGATCGACGAGGTCGACGACCCCGAGCTCGTCGCCGAGCTGGAGCGCGTCGTCGACACCGCCGAGCGGCTGCTGCGCGTCGGGGAGACCTCGCGCCGAGTCGAGCGGCTGCTCGCCGACCGGCCGACCCCCCGGCCGACGGATCTCGCAGACACGGTCGAGGAGGCGCTGGTGACGGTCCCGCCGGAGCTCCGCGAGCGCGCCGACATCGCGGTCGACGTTTCGGAGGGGATCGCGGTGTCGGCGGTCGGCTACCTCGCCGAGGCGATCGCGGAGCTCGTCGACAACGCGATCCGGCACAGCGACGCGGCCCGTCCCTCGGTGAGCGTCACGGCCGCCGAGCTCCCCAGCGAGTCGTGGACCTCCCTGGTCGTCGCCGACGACGGGCCGGGGATCCCGCCCGCCGAGCGCGCGGTGCTCACCGGCGAGGAGACGCCGCTGGAGCACGCCAGCGGGCTGGGGCTCTGGTACGTCAACTGGATCGTCAGCGCCGGCGGCGGCGGCTTCGACATCGGCGAGAGCAAGGCCGGCGGCACGCGGATCGAGATGGAGCTCCGCACGGCGGACGGCGGGTAGGGTTCGAAGGACGAGGAGTAGGGTCGACTCGTCGCGGCTCGGATCAGTCGACGAGCCGGACCTCGTCGCCGACGGCGACGTCGGCGGCGGCGCCCGCGGGGAGTTCGACGACCGTGTCGGCCCGCCCCCGAGCCAGCCCGACGAACGGGGCGAGCCGCTTTCGCTTCCGCACCTCGCCGTCGACGAGCCACAGCGCGTCGATCGCGAACGGGACGAACAGCATGTGGAGCCACTGCGCGCCGGCCTCCTCGAACGGGAAGACGAGCGCGTAGCCCTCGGAGATCGAGCGTCTGAACATCAGCCCGCGGCCCTGTTCGAGCGTCGACCGGGCGACGTCGACGTCGTCGGCGAGGACGGTCGGCTCGCGGTCGCCGTCGGCGAGTTCCGCGTCGGCGACGGTCGCCGCGTCGCTCTCGGCCTGCGCGCTGCGGTGGACGAGTCGCACGCTCCGCACGTGGCGACCGTCGGATAAATAGCCTCGCGATCGAAATCGCGAGAAGCCGGCCGTTACCGGGACTCCCGCCGCCGGCTCAGCTCGCGCTCCCGTACGTCTCGTCGAGGTATTCGACGATGTCGTCGCTCTCGGACATGCCCTCGATCCCGTTCGCCTCGTCGACGAGGACGGGCACGCCGGTCTGCCCGCTGACTTCCTCGACCTCGGTGCGCTCGGAGTGCGAGCGCGGCACCATCACCGACTCGTACTCGAGATCGAGCTCGGCGAGCTTGGTCTTCACCTTCGCGCAGTACGGGCAGCCCTCCAGTTCGTAGAGCGTCAGATTTGCCATCACCCTCCCTTAGGCGTAGACGCGTAAAGAAGTACGGCGGGAGATGCGCGCGGCGCGCACGGCCGGCGGTTATGTTTAAAAGGAGCCGCGACGGCGACGCGCCTCAGAGGATGACACCGCGCGTCTGCAGCACGTAGTAGGCGGCGAGCAGCGCCGCGATGACGTACTGACCGAGCGCGACCTCGTCGTACTCGCCGACCGCGACCTTGATCAGCGGGTAGGCGACGATGCCGGCGGCCAGCCCGTCAGCGATCGAGTAGGCGAACGGCATCACGGTGACCGTGAGCCCCGCGGAGACCGCCCACGCCGGGTCCGACCAGTCGACCTCGACGAGCCCCTGCAACATCATCACACCGACGACGATCAGCGCGATGAAGGAGGCGTACTCCGGGATGGCGGCGACGACGGGGATCACCGCGAGCGAGGCGACGAACAGCAGCGCGATGACGAGAGCCGTCAGGCCGGTGCGACCGCCCTCCTCGACGCCGGTCGACGACTCGATGTACGTCGTCACCGTGGAGGTGCCGAGCACCGCGCCGGCGGTCGTCCCCACCGCGTCGGCCATCAGCGGCTTGTCCATGTCGGGGAGGTCGCCGTCCTCGTCGAGGAAGTCGCCGAACTGCGAGACGCCGATGAGCGTCCCGGCGGTGTCGAAGAAGTCGACGAAGAAGAACGTGAACACGACGAGGACGAACGTGAGCGGCTCGATCTGCCCCAGCCCGTCGACGAACGCCCCCGCGAGCGGCGAGATGTCGTACTGCGCGCTCGGGAGCGTCTCCGGCGTGATCGTGCCGCGGTCGAAGAATCCGGCGAAGGTGAGCCCCCAGCCGACGACGGAGGTCGTCAGGATCCCGATCACGATCGAGCCCGTGATACCGCGCGCCCAGAGCCCGAAGGTCAAGACGAGCCCGGCGATTCCGAGGATCGCCCACGGGTTCCCGAAGATCCCGCCGAGCGTGACGAGCGTCGCGTCGTCGGGGACGACGATCTGGAGCTCCTGAAAGCCGATGAACAGGAGGAAGAGGCCGATACCGGCGCCGACCGAGCGCTTCACCGGCTCGGGGAACAGCCGGATGACGTACTCGCGCGCGCCGACCGCGGTGAGCAGCATGAACAGGATCCCCTCGACGAACACCGCGGCGAGGGCCGTCTGCCACGGGATCCCGAGCCCGAGCACGACGGTGAACGCGAAGAAGGCGTTGAGCCCCAGTCCGGGCGCGAGCCCGAACGGGCGGTTGGCGTACAGCGCCATCACCAGCGTCGCGAGCGCGGACGAGAGGATCGTCGCGATGGCGATCATCTGGACCACCTCGAAGAACTCGTAGCCGGGGATCTGGATCGCCTCCGCGAGGATGAACGGGTTCACGACGATGATGTACGACATCGCGAGGAAGGTCGTGAGCCCCGCGACCAGCTCCGTACGGACGTCGGAGTCGTGCGCCTCCACGTCGAACCGCGCAGCCAGCGTGTCTGAAAGCCCCATTGAACGGATGTGTCTACTTCCGTATCGGATGATAAGCCTTGCTGAACGAACGCGGAGAATGTACAGAAACGTGTATTGTTATCTCGTTATAGCCGTCAATAATTTAAAAGAAATGCGAGAACGTGCCTACTTTCGCACCGGCGCACCCGCGGTCCACGCGAGCGCGCCTCTCCGAGGGTCGTCGACGCGCCCACCGGCGCGTTACTCGAACGTCGTCAGCGCGCCGACCGGCGCGTCCGTGATCTCTCTCGCGCGCTCCATCCCCTCGTCGCCGACGGCGATGAGGGCGAAGACGCCGGTGACGTCGGCGTCGGCCTGGAGGGCGATGTCGAGGAGGAGCTCCTGCGTCTCGCCCGACCGGATCAGGTCGTCGACGACGAGCACGGTGTCGCCGGCGTCGACCGCGCTCGCGGGGAGGTAGTAGGTGAGCTCGATGCCGGAGGCGAGCCGCTGGCGCGACTCGATGAACTCCTCGACGGCGGTCTCCTTCGACTTCTTGGCGTACGCGAGCCGCGCGTCGAAGAAGGAGGCCATCGCCGCGCCGAGGGTGATCCCGTCGGTGGCGGCGGTGAGGACGACGTCGGGCGACTCGAACGCGAACGTCTCCGCGGCGACGGGCGCGACCAGGTCGAGGAACGACTGGTCGAAGACGACGCCGGAGTTGTCGACGTACCCCTCCTCGTCGAACTCGACGCGGGCGATCAGCTCGTCGGCGAGCGCGTCGCGGCCGACCGCCTCGACGACCTCGCTCGCCCGGTCGGCGCCGGGCAGCACGTGACCGTTCACGTACCGGTTCAGGTCGCCGGCGGGGAGGCCGGTCACCTCGGAGAGCTCCTCGTACGTTCGCGTCTCCTTCAACATCCGCAACACGGCGACCGCCTGCAGCTGGAGGGCCGCCTTCTCTGCTCGGTTCATGGGAATGATCGTGATCGCACAAGTATGAATACGTCGAAGTGTTCTCCGACCCAGATACACATGATATTGCGTGCCACGGGCGCGGCGGTCGATCACGGTCGCGGCACGGCGGTCGAGCAAGGGGTCCGTCGCCGCGCCGGACGGCCCGTCTCAGGCGTCGGTCGTCCCGTCGAAGAAGACCGTCGGGTCGGTCACGTCGATCTCGACGACGTCCCGGTCGTCGAGGGGGCGGAGTCGGACCGTGAGCGCGCCGGCCGCGTCGGCGCCCGCCCGGAGCGAGTCCAGTTCGTCGACGCCGAGGTACGTCGGCACGCAGACGGCGATCTCGGCGTCGCCGTCCTCTGCAACGATGAGGCGGTATTCGACCCCCTCGGCCGCCGCGGCGTACACCCGGACCGTGTCGACGTCGGCGTCGCCGACGACCGCGCTCGCCTCCTCGAACTCCGAGCCGGGGAGCAGCACGTCGATCCGCGCCGCGTCGGCGACTGGATTCACGTCGCCGGGATGGGCGGCGACCGCCGTCCAGCCCCGCTCGCGGTACTCCGTCGCCGTCGCGTCGGTGTCGGCGACTACGTCTCCCCACCGCTCGCCCGGATCGGTCCGTCGCATGTACCCGTGGTTCCGTCGGAATCGTAAATACCTGTCCAGTCGCTGTGGATACTTGTCCAGTTACCGTGACAGAAACCGGCGGGAGCGACGGCCGACGGGGCCGTTCGCGTCGTTAAGTTCATAACGTTCCCTCGTATGAGGTATGCTATGAGTTCTGACAACGACGATCAGATCAACAGGCGGACGATGCTCACGTACGCCGGCACCGCGGCCGCGGTCGGCCTCGCCGGCTGTTCCGGTAACGGCGGCGACGGCGGTGACGGTTCGGACGGGTCCGACGGCGACGACGGCATGGACGGGTCCGACGGTTCGGACGGGTCGGACGGCGGCGACGACGCCTTCGAGATCGGGGTCACCATGGGCCAGATGGACTCCGGGCTCGACCCGCAGGACCACGCCGAGACGAACACGGAGATCATCGTCGGACAGGTGTACGAGGGCCTGCTCGACCGCGACAAGGAGGGCGGCATCATCGCCGGGCTCGCCACCGATTGGGAGCGCACCGAGGAGGGCGACGTCCGGTTCGTCCTCCGCGAGACCTCCTTCCACAACGGCGACCCGGTGACGTCCGAGGACGTCAGATTCAGCATCCGCCGGATCGTCGACGAGGACGTCGGCATCGCCAGCCCGCAGTCGAACGACCTCGGGTCGGTCACCGAGGTCGTCGCCGGTGACGGCGAGGTGACGGTCTCGTTCGAGGGGTTCAATCCGATCGCCTTCCAGCTGTTCGCGACGAACGGGCCGATCATGCAGCAGTCGTGGGTCGAGGAGAACGACGGCAACTACATCAACCGGAACACGAACGGCACCGGGCCGTTCATGGTCACCGAGTACGACTCCGGGAACCAGGTCGTCTACGAGCCGAACGAGGACTACTGGGACGGCGACGTCCCGGTCGACGAGCTCACGATGGAGGCCTCCAGCGAGTCGAGCACCCGCGTGAACCGCCTGCTCGCCGAGGAGACGGACATCGTGACGAACGTGCCGCCGCAGGAGGTCTCGCGCGTCGAGAGCTCCGACGTCGCCGGGATCAACTCCGTGCCGAGCGCCCGGATCATCTTCCTGCAGATGCGGTACGACGTCGAGCCGTTCTCCAGCCAGCAGTTCCGGCAGGCGATGAACCACGCCGTCGACGTCGAGAGCATCATCGAGAACGTCCTCAACGGCTTCGGCAACATCACCGGACAGCCCACCTTGGAGGGCCACGTCGGTCACAACCCCGACATCGAGCCGTACCCGTACGACCCCGACGAGGCGGAGCGGCTGGTCGAGGAGTCCGGCCACGCGGGCGTCGAGATCACGCTCCAGACCCCGATCGGTCGCTACCTCGGCGACGTCGAGATCGCGCAGGCCGCGGCGAGCCAGATCGACTCGCTGTCGAACGTCTCCTGCGAGCTCGAACAGCGGGAGTTCTCCTCGCTCGTCCAGGACATCACGACGGGGAACATCGAGGACAAGCCGCACTTCAACCTCCTCGGCTGGGGGAACGGCGAGTTCGACGGAAGCCAGACCATCACCCCGCTCATGACGACCGACGGGGCGCTCACCATCTTGGAGAACGAGGAGCTCGACCAGCTCATGGTCGACGCGGAGAACACCGAAGACCCCGACGAGCGCGTCGAGATCCTCCAGGAGGCGAACCAGCTCGCTCACGACCTGGCCCCGTGGGTGTTCCTCCACCAGCAGTTCAGCGTCTACGGCGTCTCCGGCGACATCTCGTGGGAGCCGCGGGCCGACGAGTTCATCGACCCCGACACGGCCACTCAACAGTAACGCGCGCCGACCGCGCACATCGCTATCAATGTCATTCGGCAGATTCGTACTCAAAAGAAGCCTCCAGGGACTCGGCGTCGTCTGGGGGGTCGTCACCGTCGTGTTCGCGCTCCGGTTCGTCACGCCCGGGAGCGCGATCAACGCGGTCGCCCCGCTCGACGCGAGCCAAGAGACGCGACAGGCGATCGCCGCAGAGCTCGGCTTAGACCAGCCGCTGTACATCCAGTACGGGCAGTACATCTTCGACCTCCTCCGCGGCGACATGGGGTTCTCGTACATCCGCGGCCAGGAGGTCGTCGGGCTCGTGTTCTCGCGGCTGCCGGCGACGGTCGAGCTCGCGCTCGCCGCGAGCGTCGTCGCGATCGCCCTGTCGATCCCGCTCGGCGTGCTCAGCGCGACCCGGCGCAACCAGCCGGTCGACTACGGCGCGACGCTGTTCTCGCTCGGCGGGATCAGCACGCCGAACTTCTGGCTGGGGATCATGCTCATCCTGATCTTCGCGGTGGAGTTCGACGTGTTCAACACCAGCGGCCGCGGCGTCGACGTCGGCGACGTGGCGCTGTCGGTGATCGGCTCGGAGCCGTTCGTCGGCACGCTGCTCGCGTGGCTCGCGTACATCACCCTCCCCGCCATCGCCTTGGGGACGTACTTCATGGCGCTCATCACGCGGCTCACCCGCTCCGGAATGTTAGACGAGCTCAGTAAGGGGTACGTCCAGGCCGCGCAGGCGAAGGGGCTCCCGCAGACGCTGGTCCGGTACAAGCACGCGCTCCGGAACACGCTCATCCCGGTGATCACGGTGCTCGGCCTCCAGCTCGGCACGCTGATCGGCGGCGCGGTGATCACCGAGGCGGTGTTCTCGTGGCCGGGGCTCGGCACCCTCGTCATCGACAGCATCAACCGCCGCGACTGGCCGGTGTTACAGGGGAGTCTCATCGTCATCGGCACGAGCTTCGTGCTCGTGAACGTCCTCGTCGACGCCGTCTACGCGTATCTCGACCCCCAAGTGGTGAACGACTGATGGTTTCCGCACGTGTCATCCGCAATCTCAAATCGGAGTTCAGGAACAGCGCGCTCGCGAAGATCGGCTTGCTGCTCGTGGTCGGTATCCTGTTTACCGCCGCGTTCGCGCCGTTCATCGCGCCGCACGACCCGACCGAACAGCAGCTCGACCAGAGCGAGCTCCCCCCGCTCGGCTTCAGCGAGACCACCGAGCGGACGACCTCGCAGATGGTCGACGGGGAGCTCCAGACCGTGACCGAGACCGTCGAGGTCACCCCCGACGCGGCACACCCGCTCGGCACCGACAGCCTCGGCCGCGACATGCTCTCGCGGATCGTCTACGGCGCCAGGACGTCGCTGGTCGTCGGCGTGCTCGGGACGCTCCTCGCGGCGTTCGTCGGCGTCCCGGTCGGGCTGTTCGCCGGCTACCACCGCGGGAACGTCGACGACCTCCTGATGCGCATCGCGGACGTGAGCCTCGCGTTCCCGTCGCTCGTGCTCGCCGTCGCGCTCATCGGGCTCTGGGGACGCGCGGCGATCAACGTCCCCGACCCCTTCGTCGTCGCCGGGCTCGCGCCCGAGATGCCGGAGAGCTTCGTGTTACCGATAACCGTGGTGATCGTCGTCGGCCTCGTCAACTGGGTGTGGTTCGCCCGCGTCGCCCGCGGGGAGGCGCTCTCGCTACGGAGTCAGGAGTACGTCAAGGCGTCCCGAGCGCTCGGCGCCGACGACACCTCGATCATCTGGAACCACGTCCTCCCGAACGCGATCACGCCGATCATCGTCCTCGCGACGGTGCAGGTGGCGGCGATCATCCTCCTGGAGAGCTCCCTCTCTTTCCTCGGCTTCTCGGGGACGACGCTCTCGTGGGGCTTCGACATCGCGCAGGGGCGCGACTACGTCTCGTCGGGGCAGTGGTGGATCGCGTCGCTCCCCGGCCTCGCGATCATGTTCTCCGTGATCGGGATCAACCTCCTCGGAGACTGGCTCCGCGACTCGCTGGACCCGGGCATCGAGGGTGAAGGGGGTGCCGCATGAGCCAGGGCGTGCGGGCCGGCTCCGCGCTGCGGAGCGACGACCTGCTCTCGGTGTCGGACCTCTCGACCCGCTTTTTCACCGAGGAGGGGCAGATCAACGCCGTCGAGTCGGTCTCGTTCGACCTCCGCGACAACGAGATCCTCGGGATCGTGGGCGAGTCCGGCTCCGGGAAGTCCGTGACCGCGCTGTCGCTCATCGACCTCGTCGAGTCGCCCGGCCGGATCACCGAGGGCGAGGTGTGGTACCGGAATCCCGACCTCGCCGACGAGTTCCGCGCGAACGACGCGGTCGGCGTCGACGGCGACCACGTCGACCTCCGGACCGTCCCGCCTCGCGTCCGGCGGTCGCTCCGCGGCCCGTCGTTCAGCACCATCTTCCAGGACCCGATGAGCAGCTTCAACCCCTCGATCACGGTCGGCGAGCAGATCGCCGAGGCGGTCGAGGTCCAGCGGCGCGCGACGGCGAACCCGCGGTCGACGCGGTCGCGGACGCAGGGATACGGGCTCGGCCAGTACCTCCTCGACGGGATCGTCCCCGGCCGCGGCTACACCAGCGAGGAGAGCGTCGACCGGGCGATCGAGCTGCTCGAACAGGTCGGGATCCCCGACCCCGCCGAGCGCGTCGACGAGTACCCCGGGGAGTTCTCCGGCGGGATGCTCCAGCGCGCGATGATCGCGCAGGCGCTGGCCGGCGAGCCCGACGTGCTGATCGCCGACGAGCCGACGACCGCGCTCGACGTCACGATCCAGGCGCAGATCCTCAACCTCCTCACGGAGATCCAAGAAGAACGCGGGATGAGCATCGTCCTCATCACCCACGACCTCGGCGTCATCGCGGAGATGTGCGACCGGGTCTGCGTGATGTACGCGGGCGAGGTGGTGGAGCGCGGGACGCTCGACGCGGTGTTCGACGACTCGGTCCACCCGTACACCGAGGGGCTCCTGGGCTCGATCCCCGACCTGGAGGACCCGCGACCGCGGCTCCAGCCGATCGAGGGGAACGTCCCCGGGCTGGTCGACGCCGAGATGGACGACCGGTGTTACTTCGCCGACCGCTGCCCGAAGGCGATGGAGTCGTGCTTGGAAAAGCCCGCGGAGCGCGTCGTGGACGCCGACGCCGAACACGGGGCGAAGTGCGTCCTCGCGGACCGCCCGTACGATCCGAGCGAGGCGCTTCCCGAGGACCACTTCGGAGGTGACGCGGAATGAGCGACGCCGACCGCGGGGACGGCGACGGCACGGCCTCCGCCGCCGCCGACCCCCTCCTCTCAGTCGAGGGGCTCCGGAAGTACTACGCGGACGAACAGTCGCTGCTCGACCGCGTGCTCGGCGCCGAAGAGCAGAGCGTGAAGGCCGTCGACGGCGTCTCCTTCGAGGTCGCCGAGGGCGAGACGCTCGGGCTCGTCGGCGAGTCCGGCTGCGGCAAGTCGACCACGGGCGAGACCGTGCTCCGCCTGCGCGAGGCCACCGACGGCCGGGTCTCCTTCGACGGGGCGGACTTACTGGAGATGACCGACGCGGAGCTGACCGAGTTCCGGAAGCGCGCGCAGATCGTCTTCCAGGACCCGTTCTCCAGCCTCGACCCGCGCATGACCGCCGGGGACATCGTCACCGAGGGGCTCCGGATTCACGGTATCGCCGACCGGGCCGAGCGGCGCGACACCGCAAAGGACCTGCTCGAACGCGTCGGCCTCTCCGCCGACCAGATCGACCGCTACCCGCACGAGTTCTCGGGCGGCCAGCGCCAGCGCATCGGCATCGCACGGGCGCTCGCCGTCGACCCGGAGTTCATCGTGCTCGACGAGCCGGTCTCCGCGCTCGACGTCTCGGTGCAGGCGCAGATCCTCAACCTCCTCGACGACCTCCAGGAGGAGTTCGGGCTCACCTACCTCTTCATCGCGCACAACCTGGGCGTCGTCCGGCACATCTGCGACCGCGTCGCCGTGATGTACCTCGGCGAGATCGTCGAGACGGGGCCGGTCGACGAGATCTTCGCGGACCCGGCGCACCCGTACACGCGGGCGCTGCTGTCGAGCGTCCCGCGGGTGACGACCGAGGACCGGGAGGCGGAGTTCGAGACGCTCCGCGGCGACGTACCGTCGCCGCGGAACCCGCCCGCGGGCTGCCGGTTCCACACGCGGTGTCCGGAGGCGCGGGCGGCCTGCCGCGAGTCGTCGCCGGCGGCGTACGACGTCGGCGAACGCCGCTCGGCGACGTGTTTCCGCGCCGACGAGGACCACCCCTACTGGGAGAGCGAGCCGATCGAGGAGAACGCCCGAACGGCGGCCGACGGCGCCGACGACTGAGGCGGTCTGCGCCGTCGCCCGATAGTTCGACGAAACGGTTTTTCCGCTGACCTCACCGTTTAATTCGCGTTAAACCGCCGAAATTCAGCGCCACGGCTTCCCCGACTTATGTGGGTCCCGGTCGTTCGTCCGGTCGCAATGTCAGTCTCAAAATCCCTGCTGGCGGTGCTGGCGGTCCTGCTCGTCGCCGGAAGCGGTGCCGCGGTGACGGGCGTCGCACAGACGGACGCGGGCGCGTCGTCGGCGTCCGTCTCCGACCTCGAGATGGACGCGACCCTGGACAACGAAACCGTCGCGGTGACCGTGACCGACGGCGGTGACCCCGTCGAGAACGCCTCGATCACCGTCGAAGGCGACGAGGAGGTCACCGTCGCGACCGACGCGAACGGAACGGCAACCGTCGACCGCTCGGCCCTCAGCGAGGACGACGAATCGCTCGAGGAGCTCGAAGTCGAGTACGAGTCCGACCACGCGGAAGGCGAACTGGAGTACGTCGTTTCGGACGGCTCGCTCACCCTCGTCGAGGAGAAGTACGAGTACGAGGTCGATGAGGAGAACGACGAGTCGGACGAGGATGAATCGGACGAGGACGAGTCAGATGAAGACGAGTCGGACGAGGACGAATCGGACGACGACGAGAGCGAGATAGACGACGAGGCCGAGGGCGACGACGAGGAGGAATCGGACGACGACGAGGAAGACGAGGAAAATGAGGACGACGAGGAAAATGAGGACGACGAGGAAGATGAGGAAGACGAACACGACGATGACGACGATGACGACGAGGACGAAACGGACAGCTAACCACGCCTGAAGCCTCTCGTCCCGCTAGCGGAGCGCGATTCTCCGACGAACTCTCGCTTTTCTCGCAGCGAACGAGCGTACTCGGTACGCGGAGCGGATCGTGAAAAACGCGTGCGACGGCTTCGACGAGTCGCGGGCGCTACCGCTCGCGCACGACGACGAACTCCGCGAGGTCTCGGAGGTACTCGATCGCCTCCGTCTCCGGCGGGTCGGCGTCGTCGAGCGCGGCGAGGGCGAGCTCCGACTGCTCGCGCGCCCGCTCGTCGATCTCCTCGGGGGACAGCGAGGTGACCTGCAGGACGGAGGGCCGGTCCATCTCTGCGTCCTGGCCCGTCGGCTTGCCGAGGTCGTCGGCGTCGGCGGTCGCGTCGAGCACGTCGTCGCGCATCTGGAACGCGACGCCGACGCGCTCGGCGTACTCGCCGAACGAGTCGATCGCGTGGGAGTCGGCGCCGCCGGCGACCGCGCCGAGCTCGGCGGCGGCCCGGAACAGCGCGCCGGTCTTCCGGCGCGCGAGCTCCATGTACTCCGCCTCGGTCGTCGGGCGGTCGGCGAGCTCGGTCGCCTCGCCCTCGCCGAGCTCGACCATCGCCTCGGCGACGGTCCGCATCGCGCGCGGCTCCCCGGAGAACAGCCCGAACGCCTCGCCGAGCAGGCCGTCGCTGGCGACGATCGCGGGGCCGTACCCGAACTCCGCCCACGCGGAGGGGGTGCCGCGCCGGACCTCCGAGCGGTCGATGATGTCGTCGATCACGAGCGACGCGTTGTGGACGAACTCGATCCCGGCCGCGAAGTCGACGGCGTCGTCGGGGTCGCCGTCGAACGCCTCGCAGGCGAGGATCGTCACCGCCGGGCGGACCCGCTTACCGCCGGCGAGGACGACGTGACCGACCTCGTCGGACAGCTCGTCGGGCTCGACCTCGTCGATGACGGCCTCCAGCCGGTCTTCGACCAGCGCGACCCGGCGCTCCAGGTACTCCATCTATCGTCCGGAGGGACCGGTCGCGCAAAGGCCTAACGGAACGACGGTCGCGGGCGCTTACGTGAATCGAACGCCGAGGTCGTGGAGGCCGTCGTTGTTCTCGGCGACGTTGATAAGCAGGGGGGTGAGCCCCTCGATCTCGGGCGCGTTGGCGATCCCGCCGGCGTCGAGCGCGCGGAGCCCCTCGATTCCCTCCGCGACGTCGGACACCGTCCGCTTCGCGTCCTCGTCGTCGCCGATCACGAGCGTGTCGATCCCGAGGTCGGCGTCGAGGTTCGCGAGCCGGGCGGCCGCGAGGTTGTGAAACGCGCCGACGACGTCGACGCCCTCCGGCGCGGCGTCGGCCGCGATCCGCGTCACCGACCCCGCGCCGGGTCGGTGGTAGTGGAACCCCTCCTCGTCGCGCTTCATCCCCGTCGCCGGCGAGACGAGGACGTCGCCCTCGTCGAGTTCCTCCGCGATCGCCTCCACCGTGTCGCCGACGTGGTAGGGCGGGACGGCGAGGACGACGACCTTGGCCGCGGCGGTGACGGCGGCGTTCTCGTCGCCCTCGACAGTCGCGTCGAGGCCGCGGCTCGCCAGTTCGGTGGTGTACTCCTCGGCCTTGTTCTCCGCCTTCTCCGCCTCCCGCGAGCCGATCGAGACGCGGTGAGACGTGTCGGCCGCCAGCCGGAGCGCGAGCCCCTCGCCGATGTCGCCGGTGCCGCCGAGTATCGCGATCTTCATGGGTTGTGTGGGGTCGCTCGCGTCTTAGGGGTTGCGTGACCGGCCGTCCTCGCCACGGGTCGGGCGGGCGCCCTCTCCCGGATCGGGAGCTTCTTTTTCGACCGCACGGAGGCGACGCCCATGGACGAGCAGGACCGCGTCGCCGCGTTCGTCGCCGAGCACGGGCTGGAGACCGACCTCGCGTACCGCGTCCTCGACTTGGAGAGCGAGGTCGGCGAGGTCGCGAAGGAGGTCGCGACCTCGACGGAGTACGGGAACGACCCGGAGGCCGCCGCGATCGCGAGCGACGAGCTCGGCGACGCCCTCTTCGCGCTGCTGGCGCTCGCCGAGGCGGCCGACGTCGACGCCGCCGCCGCGCTCGACGAGTCGCTGGCGAAGTACGAGGCGCGGATCGACGCGTCCGGCGACGCCGGGTCCGGCCGGTAACGTCTCGGCGGGTGACGTCGGTTCAAGTGCGCCGGTCGCCTACCGCACTCATGGCCGACACTCCGTCGCTCGCGCTCCGCTACGTCGCCTGCGACGCCTGCGAGACGGTGTTCGCGCTGCCCGACGATCCGGACGAGCCGGACGCCTGCGGTCGGTGCGGCGCCTCCCCGCTCCGCGAGCTCCGCGGCCTTCGCGGGCCGGACGCGTATTTCGTGTGACCACGCCGGCGCCGGGGTGTGGGTTATCCCTCCTCCGCCGCCTCTCGCCGGTCCAGCGTTCCGTTGATCGCGAGCGGCGCGACCACCCCGCCCCCGATGAACAGCGCGAGCGGGACCCACTCCGGATACGCCAGGTTCAGCGATTCGATCGCCAGGGCGGCGGCGACGGTGAGGGCGATACACGTCCCGATGACGGCGTTCTCGCGGGAGACCATGCGCGACCCGTCGGCGGGAAGCGACAAGGAGATTTCGCCGCGAGACCCGGTCAGCCGAGGTCGCCGAACCCGATCGCCGCGAGGTCGACGTTGTCGGCGACGAGGTCGGCGGCGCGGTCGTACGGGGAGCGGTCGTCGGTCACGCCGACCGCGTCCCCGTCGCCGTCGCCCGATCCGACCGCCGGCCGCGATTTCCCCGCCGCCGCGAAGACGCGCTCGACGAACGCCGTCCGGACGCCCTTGTTCTCGAAGAGGCCGTGGAGGTAGGTCCCGAGCGCCCGGTCGGTCGCCGCGCTCTCCGGTCCCAGCGGGGAGGCGACCGCCTCGGTCGGCGACGACCGGCCCATGTGGATCTCGTAGCCCGTCGCGGTCCCCTCGGCGCCAGCGAGCGGGCCGACGCCCTCGACCGAGCGCGTCACGCGCTCCACGCGCTTGTCGGTCGCGA
Source organism: Halorubrum depositum (assembly GCF_007671725.1). Classification (NCBI taxonomy): domain Archaea; kingdom Methanobacteriati; phylum Methanobacteriota; class Halobacteria; order Halobacteriales; family Haloferacaceae; genus Halorubrum; species Halorubrum depositum. The sequence goes on along the minus strand of NZ_VCNM01000002.1, from coordinate 1,278,413 downwards.
ACCGCGTCTCGACCGGCAGGACGCCGACGCCCTCGACGTCGGTCGCCGACCCGGTCCCCTCGACGTCGGCGTTCGTCAGCCGCTCGCCGAGGATCTGGTAGCCGCCACAGAGGCCGACGACCGGCCCGGAAAAGTCCCGGAGCGCGTCGTCGAAGCCGGCCTCACGGAGCGCGAGCAGGTCGTCGACGGTGTTCTTCGACCCGGGGAGGACGACCGCGTCGGCGTCGCCGAGGGGGTCGGTCCCGCCGTCACGGGACGCGTCCAGCGGGACGTACGCGACCCGGACACCGGGCTCGCGCGCCAGCGGCTCCATGTCCGTGAAGTTCGAGATGCGCGGGAGCCGAGGGACGGCGACCCGGACTGCGTCGGCGTCGGGGACGCCGTCGTCGTCGCCGAGGACGCCGGGATCACCGCCCTTCCGACCGGCGCTCCCTCGCCCGTCCCCGCCGTCCGCGCCCGGCAGCGAGAGGCTGTCCTCCGCGGGGAGCCCGGGGTCGTCGTGCGGGACGACGCCGACGATCGGGACGCCCGTGCGCTCCTCGATCTCGGCGATGCCGGGCTCCAGCAGGGTCGGGTCCCCGCGGAACTTCGTGATGACCGCGCCGGCGACGCGGTCGCGGACGTCCTCGGGGAGTAGTTCGAGGGTGCCGTAGAGGCTCGCGAAGGCGCCGCCGCGCTCGATGTCGACCGCGATCAGGATCCGAGCGTCGGCGAACCGCGCGCTCTCGATATTGGCGAGGTCGCGGTCGTGGAGGTTGATCTCGGCGATGCTGCCCGCCCCCTCCGCGACGATCACGTCGTGATCGACCGCGAGGCGGCGGTGCGCCGCGACCGCGGCCTCGCGGGCGGCCTCCCAGTGCGATTCGTAGTAGTCGCCGGCCGCGAAGTGCCCGACCGCCTCCCCGTCGACGATCAGCTGGCTCTCGCCGTCGCCGCGGGGCTTGAGCAGCACGGGGTTCACGTCGGTCGTCGCCGGGACGCCGGCGGCCCGGGCCTGCACGTACTGGGAGACGCCGATCTCGCCCCACTCGCCGTCCGGCGCGAGCGCGACCCGGGCGTTGTTGCTCATGTTCTGGGCCTTGAACGGGGCGACCGCGACCCCGTTCCGGGCGAGGTGCCGGCAGAGCCCGGCCGCCAGCGTGCTCTTGCCGGCGTGGCTCGCCGTGCCGGCGATCAGGACGGTGTCCGCCATCTCGCTCACGGCCTCAGTACTCCGTCCCCCGCCGCGCCCGGTGGCCCGCGTCGAAGGGGTGCGCCACCTTCCGGACGTTCGTGATCAGGTCGGCGACCCCCTCCAGATACTCGGGCTCCGCGTGGCTCCCGGTGAGGACGAGTTCGAGGCCGTCCGGCTTCGACTCCGCGAGCGCGACGACCTCGTCGGGGTCGACGAGCCCGCGGTCGGCCGCGTACAGAAGCTCGTCTAAGATCAGCATGTGGACCCCGTTGTCAGGGTCGCCGTCGAGCGGGAGCGGTTCGGTCAGGTCCGTTTCGGCGGCGCCCGCGACGAGCGCCTCGGCGCGCTCGAAGGCGGCCGCGGCCTTCGCGTCGTGCTCGTCGTCCGCCGAGCCGTCGAGGAGGCCGTGCCAGCCGTAGTGGCCGGCGTTCTCGTAGCTGAAGCCCGGCATCGCGGCGATGGCGTTGTACTCGCCGCGGACGCCCTCGACGCTGTCGGCGCCCCCCTTCATGAACTGGAGCATGTGGACGCGGTAGCCGTGCCCCGCGGCCCGGAATCCCATCCCCATCGCCGCCGTCGTCTTCCCCTTCCCGTCGCCCCACCAGGCTTGGACGAGCCCGAACTCCTCGGGCGCGGCCGGCTCGATGGGCTCCGGCTCGGGGGCCGCGCCGCCGCCGGGAGTCCGGACGGCCGGGTCGTCGTCCCCCGGTTCGCCGTCGTCGCTCGGGTCGGTCTCGGTCGATGCGTCGCCGTCGGTGTCGTCGGTGTCGTGTGTCATGGATCGAAGACCTCCGCCCGCTCGTCGGCGACGACGCCGTGCTCGGCGTCGGCGGCCGGACCGGGCAGGTCGCCGTCCGGATACCGCGACCGCAGGCTGGCGCGCACCGCGTCCCGGACGCAGACGCGGGCCGCCGCGCCGACCGGCGTGGCGCTCCCCGAGAACGCCGCCGGCTCCCCGTCGGGGTCGTCGGCGATCACGACCGCGTCGCTCGTGGTCCCCGGCACGCCCGCGGTCGCGAGCAGCGTCGCCGCCTTCGCCTCCGCCGCGACGGCGACGAGGTTCGCCGCGGCGCCGTCGGCGAGCCGCCGGGTCGTGCCGAGGATCAGGTTGACCGTGCCGGGTCGCCGGGGCGGTCCCTCCGTCGTCGCCTCGGACTCGCCCTCCGGATCGCGGGCGTCGCCAGCCGCCCTCTCCGGATCCATCGGGAGCATCGCCGGGTTCGAGAGCCCGGCGGTCGCGTACGCGACGACGGGCCCGCGGCGCGCGCCCCGCGCGTGCTCCATCGCGACGCCGGTGAACAGGGTCGGCGGGTCGCTCTCGTTTTTAAATCTCGCCCGCGTCAGCCGCTCGTCGCGGTACGCGCCGAGGTCGGTGCGGTCGAATCCCTCGGGGACGGTGACGTTGTACGCGGCGGCCGCCCGCGAGCGCCCGCCGTTCCACCCGGTCGAGAGCCAACGTGTTTCCGGGTGTCGGAGGCGGAGGACGCCGTCGCGCACGGTCGCCTCAAACATCGTCGCCCTCCGGGTCGGTTGTCGTCCCGTCGGCCGTCTCCGTATCGGTTGTCGCCCCGGCCGACCCCGTGCCGGCCGCGGTCTCGTCCCCCACACCGAGCGCCGCCAGCAGCCGGTCGTTCTCGGCGGGCCGGCGCACCGCGACCCTGACGTGCGAGTCGAGCCCGCGGAAGGTGGTCGCGTCCCGGATCGCCACGCCGCGTTCGCGGGCCGCCGCGACGACGCTCTCGACCGACCGTCCCGCCTCCCCGACGTCGAGCAGGAGGAACGGCGCGTCGGAGGTGGCGACCGCGTAGCGCTCGGCGAGGGCCTCCCGCATCCGGGCGCGCTCCGAGCGGACGCGCTCGCGGGTCTCCCTGATAAACCCGTCCCGCCGCATACAGTACGCGCCGGTCGCGAGCGCCGAGACGCTCAGGTTCCACGGGCGCCGGGCGCTCGACAGCGCCGCGCCGAACGCGCCCGTCGCGACCGCGAACCCCGTCCGGATCCCGGGCAGGCCGAACAGCTTCGTGAGCGACCGGGCGACCACGACCCCCTCGGTCCCCGCGAGCGACGGGCGGTCGGTGAACCCGAGGAACGCCTCGTCGACGAGGAGGCGCGTGTCGGCCTCGCGGCACCGCGCCGCGAACCGCTCCAGCGCCGCGCGGTCGTACCCCGTCCCGGTCGGATTGTTCGGGTCGCAGACGACCGCGAGCGCGTGGCCGCGCGGGTCGGCGTCGAGGACGGCCTCCGCCGAGACGAACGCGGGCTCGCCGCCCTGCAGCCGGACCTCGCGGGCGTACTCGCCGAAGCTCGGCGCCGGGACGAGCGCGGTGTCGCCCGGGTCGACCGCGAGCGCGACCGCGGCCCGGATGGCTGCGAGCCCGCCGGGCGTCGGGACGACGGACTCGGGGTCGCAGCCGACGTACTCGCCCGCGGCCTCGCGGAACGCCGCCGGCGGCTCCGCGGGATACGACCGGGCGTCGGCGAACGCCTCGCGGTAGACCGCCTCGACGCCCTCGGGCACCTCGGGATTTGTGTTCGCCGAGAAGTCCAGCAGATCGGGGTCGTCGCTGCTCCCGTGAGGCGCACGGTCGAGGTCGGTCGCGGTGTCGAATTTCATGGGTGTGGTCTCAGTCGTCGGTCTCTCCTTCATTGAGGAGTCGCTCTGCGATCCGCACGTCCGACGGGTAGTTGACGTTGACGGCGAGCCGCGCGTCCTCGGTGACGTGGACGGCGGCGTCGCCGTCGTCGTCGGTCCCGTGGTCGCTGTCGCCGTCGTCGTCGCTTCCGACTTCTCCTCCCCCCACGACGTTGATCCCGGCGGGGACGACCTCGCGGCCGTTCACCTCGGTCGCCGCGTCGGCGCTGACGCCGAGCTCCCGCTTGCGCGCCGCGGGGACGCAGACGGTGAGCGACCTCGGCGCGTCGCCGTCGCCGGCGGCCCGGGCCGCGTCGATCACGGCGTCGACGGCCGCGGGGTCGAGGAGGGGGAGATCGGCGGCGACGGTGAGGAGGGGCGGTGGGGTCGAGTCGCCCGCGTCGACCGCCTCGTCCACGTCGGCCTCTCCGACCGCCTCCATCGCGTACCGCAGGTCGGCGACGTAGCCGTCGCCCGGCGCGTCGATCACGGGGAGGTTCGGGCGCTCCTCGACGAGGTGCGCGCGCGTCGCCGACGCGTGCGGCGAGACGACCGCGTACGCCGTCTCGACGCGGCTCCCGGCGAGCGCGTCGCACACGCGGTCGACCATCGGCCGCTCCGCGACCCGGGTCAGCGGCTTCTCCGTCTCGCCGCCGAGGCGGGTGCCGCGGCCGCCGCACATCAGAAGCGCGTCCACGCGATCACCCCCGCGTGCAGCGCGGCGACCCGCGCGAGCTCGTTCGTCGCGCCAAGCACGTCGCCGGAGACGCCGCCGAGCCGTCGACGGGCCCATCCTCGGAGGGCTCCCGCCGTCGCCAGCGCAGCGAGGAGCGCGGCGACCCCCGGCAGGACCCGCGGCCACGCGAGGAGCGCGGCGGGCGCCGTGAGCGCGAGGACCGGGAGTGCCGACCCGGCGTCGATTTCTTCGGTCAGCGCGGATCCGAGCCCCTCGTGGGCGGTGTCCCCGACGCAGACGAGCGTCGCCGTCGCGGCCTTCGCGCCGACCTCGCTCGCGACGACGATGCCGACCGCGACGGCGACGCCGCCGGTGACCCCCGCGCCGGCTGCGCCCGTCGTCCCCGCGGCCTCGGCCAGTCCGAGCGCGGCGGTCGCCAGCCCGAGGACCACGGCGACGAGCGCGACCGTCCCGCCGACGCCGAGCGCCGAGTCCGTCATGACCTCGCGGCGCGCCTCCGGGCCGCCGTGGACGACCGCCGCGTCGCCGAGGTCCGCCACGCCGTCGAGGTGGGTGATCCCGGTCACGGCGTAGACGGCGAGCGGGAACGCCAGCGCGACCGTCGGCGCGGGGGCGGGCGCGAGCAGGGGGAGCGCGACGAGCGCGCCGACGAGGTAGCCGACGAGCGGGAAGGTCCACGGCGCCCCCGCGAACGCCTTCCACGCGGCCTCGCTCCGCCCCGCGGGGATCCGCGTGAGGAAGCCGAGCGCGCCCCGGAGGGCGGCGATCCCGTCCGTCAGGACCACGCGATCACCCCCGCGACCGCTGCCAGCCACCCCGCCGTCCCCGCGACGGCGACAGCGCCGGCGACGCCGACGAGCCGGACCGCCCGCTCCGCGTCGGCGACGCTCGGGGACCGGGCGGTCGGGTTGAGCGCGTAGTGACCCGGCTTCGCCAGCCGCACGTCGAGCGCGGCCGCCGCGGTCGCCATCGGCCACCCGGAGTTCGGCGACCCCGGCTCCCGCGCCCACGAGCGGGCCCGCGAGAGCGTCCCGACCGACCCGGCCGCGACCGCGAGACAGGCGGCGGTCGCGCGGGCGGGGAGGAACATGACGGCGTCGTCGAGCCGGGCACTCGCCCAGCCGACGGGCTTCGACCGGTAGCCGAGCATCGAGTCGAGCGTGTTCACGGCCTTCACCCAGGCCGCGCCCGCGACGCCGAGGGAGAGCGGGAGAGCGGACGCCGGATCGACCGCCAGCCCGACCGTCACGCCGGCCGCGAACCCCGCGAGGGGCGCGACGAACCCGTCGGCGAGGTTCTCGGCCGCGCTCTCGACCGCCGCGCTCCGGAGCGCCGCCGGCGAGAGGTCTCCGGCATCCCGCCCGACAAGCGCCCGGATCGACTCGCGGGCCGCGTCCGGGTCGGTCTCGGTGAGCGCGACGACCTCGCCGGTGACCTCGCGTAACATTCGGAGGCTGACGAGCGAGAAGAGGAGTGCGCCCGCGACGGAGACGGCGAGGGCAGGGTGCGTGAGGGCGGCGCCCCACGCGATCCCGCCGGCGAGCGCCGCGGCGGCGAGCGGGAACCCGACCGCGGCCGCGACGCCGACGAGCCGCGGGCGCGACCACGACCGGTCGACCGGGTCGACGAGCGACCCGAACAGCGCGACCGGGTGGACCCGCCTCGGCGGCTCCGCGACCGCGATGTCGAGCGCGACCGCGATCGCCAGCGCGGCGAGGGGGGCGACGACGGAGAGGGCGAGGGGAGCGGGGGGCGCCATCGCGGTCACAGCCCGTCGAGGAACGCGTCGAACGCCCCGCTCTCGGGGTGGACGTGACAGTACGTTCCGAGCGTTCGGTGTTCGGTCAGCCCGTCGCGGTCGCCGTCGATCCCGGTCCCGCGTTCCACGTCGAAGGCGAATCTGGCGTCGCCCGCGACGTCGGCGTCGGAGTAGTGGAACTCGTGGCCCCGGAGGGTCTCGCCGGTCGACGCGGTCGGCGCGTCCCGCTTCGCCCGCAGTTCGACGTGGTCGAGCGCTTGGTACCGGTCGCGCATCTCCACGTCGGCCGGGAGGACGCCGGCCATCGCGTGCGTCTCGCCGTCGACCGTCGTCAGCGACTCCGCGAGCGCCATCAGCCCGCCGCACTCGCCGAGCACCGGGACCCCTTCGGCGGCCGCGGTCGCGACGTCGGCGATCGCGGGGCTCTCCGCGAGTTCCGCGGCGTGTAACTCGGGGTAGCCGCCGGGGAGGTACACTCCGTCGCAGGGCGGGAGAGGGTCGCCCGCGGTCGGCGCGAACGGCTCGACGGTCGCCCGCTCGCGCAGGCGCTCGACCGTCGCCGGGTAGACGAACCGGAAGGCGTCGTCGCGGGCGACCGCGACGCGCGGGCGGTCGCCGGTCGGTGCTGCCCTCTTGTCCGTTTCGACGACTCCGGCCGGCTCCCGCGCGACGTCGAGCAGGCGCTCGGTCCGGAGCCCCTCGGCGGCCGCGTCGAGCGCGTCGTCGTCGATCGGGGACTCCTCGCCCATGTGGAGTCCGAGGTGACGCTCGGGGACCTCCAGGTCGTCGTTCGGCGGGATCCGGCCGAGGTACGCCAGCTCGTCCGGGAGCGCCTCGCGGATCCCCTCCGCGTGGCGCCCGCCGTGCGCGCGCTGGGCGATCACCCCGGCGACGTCGATATCGCGGCCCGCGCGCTCGGTGTACGCCCGGAATCCGAGCGCGGTCGCGGCGACGCTCTCCATCCCCGCGCTCGCGTCGACGACGAGGGCGACCGGGAGGTCGAGCGCCTCGGCGACCGCGGCCGTGCTCGACTTGTCCCCGTCGTACAACCCCATCACGCCCTCGACGACGCAGACGTCGCCCTCGCCGCGGGCGTAGTTCCGCCGGAGCCCGTCTTCGCCCTGCAGCCACAGGTCCAGCGTCCGCGAGGGGCGCCCCGCGACGCGCTCGTGGTGGCTCGGGTCGATGAAGTCGGGTCCCGCCTTCGCCGGCTGGACCGTCCGGCCCGCACGCTCGAGCGCGCGGACCGACGCGAGCGTCGCGACGGTCTTGCCGACGCCGGAGGCGACTCCGCCGAGGACGACTCCCTTCACGGCGCACCACCCGGGGGCGACTCGCCCTCGCGCTCGGCGAGCAGTCGGTCGGTGACGGCGGCGACGCGCTCGCGCAGGTCGGCGTCGGCGACGCCCGCGCGCTCGGCGAGCGCCAGCGCGCCCCCCATCCCGACGCCCTCCTTCGCCTCGCCGCGGACGTACGCCCGCATCGCCGGGTGCTCGCCCGCGTCGAAGCCGGGGTCGGTCGCGGTCAGCGCCAGGTCGAGGTCGTCCGCGAGCCCGGCCACGTCCGCGGTCGGGTCGTCGGCGACGAACGCGGTCGTCGCCAGCGGGAGCCGCCGCTCGACCCCCGCGTGCCGCGCCAGCGCGGCGACCGTCGCCAGCTGGGTGCCGCCGGCGAGGGTCACGTCGATCCCGCGGTCGACCGCGCCGACGACGAGGCCGGCGGCCGCCGCGAGCACGGGGTCGCCCATCAGCCGGACCGCGGCGAGGGGGTCGCCCGCGAGGTCACCGGGGTCGAGGCCGCTCGCGGCCAGCCCCTCCTCGACGACCGCGCGCTTGGTCGACAGCGGGTTCGCCGCCAGCGACGAGGAGACGACCGGGCGCTCGCCGAGCGCGGTCAGGACGCCGAGCGCGGTCGTCGTCCCGCCGGGGATCGTCTCGGCGACGAGGAGCTCGTTCGCGTCGCCGGGATCGCCGTCACCGCCGTCGCCACTACTACCGACGTCAGCCCCCGCGACCGTCCCCGCCAGCCCGCGCGCCCGCTCGAAAACCCCCGCCGCGTCCGGCACGGGCTCGGAGTCCCGGACGTCGCCGCCGGGGGTTGTCCCCGCTTCGTGAACGGTCGCCGCCGACGGCGACGTCGACACGGCGAGGCCGGCGTCGACGCCGACGAACCCGACGCCGACCAGCTCCCGGACCGCCCGCGTGACGACCGCGGGCGTCGGGCAGCCGGACGGGCTGACGGGCACCGGCGAGTTGGACGGAGGTCGACCTTCCGCGACGATCTCCAGGTCGGCGCTCGGCGTGTGCCGCCGGAGCGTCGGGTCGGCGCCGGCGGCGCTGATCCCGTCGATCGCGGCCGTCTCGGTCGCGCCCGCGACGACGACGAGGGTCGCGTCGCTCACGCCACACCCCCGGCTCGCCGCGCCGATCGAACCAGCCCGTCGACCGTCCCGTCGCTGATAACCACTAGCGGTTGGTTAGCACAAGTCGACTTTAATCGATCGGGTCGAGAGCGGTCGGGTCGCGGTCACTTCGGCGGGAAGGTCACGGGTCGGTCCACTCAAAAATCGTCCCCGCTATATACCGCTCAATACCGGTCGCGACCGATCCCCTTCGATGCCGGCCCCACGGTACTCGAACGTATCTGTATAGTAACCTATTATAAACCCGTTTAATAGAGTCTTCCCTGCAATCACCTGATGTCACGTGATTCGGGGCGTCAGGCGGACGCGGTATCACGCAGAAAGTATCTTCTCACGTCGGCCGCGGTCGGGGCGGCCGGCCTCGCTGGATGCAGCGGAAGTAGCGACGGCAGCAGCGATGGTGGCGACGGCGGGAGCGGGAGCGAGGACGGCAGCAACTCGATGGAGTCCGGCTCGTCGGCCCCGGCGACGGTGACGGCCGAGGGGTCGTCGACGGTGTACCCCATCTCGAACAAGGGGAGCTCCTACTGGAACTCCAACTCGCCCGCGAGCGACGGCGAGTACTGGGGCTCGAACGACGAATCGTCGGTCGCCGGGTGGGACCAGATCGAGACCGACATGAACATCGCCGACTACTTCGCGAGTCTGTACGGCTTCGAGCCGTCCGGCGAGCGCTCGAACCCGCCGTTCGCCACCCGCGTGGCGCTGAGCCACTCGGGGACCGGCTGCGAGGCGGTCCGAGACGGGCTCGTCGACATCGGCAACTCCTCCGGGCCGATCACGGCCGAGCTGGACATCAGCGAGGAGCAGCGCGACGAGAACTACGTCGACCACGTCGTCGGCCGCGACGGCCAGCCGGTGTTCGTGAGTCAGGCCATCTACGACGCCGGCGTCGAGCAGCTCACCGGCGAGCAGATCCGCGGCATCTACCAAGGCGACATCACCAACTGGAGCGAGGTCGGCGGCCCGGATCAAGAGATATACGTCGTCGGTCGTGCCGAAGGCTCCGGGACCGACACCTCGTTCCGGCTGAACATGCTCGGCGACGCCGACGCGCCGATGGACGTCGACACGCGATTCGGGCAGAACCAGCAGGTCCAACAGGTCCTCCAAGACAACGACAACGCCATCGGCTACATGGCGCTGGCGTTCTCCGGGTCGGGGATCCAAGCGATCGCAATCGACTTCGAGGGCACCGTCTACCGCCCGGACCCCGATGCCGAGAACACCATCTTCGACTCCGAGTACCCGCTGAACCGGGACCTGCACATGTACACCCGGATCAACGAGGAGACGCCTGAAGGCACGGACATGCGTGAGGCCGCCTTCCTCAACATGTTCCTGACCGAATTCGGACAGAAGACGTTCGTCGAGGACGTCAACTACATCACGCTGCCGACCTCGGACATCGAGGCCGAACGCGAGAAGCTCCCCGACCAGGCGTAACTCCTCGGCCGCGCGGACGTTCGCTTCGCGGTCCGACCCCCATTATATGTCACTTACCCCCCAAACCGATTGGCGCGCTGGCATCGAGCGACGGCTGACCAGGACGCGGGAGTTCGTCGACGACACCGACCCGGAAGCGCTGGCGGTGGTCCTCGCCTCGATGGGGTCGCTGCTGGCCGCCTTCGTCGGATTCCTGCTGGCGTCGCCGTGGACGGCCGTCCCGCTCGGGGCGTTCCTGATCGCCACCGGCTACGGCTGGGCGCGCCACCAGGCGCTCGTCGCCCGCGCGGTCACGTTCGCGATGACGACGGTGACGCTCGTGACGCTCGGGCTCATCGTCGCCTTCATCTTCGCCGAATCGATTCCGGCGTTTCGGTACGAGACCGCGAGCGCCTTCGGCGTCTCCGTTCCGGGACCCGGGATGTTCACACAGGCGCGCTGGGACGCCGTCTCGGAGCCCGTCCGCTACTCGCTGCTCCCGATGATCCACGGGACGGTGATGGTGACCACCATCGCGACGCTCGTGGCGGCCCCCCTCGGCGTCGCCGCGGCGCTGTTCATCGCCGAGATCGCGCCGCCGCGGGTCCGCGAGCTGGTCAAGCCGGGGATCGAGATACTGGCGGGGATCCCCTCGATCGTCTACGGGTTCATCGGCTTCACCGTCATCAACCCGTGGGCGAGCGGAGCGTTCGACCTCAACGGCGGGTCGACGTACCTGTTCGTCGGGATGGTCGTCGGGCTGATGGCGCTGCCGACCGTGGTTTCGGTGGCGGAGGACGCACTGACGAGCGTTCCGGACGTGATGAAGAACGGGTCGCTCGCGCTCGGGGCGACCGACTGGCAGTCGATGACCTCGATCACGCTGCCCGCGGCGTTCTCGGGTGTCTCGGCGGCCGTGCTCCTCGGCGTCGGGCGGGCCATCGGTGAGACGATGGCCGCGACGGTGATGCTGGCCGGGATTCCGCGGATCAGCGAGCCGCTCGTGAACGTCTTTTACGGCTACGAGACGCTCACGTCGCTCATCGCTCGCGGCTACGGCAGCGCGAACGGCGTTCACGAGAGCGCGCTGTTCACCGCCGGCGTCGTCCTGTTCGTGACCGTGTTGTGTCTGAGCATCGGCTCGCAGTACATCGAGGCGCGTATGCGTCGCCGTCTCGGGGGTGTCGAATGAGTCGCGCGACCCAGAGTGTGCTCGTCCGGGACGACCGCACGTTGTACGAAGCCGTCGCCGGAGCTGCGGTCGGGATCTCCGGAGTTGCGTTTGTGGTCGGCTTGGCGGCGCTTTTGGGCCTCGTCGCGATCGACGACCCCGTCACCGGCGTCGGGCTGTCGGTCGTGTTCGGCGCGGTGCTACTCGCGCTCGGAGCGGCAGTCGTTGGCTTCGGGGTCGCCTCACGATTCGGGTACGTTGACGCGGCACCCCAACCCGGCGCGGGGATCGTCGCCGCGACCGCGTTCACGGGGATCTGGTTCGCCGTGGGCGCGATCGTGTCGGGAGCGGTTGGGCTCGGAACGGGCGGCCGGCTCGTGGTCGGCGTAGCACTCGCCGGGATCGCGTTCGCGGCGACCGCGTTGCCACGCGAGGACGTCGGATCGACGGCGCCGGCGGGCGCCTTCGCCTGTCTCTGCGGGCTGTCGCTCATCAGCGGCGCCATCGGTCCCGGATGGGAGCAGGCGCTGGTCGGGTACAACGCGACGCTGTTCGGCGACACCGTCGTTCCCGCGGTCGTGTTGTTCGCCTCGCTCGTGACCGGCTGGAGCGCCGCGAAAGCGTACGGCGGGTTCGGCGCTCGCGGACGCAACGTCGGCGCGTACGTGCTCATCTACCTCGTCGTCTGCTCGATACTGGCGGTGCTCGTCGGGCTCGTCGCCTTCGTCACGGTGAGGGGACTCCCCGGCCTGTTCAACGGGTTCGGCGTCGGTGGAGCCGGACTCGTCAGCTGGCCGTTCCTGAGTAACGGCGCCGGCCTGACGGCCGAGATCGCAGGCGTGTTTCCCGCCCTCCTCGGGACGGTCTGGCTGGTCATCGGCGCCGTCCTCTTCGCCGTGCCGACCGGCGTCGGCGCCGCCGTGTTCCTCAGCGAGTACGCCGAACAGGGTCGGTTCACGGGGACGGTCGAGGTGGCGACCAACGGTCTCTGGAGCACGCCGAGCATCGTGTTCGGGCTGTTCGGTGCCGCCTTCCTGATCCCCCGCTTCGGCAACCAGAAATCGCTGATAGCCGGGATGTTGACGCTCGGATTCATGCTGTTGCCGCTGGTGTTGATCACGAGCCGGGAGGCGATACTGGCGGTGCCCGACGAGTACCGCGACGCCAGCGCGGCGCTCGGCGTCTCCAAGTGGCAGACGATCCGCAGCGTCGTCCTCCCCGCAGCGATTCCGGGGGTGACCACCGGCGTCATCCTCGGCGTCGGTCGTATCGCCGGCGAGACCGCCCCCATTCTGCTGACGATGGGCGGTGGCGTCCTCCCGGCGAAATCCGCTGCCCCAAACGTGTTGGGCGGGTTCCAGCTGAGCGGGTCGCCGCCGTTCGTCAGCAATCCCGCGTTGTTGGAGGCGACGAGTGCGCTGCCGTATCAGTTGTACGCGCTCATCACGGCTGGCCTGAGCGGGAACATCCAGAACCCACAGGAGTACGCGTGGGGACTGGCACTGACGCTGCTACTCGTCGTGTTGGTCTTCTACGCGATCGGTATCGCGACGCGCTACTACTTCAGACGGAAACTTCACCAATGAGTCAGACCGACACCGCAGAGAGTACGGCGAACCGCACGGACAGCCAGGGGATCTCCACGACCGCCGGCGAGACCGTCGAGGAGACGCGTCCGGAGTGGACGAACTACGAGGCCGGCGGCCGGACGAAACTCGCCGTCGAGGATCTCGATGTCTACTACGGAGACGACCACGCGCTGAATGGCGTCTCGATGGACATCCCCGAGCAGAGCGTGACGGCGCTCATCGGCCCGTCCGGCTGCGGGAAGTCGACGTTCCTCCGGTGTCTCAATCGGATGAACGACCGCATCCGCGCCGCCGACGTCGACGGGACGGTCGAGCTCGACGGCGAGGACGTCTATCAGGACGGCGTCGATCTCGTCGAGCTGCGCAAGCGGGTCGGGATGGTGTTCCAGAGTCCCAACCCCTTCCCCAAGTCGATCCGCGAGAACGTCTCGTACGGCCCGCGGAAACACGGTGACATCGAGACGGGACTGCTCGCTCGGCTGACCGGCCGCGCGGAGCCCGACCGCGAGGAGGCGCTCGTCGAGCGGTCCCTCGAACGGGCCGCGCTGTGGGATGAGGTGAGCGACCGGCTCGACGACAACGCGCTCGGGCTGTCCGGCGGTCAGCAACAGCGCCTCTGTATCGCCCGGTGTCTGGCCGTCGACCCGGAGGTCATCCTCATGGACGAGCCGGCTTCAGCCCTTGATCCGATCGCCACCTCGAAGATCGAGGACCTCATCGAGGACCTCGCGCAGGACTACACGGTCGTCGTCGTCACTCACAGCATGCAACAGGCCGCCCGGGTCTCCGACCAGACCGCCGTCTTCCTGACCGGGGGCGAGCTCGTCGAGTACGACGACACGGAGAAGGTCTTCGAGAATCCCGAGAGCCAGCGCGTCGAGGATTACATCAGCGGGAAGTTCGGGTGATCGCCGTGCCCCGAGAAGAGTACCGCGAGTCGCTGGACCAGCTCCGGGCCGACGTCGAGGCGATGGCGAAGAGCGTACTCGGACAGCTCCTGCGGGCGCTCGACGCGCTCGAAGACGACAATCTCGCGGCGGCTAGGGAGGTGATCGAGGGCGACGACCCCATCAACCAGCGGTACCTCGAGCTCGAAGCCGACTGCATCGACCTGATCGCGCTCCAACAGCCCGTCGCCTCGGACCTCCGCTTCGTCGCCGCGTCGTTCAAGATCCTCACCGATCTGGAGCGGATCGGTGACCTCGCGACGAACCTCGCCCGGTACGCCCTCGCCGGCAGCTCGGAGATCACCGCTGAAGGCCGGATTCGAGAGATCGGCGAGATCGCTTACAGTCAGGTCCGACGGGCCGTCGACGCTTACGTCGACGCCGACACCGAGGCGTGTCGAGCGATCGCCGACCGCGACGACGAGCTCGACGCGGCCTGTCAGAACGCCAGCGAGGCCGTCGTGCGCGAGCTGATCGCCGGCGAGCCCGACCGCTGGGAGATCGAACAACTCCTTGACGACGTGTCGCGGCTGCTGCTCACGGTCCGCGACCTGGAACGGGTCGGCGATCACGCCGTCAACGTCGCCGGGCGCACGCTGTACATGGCCGACGGCGACCCCGAGCTGATCTACTGACCATGGAGACCAGAAAGTTGCAGGAGGTCGGCGGCGGCACGTTCACCGTCTCGATCCCGAAGGGATGGGCGACGAGTCACGGTTTCGAGGTCGGCATGGAGCTGCGGCTGTACACCCACCGCGACGGGTCGATCCTCGTCCGGTCCTCGGACGCCGACGTCGACCGTCTGGATGACGCAACGATCGATATCGACACCGACGGTCCGGAGGCCGTCGAGCGCGCGGTTCGGACGGCTCACGCGGTCGGCTTCGAGACGATACGGCTGCGTCGGTCGGTCGCCTTCTCCGACGCGGAGCGCGAGGCCGTCCGGTCCGCGGTTCGGGGGTTGGTCGGGACGAGCGTCCTCAGTGAGTCGGGCGGGGAAATCACCGTCAGACACCTCCTGGACCCCTCGTCCGCCTCCGTCCGCCAGTCGGTCGCACAGCTCCAGTACGTGGTCGTCTCGCTCCTCCGCGACGCGACCGAGGCGTTCGTCGACGCCGCGGACACACACGCGAGGATCCGTGACCGGGCCGACGAGGCGCGTCGATCCGCGGGGATGGTCACGCGGCACTTCTCGCGGTCGCTGGTGTCGCACGCCGAGCTCGACGCGCTGGACGTCTCTCGGCCCGAACTGTTCGCCTACCACGCGATCGCCCGCCGTCTCCAAACCGCCGCCGATCAGGCCGTTCGGATCGCGGATATCGGCGAGAAACTGTCCGAGCCGCTCGCGGAAGATGCGGCCGCGGACGTGCGTGCCGCGGCCGACGGCGTCGCGTGCGCCGTCGACGACGCGGCGACCGCCGTCGTCGACGGCGACGTGACGATGGCGCGGCGGGCCAGAGTGCGGTGCGACGACGCCCTCGAGAGCATCGAGGCGATCGAACGACGCCTGTACGACGGCTCGGTTTCGGAGTCGGTGCCCACGGCGGTCGCGCTGTCCACCGCGCTCGCTCACCTGCAGCGGTCGGCCGACTGCGGCCGCTCCATGGCCGACACCGCGGCAACGACCGCGATCCGGGCCCAGTGTCTCGATATCTGACGGTCCGGACCGCGCGAACGGCCGATGTCGCGCCGGAGATGTCGTTTGCTACTCGACCGCGGGGCCGCGTTCCTCGACGACGGCTTCCACATCACCCCACGCGACCGGCGGCTCCATCGCGCCGAGCGCCTCCTCGACCGCGGCCAACCGATCTCCGAACCGCGCGGTCCACTCCGGTTCGGCACGTTCGGTGAGCTGTTCTCCGACTGCCTCGTGTCTGGCCTGAACCTCGTCGAGCCGGGCCCCGACGTGCGACGGCGGCGTCCCGCATTCGCGCTCGGCCCAGGTCTGAAGCGCCGCCAGTTCCGATCGGAGGTCCGCGATCATCAACGACGCGACCCGGTGGCGAACCCCCGCCGCGGCCCAAGTCCGTGCCGCCTCGCCCCCCGGATCGGCGTCGTCGCTGGCGGGTGTTTCGGCGGCGTTCTCGCCGGCGAGCGCCTCGGAGATCCCGTCGAGCTCGTCCACCGACTCCGCGAGCATGTCGACGTCGGCGGCGAGTTCCTCGACGCGTCGATCGGCGTCGGCGAGCCACTCCTCGAACGAGTCGAGCTCGAACTGGAGGTCGTCAGCGGCGCGTTGGACTTCGGACGCGGCGTTCGTGACCCGCCTGACCCGTCGCGCGATCTCGTAGAGATCGCCGTCCTCCTTCATAGCGAGCACCTCCTGAACGGCGCGACCGAGGTCGGCCGCTCGGTCCTCGACGGCGTCGAGACGCGCGTCGAAGTCGTCGACGCGCGCCGCCACGAGCTCCAGATCCGAAACCGGAGCGGCGGCCTCCCGCGCTCCCTCCAGCTTTCCGGCCGCGAGCTCCGCCCGCGTCTCGGCCGTCGTCACCACCAGCGACGCGTCCGCGACCGCGTCGTCGACGGCCGCCCGCCGGACGACCCCGTCGCAAGCGACGATCGCGAGCGTCTCTCGGAGCTCGCCGGGTTCTCCCTCCTCGTCGCCGACGATGTCTGCCGCCCGTTCGACCGACACTCCGTCGAGATCCGTCGAATCGTCGCCGGCCGACTCCTCTCGCATCGGTCTCACCCCGCGGACGCGGTCTCCGACAGGAGCTCGTCGAACAGCGCGACGACCCGCCTCTCGATCTCGTCGCGGATCTCGCGGACCTCCTCGATCGGACGCTCGTGAGGGTCGTCGAGCCCCCAGTCGCGGTTCTCGCCGTTCCACGTCGCCGGGCAGACGTCCGACGCCGAACAGCCCATCGTGACGACCAGGTCCACTGCCCCCAGCTCTTCCGGGGTCACCTCCCGCGGCGTTCGGTCACCGAGGTCCATATCTCGCTCGCCCATCGCCTCGACGACGACGTCGTGGACGCGGTCGGCGGGCCGCGTCCCGCCGGTGACGATCCCGATCCGATCGCCCGCCTCGCGGCGGTCGCGCTCGCGCTCCGCGAACGCCGCCGCCATCTGGCTCCGTCCCGCGTTCTGGACGCAGACGAACGCGACTCGGCGGTCCGGCTGCCCGTTGTGTTGGGACACGACTCCTTGTGCGGAGGGGATCGGTTTAGTCGTTGCTTCGGACCGGTACGGAGCCCTATAGAGCGATACCGAGCGGCCGGACGCGCCCGGTGACGCACGCCCGGCTCGGCTCCGTCTCCCGAGCCGACCGCCCTCGCCGCCCGCCACCCCGCCTACAGCAGTCCGCCGACCGTGAACACGCCGTAACAGATCGCGACGAGGAGACCGGAGTGGAGCAGCGCCTCGTAGCGCCCGCGGGAGGCGGTGCCGGCGAACCATCCCGACGCGAGCATCGTCGCCTGCGTGACGACGTACAGCCGGAAACGCTCCAAGTCGGGGTGGACCGTCTCCGGTTCCGTCACCAGGTCGGTGGCGGCCGCGAGGTCGGCGAGCCGAGCCGCGTCGATCACCTGCGTGTTGACGACGGCGACGACGCCAGCGACCAGCGCGGCCGCCGCCCAGCCGACCGCGACGTACGGGTGCATCGACGAGCGGAGCGCCCGCTGCTCGCTGTACAGCTGCCCCACCTCGATCCGGAGCGTTTCGAAGACGGCGTCGGCGTCGCTGCCGGCGTTCAGGGCGCCGGTGACGAGCCCGAGCGTCCCCTCCGCCAAGGGAGTTCCCACGCGGTCGACGAACCGGCCGATGGCGGCCGCGCGCACGTCGGCGGCCCCGCGG
Organism: Halorubrum depositum; assembly: GCF_007671725.1. Taxonomy (NCBI): domain Archaea; kingdom Methanobacteriati; phylum Methanobacteriota; class Halobacteria; order Halobacteriales; family Haloferacaceae; genus Halorubrum; species Halorubrum depositum. Next base: position 1,260,796 of record NZ_VCNM01000002.1, on the reverse strand, counting down.
TCCTCGCCGGCTCTCCCGTTGGCGCCGGCCTCCGCCGCCGACCCGCCGGTCGCCGTCGTCGACCCCAGCGCGAACGCGAGGTCGGCCACGTCGTCGTCGAGCACCCCGAGGTCGACGTCCCGGGCCACGGCCGCGACCGCGTCCGGGAGCGGGCGCCCGTGCGCGACGTGGCCGGAGACGGCGTGGACGAAGTCCGCCAGCTCGCGGTCCTTCGCGTCGTCGATCCGGGTTCGCCTGACCGCGACGCTCCCAACGGGCACCGCGAACGACGCGTACGAGAGCAGCACCACGTTGACAAGGGTGTACCCCGCGACCGCGAGGCCGACCGCGAGCAGGGCGGCCGGCGGCGCGCAGACCAGCGCTGCGCTCGCCGGGTTGCGCCCGACGGAGGCGGCGATCGCGCGGGGAGATCCCGGCAGGTCGTAGCTCGCGCGCTGGTTCGGCGGCCGGAGCGTCCCGACGGCGACCGCGCCGGCGAGACCGATGGCGACGAGGAAGACGACGGCGCCGTAGAGCACGACCGCCCGCGTCGGCACCACCCCGACCGGCGTGTCGACCGGCGGGAGCAGCTCGGGGACGACGACGGTGAGCGCGGTCGCCGCGATGACGAGCAGCGCCGGCAACACCAGCACGGCGACGAACAGCTCCGTGAGCAGCTCCAGGAAGCGCCGGGCGCGCTTGCGGGCGCGGTCCTGTCGATGCGCGAGCATCCGGCTCTCCGTCCGGAGGTACTCCGCAAGCGCGGCGTCGCCGGTCGCCGCGTGCTTGCGGAATTTCAGGAGGAACGGCGCGAGCAGCTCCCGCGAGGGCGTGTCGCGGGCGACCCGCCGGAGCCCCTCGTCGAGGCTCCCGGCGAGCCGCGCCGCGTTGAGCGCCTTCCGCAGCGAGGTCGCCGTCCCGCCGTACGCGTCGCTCGCGGCGGTCTTCGCGACCATCTCGCGGGGGCCGTCGCTCCCGGACGCGAGCAGCTCGAGGTACCGGACCGCCGCCGGGAGCGTCCGCTCGATGTCCGTCCGGCGCGTCGCCGTGAGCCACCGGAGGTGGAGCCCGCCGAGCCGCACCGTCGCCCGCTTCGCGAGGACCCCGGCCAGCGCGGCGAGCGCGACGGCGGCCGCTTCGGGCGACGGCGACGCGACAGACGCCGCGCCCCCGACCCGCGCCTCGACGGCCGCGAGCAGCTCCGGCGCCGCCCCCGTCGCCACGAGGAGGGTCGGTCCGGCGACGGCCAGCGCCGCGACCCACGAGAGCGCGTACACCCTCGCCAGATACGTCTCGAACCCCGTGTCGAGCGCCGTCCCGCGGTACCGCTTCCGGTCGGCGTCGTGCCGACGGTCGCTCGCGTGTCGGGCGAACAGCGCGTAGAGGGCCCGGTCGATCACCGCCGTTCGACCGCTCCGGAGGAACCCGTCGGTCTCGGCGGCGTCGACGGCTCGCCCGAGCCCGCCGTGCCCGCCGTCGCCGTCGGTCGTCGGCTCCCGGCTCACGGTCGCCCTCGCCCGTCCGTTCTATCGGTCTCGTCGGCAGACCGGTCCATCGTCCGCGCCGCGCGCTCGACGGTCGCGGCCTCGTCGGTCCGGAGGTCCGCGAGGAACTCGAACAACGCGTCGACGTCGTCGACCCCCTCCCGGACGAGGTACTCGACGTACCGGTGCTTGGCGAGGAACTCCGACCGCACGGCGTCGACCTCGCGGTCGGTCCGGTCCGCGATCAGGTCGAACGCCCGGAGGCGCGGCCCGTCGCCCGGCGCGGCCGCCGCGTCGGCCTCGGGCGCGCCCGGGAACCGGAACTCGCCGTCGGCGTCGCGCCACGCGAGCGTGTTGTAGTGCACCGCCTCCCCGCCCTTGTCGACGATGCCGGCGCCGCCGCCTTTCGGGTTCCCGGTCGGGCTCCGCTTCGCCTCCGAGTCGAGCGCCTCGTACTCCTCGGCGGAGAGGGGTTCGACCGCCCGCGAGACGTACCGCTCGCCGCCGACCTGCCGCGGGAAGACGACGAGGTCGATCTCGCGGAGCAGGTACGGCGGGAGCCCCCGCTCGACCACGCGGTTCACCAGCGCCTCGACGTCCTCGGCGTGGGTGGTTCCGATCACGCCGTGGCCGGTGTTGAGCGTCTCCGCGAACGTCTCGAAGCTCGCGGGCGTGTTGATCTCGGCGATCACCTCGACGTCGGGGTTGAGGTAATTCGCTTCGGTCATCAGCTCCGACATGCTCACCGCCTTGTACGGCTCCTCGTGCTCGCGGGTCGTGAGCGACACCCCGGTCTCGTGCGGAAGCCGGACCTCGCGTGACCCCTCGTCGATCGATACCGGGCGGTCGTCGAAGGGGATGAAGGGAGTGTGCGCGTTGAGGAGCGTCGTCTTCCCCACGCCGGTCGGCCCCGCGAAGAGGACGACGCCGCGGTGCTCGTACAGCAGCCACAGCAGCGTGACGAGCTCGGTCGAGAGGGTTCCCCGATCGACCAGATCGACGGGAGTTAGGGCGTCCGCGCTCTGTTTCCGGATCGAGACGTGGGGCCCGTCGGCGGAGATGACGGGCAGCGCCACCGCGCACCGGACCGTCTCGTCGACCCCGTCGACGTCGAGGTTCACCTTCGCCGACGGGGTGGACGCGTTGAGCTCGGTGCCGTCCCGCGCCGCCAGTCCCGTGACGACGTTGACGAACGTCGTCTCGTCCTCGAACGCGAGGTTGGTTGGGACCCGCGCACCGGCGTCGGGGGTCGGGCCGTCGCGATCGGGTTCGCTCCCCACGGGACCGTCGTCCTTGCCGTCCGGCCCCCGGAGGACCGAGGCGCGCGGGACGACCTTCACGCGCTCGCCGACGCGGTTGGCCTCGACGTCCTCCAGGTTCGGGTCCCGGATCGGCACCGTGAGGATCCCCTCGCCGACGAAGTCGCGGAGCACGTAGTACGCCAGGTCGTCGAGGCGGTCGCGGGCGTACCGGGAGTCGACCGGCGGCACGGCGAGCCCGCGCTCGGCCAGCGCCGATCGGGCGCGGTGGGCGGCCGCGTCGAGCCACGCTCGGGTGTTGCGCGCGGTGAGCCGCCGCGAGAGGAACCGCCGGGCGTGCTCGGCGACGAACGCCTCGCGGTCGTCGACGGCGCCGTCGACGGCCGTCTCCCAGATGCGCTCTTTGCACTCCTCGATCAGCGCCTCGTCGCCGGGGAGGAGGTCCGGTTCGAGGACGGCGTACTTCGTCTCGAACGCGTCGGAGCCGAGCAGCCGCTCGCGGTAGACGACAACGTCGACCGAGAGGCCGGCGAAGCCGACCGCGTACCTCGCGAGCCGCTCGGCGGCGACCCGTTCGACGTAGTCGGCGCCGGCGTCGATTCCGGTTTCTAAGGGCGCGAACGTCTCGGTGTGGACGACGAGTTCCCGCTCGTCGCCCACGTCGGCAACCTCGATCCGGTCGTCTAAGGCCAGCGGCGTCACGTCGCCGAGCAGGCGGAGGTCCCGCAGCGCGTGGTAGTCGATCCGGCGGCGCGCGGCGGCGCTCGCGTCGAGCAGGCGGTCAAGCGCGCGGTCGTACTTCGGCTCGAACCCCGTCTCGGCCCGCTCGACGACCCCGACCCGGGTGAGCGGGCGGCGGTGCCGGACCGCGGAGAAGTGGTCGCGGACGCGCGCTAACGCCGCCTCGTCGGCGGGCGAAAGCGGCGGCTCGCGCACGTCGTACCCGAACCGGCCGCCGTCGCGCTCGCGGACCGTGGCGACGACGCCCGGCGCGGCCTCGTACTGCGCGCGGACGTCGGACGCGTACCACGCCTCGGGATCGTCCGGCGGGACCGGGGCGGGCACCGCACCGCCGGGGTCGTCGTCCGGCTCGTCGACGATGCGGAGCGTCGGGCCGTCGCTCACGGTTCGGCGCTCCGTTTCGTCGGTCGATCCGCCGCGGCGTCGATTTCGCTTCCCTGCGTCATCCTTCGGTTCGTTCCCGCCTGACCGTCGCCCCGTGTTAAGGGTTCGTTTTCTGTCGGAGTTCTGGTATTTCAGCGGACGGAAACGTTCGCGAGCCGGCTCTGAGGGCGTGCCGTCGCCGCCCTTTAGTCGTCGCCCGCCGGACCCGTACTCATGCGCGCCGCCATTTTCAACGGCCCCGGCGAGATCGACGTCGAGGAGCGAGCCCGGCCCGAGATCGAGGCCCCAACCGACGCTATCGTCCGCGTGACCCACACCGCGGTCTGCGGCTCCGACCTCTGGTTCTACCGCGGCGACAGCGACCGCGACCCCGGTTCGCCGGTCGGTCACGAGCCGATGGGGATCGTCGAGGAGACGGGCGAGGCGGTCACCTCGGTCGCGCCGGGCGACCGCGTGCTCGCGCCGTTCGCGATCTCCTGCGGCGAGTGCGAATTCTGCCGGAAGGGGCTCCACACCTCCTGTGCGAACGGCGACTCGTGGGGCGGCGACAACGGCGGCGGACAGGGCGAGTACGTCCGGTCGACCCACGCCGACGGGACGCTCGTGCGCGTCCCGGACCGGTACGCCGACGACGAGGACACGCTCCGGTCGCTGCTTCCCCTGACCGACGTGATGGGCACGGGCCACCACGCGGCCGTCAGCGCGGGCGTCGAGGCCGGATCGACGGTAGCTGTCATCGGCGACGGCGCTGTCGGTCTCTGCGGCGTGCTCGCGGCGCGTCGGCTCGGTGCCGAGCGGATCATCGCGGTGGGCCACCACGAGGATCGGCTGGAGCTCGCCGCGGAGTTCGGCGCCACGGAGACGGTGTCAGCGCGCGGTGAGGCCGCCGTCGAGCGGATCCGCGAGCTCACGCACGGCGGGCCGAACCACGTGATGGAGTGCGTCGGCGCCGCGAGCGCGATGAACACCGCGATCGACGCGGTCCGGCCCGGCGGCACGGTCGGCTACGTCGGCGTCCCCTACGGCGTCGACGACGAGGGACTCGACGTGTTCGGCATGTTCGGCGACAACGTCACCCTCGCCGGCGGCGTCGCCCCCGTCCGCGCGTACGCCGAGGAGCTGATGGCCGACGTGCTGCAGGGCACCCTCGACCTCGCGCCGGTGTTCACCGAGACGATCGGTCTCGACGAGGTCGCCGAAGGGTACCGGATGATGGACGAGCGCGAGGCGATCAAAGTGCTCGTAAAGCCGTAGCAACACCGGTTTCAGGCGTCTTCGTTGCGGTATCGGCGTAATTCTTATCGGCAAACACACCGCAGTGCCTGTTGACATATGCCATCACAACGTCGAGGCGCGCTCGATCGAGGAGATCCGAGCGCGCCACCGATCCGAGGAGGCGGACGAACGGCTCGACGAGGCTTCTGACGCCGACGCTGTGGAGGAACCAGTGGACGACGCTGAGCCGCCGGCCGAATCGCGCACCCCGGCCGACGACTGACGCGGCCGGGGCCGGCTCCGTCCTAAACCCCGACGGTTTTTCCTGATAGATGCCGCGTAGAGTCCTGATACCATATTCCGCAGTACAGCGTCTCAAACCCCATTTCAGGCACTCCCTGAAGACATTTCAGCGTCCGGAAACGACGGTTCTGGCGGCGAAATACTACCCCTATGCCGGCCCTCCGTCGGGACATCTCCACGGTGGAGTACTGCGATTATGCACATGCTTACCGACGACTCACGCTGGACGACGCAACGAACGGTGGTCAATAGATGACGCGCGCTCAGTTCCGCGCGGTCTTCCTCGCCGCGATCATGGTGCTGTCCGTGGTCGCGATGGGGGCCGGGTTTGCGGGCAGTGCGGCGGCACAGAGTGGCGAGGAAATTATCGTTGACCAAGCGAACGGAGACGGGACTGACTACGTTACTATCCAAGAGGCAATCTACAATGCGGAGACCGGCGATACGATCCTCGTTCGTGACGGTACGTACGAGAGATTCGACCGGGTCGAAATTGATAATCTGACTATCACCGCGGCTGAGGGTGCCTCACCGACGATCTCGGCTTCAGCCGAAGAGCTCCCGAGCTCAGGCCGTATCGTCGATATTGGTGGTGAGGGCGTCGAATTCTCCGACATCAACGTTGTCGGCCCTGAAACGGGCATTGGGGTCGGTGTTCGCTTGGGTGCTACCAACGCCAACACTGACAGCAGTGAAATTTCTGGAGTGACTGTCAGTAACGTCCTCACTGGTATCCAGACCGGTGATGTGGCTACCAACGCTCGAATTGAGGACAATGTAGTTTCGAGCGCTGTGGTCGGAATCAGCCTGCAGGCGGATTCGGCCACAGTATCCGAAAACGAACTTACCGATATCCAAGCCACTGACGACTTCCCGGGCGAGGCGATCGGCGTAATCGGTACTGACCACACGATCGGAGAGAACGCGATCTCCACCGATGACGGCGTTGTCGATGTCCGATTTTACAACAGCGACCCTCCGACGGTAAACGGCGACGAGTCCGGTGACGAACTTTCGGTCGCGAATACCGTCCTCGGTGTTCCGGGAATCAACTCGGTCGAGTTCTTCGATTCCGGAGCTCTCTACGACGGATCAGTTACGATCGACGACACGTCCTACGCGACGGTCGAGGACGCTGCAGAGGCAGCCGAGAACGGTGACACGATCGAACTCGCTTCCGGCACTTACAACGAAAGCACGATCACGCTGGACGCACCCGGTGTCACCCTGAAAGGACCCAATGCCGGTATCCCCGGTGACGGAGACAGAGAGCCGGAGGCGACGATCAACCCGGACAATACCGGAGATAGGGGACAGATCGAGATCCTCGCGGACGACGTGACCGTCGACGGCATCAAAATCGGTGATGGCGGGCAGTTCGGTATGACTCCGCACGAGGACAATTTCACGGCCCGAAATAACGTTGTCAACGCTGACGGTACGGGAATTTGGGCGCTTAATTGGAAATCCGAAGACGGTACGCCGCCACAGGACATGGCCGTTGTTTCCAACGCGTTCAATGGTCAGTCTACTGCTGGCGTCGGTGGCATCGAAGGCGACGGGGAGTCGGTCACCAACGTCTACTTCGAGAACAACGAATTCAACGGGACTTCCGCGGCGATCGGTGTCGGGACCGGAGAAGTCAGCTTCGCAGGCCTGACTGACTTAGCTAAAGTCAGTCAGAGTTCCAGCGAGTACTCGTTCACGACGTACTTCGAAGAAATCAGTCAGGCTAATGATGTCGTACTGGCGAACGGGACGATCGAGGTCGCTCCGGGAACGTATGACGAGAACGTCTCGATCGACAGCGAGAACGTCAGCGTCGTCGGCGCTGGCGACGACACCGTGATCGAGGGGCTCGTCTCCATCGGCGGCGAAGGCTCCGCACTCGTGAACCTCGCCGTCGAACCCGACGAGTTCGTCCGCCCGAACGACGGACGAATCCCGTCGAGCGAACGCCAGGCGATCCTGATTACCGCATCGGACGCGGGCGTGTACAACAGCTCGGTCACCGTCTCGCTCGACGCTAACGGCGGCTTCGAGGAAATCAACGCCATCCAGGTGTTCGGCGGCGAGCCGATAACCGACGTTCAGATCGTCGACAACGATATCACCGGCACCGCCAGCAACGACGAGGTTGCGGGCGTCGTCGGCGTGAGCGACCAAGCGGAGACCGAAGGGACGCTCGTCTTCGACAACTCGATCAGCGTCGACAGCGAGGGGTACTCCTTCGCCGTCGTAACTCGCGCAAGCGGCGGATCGAACGTCGAGGAAACGCCCGAAACGGTCGTCGTGTACAACGACATCGACGCGACGGCTGACGCCTACCCCGGCGTCGGTTACGGGATCGAAAGCACCGACGAAGCGCAGGTCGACGCCGACGCGCAAGTGGTCAAGGATAACACGTTCGGCGACGTCGACTCGATCCAGCACAAGGCCGACGGCGGGACCCTCGACGTCACGATGAACGAGTGGGAGGATCTCGGGAACGTCTCGTTCATCACCGACGGTTACTCCGACGTCTACCAGAACGGCGGCGAAATCGTCTACGACCCGTTCCTGACGTCCGCGCCGCCGACCCCCGACGACTTCACCCCGCCGGGTGAACGCACCGACTTCGGCCACGATCTCGTCGTGCCCGCGGACGGCGAACCCCACTCGGTCGCCTTCCCGGCGGCCGTCGAAGGGAACGTCAGCGAGGTATTCGGCGAGTTCGACGGCACCGTCTACGCGTACGATGGCGACGAGTGGGAAAGCGGCGAGGAGATCGCCGACGAGGACGTCGACGCGCTCGACGCGTTCGCGGTCTCCGTCGACGACGGCGAGGAGGACCTCCGGATCGGCTTCGAGTACGCGGAGACCGACTCGCCGGTCCCGTCGATGACGACCGCCGAACTCGAGGCCGGCTGGAACTTCGTCGGCGCGCCGTCCGGCAACGCCGGCTCGGACGACGCGTTCGCGGGGTCCACCGCGGACATCACGACCGTGATCGACGCCATCGCCGGCCCCGAGTCCCGGACGACGCCGTACGGGCTCGACGCCTCCGGCGAAGTGACGAACCCCGACAGCGTCAGCCCGTTCAAGGGGTACTGGGTGTTCGTCACCGACGACGGCGAGCTCGGCGCGACCGTGCCGGTCGACCCGACCCAGGAGACCGAGGAGGGCGCCCTGACGGGGAACTGAACCGATGAACGTCAAACACGCGCTCGGTCTGGCCGCGGTGGCGATCGCCGTCGTGGCGCTCGTCGCCAGCGGCGCGGCCGTGGGCGGGGTCGCCGGGCAGGACGGCCCGCCGGCAACGCCAGCGGCGTACTACGGACAGGTGACGCTGACCGACGGCGGTGACCCGATCGACGGCGTCACCGTCGAGGCGGTCGTCGACGGCGAGGTCCGCGACAGCATCGAGACCGACGCCGACGGCTCGTTCGGCGGCTCGGGCGCGTTCGACGAGAAGCTCACCGTCGAGGGGCCGGTCGACGGCGACGTGACGTTCCGGGTCGCCGACGCCGACGCCGGCACCGCCGCGTGGGAGTCCGGCGCGAACGAGGAGGTCGCCCTCGAACTGGACGAGGCGCCGGCGCCGGACGACGGAAGCGATTCGAGCGACGACGACCCGGGCGACGGTTCCGGATCCACCGGTGACGGTGCTCCCGGTGGTGGCGGTAGCGGTGGCGCCCCCGGCGGCGACGGCGGGGTCGACACGCCAGACGCGCCGGGCGACACCGACGCACCCGACGACGAACCGACCGACGAGCCGTCGGTCGAGGTGCCGGAAGGCGCCACCGCGGTCGCGGGCGAAACCGCGACCGTCGAGGCGGGCCCCGACGGAACGTCGAGCGTCGCATTCGCCGGCGAGACCGGGGTCGAGGGCATCGAGTTCGACGGCGCCGTCGAGGGCGACGTGAGCGTCACCGAACTCGACGCGGCCCCCGAATCGACCGGGCAACCGCCCGGCGCCGGGGTCTCGACGGTCGAGATCTCGGTCCCAGAAGCGGCTCGGAACTCGCCGGCCACGATCCGGACGCGGATCGGTGCCGACCGGCTCGAAGCGGCCGGCGCCGACGCGGAGGACCTCCGGCTCTCGCGCCACTCGGAGGGCGAGTGGCAGGCGCTGGAGACGTCGGTCGTCGAGCGCGACGGCGACGACGTGGTGTTGGCGGCCGAGACGCCCGGATTCTCCGTCTTCGCGGTGTCGGCCGTGAGTCAGCCGGAGGCGGCGATCACGGTCGACGCCGGCGAGTCCGGCGAGGCCGCGCCCGGTGAGACAGTCACGCTCTCGGGCGTGGGCTCCTCCGACGAGTACGGCGAGATCGTCGCCTACGACTGGGACGTCGACGGCGAGACGGCCGCCGGGAGCGTCACGGAGACGACGTTCTCGGAGTCCGGCGAGTACGACGTCGAACTCATGGTCACCAACGACGCCGGCGAGACCGACTCGACGACGGCGACCGTAACGGTCGAGTCGGCCGGAGCGTCCGGGCCGGCCGGAGCGTCCCCGGTCGAGGAGCTCGGCCTCTTCTCGCCGCGGACGCTCGGCGCGGTGGTCGGGGCGCTCGTGCTCGCGCTGCTCGTCGTCGCCACGGTCCGGCGCGCGGACCGCTGAGGCGGCGAGAGCACTGTGTTCGGACGTAATCGCTTGTAAGCGTCCGCGCGGGCAACCCGCCCGCGACCGGCCCCTTCCGCTCCCCTCTCTGCTCCCGATGTTCACTCGCTTCCGACTCAGAGAAAATACCCCCGGGTGAGGTACCTTTATTTCCGTGGGCGAGCGTGATTGAGCCGCTATATGACGGACGTCACTCTTCGCCGGACGCAGCTTGCAACGCCCGCGAGCGACGAGAAAATGATGCACTCAGCGGCCGACAGCGACGCCGACGAGGTGTTCCTCGACTTGGAGGACTCCGTGGCGCCGAACGCCAAGCCGGACGCGCGCGCGCCGCTCATCAAGGCGGCCAAAGAGGAGGACTGGAGCGACAAGGTCCTCAGCTTCCGCATGAACGGCATCGACACCAAGTGGTGGTACGACGACCTGATCACGGTCGTCGGCGAGGCGGGCGAGCACATCGACGACATCATCGTTCCGAAGGTCAAGTCCCCCAGCGACATCCACACCGTCGAGAACCTGCTCGCGCAGGTCGAGGAGAACAACGGGCTGGAGGTCGGCGGCATCGGCCTCGAACCGCAGATCGAGGACGGCGAGGGGATGCACAACGTCCACGAGATCGCGCACGCCTCCGACCGGCTCTCGTCGATCATCTTCGGGCCGGGCGACTACTCCGCGGCGATGGGAACACCCGGGCTCGACATCGGTCAGTTCCCGGAGTACCCGGGCCACTACTGGCACCACGCGCTCTCCGAGTGTAACGCCGCGGCGAAGTCGGCCGGCCTGCCGTGTCTCGACGGCCCGTACGCCGACATCGAGGACGCCGACGGGTTCCGCGAGTCCGCCGAGAACGCCAACATGATCGGCTGCGACGGCAAGTGGGCGATCCACCCCTCGCAGATCGAGATCGGCAACGAAGTGTTCGCGCCGGACCCGGAGACCGCCGAGCGCGCCAAGCGCATCGTCGACGCCTACGCCGAGGCGATGGAGGAGGGCAAAGGCGCCGTGAGCGTCGACGGCCAGATGGTCGACGAGGCGACCAACAAGATGGCCCAGGACATCGTCGAGACCGCCGAGGCCGCCGGCATCCTGTAATCGGCTCACCGCGTACCGGCCCCGTTCGATTCACTGTTTTTTTACGTCGCTCGCGTCTTAGAGCGATACTGCTCTGCTCGATAGACGGAGTGAGTGCTGCAGATCGGTGGGCGCGATAGAGTGGTTAAATGGCCGTGAGCGAGGACGACGATCGCCGATACACAAACGATGCGGTGGCGCGCGCCTCCGAGTGGCCGCCCGTGGCGGCCACGAGGTGCGCGCGTGAGGGAGTCGGTCGCCTTCGGCGACCGACGAGGCTGGGGAGGTGTGAGGCGCGGTGCCGTGCGGTGCGGGGAGGACTCAAAGGGGCAGTCGCGAGGTCGGCGCAGGCAACGGTAAGCACCACAGGGAGCGAACGAAGTGAGCGACCGAGGAGCGCAACGAGCGTGCGCCGACCTCGCGACTGGGGCTTTGGCGGCGTTTACCACAGAGTGGCCGATCGCGTGGATCCAGCCGACGGCAACACTCCGGGTATATTTATAAAATTATTCTCCGATCACTGGCGTCGTTTATAACGGCTCGATCAGCTCGACCGCGTGTCCGTCGGGGTCTTTCACGAACGCGGTGCGCGCGCCGGCCTCGGGCTGGTCGCCCGGCTCCTTCACGACGCCGTGGTGGTCGATCGCCTCGAACGTCGCGTCGACGTCGTCGACGCCGACGGCGACGTGGTCGTACCGGTCGCCGTCGTCGCTCGGCTCCTCGCCGTCTGTGTCGGACAGCTGGAACTCGACGCCGGCGTCGTCCGAGACGTACACGTTGCGCGTGTCGCCGTCGGCGGTCGTGAACTCCCAGGAGCGCTCGAACCCGAGCTGTTCGACGTACCAGTCGGCGGTGCGGTCGGCGTCGGCCACGTTCAGACACGTGTGGAGTATCTCCATGTGTCGGCCTCGCTCGGCGGGGCAATAAATCCCGGCGGGACGCCGCCGAGACGGGCGTCCTCTTCTGAAAATTCTACCTTACTGTGTGCGTGAAAAAAGCGGAACAGCGCGGCTATCGGCCGCCGCCGTCGACTCCCGATCATATTTATCTTTAACAAAGGATTTATTCTCCTTTCGACTCGGAGTAGTACTATGGCAAGTGAGCCCGCGTGGGGAGCTGACACACCCGACCTGGACACGTCGTCGGCCGCGCTCGGCCACGACCGTCCGGACGTACCCGCCTATCGGGCGCTCGCGGAGGACCTCCGCGAGCGCGTCGCCGGCGAGGTCCAGTTCGACGAGTACGCGCAGGTGCTGTACGCGACCGACGGCAGCATCTACCAGGCGCGCCCGGCCGGCGTCGTGACGCCGCGCTCGATCGACGACGTGCAGGCGACGATGCGGGTCGCGGCCGACCACGAGGTCCCCGTCATCCCGCGGGGCGCCGGTTCCTCGCTCGGCGGTCAGACCGTCGGCCCAGGCTGCGTCGTGCTCGACTTCTCGAAGTATATGGACGAGATCGTGGACGTCCGGCCCGACGACCGCCGGGCGGTGGTCCAGCCCGGCGTCGTCCAGGACCACCTCGACGACCGGCTGGCCGAGGACGGGCTGAAGTTCGCCCCCGACCCGGCCTCCTCGGCGCGCGCGACGGTCGTCGGCGGCATCGGCAACAACTCCACGGGCGCGCACTCGGTGCGCTACGGGATCACCGACGCGTACACGGAGCGGCTGAAAGTCGTGCTCGCGGACGGGTCGCTCATCGAGACCCGCGAGGTCGTCCTCGACTCCCCGGAGTACGAGGAGATCGTCGGAAAAGACGATCAGGAGGCCGCGCTGTACGAGACGACCCGCGAACTCGTCGCGGAGAACGAGGCCGAGATCGACGAGAAGTACCCGAACCTCAAGCGCTCCGTCTCCGGGTACAACCTGCATAAGGTGATCTACGAGAACGACGACGGCGAGGAGGTTATCAACCTCTCGAAGCTGTTCGTCGGCGCCGAGGGGACGCTCGGCACGATCGTCGAGGCCGAGGTGTCGCTCGTCACCCGCCCCGAGGAGACGGCGCTCGCGCTGTACATGTTCGACTCGCTGAACGACGCGATGAAGGCGGTGCCCGAGGCGCTGGAGTTCCCGGTGAGCGCGGTCGAGCTGATGGACGACGAGGTGTTCTCGCTCGCCGCCGGCTCACAGGAGTTCGCGCAGTACGCCGAGCCGATCCCGGACCGCGCGGCCGCGGCGCTCATGTTAGAGTGGGACTCCGAGCTCGTCGGCGACTTCGAGGACGCCATCGCCGACACGAACGCGTACTTCGTCGACGAGGGCGACGCCTTCGACGTGTTAGAGGCGTACACGCCCGAGGACCAGGCCGACATCTGGAAGCTCCGAAAGGCGGCCATCCCGCTTCTGATGGGCATGAAGGGCGACCCGAAGCCGTATCCGTTCATCGAGGACGCGACGGTGCCGCCCGAGGAGCTCGCGGAGTACGTCGGACAGTTCGAGGACGTCCTCACGGACCACGACACCTCGGCGGCGTACTTCGCGCACGCCGGGTCCGGCACCCTCCACATCCGGCCCATCCTCTCGCTGAAGGAGGAGGAGGGCGTCGAGAAGATGCACTCCATCTCCGAGGACGTCACCGATCTCGTCTTAGAGCACCACGGCGCCTTCTCGGGCGAGCACGGCGACGGGCTCGCGCGCACCGAGTTCAACCCGAAGATGTACGGCGAAGACCTCTGGAGCGCGTTCCAGGAGCTCAAGTCGACGTTCGACCCCGAGTGGCGGATGAACCCCGGGAAGGTCGTCTACGTCGACGGCGACACCGCCGCCGAGCGCGGCTACCCCGACACCGCCGCCGACACGGACATGCGGGAGAACCTCCGGTACGGGCCGGAGTACCAGTCGATCGAGCCGCAGACCGAGCTGGACTTCACGGACGAGGGCGGCTTCTCGCACCTCGTCGAGCTGTGTAACGGCTGCGGCACCTGCCGCGAGACCGACTCCGGCGTGATGTGTCCGACCTACCGCGCCTCCGAGGAGGAGATCCAGGCGACTCGCGGCCGCGCGAACATGCTCCGGGCGGCCATCAGCGGGGAGCTCGACGAGGACGAGATCCACTCCGACAGATTCCAGGAGGAGGTGCTCGGGCTCTGCGTCGGCTGTAAGGGCTGTAAGAGCGACTGTCCCACGGGGGTCGACCTCGCGAAGCTCAAGGCCGAGGTGAAACACGAGCACCACGAGAAGGAGGGGGCTGGCCTCCGCGAGCGGATCTTCCGCGACATCGACCGCTTCTCGGCGCTCGGGAGCACGCTCGCGCCGGTGTCGAACGCGGCGTCGAAGATCCCCGGCGCCCGGAAGGTGATGGACGCGGTCGCGGGGATCGCCCCGGACCGGGAGCTGCCGACGTTCCGCTCCGAGAGCTTCGAGGAGTGGTTCGACTCGCGCGGCGGGTCGACGGTCGCCCCCGAGGAGGCGGCCGACACGGTCGTGCTGTTCCCCGACACGTACACCAACTACAGCTACCCGGCCGCCGGGAAGGCCGCCGTCGAGGTGCTGGAGGCGGCCGGCGTCCGCGTCGAGGTGCCGGACGACCTCGCCCCCTCGGGTCGGGCGGCGTTCTCCACCGGGTTCCTCGACGACGCCCGCGAGCGCGCCGAGACCAACGTCGAGCGGCTCGCGCCCCGCGTCCGCGACGGGCAGTCGGTCGTCTTCGTCGAGCCGTCGGACGCGGTGATGTTCCAGGACGAGTACCTCGACCTGCTCGACGGCGACGACGTCGAGGCCGTCTCCGCGGCCGCCTACGGCGTCCTGGAGTACCTCGACGCCGGCCGCGTCGACGAGCAGTTGGCGTTCGACGCGCCCGCCGAGTCGCTCACCTACCACGGCCACTGCAACCAGAAGGCGACGAACAAGGACCACCACGCGGTCGGCGTGCTCCGCCGGGCCGGCTACGACGTGGACCCGCTCGACTCCTCCTGTTGCGGGATGGCGGGCTCGTTCGGCTACGAGTCGGAGCACTACGACATCTCGAAGGCGATCGGGCGGATCCTCTTCGACCAGGTCGACGAGAGCGACGGCGAGACGGTGACCGCGCCGGGCGCCTCCTGCCGCTCGCAGCTGGGCGACCGCGACGCGGACGCGGAGAACCCGCCGCACCCGATCGAGAAGGTCGCTGACGCCGTGACCGGGCCCGCGCCCGACGCCGTCGCCGACGCGGGCGCCGCCGACGCGACGAGCCCGTCGCCCGCCGACGACTGAACCGGCGTCGCAGGCGACGGGTCCCGTGACGCCGTTCTCGGGTGCAGATTTTTTCGGCCCCCGTCTTTCACATCTCGCGCATCGTCAATACGGTATTTAAAAAGAGTGAGCGACCGCGAGGGTCAGTTATAAAAAACGACGCGGTCGGCGCGTGCCGCCGAGCGCCCGCAGGGCGCGAGGTGCGCGCGCGAGGGAGGAGCGAGCGTAGCGAGCGACGAGGCTGGGGAGGCGTGAGGTGCGGTTGCGGTGCGGGGCGGGACTCAAGGGGGCATCCGCGAGGCGGGCGCAGGCGTTCACGAGAGTGGAGCTCTCGTGAGCCAATCAGAACGCCGAGCGTTCTGATGACGACGTAAGCACCGCAGGGAACGAACGAAGTGAGTGACCGAGGAGCGTGGTTGGAGAGAGCTTTGCTCTCTCGTCGTCACGAGACGCCTCCGGCGTCTCGAACGACAGCGAGCGTGCGCCCGCCTCGCGGCTGGGGCTTCGGGAGCGTTCTACACAAACCGTCGATCGATCGTAAAAAGAAATCCGCACCGCAGTACCGTTCCCGCGTTCAGAACACGCCGGGGAACAGCACGTAGCTGAACAGCAGACACAGCAGACCGACGCCGGTCGCGTAGTACAGCAGCGGGATCATGTTCAGCCGCATCACCCGCCCCTCCTGTCCGAGGAGGCCGACAGTCGCCAGCGCGGCGACGAGGTTGTGAATCGCGACGAGGTTCCCGATTGCGCCGCCGACGGCCTGCGCGCCGACGATGATCGTCCGCGGGAGCCCGAGCTGCGTCGCCGCCTCGAACTGGAACGCGCCGAACGTGATGTTCGAGACGGTGTTCGACCCGGCCATCGCCGCGCCCAGCGCGCCGATGAGCGACGCGAAGGCGGGGTAGGCGGGGCCGAGGATATCCGCGGTCGTCTGCGCGAGCAGGACGATCATGCTGCCGACCTCGGGCGCGCCGGGATGCGCGCCGGACTGGAGCATCACCTGCACCATCGCGATGACGAACACCAGCGCGATGAACGGCGAGACGATCTTCCGGGCGGCCTCCTTCCAGGCGTCACCGACCTCCTCGCCGGACATGCTGAAGATCGGGATCGCGAGCACGGCGCTCACGAGCAGCCAGAAGCCCGGTACGTTCATCCACGCGACGGCTCCGCTGAGGTCGGTGCCGAGGATCCCGCCCCAACTGAGGACGAAGATGTCCTGGTTGATGAAGTTCGAGATCGGGTCGATCGCCCGCGTCACGACCAGCAGGATCACGAGCAGGACGTACGGCGACCACGCCTTGAACAGCGACATGTCCTCGCCGCCGCTCAGGTCGGCCGCCTCGGCCTCGGGCGAGCCGCCGTTCGCGCCGTTGGACTGGCCCGGCTCGATCGAGCCGACCCAGTGATCGGCCCACCGCTCACGCTCGGGGAACTCCCACTCGTCGTCCGGCAGGAGGTACCCCGCACGCAGGATGCTCAGGATGACGGTTCCACCGACCATCGAGCCGATGAGCGACGGGAACTCGGCCGTGAGGAACCACGCCGAGAGCCAGTACGGGACCGCGAAGGCGATCCCCGACGCGATACAGAGCGGCGCGACCTCCCAGGCCGGCTTCAGCGACCGGTCCTCCGGGTCACCGAAGAAGTAGACGACCATTCCGACCGCGAACAGCGGCATCACGAACCCGACCAAGGCGTGATACGTCGCCGCCCACGCCGCCACGTTGACGGAGAACTCCTGGACGGTCATCCCGCCGTCCTGGATCGCGGTGCGGGTGAACTCGACGCTCTCCATCGGACTCTGGATCCCGACCACGATCGGCGTCCCCACCGCGCCGTACGTGACGGCGATGATGTGGCCGATGATGCCCGCGACGACGGCCGCGAGCGCCGGGAAACCAAGTCCGAGGAGCAGCGGTGCGACGACCGCGGCCGGCGTCCCGAAGCCGGCGGCGCCCTCGATGAACGTCGCCATGAAGAAGGCGATCAGGACGATCTGGACGCGGCGGTCGTCGCTGACCGTCGCGAACCCTCGATTGATCCGGTCGAAGGCGCCCGCTTCCATCAGCGTGTACAGCAGGACGAGCGCGCCGAAGACGATCCAGAGGATCTCGAAGGCGGTCATAAAGCCTGCCGCCGACGCCGCCGCCAACCAGTTCACCGGCATGTTCCACGCGAAGTACCCGACCGCGAGCGCGGCGACCCACGCGATCGGCATCGCGCGCGTCGCCGGCCAGAGCAGTCCGATCAGCAGGGTACCCGCGAGAAGCAGCGGTATCGCGGCGATCGCGACGTCGATTCCCGTCGTCATGGGTCTACCCCACCGTTGCTCTCGTGTACTCGATTCCGTCGGCGACTCATGTCACAGGTTATCATCCACATACGACGCGAGGGACATCACGTTCATTAGTTATAAAATGTAAGTCTTTGAGCCGACGTCTCCCCCCGGTTCACCCCCCTTCGGTGTGGCAAAAACCCCCAGCGATCGGTTTCTTTATTACTGGTCTTTTTCATCACTGATTCTTCCCGCGGCCGGTATCTTCCCCGGCGGCGAGGTCGCCGCCCGAGGCGACTCGGACGGTTCAGCGATCCTCGTCTGGCTCGGCGGCGAGCGCGGCGTCGCGGAGCTCCCGGCAGCGGTCGCCGGCGACTCCGAGCGCCGGTACCGGCGTCGGCGTCCCGTCCGCGTCGACGGCGACGAACACGAAGTACGACTCCGTCGTCACCTCGCGCTCGCCGGTCCGCGGCGACTCGCGGAACGCGCGGAGGCGGACGCGCACGCTCGTCCGACCGGCCGCGTACGCGTACGACTCGATGAGGCAGGTGTCGCCCTGCGGGATCGGTCGCTTGAAGTCGAGCCCGTTGATCTTGGCGGTGACGCAGGTCTCACCGGCGTGGCGCATCGCGGACATCGCTCCCACCTCGTCCATCCACTTGACGACGTTGCCCCCGTGGGCGGACTCGTAGTTGTTCGTGTGCGTCGGCTGGACCCGCTGGCGGTTCTCGATGTAGGTGTCGCTGACGGTCGGCATGGCGGACCCACACGCCCGTCCGTGAAAGGGGCGTCGTCGGGTCGGAAACCGCGGGGCGCGGCGGAGCGTCGTCGGGCGAGGCGAACGGACTTATGTCGCCCCCGCCCGGATCGGTGCGCATGACAGAGCACGGGGACGCGCTCGACGCCGACCTCCGGGTACCGTCGTGCGAGCGCTGTCCGGCGCTGGTCGAGTCGCGGAGCCGGATCGTCGACGGGGTCGGGCCGACGGACGCAGACCTGCTGTTCGTCGGCGAGGGACCGGGCGCGAACGAGGATGCGGAGGGCGAGCCGTTCGTCGGGCGGTCCGGCGACGTGCTCGACGACGCGCTGCGGGACGCCGGCCTCGCGCGGGCGGACGTGCGCATCACCAACTGCGTGCGGTGTCGCCCCCCCGACAACCGCGACCCGACGAGCGACGAGCTGGCGAACTGCCGCGGCCACCTCGACGAGGAGATCGACCGGCTCGATCCGGCGCTGATCGTGACGCTGGGCAAGGTGCCGAGCGAGCACCTGCTCGACCGGTCGGTGGCGATCACGTCGGAGTCCGGCGACGTCGTCGACGCCCGGCTCGCGGGTGCGTCGCGTCGCGTGTTGCTGTCGGTCCACCCGGCGGCGACGCTGTACGACCGGAGCCAGCGCGACGGCTTCTTCGAGACGATCGCGCGGGCGGCCGAGCTGAGCGGCGGCGCGGCGGGCGGGAGCGGTCAGTCGCGGCTCGGGGAGTACTGACGCCGCTGCCGCGCCCGTGACCGCGTCTCCACGGGCGTTTCAACCGGGAACGTGCGCCGGTGGTCCGTTCGGACGATACTCGTCCGAGAACCGGACGTACCGTCGCGATATATATAGAAAACATAGAAAACGATTAGTCACGCCAGTCAGACAACCGGCTGTATGTCCGACAACAGATGGTCGTCGAACCGACGAACGTTCGTCAAGACAGCGGGTGCGGGCGGCGTGGTCGCGCTCGCCGGCTGTTCCGGCGGCGGGGACGGTTCCGACGGCTCCGACGGAAGCGACGGCTCTGACGGGTCCGACGGCTCTGACGGCGGCACGGCGGGCGAGACGGACGACGTGCCCTCCGCGCAGTTCATCCTGAACCCGGCCGAGGCCGACGTGGAGATCGAACAGCAGTACCAGCCGATGTTCGAGTACCTCGAGTCCGAGGTCGAGGTCGAGATCGAGTCCGACCGCGCGGCGAGCTACACCGCGACCCTCCAGGCGATGCGGAACGAGCAGGGGGAGATCGCGGACATCTCGCCGTCGGCGGTCATCGCGGGCGAGGACATCCTCGACGTCGTCGGCGTGCGGATCGCCTACGGCGCGGCGCAGTACTTCTCGACGATCACGACGACCCCCGACAGCGGGATCGAGGCGCTCACCGACCTCGAGGGCGAGCTGATCTACATGGGCGACATCCTCTCCGTCTCCGGGACGCTCGTCCCCCTCACGGTCCTCCAGGACGCCGGGCTCGACATCGGGAACGCGCCCGACGGCGACGCGAACGACTTCGACGCGGAGTACTCCGACCACACCACGGCGCGCGAGCAGATGGTCCAGCGCGACGACGTGATGGCCGCGACGACCGGGGCGTTCTCGTCGGCGCCGTACGTCCCGCAGCAGCAGTTCGAGGAGATGTCCGAGGACTTCGTCGACATCTCGGCGGAGTACGAGGGCGCCGGCGACGAGATCGAGTCGTCGGGGACCGAGCTCCAGCTGCTCGCGGTGTCCGACCCGATCCCGCGCGCGCCGCTGGCGACGCGCTCCAGCTGGGACGCCCCGGTCAAGGCCGACATCGAGGAGGCCATCCTGAACGTGTCCGAGGAGGACCTCAGCCACGGCGACGACTACGACGGCGAACCGCTCTGGTTCACCGGCGTCGAGGAGGGGAGCATCGACGACTACGAGCCGATCCGACAGGTCCTCGACCAGCTCGGTCTCGAGTTCGAAGACCTTTCGTAACCACCTCTCAACCCCTCTTTACACCTAATGAGTCGCATCACAGTCGACGGGCTCACGAAGCGGTTCGGCGACACCGTGGCGCTCGACGACGTCTCGTTCGAGGTTCCGCAGGGCGAGTTCGTCATCGTGCTCGGCGTCTCCGGCTCCGGGAAGTCGACCCTGCTTCGGTGCATGAACGCGCTCGAGACCCCCACCGAGGGGGAGATCCGCGTCGGCGACGAACCCGTCACCAGTCCCCGCAACGACATCGCGATGATCTTCCAGCAACACAACATCATCGACCAGATGACCGCGTACTCCAACGCGCTCACCGGGTCGCTCAACCGGAACACGTTCCTCGACTCGCTGCTCCAACGGCAGGGCGAGGCGGACAAGCTCCAGGCGTTGGAGGCGCTCGACACCGTGGGACTGCTCGACGAGGCCCAGCAGAGCGCCAAGCGCATGTCCGGCGGCCAACAGCAGCGGGTCGGGATCGCCCGGGCGCTGGTACAGGACCCCACGATCCTGCTGGCAGACGAGCCCGTCGCGAGCCTCGATCCGGGCTCCTCCCAGCAGGTGATGGGGTACCTCCGGACCGCAGCGCGCAAGCGCGACCTGACGGCCGTCATCAGCCTCCACCAGGTGAACCTCGCCCGGAAGTTCGGCGAGCGGTTCATCGGCCTCCGCGACGGGCGGAAGGTGTTCGACGGCTACCGCGACGAGTTCGACATGGACGTGATAGACGAGATCTACGGCGACATCGACACGGAGGGCATGTTCGCCTCTGACGCCGATCGGGGCGCCGACGGCGGGTCGCTCGACGACGCGTCGTCGAAGCGGGTCTCCGGCGGGGGGATGGGCCAATGAGCTACGACGAGTCCGTTCGCGAGCGCTACGAGGCGATCGTCCTCGCTCGCCGCGTCAAGGCGCTCGTGATGGGCGTCGGACTGCTCGCGCTCGGCGGCGTGTTCTACTACGCGCTCGTCTCCGTCGGCTTCTTCGCGGCGAACATCCCCACGTACTTCCCGAACTTCCTCAACGCGCTCCGCGACTTCTTCCCGTTCCTCGCGCCGTCGTTCCCCTTCATCGACCCGAGCGGATTCCTCGACTACTGGGCGTTCATCTCGGAACGGAACCTCATCTGGGGCGGCGTCGGTGGCGACACGCCGCTGCTCGGCGAGGCCGGGATCACCCTCGCGATGGGGTTCGCCGGCACCGTCATGGGGTTCCCGCTCGCGCTGCTGTTCGGCATCCTCGGTTCGGGCCGCGTGACGCCGTTCCCGTTCAACTTCATCTTCCGCGGGCTCATGTCCTCGATCCGCGCGATCCCGGCGCTTGTGTGGGGGCTCATCTACATTCCGCTCGGCGGGATCGGCCCCGTCACCGCGACGCTCGCGATAGCGACCGACACGATCGGCAACCTCGGTCGCCTCTTCACCGACGAGTTAGAGGAGATCGAGGACGGACCGATCGAGGCGATGGAGACGACCGGCGCGAACAAGCCGCAGACGATCACCTTCGGGATGCTCTCGCAGGTGACGACGCCGTTCATCGCGTGGACGCTGTACATCTTCGAGATCAACGTCCGGATCGCCGTCTCGCTCGGGATCATCGGCGGCGGCGGACTCGGGAACGTGCTCTCCGTCCAGCAGGGGCTGTTCGCGTTCACCAACATGATGGCGACGATCCTCGTCATTCTCGTGTTGATCATCTCCGTGGAGATCTTCTCCCAGCGGATCCGCTCCGCGCTCCGCGAGGGCGACGAGGCGCAGGGCATCGTGGCGCTGCTCATGGGCTTCCCGCAGCGGATGGCCGAGGCGGCGCTGAAGTGAGCGCCGCCGGAGCGACCACGGGTCGGCCGCGTTCGACGCCTCCCTGCGCCGCGCGCGTCCGCGTCGTCGCGGCACCGCCGCCGCGCGTCCCCGTCGTCTGACGCCGCCCGACGCCGGGCCGCCCCGCCGCGCCCGACTGTCACAAGGGAAACCGACTTTTCCGTCCCCCTCGGAGGGGACGTATGAGCACCTTCGAGCCGCCCGCGGAGACGCTGGCGGACGTCGTCTTAGTCGACTACGGGCTCGGGAACCTCCGGTCGGCGACCCGCGGATTGGAGCGTGCGGGGGCGTCGGTCGAGATCACCGACGACCCCGAGGCGTTCGCGGCCGCCGACGGCGTCGTCCTCCCCGGCGTCGGCGCGTTCCGCGAGGGGATGGAGAACGCCGGGCCGCTGCGCGAGGCGCTGACGGACCACGCCGACGCCGGCCGCCCGCTATTCGGCATCTGTCTGGGGATGCAGATGCTTCTCACCTCCAGCGAGGAGGCCGACCACGAGGGCGAGGGCGAGGTGACCGGCCTCGACCTCGTTCCCGGCACCAACGTCCGGTTCGACGTCGACCGCAAGGTCCCGCACATGGGGTGGAACGAGCTCGACGTCGAGCGCGAGCACCCGATCGTCGACGGGGTCGACGGGGAATACGCCTACTTCGTCCACTCGTACTACGCCGAGCCCGACGACCCGGAGGCGGTCGTCGCCACCGCCGACTACGGGGTCGACTTCCCCGCGGTCGTCGCCAACGACGCCGGCAACGTGTTCGGCACGCAGTTCCACCCCGAGAAGAGCGGGGAGACGGGGCTCCGGATCCTCCGGAACTTCGTCGAGTACTGCGCGGAGCGGTAACTCCCGGCATGGCCGACGACAGCCGGCCCGTCCGGATCGGCGTCGACGTCGGCGGCACGTTCACCGACGCCGCGCTCCTCGTCGGCGACGACCTCACCACCGCGAAGGTGCCGACGACGACGCCCCAGAACGCCGGCGTCCTCGACGGGATCCGCGAGGCCTGCGCCGCGGCCGGGATCGACCCGACGGACGTCGACGCCTTCGCGCACGCGACGACGGCCTCCGTCAACGCCCTCTTGGAGCGCGACGGCGCGCGCACCGCGCTCGTGACGACCACGGGCTTCCGCGACGTCTTAGAGATCGGCCGCCAGACGCGCCCCTCCCTCTACGACCTGCGCGCCGAGAAGGCGCCCCCGCTCGTCCCCCGCCGGCGGCGGTTCGAGGTCGACGAGCGGGCGACGACCGGCGGGACCGAGCGGGCGGTCGACGCGGAGGCGGTCCGCGACCTCGCCGACGAGATCGCCGCGAGCGACGCCGAGAGCGTCGCCGTCTCGCTGCTGCACGCGTACGCGCACCCGGAGAACGAGGCCGCGGTCGCCGACGTCCTCCGCGAGGAGCTCTCGGTCCCCGTCTCCGCCTCTCACGACGTGCTCCCCGAGTTCCGCGAGTTCGAGCGCACGGCGACGACCGTCGCGGACGCCTACCTGACGCCGGAGCTCGACGCCTACCTCGGCCGCGTCGTCGCCGGCGCGCGCGACCTCGGACTCCCGGCGCCGCGGGTGATGCGCTCGAACGGCGGCGTCGCCGACGCGGCGACGGTCCGCGACAGCGCGGTCACCACGGTCCTCTCCGGGCCGGCGGCGGGCGTCGTCGGCGCGGCCGCGGTCGCGGGCGGCGAGACGCTCGGCGGGACGGAGGCGGGGTCCGGCTCCGCCGGCGGGTCCGCCGTCACCTTCGACATGGGCGGGACGTCGAGCGACGTGAGTCTCGTGCGCGACGGGCGCGTCGAGCGCACCGCGGAGACGACGATCGCCGACGTCCCGATCCGCACGCCGACGGTCGACGTCGAGACGGTCGGCGCGGGCGGGGGGTCGATCGCGTGGACCGACGCCGGCGGCGCGTTCCGCGTCGGTCCGGAGTCCGCCGGCGCCGACCCCGGCCCGGCCTGCTACGGGAAGGGCGGCACGGAGCCGACCGTCACCGACGCCGACGTCCTCCTCGGCTACATCGGCCCGGACGCGGCGCTCGGCGGCGACCTCTCGCTCGACGTCGACGCCGCCCGCGAGGCGCTCGCCCGGCTCGCCGAGGCGGCCGACATCGACGGGGCGGCCGATCTCGGCGGGAACGTCGGGTCCGGGAACGACGGCGAGACGGCGGACCCCCTCGACGCCCCCACCGCCGCCGCCCGCGGCGTCTACCGCGTCGCCAACGCGACGATGGCGCGGGCGATCCGGTCGGTGACGGTCGAGCGCGGTCGCGACCCCCGCGACTTCGACCTCGTCGCCTTCGGCGGCGCGGGGCCGATGCACGCCGCGGCGCTCGCGGACCGCCTCGAGATGGACCGCGTGCTCGTCCCCGGTCCGGCCGGCGTGCTGTCGGCGTACGGGCTGCTCGCGGCCGACGAGACCCACGACGCGGCCCGCACGGTCCGGCTCCCGCTTTCCGACGCGACCGCCGCCGACCTCGGTGACGCCTTCGCGGCCCTGACGGACCGGGTCCTCGACGACGTCTCCGACCCCGCGGCCGCCCGCGTCGAGCGCGCGGCCGACTGCCGGTACGCCGGGCAGAGCTTCGAGCTGACCGTCGACGCGGGGAGAGGCGAGGGGGACGGAGACGACGCGGACGGCGCCGCCGATCCCGCCGTCGACCCCGACGCCCTCGCCGAGCGCTTCGCCGCGGCCCACGAGCGCGCCTACGGCTACCGGCTCGACGCCGGCGTCGAGGCCGTCACGCTCCGGGTCACGGCCACGGTCGACGTCGAGGCGCCGACCGTCGACAGAGCGGGCGAGGCCGACGCCGAACGCGGGTCCCGCGAGGTCGTCTTCCCCGACGCGGGATGCGTCTCGGCGACCGTGTACGACCGCGACGCGCTGGGTCCGGGTGAGGCCCTCGACGGTCCGGCCGTGCTCGCGGGGACCGAAAGCACGACCGTGGTCCCGCCGGCGTGGGGCGGGCGCGTCCGCCGGGACGGGACGGTGGTGCTGGAGCGGGACGCGGTTGAGGCCGGAGGTGAGCGGCGATGACCGGGCGAGACGACGCCGGTGACCGCGACCGCGCGAGCGACGGCGCCCCCGCCCTCGACCCGGTCACCCTGGAGGTCCTCCGTAACCAGCTGGAGGGCGTCGCCGAGGAGATGGGACAGGTGCTGATCCGCGGCGCCTACTCGCCGAACATCACGGAGCGGCGGGACTGCTCGACCGCCCTGTTCGACGCCGACGGCCGGATGGTCGCGCAGGCGGAGCACATCCCGGTCCACCTCGGCGCGATGCCCGAGGCGGTCGCGGCCGTGCGGGAGCGCGATCCCGCGCCCGGCGACGTGTTCGTCCTCAACGACCCGTTCACGGGCGGGACGCACCTCCCGGACGTGACGCTCGTCTCGTCGCTGTCGCTCGACGGCGGCGTGGTCGGCTTCGCGGTCTCCCGCGCGCACCACGCCGACGTCGGCGGGATGGCGCCCGGGAGCATGCCGGCCGGTGCCCGCGAGATCCAGCAGGAGGGGCTCCGCATCCCGCCGCTCCGGCTCGTCGACGGCGGCGAGCGCGTCGACGACGTCCTCGACCTGATCCTCGCGAACGTCCGGACCCCGGCCGAGCGCCGCGCCGACCTCGAGGCGCAGCTCGCGGCCAACGAGCGGGCCGACGACCGGCTCCGCGAACTGGCCGACGAGCACGGCCGCGCCCGCCTCGAACGCGCCTTCGACGCCGTGATCGACTACTCCCGCGAGCGGATGACCGCCGCCATCGAGGACCTCCCGGACGGGACCTACGAGGCCGAGGACGCGATGGAGGGCGACGGCGTCACCGACGCCGACCTCCCGATCCGGGCCGCGGTGACCGTCGACGGCGACCGCCTCGCGGTCGACTTCGCGGGGAGCGCCCCGCAGGTCGACGGGAACTGCAACGCGCCGCTGGCGGTCGCGAAGAGCGCGGTGTACTTCGTCGTGCGCTGCGTCACCGACCCGTCGATTCCGCCGAACCACGGCTGCTACGAGCCGGTGTCGGTGTCGGCGCCCGAGGGGTCGATCCTCAATCCGAACCCGCCGGCGGCGGTCGTCGGCGGGAACGTCGAGACGAGCCAACGCGTCACCGACGTCGTGCTCGCGGCGCTCGGCGAGGCGGTCCCGGAGCGGGTGACCGCGGGGAGCCAGGGGACGATGAACAACCTCACGATCGGGAGCCGCGGCGGTCGTGGCGGGGACGGCGGGGGCGGCAGTCGCGACGGCCGCGGAGACCGCGAGGCCGCCCCCGACGAGTCGTTCACCTACTACGAGACGATCGGCGGCGGCTTCGGCGCGCGCCCGGACGCCGACGGGATGGACGGCGTGCAGGTCGGGATGACGAACACCCTCAACACGCCGGTCGAGGCGCTGGAGGCGGCGTACCCGCTCCGCGTGGAGCGGTACGCCTTCCGCCCGGACAGCGGCGGCGACGGGCGCCACCGCGGCGGGCTCGGGCTCGAACGGCGCGTTCGCGTCGAGACCGCCGCGACCGTCTCATTGCTGACGGAGCGACGGCGCCGCGCTCCAGCCGGCATCGAGGGCGGAGAGTCGGGCGCCACCGGCGAGAACCTGATCGACGGGGACCCGGTGCCGGCGAAGGCGACCGTCGACGTGGAGCCGGGGACGACGGTCACGGTCCGGACCCCGGGCGGGGGCGGGTACGGCGACCCGAGCGAGCGCGACCCGGCGGCGCGGGAGCGCGACCGCGCGGACGGGAAGGCGACGGGGGGCGGGGAGGCGGAACGGTCGGAGACCGAGCGATCCGACGGACCCGACTGACGGGGCGCCCTACAGCTCGTCGTACGGCCCGGCCTTCGCGGCGGTGAGGCGGTCGACCTGCTCGTCCGAGAGGTCGATCGACGCGGCCGCGAGGTTCTCCGCGAGCTGGTCGACGGTGCGGGCGCCGACGATCGGTGCGGTGACGTCGTCGCGGTGGGCGAGCCACGCGAGCGCGACCTGGGCGGGCGAGGCGTCGACCTCGTCGGCGACGGCGTCGAGCTCGTCGTGGACGTCGAAGTTCTCCTCGGTGAGGTACGCCTCCCGGAAGCGGCTCGACTCGGCGGCCTTCGACTCGTCGGGGAGGTCCTCGTCGCGGTCGTACTTCCCGGTCAAAAAGCCCTGTCCGAGCGGGCTCCACGGGGAGACGGCGAGGTTCTGCTGCCGGGCGAACTCCAGGTAGTCGCCCTCGACCTCGCGGTCGACGAGGTTGTAGCGCGGCTGGAGCACGGTGAACGGCTCCCACCCCTCGCTCCGGGCGATCGCGTTGGCGCGGGCGACCTTCCAGGCGTTCGGGCGGAGCGTCGACGCGCCGAGGTAGTGGACCTTGCCGGACTCGACGAGCCCGTTCAGGGTCTTCATCAGCTCGCGGGCCGGCGTCTCGTCGTCCCAGCGGTGGATGTACAGGACGTCGATATAATCGGTGTCGAGCCGGTCGAGGAGAGCGTCGACGCGGTGGCGGACGTTCTTGCGGTTCGTCCCGCGGCTGTTCGGGTCGCCGTCGCGGATCTGCCAGTACACCTTCGAGGCGACCGTGTAGCGCTCGCGGTCGCGCTCGGCGAGCCAGTCGCCGATCCAGCGCTCGCAGTCGCCGCCGCCGTACACGTCGGCGGTGTCAACGTATCTGCCGCCGGCGGCCTCGTAGGCGTCGAGCAGCTCGTGGGCGCGCGCCTCGTCGATCTCCACGTTCCCCGCCTCGGTCACGCGGCCGAAGCGCCACGTGCCGAGCTGGAGCTCGCTCGTTCGGAGCCCGGTCCGACCGAGCGGGACGGTGCCGAGGTCGATCTCGTCGAGTTCGGGCGTCATCTCTCCGAGCCTAAGCGCGGTCGCCGCAAAAACCCACAGCAACCGAACGTGACGCGTGAACGCTCCGCACGCCGGGACTAGACCGCGCCGGGACCGACGCTTTCGGTCACTCCCCGTCGGCCGCCTCGATCACGATCGCGCGCAGGTCGTTGACATTTGTCCCGGTCGGCCCGGTGCGGAGCAGCGCGCCGGCCTCGTCGAGCAGGGGGTAGGCGTCGTGGCGGTCGAGGGCGTCGCGGGCGACGTCCGGGTCCAGCGTCGTCGCGTCAGCGATCCCGCCCGCGGCGTCGGTGGGGCCGTCGATCCCGTCGGTGTCGGCGCTCGCGACGACGATGCGGGACGAACCCCCGTTCCCGCCGAGCGGCCCCTCGGCCAGCGCGAGGCCGGCGCTCGCCGCGAACTCCGCGTTCGGCCCGCCCGTCCCGTCGGCGTCGCCGAGCGTCACGGTCGTCTCTCCGCCCGAGAGCAGCACGGCCGGCGGCTCGGCGGGCGACCCCCGCACCGCGCACTCCTCCGCGATGGCGACGTGCGTGACGCCGGCGTCCCGGGCCTCCCCCCTGACTCCGGCGGCGAGCACCAGCGGCTCGTACCCGCGGTCTGCGGCGGCGTCCGCGGCGGCGTCGAGCGCGGTCCGGCCGTTGCCGACGACGAACGCCCGCGCGCGGTCGAACGCCGAGTCGCCCGCGGCCGGCGTCTCCGCGATCTCGCCCGCCGCGCCCGCGTCGAGCCGCTCGCGCACGGACTCCGGCGCGTCGAGGTCGTAGCGGTCCAACACCGCCAGCGCGTCCGCGTAGGTGGAGGGGTCGGGGACGGTCGGACCGCTCGCGATGATGTCGAGCGGGTCGCCAATCACGTCGCTGATCGCGAGCGTGGCGACGGTCGCGGGGCCCGCCGCCCGCGCGAGCTGCCCGCCCTTCACCGCCGAGCAGTGCTTGCGGACCGCGTTGATCTCGTCGATCGACGCGCCGCAGGCGAGCAGCGCCTCGGTCAGCTCGCGCAGGTCGTCCGGAGAGATCGGGTCGGCGGGCGCCGCGAGCAGCGCGCTCCCGCCCCCGGTGATCGCGGCGAGCACGAGGTCGTCCGGGCCGGCGCGCTCGGCGACGTCCAGCACGCGCCGCGCGCTCTCCACGCCCTCGTCGCTCGGGACCGGGTGGTCACCGGGCAGGATCTCTACGCCCGGCGTCGACGGTCGCTCCGACGGGTCCTCGGTGACGACGACGCCCTCGGCGATCTCGCGGCCGGTGCCTTCGAGCACTCGGGCGAGCGCGGCCGCGACCTCCGCGGACGCCTTGCCCGCCCCGATCAGGACCACGCGGTCGTAGTCGTCGAGGTCGTACTCGCCGACGCGGTCGGCGTCCGCACCGGTCTCCGACCCCTCGATCCGGAGGACGCCGTCGCGAACCGAGACGGCGCTCGGGATCAGCCGGTCCGGGCGCGCGGCCGCGATCCCGGCGGCGAGGCAGTCGAGTGCGACGCCGTGGGCCGGCGTCCGGACGAGTCGGTCGCGGTCGCGGAAGGTCACGTCGGGGGCGGAGTCGTCCGAGGCGCCGCCGTCCGGCGGAGAGTCGTCGCTCATGCGGAGGCGGTCGGCCGCGGGCGATATATATCCACGGGGGTCCGCTCGCCGTCCCGCTCCCCCTCCGCGGTCGCGCTGACGGGGGTCGCTGCGTCGCCGCCGTCCCGCTATCCCCCCGCGGTCGCCTCGCGGTGCGCGCTGGCCGCGATGGCGGCGAGCCGGAGCGGTTCGGGCCGGCGGAACCCGTCTCGGAGTAGGTCGCGGACGGCCGCGGCCGCGCGGCCGTCGTCGATCCCGACCGCGCGGACGAAGAGGGGGGCGGGGCGGTCGTTCGGCGAGTCGCGCTCCCCCTCTCCGTCGCGCTCGACCGGTACGCGGGGCGGGAGCGAGCGGTAGACGTCGAGCCGGCGGTCGAGGGCATCGCCGTCGAACGCGTCGCAGAGCGCGGGTTCGAGCCCGGGGCTCGCCTCGTAGCTCACCGCGTAGACGGGCCGGTCGAGGGCCTCGTGCAGGCGGCGGAGGTCGAGGAGATTGAACCAGGCGGGGGCGACCCCGGCGCAGGCGACGTGGCGGACGTCCTCGCGGTCGAGGGCGTCGAAGAGGGCGACCGCGGCGTCGGTCGCGTCGGTGCCGCCGACGGTGCAGCGCCCGAAGGCGAGGCCGTCGAGGGTCCCGTCGCGTCTGACGACGGCGCCGGCGAGGCGGCTGGTTCGGTCGCCGTCGGAGAAGGCGATCCCGAGCGTCCGGCTCGGCGCGGTCACCCGATCAGTTCTCCTCGGATTTGATCTCCTGGAGCCGGTCGAGGAGCTCGTCGTTGGAGGCGCCGGGCTCGTAGTCGACGGAGCCCTCGTGTACCTCTTCCGCCGCTCGGACTCCGTCCTCGTCGTCGAAATCCGCGTCCAGGTCCTGGTTCTCCTGTTCGGATTCGTCGTAGCTTCCGAAGCCCATATGTGTGTAACAGTAGCAGGGCACGAGTGATAAATCCCCTGCCGGGATCGGATCCGGGGACTCCGGCGCGGCACCGACACCGCGTCGCCGCGGCGTACACGTTTTTACGCCGCGAACGCCCTCGTGTGGGTATGGAGCCGATCACCGTCACTGCCGACGCGGAGGAGTTCACCTGCAACGCGTACCTCGTGCCCGGCGAGGCGCCGACGCTGGTCGACGCCGGAACGATGCCCGGCGTGGGCGACGTCATCGCCGACGCGCTCGACGACGCCGGCGTCGACGGGTTAGACCGGGTCGTGTTGACCCACCAGCACCACGATCACGTCGGCGAGCTCGACGCGGTGCTCGACCGCTTCGACGCCACCCTCTACGCGAAGGCCGCGCACCCGCGGCGCGACGTGGGCATCGTCGACGGCGACGAGATCCTGATCGGCGACGAGCCCTGCGAGGTCGTCGAGAGTCCGGGTCACGCCGACGACCACGTCGCGTTCGTGGGCGAGGAGCGGCTCTACTCCGGCGACGTGGTCGTCTACAACGACGGCGCGTTCGACGACGGCTCGTTCGGTCGCACCGACATGGCTGGCCAGTCGCGCGAGGAGCTGATCGAGAGCCTCCACACGATTCTCAACGTGCTCCCGGACACCGTCGAGGCGATGTATCCCGGCCACGGTGACGTCTACCGCGCGAGCGACGGTCCCGACACGGTCCGCGAGGTCATCGAGCGCGCGACCGAGCGCGCCGAGCGACGCGAGCCGAAGTACCCGGACGAGTAGAGGGCGGGTTGCGGAATCGACGGCGACTATTTATAAATAAAATTACGCCGGCGCGCGCCTCCGAGTGGCCGGTAGGCCACGAGGAGCGCCGCGCGAGGGAGTCGCTGGCGCCGATGGCGCCAGCGACGAGGCTGGGGAGGCGTGAGGCTGCGGTTGCTGTGCGGGGTGGGGCTCAAAGGGGCAGTCGCGAGGACGAAGCACACCGACGCAAGGACCGCAGGGAGCGAGCAGCGCGAGCGACTGAGGACCGCAGCGAGGTGCGCGAGTCGTCGCGACTGGGGCTTTGGAGGTGTTCGCCGTACGGCCGATTAATTATAAGTGCCCGATCACACTACGCGTTCTTTTATGACCGAATGTGATTCTTGAGCCCCGATCTAGTCCCAGAACGACTGCGTCCGCGCGTACTCGCGCTCCTGTCTGAGCACGTCGCGGTAGAACTCGTCGTCGTCCTCGCGCAGCTTGTTGATGATCCGCGCGGCGTTGTGCGGCCCCACGCCGCGCGCCGCCAGCGCGATCACGGCGCGCTTCCCGTGCGTCTGGACGAGGCTAGCCGCCCGATGCGCCCGCTTCGTCCGCCGCTCCTGCTCCTCGTCCTTCTCGGTCGCTCTGACCGCCGCGACCGTCTCGTCGTCCCACGGGTTCAGCGCCGCGACGCGGGTCGAGCCGCACTCCGGGCACTCCGGCCGATCGGGGATGCGCCGCACCTTCGTCGTGCGCTTCCAGTCGGCACAGTGGAGACAGAACAGGATGACGCGGTCGTTCCGGATGCGCTCGCGGACCGTCTCGATCACGTCGGCGTCGGCGTTCTCGGGGACGAGGAACTCGGTCCCCGCAGAGCGTCCGGCCGTGCCGAGAGGGGTGCGTTCGCGGGCGATTTCGAGGTCGAGGGAGCCGTCCCGGACCTCCCTGAGGACCTCCGCCGTCTCCGCGACCGCGAGGTCGGCGTGGAACACCTCGCGGAGCGCCTCGTCGTAGACCGGCGTCCCCTCCAGCGCCGCGAGGAGGCGGTCGCCGCCGAACCGCCCCCTCCCCTCGCGGTAGCGCTTGACGGCGCCGAACTTCGCGGCGACCTGCGCCAGCGTGAACTTCAGCGCGTCGGACTTTTTCAGGGCGAGTTCGAGGTACGCCTCCAGCCGGTCGGGGTCGGTCGTCTCCAACACCTCCCGGAAGGTCGCGGGATCGACGCCGTGAGGCACCTCGAACTCGATCCGGTACGGGTCGACGTCCATCCCGACCGACGAGCCGGCGCGCTGGCCCACGAGCGCCGCGAGCAGCCGCGCGAGCGTCTCGTTGACCTCGTGGCCGAAGGCGGCGTTGACCGCGACCGTGCGGGCGCTCCCCTCGATCACGACCCGGCGGTCCGCGGGCACCGGGTGGCCGGCGTCGACGTGGTCGACCACCGGTTTCAGCGCGGCCGCGATCGTCCCCTCGTCTGCGGGGTAGCGCTCGGCGAGGTCGGCCGCGACCGCCTCGGGCGTCGAGCCCGCCTCTAGCGCCTCGGCGGCCTCGCCCCGAATTCGCCCGACCTCCTCGGCGACGGGCTTGGGGACGGGAATCTCCCGACCGATCCACGAGGGCACCTCGCCCGCGGGGTCGGCGATGGGCGTGACGTTCACGCGCTCCTCCTCCTCGTCGACCTCGGTGATGCGCCACATCTCGCCGCGCTGGATGAACGTCTCGCCCGGCCCGGCGAAGTTGACGACGAACCGCTCGTCGAGGGTGCCGATGCCGCGTCTTGAGGACATGTCGTACACCTCGTAGGTGGACTCGTCGGGGATCATCGAGAGGTTCGCGTAGAAGTACTGCCACGTGCCCCCCGACTTCTCCAAGGTGTCCGACTCCTCGTCGAGCCACAGCAGCCGGTTCCCGTCCAGCTCCCGGACGATCTCCTGGAACTGCGGCTCCGAGAGGTCGCGGAACGGGTAGGCGCTCGTGACCGTGTCGTACGCCTCCCGAGCGTGGACGTCGCCCTCGTCCATCACGACCCCGACGATCTGGTTCGCGACGGTGTCGAGGCTCCCGTGGTGGATCGCGGCCGGTTCGACGAGCTCGGCGTCGGCGCGCCGGGCGATCGCCAGCGCTTCGAGGGTGTCGTCGCCGCCCTGCGTCACGACGGTCCCCTCCGAGACGAGGTCGCGGCGGTGGCCCGCGCGCCCGACGCGCTGGAGCAGCCGGGCGACCTCGCGCGGGCTCCCGTACTGGACCACGTGGTCGACGCGCCCCACGTCGATGCCGAGCTCCATCGACGAGGTGCAGACGAGCCCGTCGATCTCGCCCGCCTTGAACCGATCCTCCACGTCGATCCGGACGTCCTTCGAGAGCGAGCCGTGGTGGACCTCTATCTCGGTGGGGTCGTCGACCGCCCCGTCCTTCTCCTCCCGCTCCGCGAGCGTCTTGAACCGCGAGCCGAGCGCCTCCGCGGTCTGGCGCGTGTTGACGAAGATCAGGGTCGACTCGCGGTCCGCGACGATCTCCCGGATCGTCCGGACGTGGCTCGCGGTCGTCTCGTCGACCGCCAGCTCGCCCGCGAGGGTCGTGTCTCGGCCCGTGATCTCCGGATCGAGCACCCGGACGTCGGTCCGCGTCCCGGCCGCGACCTCGACGATCTCGAACTCGCGGTCGCCGGGGCGGTCGGGGTCGCGCTTTCCGGACCCGACGAGGAACCGCCCGACCTCCTCGGGCGTGCCCACGGTCGCCGAGAGCCCGACCCGCTGGAACGGACCCGCCACGCGCCGGAGGCGTTCGAGCCCGACCGTGAGCTGCGCGCCGCGCTTCGCCGAGGCCAGCTCGTGGACCTCGTCGATCACGACGTGGGCCACGTCCTCAAGCGCGACCCGCATCTTCGAGCCCGTCAGGATCGCCTGGAGGCTCTCCGGCGTCGTGATGAGCACGTCCGGCGGGTCGTCGGCCTGTTTGCTCCGCTCGTACCGCGTGGTGTCACCGTGGCGCACCGCGACCTCGACGCCGAGCCGGTCGCCCCACCACTCCAGCCGGTCCATCATGTCGCGGTTGAGCGCGCGGAGCGGCGTGATGTACAGCGCGGAGATCCCCTCGCGGGGCTGGTCCCCGGGCGAGTCGCGGGCGTCGACGACCGCGTCGAAGACGGGGAGCATCGCGGTCTCCGTCTTCCCGGTGCCCGTCGGGGCGAGGACGAGGGCGTTCTTCCCCTCGGCGAGCGGCGGGATCGCCTCGCGCTGGGGTTCGGTGGGGGTGGAGAAACCCTGATCGGAGAGCGCCTCCCGGACCTCGCTCCCGAGGTGCGCGAACGCGTCCATGCCCGACGGTTCCGCCATTAGCTGATCGTCGGACGTTGGGCGCTCGGGCGATTAAGCCCGTCGCTATACGTGGTTTGGGTATGAGTGATCGGTGGCGGGATCGGTTGTCGGTTCCCGATCGCTGCCGACCGATCAGGGGTGGATATCTCCAAAGCCCCAGCTGCTCGACTGTAGGCGGTCGACGCTGGATCACCGATGAACACCTCCAAAGCCCCAGCCGCGAGGCGCTTCGCGCCTCTGGAAGCCGGCGGCGAAGCCGCCGGCGACTGCCCCTTCGAGTCCCGCCCCGGACAGCACAGCGACCACGCCTCACGCCTCCCCAGCCTCGTCGGTGGTCCTCCGCTTTGCTACGGACCACCGACTCCCTCGCGCACGCTCCTCGCGGCCGCCGAGGGCGGCCGCTCGGAGGCGCGCGCCACCGCGGTCTGATTTATAAATTAGTGCTCCGTGTCCCTACGTCACCCCGCCCTCTCCCGTCGCGTACTTCTCGTGCACGCCGCTGTCGAGAATCGCCTCGATCTCGTCGACCACCTCCAGCACGTCCGCGAACGAGGTGTACGGCGCGGCCGGACAGACGCGCACCACGTTCGGCGGGCGGAAGTCGACGACCACGCCTCGGTCTTTGAGAGCCGCGCTCAGCCGCTCCGCGTCGGGGTGTTCGAGGGCGACGTGGCCGCCGCGGACCGCGTGTTCGCGGGGCGTGCCGACCGAGACCTCGGGAAGCCGGTCGTCGGCGAGGGCGATCAGGAAGTCGGTGAGCGCGAGCGACTTCGCCCGGAGCCGGTCGATCCCGGCCTCCCGGAGGAGTTCCACGGAGCCTTCCAGGGGCGCGGCCGCGAGCAGCGGCGGGGTGCCGATCTGCCACGCGCCCGCCGAGTCGGCCGGGGTGTACTCCATGTTCATCTCGAACTGCGTCGCCTTCTCGTGGCCCCACCACCCCGTCAGCGCAGGCGTGAGCCCGTGATGGCGCTCCGCGACGAACAGCGCGCCGACGGAGCCGGGGCCGGCGTTGAGGTACTTGTAGGTACACCACACCGCGAAGTCGACGCCGCTCTCCCCGAACCGGTGCGGGACCGCGCCCGCGGAGTGGGCCGCGTCGAAGCCGGCGTACGCGCCGGCCTCGTGGGCGGCCTCGGTGATCCGCGGAACGTCGAACAGCTGCCCGGAGCGGTACAGCGCGGTCGGCATGAAGACGATCCCCACGTCGTCGTGCGCCGCCAGCGCGGCCTCGACGTCGCGGGGGTCGATCGTCCGCCCGTCCCGGCTCTCGACGACGCGGAGCTTCTCGTCGGGGTCGATCCCGCGCTGCCGGAGCTGCGCCCGGATCGCGTAGTGGTCGGAGGGGAAGTCGAGCCCGTTGGCGAGGACGGCGGGGTCGACGCTCGGGTCCCAGCTCCCGTCTGCGGCCTCGACCTCGGCCCGTTCCGGGCCGTTCCCCGCCAGCAGCTCGTCGAGGAAGGTGCCGATCAGGGTGTGGATGTTGACGGTGATCGAGTTGCCGACGACGACCTCCGCGGGGTCCGCACCCACCAGCGGCGCGAGCGCGTCGCCGAGCCGCTCGCCCACCGAGAACCACGGCGGGTCGGCGTCGGTCCACCCCGAGATCAGCCGCTCGCGCCACTCGTCGACGACGCGGTCGAGGCTCGCGAGGGCGGCGTCGCTCGCGGGGCCGAGCGAGTTGCCGTCCATGTACAAGCGGTCGCCCGGCACGTGATACCGGTCCGCGAACGCGGAGAGTGGGTCGGCGTCGTCGAGGCGGGCGGCGAGGACGGCGGGGTCGGCGTCGTCGAACTCGCGCGCGTCACCGTCGGCCGCGCCGCCACCGAGCCCGTCGCCGACGAGGGCGTCGCGGGCGGGGGCGTAGGGGTCGTCCATACGGGTTCGGGTGTCGCCGTCGACTAATCGCTTCCGCCGCGCCGGAGTCGTTTAAAAATGCCGCAGGTCGCTACTCGGCGATGTCGATCGCGGGGCGACCCGGCTCCGCCTTGCGGACCACCGCGTCGTCGGCGTCCGCGGCGCGCTCGACGCGGACCGGGGCGTCGAACTCGCGCTCGATCAGCCACGCGGCCGCCCGGAGCGCGTCGTACTCGTCGTCGGCCGACAGGGTCGCCTGCAGCGCCTCGCGGTTCGCCTGCAGGTCCTGCCCGTAGGAGGCGGCGTCGTCGCCCCGCTCGCGGATGTGGCTCTCCCCCATCAGCTCGGAGATGAGGTTGTCCGCGTCGCTGTCGATCGCGATCTCCAGCGCGTCGTACTTCCAGTCGGGGGCGACGACGACGTCGATCCGCTCGGGGTCCTCGATGCCGGCGACCTCGACGATGTCGCGCACGTCCTCGCGGGTGTTCGCCACCAGCCGGCGACGCTTCTCGACCGTCTCGCGGTCGACCGTCGCGGTCGGCCAGTCGGCCTCGACGACGAACCCGTCCCGTCCCAGCGCCTCCCACAGCTCCTCGGCGAGGTGCGGGACGACCGGCGCGAGCAGCCGGACGGCGACGTCCAGCCCGCGCTCGAAGGTCTCGGGGTCCGGGTCGGCGTGCCCGCGGTAGCTCCGGAGCGTCCCCACGAGGTCCTGCGCCTCGCGGAGCGCGACGTTGAACGTCAGGCCGTCGTACTCCGCGCCCGCGATGGCGACGGCGGCGTCGACCTCGTCGGCGACGTACTCGTCGATCGTGTCGCGGTCGGTGGTCGCCGCGTCGCCGTCGTCCGCGTCGTCCCCCGTCGCGTCGCCGTCGTCATCCGCCGCGTCGCCCGCGACGCGCTCCTCGACGAGGTCGCTCAGGCGGGAGAGGAACCGGTGGGTCGACCGCACGCCCTCCTCGGACCAGTCGAAGTCGCGCTCGGGCTGGGCCGCCTGCATCATGAACAGCCGGGCCGTGTCGGCGCCGTACTCGTCGACGATGCGCTGCGGGGAGACGACGTTCCCCTTCGACTTGGACATCTTCTCGCCCTCAAGCTGGACCATCCCCTGCGCCAGCAGGTTCGTGAACGGCTCACGGTGCTGTAACCCCTCCTCGTCGGCGAGCACCTTGGTGAAGAAGCGGGAGTACAGCAGGTGCATCACGGCGTGCTCGATGCCGCCGACGTACTGGTCGACCGGCATCCAGTCGTTCGCGCGCTCTGGGTCGAACGGCGCGTCGTCGAGGCCCGGCGAGACGTAGCGCAGGAAGTACCACGAGGAGTCGACGAACGTGTCCATCGTGTCGGTCTCGCGGGTGGCCGGCTCGCCGCAGTCGGGACACGCGGTCCGCTTCCACTCCTCGGCGGCGTCCAGCGGGTTCCCGGTGGTGTTGATGAAATCCGGCAGCTCGACCGGCAGGTCCTCGTCCGGGACCAGTACCGGGCCGCAGTCGTCGCAGTGGACGACCGGGATCGGGGTGCCCCAGTAGCGCTGGCGGGAGATCCCCCAGTCGCGCAGCTGGTACTGGGTGCTCTCCGCGGCGCTCTCGATGTCCGCGGTGAGCCGCTCGCGGGCCGTCTCGCTGTCGAGGCCGCTGTACTCGCCGGAGTCGATCAGCACGCCGTCGTCGGTGAACGCTTCCTTGCTCACGTCGGGCGCGTCCGGGACCGCCTCGCCGTCCCAGTCGTCCGGCTCCGGTGCGACGACCGGGCGGATGTCGACGCCCATCTTCGTCGCGAACGCGTGGTCGCGCTCGTCGTGGCCGGGCACCGCCATCAGCGCGCCCGTCCCAACGTCCGAGAGGACGAAGTCGGCGACGAAGACGGGGATCTCCTCGCCCGTGGCCGGGTTCGTGGCGGTGAGGCCCGTCTCGACGCCGTTCGGCTCGTCGCCCTCGGGGTCGGCCTCGTGGCGGACGAACTGGTGGACCGCGTCGTCCTCGGCGGCCAGCTCCTCGCTGATCGGGTGATCCGGCGCGAGCGCGAAGAACGTCGCGCCGTGGACCGTGTCGACGCGGGTGGTGAACGCCTCGACGGGGCCGTGGCCGTCGATATGGAAGTCCAGCGTCGTCCCGTACTGCCGGCCGATCCAGTTGCGCTGCATCTGTCGCACCGAGTTGGGCCACCCCTCCAGGTCGTCGATGGCCTCTAACAGCTCGTCGGCGTACTCGGTTATTTTCAGGAACCACTGATCGAGGTCGCGGGTCTCGACGGGCGTGTCGCACCGCCAGCACAGCTCGGCGTCGCCCTCGACC
The DNA here is from genome assembly GCF_007671725.1 of Halorubrum depositum. Taxonomy (NCBI): domain Archaea; kingdom Methanobacteriati; phylum Methanobacteriota; class Halobacteria; order Halobacteriales; family Haloferacaceae; genus Halorubrum; species Halorubrum depositum. The sequence goes on along the minus strand of NZ_VCNM01000002.1, from coordinate 1,222,313 downwards.
TGCTCGTCGGCGAGGACGGTCTCGCAGGAGGGACACCAGTTCACCTCGGCGTCGCGCCGCTCCACGAGATCGGCGTCGGCGAAGCGCGTGAACAGCCACTGGTTCCACTCGTAGTACTCCGGCGTGCAGGTGGTGATCTCGCGGTCCCAGTCGTAGCCGAACCCCATCGACTTCATCTGCCCGCGCATCGTGTCGATGCAGTCGAACGTCCAGTCGCGGGGGTTGGTGTCGCGCTCCTTGGCGGCGTTCTCGGCGGGGAGGCCGAACGCGTCCCACCCCATCGGGTGGAGCACCTCGTCGCCGCGCATCCGGCGGTACCGGGCGTACGCGTCCGTGATGGTGTAGTTGCGGACGTGACCCATGTGGAGCTTCCCGGACGGGTACGGGTACATCCCCAGCACGTAGGTGGGGTCGTCGGCCTCGTCCGGCGTGTGATACACGGAAGCGTCTTCCCACGCCTCCTGCCACCGATTTTCGACCGCGGTGTGGTCGTAACCCTCCTGAGACATCTGCTTATATACTCGTGGTCGGGTCGGCGTCGTATAGCTTTCCATCCACTGGTGCGGCGTGGCACACCGCCTCGTGGGCGAGAGTCCAACGGCGGCGCGCCGGCGACGCGGAGGAAGCGGCCGGCCGCCTACAGCTTCCCGGCGTTCTGAGCCTGCTCGACGCGCCGCGTCGCCTGCTCGACGCGCTTCCCGGTCGCGTTCGCGAGCCCCGGCGGGAGCCCCTCGCGAGCCGCCGCGAGCCGCTCCTCGATCCGCGCGATCCGGTCGAGCACGTTCGCCAGCTGGCGCTCCGTCCCCTCGCCGTCTCCTTCGCGGGCGCGCTCCTCGGCCCGCTCGGCGGCGTCGACGGCGGCCGCGAGGGCGCGTTCGAGCCCGTTCACCGCGTTCGACGGGCCGCCGCCGGAGCTACCACCGCCACCGCCGGAGCCGCCGCCCGAGTCGTCGCTTCCGTCGTCGTCATCGTCGCCGCCGTCGCTCTCCGCCGCCGCGGCCGCGACCGCGGCGCGCGTCTCCTCGGCCACGTCGGCGACGTAGCCGGCGAGCGGGGCCGCCCCGGTCTCCGGGCGCTCGATCCGGATCGGCTCCTCCGTCTCGGCCGCCTCGGTCGCCGGGTTCACGCGGTAGGCGCCGACCTCGTCGTCGGCGTCGCGGACCTCGGTCGTGTACGCGCCGCCGGCGTGGACGTAGGCCGCGTCGCTCCCGTCGATCGCGGAGTCGTAGATCCGGCCGGCGAAGTCGTCCTCGATCGCCGTCCGCGTCAGGTCGACGTCGCTCTCCGCGTCCGACAGCTCCACCTTCCGCGCGTCCTCGCTGGCGACGAGCGGGATCTCGCCGTCGACGCCGGCGGCCGTCACGGGCTCGTCGGCCGAGACCGTCAGCTCCTCGCTGTGCGGTGCCCGCCCGGCGCCGTTCACCGTCAGGCGGTGGTCGCCCTCGGGGACCCCGTTCGCGACCGCGATCCCGCCGGCGAACGTCGGGACGGCCTCGGGGTCGCTCTCGATCAGGACGAACGACTCGACGCCCGCGTCGGTCGTCGTCAGCCCCTCGCCGTCGGGGGCCTCGTCGGTCTCGGTCGCACGCGTGACACGGGCGACGACCGCGTCGAGCGCGCCGGCCGCCTCGGCGCCGAACGACTCGTCGTCGGCGATCGCGTCGTACCGGGCGGCGAGCTCGGCGCGGTGGTTCCCGGCGGTGACGTCGAGCGCGGGGCTCTCGTAGCGGGGCTGCTCCCACGGGACGCCCGTGGTCGTGATGTGGCTCGCGACGGCGTCCTCGACGGCCTCGGGGACCGCGAACTCGAAGCTGAGCTGCGGCCCGGTGAACGCCGCGATGTCTTCCAGCTCGGCGCTCTCGACGAGCTCGTAGCCGACCACCTCGTCGACGGTCTCGTCAGCGAGCGCGTCCTCCCGGTCGGCGTGGCGGAAGGCGATCCCCGTCTCCCGGAGCGGGAGGTCGGTCGGGGGCGACCGCAGCGCGTCGAGCGACCGGACCGTCAGCGCGCCGTCCACCAGCGACTCCTCCGTGACCGACGGGAGGTCGGGATGCTCGTAGATCGGCGCGCCCTCGTACTCGGGGACGACGAAGGGGAGCCGAGCGCCCTCGTCGCGGGGGAGCCCGTACGCGATGGGGATCCCGAGGAGGTCTTCGACGGTGTCGATCGTCGTGTTCGTGATGTCCGCGAGGATCCCCTCCTCGCCGACGCGCTGGAAGCGGTCGGGGATCTCGTTGACCGAGAGCGTGCTGGAGTGCGAGCCGAGCTCGGGGAGGATCCGCGGGACCACGTCGGGGTCCGGGTCGAGGAACTCGTTGTTCGGGACGCTCCGCGAGTGCGAGCTGGCGACGTACAGCTGGGGGTCGCCGGTGTCGAGGTCGACGAAGACGTGGAGCACCTCCCAGTCGTGCCAGTGGAAGTTCGCGGTGAACTGATCGAACGCGGAGTAGAACCAGAACTGAACGACCGCGAGCGGCGAGTCCTCGTACCGGACCCCGTTGTAGAACACCGTCGGGTCCGGCGGCTCGCCCGCCTCGTCGAACCGCTCGTGGTAGCCGTCGAACGCCGCGAAGCCGTCGACGACCGTCTCGCCGTCCTCCTCGGTCGCGTACGGCCGCGGGTCGGTGGGGAACCACGGCTCCGCGGAATCGAAGTACAGCGTCGGCGCGAACCGGGCCGCGAGCTCGTCGAGCCGGTCGGAGTCCAGGTCGCCCGTCGCGGCGTCGTCCGGCTCCGAGCCGGAGCAGCCGGCGACCGCGGCGCTCCCGGCGCCCGCGAGCGCGCCGAGGACGGTCCGGCGGTCGACGGTTCGGCGGCCGGGCTCCTCGGTCACGGCGGGCCCCCGTCGGACCTCACGGGAACGCGTCTCGGACGGGTTCGAGATTCCGGTACCATTTCCGAATGTAACGAATACCCCCGAGAATAAGTCTTCTGACGGCGAGACGGTCTCGGACCGACCCCGGCCGAAGGTATTTGCGCTCGGACCAGTGAATCCCTCGTATGGACGGGAAGAAGGCCCTCTACTACGGCGCGGTCGCGCTCGCGGTCCTGATCGGCGTCAGCGTCCTCGTCTCCGTCGTCTCGGCGATCCTGAGCCTCGCGTGGGCGGTGGTCTCCGGAATCGTCACGCTCGCGGTTCTCGCCGGGGTCGTCTACGTCGCTTATCGGGCCGGCTCGTGGTTCTTCGGGAGCGACGACGCCTCGGTCGACGCGGACGCGATCGGCGAGTCGTGGTCCTCCTCGTCGACGACCGACGACGCGCCGGAGGGCCGACAGGACCGGCTCCGCCGGCAGTACGTCGAGGGACAGATCGGCGAAGAGGAGTTCGAGCGCCGGATCGAAAGCGAGCTGCAGACGGAGGAGCTCGACGACATCGACCGGGAGCTCGAGCGGGAGCGGTAGGCGGCGAACGGGAGGCGGTCAGAACCGCTCGCGGAGCTCGCCGCGGAGGTCGTCAAGGTCGAGGTCCTTCATCGCGAGCAGCACCAGCAGGTGGTAGACGAGGTCGGCGCTCTCGGCGGTGAGCTCGTCGAGGTCGTCGTCCTTCGCCGCGAGGATGGCCTCGGTCGACTCCTCGCCGATCTTCTCTAAGACGGCGTTCTCGCCTTTCTCGTGGGTGAACAGCGAGGCGGTGTACGACCCCTCGGGGAGCTCCGACTTCCGCGACTCGATGGTGGCGAACAGCTCGTCGAGGACGGCCTCGGGCGGAGCGTCGGGGTCCTCCCTCGCGTCGGTCTCGGGGTCGCTCACGCGATCACCTCGCGCTCGGGGAAGAAGGCGAGGTCGTGGATCCGCGAGTCGTCCGTGAGTTCCGGGTGGAACGCGGTGGCGACGACGGGGCCGTCGCGCACCGCCACCGGACGCCCGTCGACGGTCGCGAGCACCTCGACGTCTGGGCCCACCTCGTCGATGAGCGGCGCGCGGATGAACACGGCGTGGAACGCCTCGTCGAGCCCGGTCACCGGAACCTTCGCCTCGAAGGAGTCCTTCTGGCGGCCGAACGCGTTGCGGTCGACGGAGACGTCGACGAGCCCGAGCGCGTCGACGCGGTCGTCCTTCGCGTCCCGCGAGCAGACGATGAGGCCGGCGCAGGTGGCGAGCACGGGCCTCCCGCTCGCGACGTGCTCGCGGATCTCCGCGTCGATCCCTTCCCGGCGGATCAGCCGCGAGATGGTCGTCGACTCCCCGCCCGGCATGAGGAGGACGTCGCAGTCGGGCACGATCCCGGCGTCGCGGACCTCGACGACCTCGGCGGGCTCGTCGTGGGCGGCCGCGGCGTTCCGGACGGCGGCGGCGTGCTCGGCCACGTCGCCCTGCACGGCGATGACGCCTGCTTTCATGGAACCGACTCGGTCGGGGACGGGCAAAAAGGGCGCGCTACGGGGCGGTCGGTGGGGAGTGTTCGGCCAGTCGGTCGGGAGGCGTTCGGCCGGTCGAATCGACGCGTTAGGCGACCGTCAGCGAGAGGATCTGCACGAAGGTGCCGAAGAGGACGCAGAACGCGAGGACGGTTTTCGGGCTCATCGCGATCGCGTCCCGGTCCTGGGTGTCGAAGTAGCGGACCAGTCCCGCACTGGACATCAGCCCGCCGGAGTTGGAACCACTGCTCATACCCGATGGTGGTCCGCGCGGCGTTCTAAACGTTTCGCTCGCGGTCGCAGACGCGGTCGGCGGGATCGCGGGTCGCCTCGGCGATCGATGGGCCGCAGTCGCCTTGGTGCCCGACGGGTCGCAGTCTGTCGGGCGCGTGCACGAGTGGGAAACTCTTATGCGCGGTCCGACGGTAGAACTGGCCGGATAATGACTGTTCGACTGCTGGATTTTCACGCTGACTGGTGCGGCCCGTGTAAGACGCAGGACCCGATCCTGGAGGAGATCCAGGAGGACCTCGGCGACGCCTTCGAGCTCCAGAAGGTGAACGTCGACGAGGAGCAGGACGTCGCCAACCAGTACCAGGTACGCTCGCTCCCGACGCTGATCATCGAGAACGACGACGGCGTCGTGGACCGGTTCGTCGGCGTCACCCAGCGCGAGGACATCGAGGCCGCGCTCTCCGAAGCCGGCGCCTGAGGCTCGGACGACCCGTCTGATCCGGGCGGCCGGTGGTGGCGCCGGGCGCCGCCGCGTCTCGCAACCTTTTACAGCGTCGCCGCGACAGTAGCCGTATGGCCAGTTTCGACGCCGCGGAACGCCGCAATCTCGACCGGCAGATCTGCATGCGCTGTAACGCCCGCAACGCCCCCGACGCGAAGCGCTGCCGAAAGTGCGGCTACACGAACCTCCGCCCGAAGGCGAAGGAACGCCGCGCGACGTAAGCGGTCTCTTGTCCGCGGTTCTCGTCGGCTCGTCCCGGTCGATTAGCGAGCGGTTTTATCAGCTCAGTCGTCGTGCAGTCGGCTGTTTTTGAGTCGTAGCTACCGACGATCTATAGGAGACCTCCAAAGCCCCAGCCGCTCGGTGATACGTGACCGACGACCCTGCGGAGAACACCACCAAAGCCCCAGCCGGCGAGGCGGGCGCACGCTCGCTGCGCTCCTCGGTCACTCACTCCGTTCGTTCCCTGCGGTGCTTACGTCGCCTGCGCCCGCCTCGCCGGCTGCCCCTTTGAGTCCCACCCAACCGCTCCGCACCGCAGCCTCACACCTCCCCAGCCTCGTCGGTCGCCCTCCGCGTTGCTCCGGGCGACCGACTCCCTCGCGCGTGCTCCTCGCGCCCGATGGGCGCTCGAAGGCACGCGCCACCGCAATTATTGACTAATAAATAGCGATCGCACCCTCACACTCGCAAACGATCTGCGATCCACGCCGCGCCCTACCCCAACAAAGCGATCGCGAGGAGCATCCCGCTGGCGGCGGCGGGCGGAATGGTGAGGTTGTCGTCGACGGCGACGCCGCGGACGATCGGCGGGAGGCCGTCGGCGACGGCGGCGGGACCGGCGCCCGCCATCGCGACGACGACGCCCACGTCGGGGCCGAACGCGGGGATGGTGAAGGGGGCGGCGAGCCCGAAGCAGACGAGGAACATCGCGATCCACGCCGCGGGGCGTTTCGCCTCCGTGGCGTCGTTGTCCGCGAGGGCGCCGCTGACGGGGTCGCCGACCGACAGCATCCACATCGCGGGGATCGCGAGGGTCGGCTCCAAGAGGAGGACCGCGCCGGTCATGCTCACCTGGTACAGCGCGTACCCCGCGAGCGCGTCCGACTCGTACTCCCGGGTGAGCTTCCGGTAGAGCGAGTGATTGAGGCCGACCACGAGCCGGAGGAACTCCAGGGTGAGCATGACGGCGAGCGCGGCCACGAGGAAGTAGCGCGTCTCCGTCCACGTGAACCAGCCGAGCAGGTACGGGGCCGGGTAGAGGGTGCCTCCGGCGTGGACCAGCCGTCGCTCGAACTCCACCTCGGCCCGCCACTCCGCCGCCGGAAGGGGCACGGGTCAGTTGGTCTCGACGTCGGTCTCGACTGTCTCGTACCGGTCCAGAAGCGCGTCGAACGAATCGCCCGCGCGGAGCGCGGCCAGCTCGCCGGCCAGGTCGTCGGCGGGGACCCGGACCTGCGCGGCCGAGTCGCGCTCGCGGACGGTGACGGTGTCGGGGCCGTCGCCCTCGATCCCGTCGCGGTCGACCGTGACGCAGAACGGCGTGCCGACCTCGTCCTGCCGGCGGTAGCGCCGCCCGATCGAGCCGGAGTCGTCGTACGCCACCGCGAGGCCGGCCGCGCGCAGGTCGCTCGCGACCCGGTCCGCGAGGTCGACGAGCCGGTCGTCGTTCGTCACCAGCGGGAACACCGCGGCGTCCTGCGGCGCGATCTCGGGCTCCAGGGAGAGGTACGTCCGCGCCTCGCCGTCGACCTCGTCCTCGCGGTAGCCGTGTGCGAGCAGCGTCTGGACGGTGCGCCCCACGCCGAAGGAGGGCTCGACGACGTGCGGCGTGATGTGCTCGCCGCTCTCGGTCGTCTCCTCGACGGCGAAGTTCGCGACGTCGGCGTCGACGTCGCGCGGTTCCCCGTTCACGTCGACCGAGACCGTCTCGCCGTCGAAGGCGTCGGGGTCGCGCTCCGCGAGCGTCTCCAGCGCGTCGGCGACCGCGCCGGCGTCGCCGCCGAACTCGGGGCCGAGGACCGACATGTCGGGGTCGACCGTCGCGCGTTCGACCGTCTTCGGCTCGTCGTAGCGCTTGAAGACGGTGAACGAGTCGTCGCCGTACTCGCCGTGCTTCGAGAGGTCGTAGTCGGAGCGGTACGAGAAGCCCGCGATCTCGATCCAGTCGCCGTCGACCTCGCTCTCCGCGTCCCAGCAGTCGGCCGCGTAGTGGGCGCGCTCGCCCGCGAGGTGCTGGCGGAAGCGGAACCGGTCGGTGTCGACGCCGACGCGCTCGTACCACTCCTTGGCGACGCCGAGGTAGTAGCCGACCCACGGGGAGCCGATGATCCCCTCGTCGACCGCCTCGCCGACCGTCGTCTCGACGTAGTCGCCGTCGGCGGCCTCCTGTTCGGTCGCGGGGTACAGCCGGACGTCGACGTCGCGGACGCGGTCCAGCGGCGGCTCGTCCTCCTCGGGGTCGATGAACTGCTCTAACTCGGCCTGCGTGAACTCGCGGAGCCGGAGGAGCCCGCCGCGCGGCGAGATCTCGTTGCGGTAGGCGGGGCCGATCTGGGTGATCCCGAACGGGAGGTTGCCGCGGGCGTACTCCTTCAGGCGCGGGAACTCGACGAAGATCCCCTGGGCCGTCTCCGGGCGGAGGTAGCCGGGCTGGCCGTCGCCCGGGCCGATGTCGGTCGCGAACATGAGGTTGAAGGCCTCGACCGGCTCGCCGGCGAGGGGGGTGCCGCAGGCGGGACAGGCGATCTCGTTGTCGGCGATGAGCGCCTCGACCTCCTCGCCGGGGAGCGCCTCGGCGTCCTCGATGTCGGTGACGGCCTCCACGAGGTGGTCGGCGCGGTGGGACTCGCCGCACTCGCCGCACTCGACGAGCATGTCGTCGAACCCCTCCAGGTGGCCGGAGGCCTCGAAGACGGCCTCCGGCATCACCGTCGGCGCCTCGATCTCGCGGTTCCCCTCGCGGATGGTGAACCGGTCGCGCCACGCGTCCTCCAGGTTCCGCTTCAGGGCCGCGCCCTGCGGGCCGAAGGTGTAGAAGCCGGCGGTCCCGCCGTACGCGCCGTTCGAGCCGAAGAAGAACCCCCGCCGTTTCGCCAGCTCGACGAGGTCGTCCGCGGCCATCTAGAGGCCCTCCAACAGGTCGACGTCGCGCACGATGCCGTCGAGGTCGGTTCCGTTGACCAGGGGGACCTGCTCGATGTCGTTGCTGATGAGCTCCTGGGCGACCTCCTTGGCCGTCCGGGTGCCGCTGACGGTGACGAGGTCCTCGGTCATGAAGTGGCGGGTCGCCTCCCCGGGGATCTCCACGTTGCGGGTCGGGAGGTAGCGCGCGCCGGTCGCCTTGACCCCCTCCCAGGACCACTCGGAGTCCTGCTCGGCGATGGAGTCGCCCGTGCTCGCCTCCCCCTCGACGACGCGGGCGACCTCGAGGATGTCGACCTCGGTGAGGATGCCGGCGATCCCCGCGTCGTCGTCGAGCACGACCGCGTAGGGGACGTTCGCGAGCCCGATCTCCCGCTCGGCGACCGGCAGCGGCGTCTCCGTGTGGGTCGCGTTGACCGCGCGGGTCGCGAGCCCGCCGACCTCGCGATCCCCGTCGATCTCGCCGCGGGCGATCGCCCGGACGACGTCGGTGACGGTGAGGATGCCGACGAGCGACTCGCCGTCGACGACCGGGAGCCGGCGGGAGTTCTCGGCGACCATCGTGGCCGCGGCGTCGACGATGTCGCCGTCGGCGCCGACGGTCGGCACCTCCCGCATCAGCAGCGCGAGCTGGTCTTCGTCGGGCTGCTCGATGAGGTCGTCGCGCGTGACGAGCCCGCGGTACACCTCGTCGCCGTCGACGTCCTTCACGACGGGGACCGAGGAGAAGCCGTGCTCCTGGATGTACTCCAGCACGTCGTTCCGGCTCCCGGGAATCTCGACGACGACGAGATCCGACCGCGGCGTCATGGCATCTGACACGTTCATGCACCGTCTTTCAGCGTGCCACCTCTTGTATACTGCGAAGGTGGTCGGCGACGGCGCGGGGGACGGTTCGACCACCGCCGGCGGCGCCGACCTCCCCGAGCGGTGACGTGTCCGCGGCCGCGGTCCGGTCCTCGGGAGGACGTACACACTCGACAGCGATCCGACCGGTCCGTCGGATCGACGCCCGAGCGGACCCGGATCCCACGAATCTACGGTTTCAGACCGTATTCGCCGTCGATCCGCTCGCTCGAACCGGAATTCCCCGACTGTAGACGGCTGCGGTTCGGAACGCTTATACCTACTGTGAACAATTAACAATCATGTCACGGAGTTCCACTCCTTGGGACGACCCGGACCCCGATCACCGTCCGACGGCGCTGCCCGCGGATCCGACGCTCGACGCCGACGATTCCCCGGACATCATGGCGTCGATCGACTCGTCGGCGTCGCGACCGGAGCTCGTGATCGCGGACGTCTCGCGGGAGAACGCGTGGGTCTCGGTGGACGAGACCGACGCGACCGTCCTCGAGGAGTGGTGTTGACCCGGTAACCGTTCGACTGCGGCCGCGCCGCCGGCGGCCGGCGGCTCCCACCGCACACCTCGCCGCCGTCAGGCGGACTCGCGGACCCCTTCTCCGAGTTCCCACGCCCGTATCAGCGACGCGAGGGTCCGACACGTCGGCGCCGCGGTCCCGAAGCGGTCGGCGCGGTCGGCGACGGCGCCGTATATCGCGTCGATCTCGGTCCGACGCCCCGCGGCGACGTCCTCGTGCATCGACGAGCGGTTGGCGGCGGTGTCGGCGGCGACCCGCTCGACGGCGGCGACCGCCTCGTCCTCGCCGAGAGCGACGCCGTCGGCGCGCGCGACGCGAGCCACCTCGCGGGCCGCCTCGCGCGCGACCTCGCCGCCCGGCCCGTCGAGCGTCGCGCCGTTCGAGAGGCGCGCGAGCGCCGAGGGGCCGTTGATCCCCGCGTTGACCGCGAGCTTCTCGTACCGGCGCCGGGGCATGTCCGCGGCGACCGTCGTCTCGATCCCGGCCTCGTCGAACGCGCCGCCGACGCGCTCCGCGAGCGGGTCCCGACCGCCGGCGAGCGAGCCGACGACGACCTCGCCGACCCCCGTACACGTCACCCGCCCGGGCTCGGCGAGCAGGGCGCCGTAGCTCGCGGTGCCGGCGAGCACGGTCGGGTCGAGCGCGGCGACGAGCCGCTCCTCGGTGAGCCCGTTCTGGAGTGAGCAGACCGCGTCGTACTCGCCGGTCGCGAACGCCCGCGCCGCCGCGTCCGTGTCGTACGCCTTCGTCGTGACGAGGGCGAGGTCGGCGCTGCGGTGCGTCCCGTCGGTGAGCGCCCGGGGGTGCACGTGGGCGTCGATCTCCCCGTCGATCCGGAGCCCGTCCTCCCGGATCCGCCGCATGTGCGGGTCGCGCCCGACGAGGGTGACGTCGTGGCTACGGGCCAACAGCCCGCCGATCAGGCCGCCGAGCGCGCCGGCGCCGTAGACGAGGACCTCCATGTGCGCTCCCACGGGGCGCGACTGAAAAGGGGTGACGGTGCGAGGGGCGGCGGACCGCGACGGGGGCGTGCCGCCGACGGCGACGAACCGCAGACGGGATCAGCCCTTCAGCCCGCTGCCGGTCAGGGGGACGACCACGTCGTCGTCGGGCGCGAGGACCCCGCGCTCGCGGAGCGCGCGGAGCGCGGCCGGCGCGACGGCGCAGGTCGGCTCGGTGTAGAAGCCCGCCCGGTGGAGCCGGTCGAGCTCGCGCTCCGCCGCCGACTCCGTCACTGCGAGCGCGTCGCCGTCGGTCTCGGCGAGGGCGTCGAGGATCTCCGCCCGACGAACCGGCTCCGCGATCTGGATCCCGTCGGCGGCGTCGTTGACGCGCCCGTCGGGGTCGGCCGCGTCCGGTCCGTGCAGTTCCCGGACTATCGGAGCGACGCCGGCCGCCTGCGCGCCGAACAGCCGCGGGACCGAATCGGTCCAGCCGGCGCGTTCGAGCCGCCGGAACCCTCGGTACGCGCCGAGGAACAGGGTGCCGTGGCCGAGGGGGGTGACGACCGCGTCCGGGGCTTCCCAGCCGCGCTGGGCGGCGATCTCGTAGGCGACCGTGGCCGTCCCCTCGAAGAAGGCCGGGTTCCAGGCGTGGCTGGCGTACCAGGCGGCCGCCTCGGATCTCCCGCCCTCCTCGCCCCCGCCGCTCCCTTCGGCCCCGTCCGCGCCGAGCGCGGCGACGCAGGCGTCGGTCACGTCAGCGCGGCTCCCCTCGATCCGGACCGGTTCCGCGCCCGCGCGGCGGATCGCGCGGAGCTTCGACTCCTTGACGTCGGCCGGGACGTACACCGCGGCGTCGATCCCCGCTCGGGCCGCGTACGTCGCGATCGCCGCGCCGGCGTTGCCGGAGGAGTCCTCGACGACCCGGCCGACGCCGAGTTCGCGGGCCCGCGTGAGAGTCGTCGTCGCGCCGCGGTCCTTGAACGAGCCGGTGGGGAAGACGTACTCCAGCTTGAACTCGGCGTTCCACGGAGACGCGTCGGCGCCGCGCTCGTCCCTGTCGACCGCGGCGGCTCCCGGTCCGTCGGCGTCGACGAGCGGCGTCATTCCCTCGCCGAGCGTCACCCGGTCGGCGGGGTCGTCGCCGACCGCGAGGAACTCGGCGAACGCCCAGAGCCCGTCGCGGGCGTCGACCCGATCTGGCGGCGATCCGTCCGGAATCGGCGGGTCGGCGAAGTTCAGCGGAGCGCCGCACTCGCAGCGCCACCGGTCGGCGACGGTGCGACCGCAGTCGGAGCAGGCGAGTCGTCTCGGGATCGCGCCGCTCTCGCCCCCGTCTTCTCCCGCCGGGTCGTCGTCGGGAGGCATCAGTAGCGGTCGACGTTGGTGCCGACCGAGCAGACGTACTCGCCGGCGGCGACCTGCGGGAGCCGCCGGGTGCGCCAGAAGATCCCGTCGTCGTCGGCGGTCACCCGCCCTTTCAGCTCGCCGAAGGTGTCGGTCACCTCGAAGAGGGCGTCGCCGGCCTCGACGCGCTCGCCGAGGTCGCGCTCGAACCTGACGAGCCCGCCCGCGGGCGACCCGTACTGGTCGAACCCGCGCGCCCGGACCTGCCGTTCGATGTCGACGCCGCCGTCGAGGTAGCCGTAGTGTCTGAGCACGTTGAACACGCCCTCGACGCCGTACCGGATCGACTCCTCGTCCCAGCCGACGGCGCCGCCGAGCTCGGGGTCGATCGTCGGGATCCCGTGCTCCGGTCCCGCCCGCGCGAGCTGGCCGTCCGGGCCCTTGATATCGAGGACGTGCCCGCAGCCGAACACCTTCGCGAGCTCCAGGCAGTCGCCGTGGAGGCGGTGGCGGATCCCGCACCGCACCCGCGTCTCGTTTATCATCCGGCTGGTCGATCCCTGGTGGAGGTCCAGGATGCGGTCCGCGCGCTTCGCCGCCTGGAACGTCGCGTGCGCGATCCGCTCGCTCGTCGTCCCGTCCTCGTCGCCGGGATACCCCCGATTCATCTTCCGGTCGTCGATCGGGTTCCGGTGCTCCGCCACCTGAAAGCCGAAGTAGTTGACGATGCCGACGACGAGGACCGCGCCGGACAGCTCCGTCGGGTCGATACGAGGGACGACGCGGTTGACGACCCCCAGCCCGTTGAGCTCGTCGCCGTCGCTGACCGCCTGCACGTACAGCGTCTCCCCGTCCGTCGCGCCGTTGATGACGGCGACCGGCAGCCGCACGGGGCTCCCGTCCCGCGTCTCCCCCACTTCGAGACGGCCCGTGTCCGTCTCGCCCGGCGGGGCGCGGGCCGTTCCAAGCGTGATCATTACGCGAACGTGGGCCGGGCGCCCCTTTATCCGTTCGGTCCGCGGCGATCACCCGACACAAGCTTTATCGCCGTCTCGGTCGAGAAGTCGGTACCGAAGGTCGCGTTCGCCGAGCGCGCTGAACCGGCCGACGTTCCGCCCGGCCGAAGCCAGTTCCGGCGATCCGGCCCGCCCGACTCGCCGTCGGGCACGGTCCCCAACACATGAGCATCGACATCGACCCGCTACCGGACGACGCCGGACTCACGGTCACGGACCACATCGAGAACACCCAGTTCGAGGTGTACACCGACCGGGCGGTCGAGCCGGTCGAGACTCCTGAGGCGGCGCACTACTTCCCGGTCGACGCCAGCGTCACCGTCGAGACCGCGTCGGTCGAGATCCCCCGGGTCACCATCGTCGAGACGCGCGCCGGCGACGGGACCCTCCTCACCCGAGGCGATGACTACGCGATGCCGTCGGACCGGTACCATGTCGGGATCGACCCCGCGCCGACCAAGTTCTACCTCGCCTTCGAGTCCGGCTTCTCGGTGTCGACGACGGACCGAACCACCCGGATCGACCTCGACGCACCGAGCGAAGTCACGCTCGGGTTCCGGTCGCTCCATCAGGTGCCCGCTGGGACCATTGAGACGCCCACCGACCCCGAATCGCTGATGGAGGCCGTCTCGCTGCTCGGCTCCGCGCTCCAGACGACGAGCCCGGAGCGGTCGTTCCCCACCCTCCGCGGGCACCCGCCGCTGATCGAACCGGGCGACGATCTCCGCGTCCCGGACCGGATCGAGCCGCCGGATTCCGGAATCCGAATCGTCGTACCGCCGGCGTACGAGTATCTCTACCCTGTCGTCTCGCTCGCGTACTACTTCGCGGCCGCCGTCGTCCCCGGGGACGACCCCCGGATCGAGGGCGACGGCTGGAGCCACTCGCTGGAGCCGGACTTCGAGCGCCGGACCGCCGAGGTGCTCCGGCAGTCGTTCCACTTCGACTGTCTCGCCCGCACCGAGGGGTTCTACCCGGTCGACCTCCACGAGCGCGAGACGACCGACCTCGACCTCGACTGGGGCCGCCTGTACGACCTGCCGCTCGCGGAGCGGCTGGGCGAGTACCTCGCGGTCCCCTTCGAACGGGTTGCGCCCGAGCTCCCGCAGTGGACGCTGACGACCGACGTGCGGCCCGACCCCGGCAACGTCGAGATGCTCCCGTTCGTCGCCGGGGAGCTGTCGATCGTCCGGTCGCCCGAGACGGCCAACCCGGTGACCGCCGGCGAGGGCGGCGGCGTCGGATTCCTCCGCGGTCCGGGGACGGAGTCGACTCCGCGCCCGGCGTCGCTCGGTCCGGACGAGTTCGTCCGCGGGAGCGCCGGGACCGAGCCCGTCCGCGGCGAGGCGCCCGCCGACGCCGCCGCCGACCGCGGCGCGGTACCCGCCGACGCCGATTTCGTGCGGCCCGAGCCGGTCGACACCGTCGAGCACGCGTGGGTCGGCGACGGCGTCCCGCTCGACGCCAACAAGGCCACCCTCGACGCGTACCACCGCCGGCTGGAGGCCGGCCAGGTCGAGCAGTCTCGGATCTCCGTGCTCGTCGTCTGCAACGACGAGCAGATGCGCGAGGAGGGGGAGGTCGCCGACCTGTACGGCCTCCGCGACATGGTCCAGTTCGACATCGAGGTGCGCCACGACCTCACCCGCGCGGAGATGCGCGAGGTCCTCGAGTCCGACGTCGACTTCCTCCACTACGTCGGCCACGTCGACCACCGCGGGATGCAGTGTACGGACGACTACCTCGACCTGACCGACGAGGACCTCGACGTCGGCATCAGCGCCTTCCTGCTCAACGCCTGCCAGTCGTACCGCCAGGGCGAGGCCCTCGTCCACCGCGGCTCTCGCGGCGGCATCGTCACCCTCTCCGACGTGGCGAACTCCCCCGCCACCCAGCTCGGTCGTATCATCGCCCGGCTGATGAACGGCGGCTTCAACCTCCGAACGGCGCTTCACGTCGCGAAGCGCGAACTGATCACCGGCCACCAGTACATTGTCGTCGGCGACGGCGGGACGACGATTTGTCAGAGTCGGAGTGGAGCAGCCGCCGTCGTCAATATACATAACGAGGATCCACCGTGGAACTTTTCAGTCAATGTATATCCGAATGGCCCCTACGGTTCTGGAACAATGACAACACCGAATGCAACATCTGAAACATCTAACTACTATGTTCCCGGAGAGATTGATCTAGAGGATGTTAGTAAGTTACAACTACAAAAGTTCCTGAATCTCGAGGTGCTTCCAGTTTTCACGCCTGCTGGGCTAGTTTGGAGCGATGAATTCGGCTGATCAGGGACCGGCCGTTGACGCCAACGCGCCCGCCGACGCGGGCGCCGCCTGCGTCAGCAGGAGGAGCGCGGTGAACAGGACGCCGGCCATCTTCGGGTGCTCTGCCACGTAGTCTGCAACACTTTCGTGCATATTACACAAGATATCGCATGTAATTAAATCACACATTATTGTGCGGCAACTGTTTTTGGATATTTGAATACTCAATTCTTATAAACAAAATCGGCAACGACAGAGACGTTCGGCGTCCGCGTCGCCTCGCTCGGGCGTATCACCGGTGTATTGAAGACCGTTTCGGCGGAGTTATCGGCATGGGAAATGCGGACGACGTCGACCTCCTTGACCCGTTCCGTCAGTTCTTCTCGCTGCGGCGGGACGTCCTCGTCCTGTCGCTCGCGATGTTCGCGTTCAGTCTGGGATTCCAGATGACGAACCGGTACGTCCCGGAGTACATGTCGGCGCTGGGCGCGAGCGCGTTCGTCATCGGGCTGTTCGGGACCGTCGGCAACGTCATCGGCGCGGCCTACCCGTACCCGGGCGGGCGGCTCTCGGACCGGATCGGGTCGCGGGTCGCGCTCACGCTGTTCGGGCTGTTATCGAGCCTCGGATTCGGCGTGTGGCTCGTCGCGCCGACTCTCGGGACCGTGAGGATCGCCGGCGTCGTCTTCGAGCCGTGGATCTGGATCTTCGTCGGGCTCTTCCTCGCGCAGGCGTGGAAGTCGTTCGGCCTCGGCGCGACGTTCGCGATCGTCAAGCAGTCGGTTCCACCGGAGCGGCTGGCGCGCGGGTTCGCGAGCACGGAGGTGTTCCGACGGACCGCGTTCCTGATCGGGCCGCTGATCGCGGCGGGGATCATCCAGTACGCCGCCGACTTCACCGTGAGCTTCCAGTACGTGCTCGCGGTGGCCCTCCTCTTCGGCGTCGTCGCCACCGCGCTCCAGCACGCGCTCTACGACGCCAGCGAGGACACGCTCGGGAAGGAGTTCGAGGGCGTGAGCGAGGTGGTCGCGGACCTCCGGAGCCTCCCGCCCGAGCTCCGCCCGCTGCTCGTCGCCGACACGCTCGTGCGGTTCGCGAACGGGATGGTGTACGTCTTCTTCGTCATCGTGATCACGCAGTTCCTCGAGGTCGGACTCGACGTCGGCCCCCTCTCCCTGTCGCCGGCGGCCTTCTTCGGCGTGCTGTTGGCGATCGAGATGGCGGTCGCGCTCGTCTCCATGCCGCCCGCGGCCCGGGCCGCCGAGCGCGTGGGGCTCAAGCCGGTCGTCGCGCTCGGCTTCCTCGTGTACGCGGTCTTCCCGGCGCTCCTCATCAACGTCCCCGCCGACACTCCCCTGACCGCGCCGCTCGTCGTCGCGCTGTTCGCGTTCTCCGGGCTCCGGTTCGCCGGGCTTCCCGCTCACAAGGCGCTGATCGTCGGCCCCGCCGAGCGCGACACGGGCGGTCGCGTCTCGGGCTCGTATTACCTCCTCCGCAACGCGGTCGTCATCCCGAGCGCGGCGCTCGGCGGCCTGATCTACGGCGGGTTCTCCGTGCCGGGGACCGGGATCTCCGTCGCGGGAGACCCCGTCGTCGCGTTCGGGCTCGCGAGCGCGGTCGGGCTCGTCGGCGTCGCCTACTTCGCGCTGTTCGGCGAGGAGTACGACGCGTACGCCTGACCACCGGCGGCGACGCGCTTCGAGATCACGAGCGACCCGGCCGGCCCGCCGTTTTTTCACCTCCCGCGACCGAGGGCGGGTATGACCGACACCGCCGCCGCGATACGAGACGCGTTCGAACACACCGACTACGACCTCGGCGACGTCGCGGTCAACCGACGGCAGGTGCGCGTCCCGGTGCTGCAAGAGGGGGCCGACCCCGACGCGCTCCGCGCGGTGATCGAGGAGGCGCTCGGCGCGGACGCGGTCGCCGCCCTCACCGTGAGCACGGAGACGATCGACGGAGAGGACACCATCGGCACCGTCGTCTCGTTCCGTCACCGTCCCTGACGCGGTACGATTAAGCGTGCGGTGCTCGTATCTACCGGCCATACGATGACGTCCGACGACGGACACGACGGCGTACAGTACCTCGCCGGGTCGCCGGTCCGGGTCGCGATCCTCCGGACGCTCCGTCGGGAGCCGCGCCGTCCGGCGGACCTGACGGACGCGGTCGACGCGACTCGGACGACGGTCCAGCGGATCCTCGGCGGGTTCCGCGAGCGCGACTGGGTCGTCAAGCGCGACGCGACCTACCGCGTGACGCCGACGGGAGAACGCGTTCACGACGCGTACGAGTCCCTGCTGGACGAGGTGGAGCTGGCCGATCGCTACGGGGGGTTCGCCGCCGACCTCGAACGCGTGGACGCCGGATTCCCCGCGGAGGCGATCGACGCCGGAGAGCTGACGGTCGCGACGGACCGGAACCCGCTCGCCGCGGTCGACCGGATCACCGAGCTCCTCCGCGGGGGTCGTGACGCCGAGATCCGCGCGGTCTCGCCCGTCGTCATCCAACAGTTCAACCGAGCGGCCGCCGCCGCGCTCGACGCCGGCGCGGAGGTCGAGCTCGTCATCGACCGCGACGTGGTCGAGGCGTCGGTCTCCGATTTCGGACCGGCGACGGACCGCGCGCTCGACGACGACGACGCGGCCGTCTACGTCTCGCCCGAGCCGATCGAGTACGGCGTGTTCAGGCGCGACGACGTCGCCTGCGTGACGGCGTACGACCGCCGGAACAACCCCCGGTGCGTGCTGGAGTCCACGGAGCCGACGGTGGTCGAGTGGGTCGACGACCGGTTCGAGTCGTTCGTCGCCGACGCTCAGCGGCTCTCCGCGGTCCTCGAGAACGCCTGATTCGGGGCGATCACGCCTCGGCGTCCCCGTCGGCGTCATCCGCGGACTCGCGGTCGCCGTCGCGGCGGTCGGGGTCGAAGTTGGCGGGGACGACCGTCGGGTGGTCGATGCCGACGGACGGGGTGCTCGCGCTCATGGCTCTGTCTGGACGTACGCGACGCGACGACTAAAAATTACCCATGGGCATAACGCATGTCGCCCGCGGGTGGGTATATCCGGTGGTTATTCGCTTCGCTCCCGGTTTCGAGACTATTCGCCGAACTCCTCGGCGTACAGGTCCTGCGCGTGTTCGATCGCCGCCTTCGCGGCCGCCTTGTCCTCCCACCCGAGGGTCTCGACCTCCTTGCCGGCCTCGAGGTTCTTGTACGTCGAGAAGAACTCGTCTATCTCGTCGCGGATCTGCTGGGGGATGTCCGCGAGGTCCTCGATGTGGTCGAAGCGGGGGTCCTCGGTGGGCACCGCGATCACCTTGTCGTCCTGCTCGCCGTCGTCGTCCATCTTCATCAGCGCGACGGGGCGGGCCTCGACGACGCAGCCGGGGAACGTCTGGTCCTCGACGAGCACCATCACGTCGAAGGGGTCCTCGTCGTCGTAGTACGACTGCGGGATGAAGCCGTAGTCGTACGGGTAGTGGACGTTCGAGTGAAGCACGCGGTCGAGGACGACGCCGGGGATGTCCTTGTCGTACTCGTACTTGTTCCGCTCGCCCTTGAGACACTCCACGACCGCGTAGATCTCGTCGGGCGCGTCCGGGCCCGTCTCGAGGTCCTCCCAGAGGTTGACCATGTGCCCAGTATTCGGTCCATCGGTAGCAAAGTCCTTTCGGGTTCTCCGCGCCGTCCTCCCGACGATGCGGTATCGGTCGCTCCGCTCCGGACTCGCTTCCCGAAACCGGCGATATGATCTGATTGATCGGTTGTCACATTTCGTTCGAATTTTCCGATTTCTCTAGCAGATCGTCACGGATACGCCGCATCGACCGGTGATCGTTCGGATACGGCGCTCGGTCCGAATCGGTGGTGTCGCATCCGATGACACCGATACCGGCGGGAATCGAGGTGTTTTCCGCGGTTAGATATTTAAATACCGACGAATCTTGAGAAAGGTTATAAGTTCGGCTTCCCTTCAGTTAACCATGTCAGAGGCACAAGCAGTTACTGACACGGAGGCACCGCGGCCGGCGTCGGACCTAACGGCGTTCCAACAGAACATCCTCGCGATCCTGTCGGAGGAGCCCATGTACGGGCTCGCCATCAAGCGCGAGCTGGAGTCGTACTACGGCTCCGAGGTCAACCACGGGCGGCTCTACCCGAACCTCGACGACCTCGTCGCGGACGGGCTCGTCGAGAAGAGCGAGCTCGACAAGCGGACGAACCAGTACGAGCTGACCGAGGCCGGCCACGACGCGGTCCTCGGCCAGCTGGAGTGGGTCCTCGACCGGTTCGTTACCGACGAGGCGCGCGGCGACGAGATCCGCGCGCTCCTCGGCGAGTAACGCCCGAGAACCCCGCGAGACGCACCGGCGCGAAACCGACACCATTCTGGCACACGACGCGCGGTGAAAACCGCGCGCTTCCGACTTCCCGAGCGACGGCGTTGTCGTCGTCGCTGTCGCCCTCGTTGTTGACGGCGCTGTCGTCGTTGACGCGGTTGACGCCGCAGCCATCGTCGACGCCGCGATCGGCGATACGGGTTCGACTACGACTCCTCCGGCCCGTCGACCTCGGCGGCGACCGCCTCGATCACCGCCAGCGACTCCTCGACGGCGTCGAGCTGCTCGTCGCTCGGCCAGCCGTTCCGCGGCAGGTACTCCTCGCGGAACTCCTCGCGTACCTCGGGGGTCGCGTCGTCCACCGCGCGCACGTAGTGGTTGCTCATGAACGCCGCGAAGCTGCGTGCGGTGTCGGCGTGCGTCTCCGCGTGCGCGTCCGCGACCGCGTCGGCGACCGCCTCGTTGTAGGCGGCGATCTCGTCGTATCGGTCGGCGTCGCCCGGTCCGGACAGCGACACCTCGACGGCCCGGTCGGTGGTCTCGATCCGGTCGAGCTGCACCGTCCCGTCCGCCATCCACTCGTCGGGGTACAACACGAGCGTGTCGTCGTCCTCGCGGAGCCGCGGGACGTAGTCGTGGCCCGCGACGAGCTCGTCGCGGCGCTCGCGGTAGAACGCCGCGGCCGCGTCGTCCTCGGTCCGCCGGGCGAGCCGCGTGAGCCGCTCCGCCTCGTCGACGACCTCGACCGGCACGTCCGGGACGCGCTCGCCGCCGGCCGCGCCGCTCTCGGCGTCGTTCTCCTCGTCGCCCGCGGCGTCCGCCTCGGCCGCCATCACCTCTCGCGCCCGTTCCTTCGCCCACTCCGGGGGCTCGTCGTTAGTTCGCGTCATCGAGTGCCTCGTTCGCCAGATCGTCGGCGCGCGCGTTTATCTCCCGCGGAACGTGGCCGATCGACCACCGGTCGAACCGCTCCAACAGCTCTCGGACGCGCACCCGCTTCTCGCGCAGTTCTGGGTCGTTGGCGTCCCACTCGCCGCGCACCTGCTTCACGATCAGCTCCGAGTCGCCGCGGACGTCGATCGCCTCGAAGCCGTACTCGTCGGCGGCCTCCAGCGCCCGGATCAGCGCGGCGTACTCGGCCTGGTTGTTGGTGACCCGCCCGATCCGCTCGCCGCCCTCGGCGACGACGCCGTCGGACGTGACGAGACACCAGCCGACCGCGCCCGGGCCGGGGTTCCCGCGGGAGGCGCCGTCGAAGTAGACGTGCGCGCGGCCGCCCCCATCCCGGAGGAGGTTCGTCAGGCGGGTCGGGTCGCTCCCCTGGACCACGACCTTGTCGTCGTACGCGACGGCGACGGCGCCCTCGCGCTCGGCGCGCCACCGCTCGTGGGCGGTGTTTCCCGTTTCGATCCGGACGCCGGCGTCCTCCAGGCGGGCCCGCGCAGTCGCCGGATCGCAGTCGATCGTCGGCATTCGATCCGAGTCCGTGCTCGCCGGACAAAGGGCTGTCCGTCCGGCTGGGGAGTCGCCGGCGACGGCTCTCCCTATTTAAACAACCGAATATATGGGGACCGAATACGGGGGGGAACGCGTCCCTCCCTCCCGCCGTGGTGACCGGACCGTCGTTCGCGGCGGGCAGACGCACCGCCGAACCGACCGAACGGAGGTGGACCGGACGGTGACCCGCGAGGCCGAAGCGTCGGGACCGACGCGGAACCTTCCGACGGCGCTCGACGCGATCGTCGGCCGGCGGCTCCGCATGACAATTCCTCTCCCTCACGAACTTTTAAGTTAATCCGTTCGGATATTATATAAATGCGATGACACGGCCAACCCGGCAACGGGATCACGACCGGCAGCGTGTGCGGGACGAGGACGCCGACGAGACCGAAACCGACGCCGAGGGGGTCGACGCGGGCGAACTGGACCCCGAGGACTTCGACCCGGAGGAGCTCACGAGGACCGCGGACGGCGAACTGATACACGAGGAGAGCGGGCTCATCGTCGAGGAGGAGCAGATCGATCCCGGCCCGGAGTGGCGCGCGTTCAATCACTCGGAGCGGCAGTCGAAGTCGCGCGTCGGCGCCCCGACGACGAAGACGATGCACGACAAGGGGCTGACGACGACGATCGACTGGAAGGACAAGGACGCGTACGGGCGCTCCATCTCCTCGAAGAAGCGGTCGCAGATGCACCGGCTACGGAAGTGGCAGGAGCGGATCCGGACGAAGGACGCGGGCGAGCGCAACCTCCAGTTCGCGCTCTCGGAGATCGACCGCATGGCCAGCGCGCTCGGCGTCCCCCGTTCCGTCAGGGAGGTCGCCTCAGTTATCTATCGACGCGCGCTCAACGAGGACCTCATCCGCGGGCGGTCGATCGAGGGCGTCTCCACCGCCGCCCTCTACGCCGCCTGTCGCAAGGAGGGGATCCCGCGGTCGCTAGAGGAGATCTCCGACGTCTCCCGGGTCGACCGCAAGGAGATCGGCCGGACGTACCGCTACATCTCCCAGGAGCTCGGCTTAGAGATGCGTCCGGTCGACCCCAAGAAGTACGTGCCTCGCTTCTCCTCCGAGCTCGAGCTGAGCGAGGAGGTCCAGTCGAAGGCCAACGAGATAATCGAGACGACCGCCGAGAAGGGGCTCCTCTCCGGGAAGTCCCCGACCGGGTACGCCGCCGCCGCGATCTACGCGGCCTCCCTTCTGTGTAACGAGAAGAAGACTCAGCGCGAGGTCGCCGACGTCGCGCAGGTGACCGAGGTCACCATCCGTAACCGGTACCAGGAGCAGATCGAAGCGATGGGGATCCACGGGTAGCTCACGCCGAACTGCACCGGGAGGTGCGGAATCGAGGCGCCGTTCTAACAACCGTCGGAGACGCTGACTTCCGCGGACTCGGCGACGACCTCGCCGTCGCAACTGTAGTGTCCGTCGGCCTCGGAGCCGCAGCGACCGTGGTCGTAGGTCTCGTTCCCGTTCGTCTCGCGGTGGGCCATCGCCTGCAGCGTCTGATCCGCCGCGAGCGGTTCGTCGAGCGGGACGGTGACGTCGGTGTGGCTACCGGCCGGGAGGTAGCCGCTGACGCCGAGCGTCGTGTGGTCCGGCGCGTGAACGGCCACGTAGCCACCGTCCGGAACCGTCACCGAGTCGACGACGACCGTGTCGCCGGTCGTCGTCTGCGGGGAGAAGGAGACGGCGGCACAGGTGTCCTCGCCGTCCCCGTCGTCGGAGTCGGTCGAATTGGCCCCGTCGTCGGAGTCGGAGACCGTCAGTTCGGCGGTCGCCGTCTCCGCGGCACTCTGCTGGTTAACGACGATGGTGACGCTGGTGGTCCCCGCGGTGTCGGGGTTGACGACGTCCGTGAACCGGACGACGAGTTGGTCACCCTGCTGGAGGGAGTAGTTGCCACCGAAGCCGACGGTGAGCGTGGTGCTGTCGTCGCTGGCGCTCACGCTGCTCACGTCGTCGGCCGCGGAGACGTCGACGGTCGTACCGTCGGCGTCGTCGCCGCGGTCGATCCCGACGGTCTGAACGTCCTCGGCGCCGACGTCGCTCACGTCGGCCGCCTCGTAGTCGAGTACGAGAGAGTTCCACGAACTCCCCACCGCGTCGCCGTCGACCGTGACGGTCGCGGTGTGAGTCGTCGTCGCGCCGGGCGCCGTGCTGTCGGCCGTCACGTCGCCGCCCGTCGCGGCGGTGACGGTAGATGTCAACCCGAGACCGGCAACTGATGCAGCGAGTAGTCCGAGCGTGCGTCGTCGTGTAGGTCCTGTCATTGTCTGAGTGGGGTCACCGGCTGGCGCGCGCCGTCGCTCCGGCGGTGCGTCAACGGAGACCCGAGGGGGTGGACGGGGCAGTTCCATTTCATTATCGGCTTGGTAAACCTCGTGAAACGGAGGGGATCGAGTGGGAGCCGCCGCCCGCTGGGGGCGGCCCGCCGACGGACCGGATCGCCGCGGCGCAGCCACTTCCGGCGGTGGGTCTCGACGACGACTCCGACGACGTCGAGCGGCGCGTCTCGAAGCCCGTCTTCGGCGACGCCGCCGGGTTCGAGACCGGCGGGTACGACGCTGGCCTCGCCATCGCGGACCGCCCGGTCGGCCGGGCCGACACCGTCAAGTCGCACTCGGGCCTACCGTGGACGAATGCGGCTCGACGAGTTCATCGAGTTCGAGGCGAACGAGCGCGCCGAGCGACGGCGCCTCGCCGCCGAGAAGGACTACGGCATCCTCGACCACCTCGACTCCTTCGAGCGGCGCTTCGAGGAGCACGTCTCCGACGACGCCGTGGTCGGCAGCGTCTCCCCCTCGATCTTCGTCGGCCGCTCGAACTACCCGAACGTCTCGACCGGGCTGCTGTCGCCGGTCGGCCGCGAGGAGCGCGCGGCCGCGTTCGAGACCTCCGCGGCGTGGTACGACGAGGGCGTCTCCATCTCGGACGTGTTCGACCGCCGGACGAGCCTGCTCAACTCGGCGCGGGGCGTCGACGTCAGGGACGTCGGCGCGAGCGGCGGGGCCAAATCCGTCGGTGGCGGCGCCGGTCCGGCCGCGAGCGTCCACGACGCGTGGAACGGCTGGCTCGGCGTCCAGCGCGAGGTCGCCATCGCCGACCGCCCGGTCGACGTCGAGATCGGGCTCGACGGGACGCCCGATCTCGATTTCGACGTCGGCACGCAGGATATCAAGACGCCGACCGGGCCGCGCGCGGCCGCCCGAACCGCCGAACTCGGGGAGAACCCGCACGTCCCCCGGCCGGTGCAGAAGACCCTCGAGGACGACGACTGGCGCGCGGAGGGGGCGATGACGTACCTCTATCGCCGCGGGTTCGACGTGTACGAGATCAACACGATCCTCTCCGCGGGCGCGCTCGGGCGGGGGGAGGACCGACGGCTGGTCCCGACGCGCTGGTCGATCACCGCGGTCGACGACACCGTCGGGCAGTTCCTCCGGGGATCGATCCGCGACGATCCGACGGTCGACCGGATCGAAGTCCACCGGAACGAGTACCTCGGCAACGCATTCTGGGTGATCCTGATCCCCGGCCGGTGGGAGTACGAGCTCGTCGAGATGAAGTCGCCCGGCTCGATCTGGAACCCCGACCCCGAGGCCGGCGTCTCCCTCTCGGCCGCCAGCGAGGGCCGCGAGGGGCGGACCGGGTACGTCGAGGAGACGGCCGGCGCCTACTACGCGGCCCGGCTTGGCGTCCTCGAACACCTCGACGACCGCGGGCGACAGGCGAAGGCGCTCGTCTTGCGGCACGTCTCCGACGACTACTGGGGCCCCGTCGGCGTCTGGCAGGTGCGCGAGGCCGTCCGGAACGCCTTCGAGGGGGAGCGCGGGACCGCCGAGACGTTCGGGGAGGCGGTCCACGGGGTCGCCGAGCACCTCCCCGTGTCGCTCGGTCGCCTCCGGCGGAAGTCGACGCTCGCGGCCGGCCTGCAGGCGAACCTCGGCGACTTCGTCGACGGCGGGTGAGCGCCGACCGCCGCGGGAACGCCCTCGCCCCGATCGTTTTAGTCGCGTCGCCGAGTGGGTGGCCGCATGGTCCCCACGATCCCCGCGTTCGGCGGCATCCCTGCCGGTCCTGAACTCGTGATCATTTTGATCATCCTCGTGCTTCTCTTCGGCGTTCCAATCGTCCTCATCGCGGGAGCGGTGCTGTTCGTCAAACTGCGCTCCGACGGCGAGGAGGCGGACGCCGACCGGATCGCGGAGCTGGAGGCGGAGGTCGAACGACTCCGCGACAAGGTGGACGACGAATCGGACGAGAAGGCCGAGCGCGACAGCGAAGACGACGATCATTTATAAATAAACGGGCGGTCGGCGCGTGCCTCCGAGCGCCCAGCGGGCGCGAGGAGCACGCGCGAGGGAGCCGGTGAGCGCTCGGAGAGCGCGAACCGCAAGGCTGGGGAGGCGTGAGGCTGCGGTCCGGTATCGACCGCATACAGCCGAGCGGCTGGGGCTTCGGCACTGTTCACCGTCGGTCTGCGGTCGTTCACTTATAAGTGGTCGAGCCGATAGCGCGGTGTCCGCGCCGGGTTCAGTCCTCCGCCCAGTAGTACAGCTCCTCGCGCGGCGCGTCGCAGTTCGGGCAGTTCTCGGGGAGCTCCGTCCCGATCTCGCCCATCTCGCCGCACTCCCAGCAGCGCCACATCACGTAGGCGGTCCCGAACACGTCGCGGGCGTCCGTGAGGCTCAGCGACCCCGATCCGGACGGCGACGAGACGTAGAAGCCGTCGTCGTCGACCCCTCGGACCGTCCCGAGCTGATCGCCGTCCTCGTCGTACACCGGTTGTCCGATGCTCACGTCGGCGAATACGGGTTCTTCGGAGGCCATGCGCGGGGGTACGCGCCGATCCCTCATAAGTGTGGTATGTGAACTCGTCTCACTATTGGTCGAAACCGTCCCGAAGCGACGCGAAAGCGACGACCGAGAAGCCGCTCAGGCGACCGGGGTGCGCTCGACGACGGTGCCGTCGACGGTCGGGTACTGCTCGACGATCTCCCCCTCGTCGAGGTCGCCGTCCTCGACCATCTCCTCTAAGAGCCACCACGCGACCTCGACGTGGCTCGATTTGACGGTGTAGAACTCCTCGGGGACGCCGAGCGCCTCGAAGCGCTCGGGAGCGGCGAACGCCTTCCCGTAGACGAGGGTGCCGTCGTCGGTCACCTCGTCGAACTCCCGGCGGATGTTCTTCGCCATCCGCTTGAGCCGGTTCCGGTGTTGGGCGGCGTCCTTGAACACCGACGTACAGAAGTACACCTTCTCGTGGCTCGCCATCTCGGAGACGATCGCGTCGTCCTTCGACCCCTCGACGGCGGACATGTGACCGTCCTGCAGCTCGAACCCCTCCTCCTGCATCCGGCGGTAGTTGCCGTCGGACATCTCGAACTCGTTGATGTTACAGAACTCCGCGGCGCCCTCGTCGAGGAACTCCAGGAACTCTGTCTCCGCGCGGATGCCGGGGATCTCGAAGGCCGGCGTGAGCCCCTCCTCGCGGGCGATGTACAGGATCTCCTCCCACTCGGTCCCGTGCATGTCGCCCCACAGCTCCACCGGCGGGTGGAAGCGGATCTCGTCGAGGCCCGCCTCCGACAGGCGGCGCATGTTCTCGCGGCCGCCCGTAATTCCCGTGTACAGGTGGGTGTGGTGGTCCTCGCCGAACTCGTCTTTCAGCAGCTCGAGGTAGCGCGTCGTCTTCGCCATCGCCTCCTGCGGTTCGCCGCCGGTGATCGAGGTGCCGAGCGCGCTCATGCGCTTGGCCTCCTCGATCACGTCCGCGTCAGACTCGACCTTCCGCTCGTTGGCGTACACGTCCGTGACGTTCTTCCGGTTCTCTCCGAGGGGGCAGTAGAAACAGTCCCGCTGGTCGCAGTAGCCGTAGACGAACAGCACCATCTTACCGCCCTTGGCGCACTGTTCACAGCCCTTGGAGATCATCTACCCCCCTCTACCGCCCGCGGCCTCAAAAAGCGTCCGAACTCTGCGTTCCCGGGAGAGGCGTTGTCACGCGGGCGTCGCGGTCGCCGTGAATGGTCCGTGTCTGCGATTCAACATCTTGGACCGGACGAACACAAAGTATGTACCGCCCCCGACGCGACCGGGGACCATGACCCGAGAGCCGACCGCGGACGAGAGAGCCGAGTCAGCCGACGCCGAGACGTTCACTCGCCGTCGCGCGCTCGCCGCCGGCGGTGCGGTCGCGCTCGCCGGCCTCGCCGGCTGCACCGCGCTCGACGTCGCCACCGGCGAGCCCGCCGAGTTCACCGCGGGCACCGCGACGGTCGCGGACGCGACGCTTTCGGAGAGCGGGTACGAGCTCAACGAGGTGACCGATCGGACCGTCTCGCGCGAGTTCGACGTGGCCGGACAGACGCGCGAGGTCCGCGTGACGAACACCGTCGCCGAGTACGACAAGGCCGTCGAGCTGTTCGGCGAGCGCTACCAGGCCGCCGTCTTCGCCGCGGTGACGACGCCGCAGGTGCAGGTGCTCGGGCAGGCCCTCAACCCGATCGCCGAGATGAGCACCCGCGAGCGCGCCGAGCTCATCCTGAGCCGCTACGAGAACGTCGGCGACTTAGAGCGCGGCTCGGAGTACACGACGACGGTCCTCGGCGCCGACGCCGACGTGGTCGTGTACGCGGTCGAGGGCGAGATCGCGGGCACGGGGACGAGCACGGAGCTGGAGCTCCACATCGGCGAGCCGATCGCGGCCGGCGACGACTTCGTTCTCCCGCTCGCGGCGTACCCGGCCGCGTTCAGCGACGGCGAGAACGTCCGTCAGATGATGAACGGGATCGAACACGAGCCGGCGTCGGGCGGCGACTGATCGGCGGCGACTGATCGGCGGTGGCCGAGGGGACGCGACCGGGTGCACGGGACCGGACGTGCGGGACCCGAACCCCGCGCCCCGCGAGCGGCCGACTCAGACCGCGACCTGAGCCGCCGCCCCGAGCCGAAAACATATGCCGGCCCCTCGCTTAGCCTCGCGTAATGCTGCTGGTCCTCTGCGTCGACCTCGACGACGACCTCGGCCGGAAGACCGGGATCCCCACCCCGGTGATCGGCGCCGACGACGTCACGGAGGCCGCCGTCGCGCTCGCGACGGCCGACCCGGAGGACTCGGACGTGAACGTCCTCTTCCAGGGCGTGAACGTCCACGACGAGCTGGCGGCCGGCGGCGAGGAGGTCGAGGTCGCCGCCGTCACCGGCGTCGAGGGCTCCGACGTGAAGGCGAACCGCGCGGTCGGGAAGGAGGTCGACCGCGTCCTCGCCGAGCTGTCGACCGGCGAGGAGGTCTCCGCGGTCGTGATCACCGACGGCGCACAGGACGAGTCCGTCCTCCCGGTGATCCGCTCGCGGATGCCGATCGACGGGATGCGCCGCGTCGTCGTCCGGCAGGCGCAGGACCTGGAGTCGCTCTACTACACGATCAAGCAGGTGCTGGCCGACCCGGAGACCCGCGGCACGATCTTGGTCCCGCTCGGCGTCCTCCTCCTGATCTACCCGCTCGTCGTCGTCGCGAACCTCTTCGACGTCGCCGGGGCGGCGGTCCTCGGGATCCTCTCCGGGCTCGTTGGACTCTACTCGCTGTTCCGCGGGCTCGGGCTGGAGGAGACCGTCGACGGGGCGGCCTCGACGGTGCGGAACGTCCTCTACACGGGGCGCGTGACCCTCGTCACCTACGTCGTCGCGCTCGCGCTGATCGTCGTCGGCGGCGTGCAGGGCGTCGAGACGGTTGAGACGGTCAGCGCGGTCCGCGGCGGTTCGATCACGGTCGGCGTGACCCTCGCCGCGTTCGTCCACGGCTTCGTCCAGTGGCTCGCTGTCGCCGGGATCACCTCCAGCCTCGGCCAGATCACCGACGAGTACCTCGGCGGCCGGTTCCGGTGGCGGTACCTCAACGCCCCCTTCTACGTCCTCTCCATCGCGGTCGTGCTGTACGCCGTCTCCGGGTTCTTCCTGCCGGACGCGCGGGGCGTCACGTCGCTCGCGCTCCCGGACCTCGCGATGGCGCTCGCGGCCGGGACGCTCACCGCGGTGTTAAGCACGCTCGCGTTCGCCGTCGCCGAGTCGCAGCTCCCGTCGGCGGCGAGCGTCGGCGAGCGAAAGAGCGGGTAAGCGGCGAGCGAAAGAGGGACAGAGGGACAGTCGGCGGGAGGCGAAAAGCGCGTCCTGCGGGGCTACCGCGGCGTCCACTCCTCGCAGGCATCCATGTCGTCCATCAGTTCGTCGTGGTGGCCGCAGTACGGCTGCATCCCCTGATCGGTCCGGACGTAGTCGAAGTGAGCGCAGTTCCCGCAGTAGGTGTCGCCGGGACCGTCGCGCGCGGCGGCGTCGACGCCGGGCGAGACGTCGGCGCCGGCTTGCCCGTCGGACCCCGGTCCCGCGGGCCCATTCGGCCCGCCGGCCGGTCCCGCGTCGTCGAGGGGCGACCGGATGTCCGCGTCGGCCTCGCCGCCGTCGCTCACGCCGGCGGAGCCGCTCCCTCGCCGGTCCGAGGCGCCCCCGGACGAGTTCGCGCCGAGACCGGTTCCGGATCCGGTCGTCGACCCCGCGTCGGACGGCGATCCGCGTCCGGTCGACGCTCCGTTCCTCGTCGTCGCGTCCGTCCGCCCCGCGCGGTCCGGCCGGTTCGTCTGCGTCTCCACGTTGCCGTCGGGGGTCCCGCCGAGGAGCCCGACGCCGCCCATCCCGTCGAGCTGGTCGCGGCCGACCTCGATGATCTTCGTCTCGCCCTTGTGGGTCACCTCCATCGTGACGGTGCCGCCGGGATCGTTGCGCGTCTTGAAGTTGGCGACGCCGATGAACACGCTCCACAGCGTCGTCGCGGCGCCGACGAAGTACAGGCCCGCGGTCGGCAGGGTCAGGTCGGTCAGCTCCGGGCGCGGTCCGCTGACCCAGTGGTAGGGGTAGGCGTACGCGAACAGCGCGACGCCGAGACACATCACGCTCGCGCCGACCACGGCGGCGACGCGCGTGTTCCGGTCCGCGGGGAGCACGGTCATCACGCCGAGCAACACCAACGGGACGCCCACGCCGCCGAGCACGCCGCCGAGCCGCCGCGCCTCGCCGGAGCTGTAGCCGCTCGGGAGAGTGACCTCCGCGGCGACGAGGAGCCCGACGACGAGCAGGAGGGTTCCGGCGACGAACGAGCCCACGCCGAGGTAGAGCCGACGCGGGTCGACCTCGGAGCGCCCCCGTCCGCCGTACGCCTCCGAGAGACTGGTCATACGCGGCCTACGTCGTCCTCCCTGAAAACAGTATGTCAGACGTTCGCCCGCGGCGGGGGACGGAGCGGGTGTGGCGGGGCCGACGGGAGCGCGGCGACGCGAGCGTCGCCGCCGCGATCGGAGCTGGGGCCGCCGTTCAGACCAGCGCGTCGACGTCGACGTGCGCGTCGAGCAGCTCCGCCATCCGGTCGACCGTGCGCGCGTCGCGGGTCCGCCCGCTGCGGACGATCCCCTCGGCCCGGTCGATCGCGGTGACGGTGTCGGTGTTGAGCGCGAGGACGGGCTTGCCCGCGTCGGCGGCCTTCCCGAGCACCGCGCCGGAGGGGCGGTGGCCGCCGGTCAGAACGAGACAGGCGACCCCCGAGGCCTCGAGCGCCGCGGTCTGGACGTCGGCGCGGTCGCCGCCGGTGATGACCGCGGCGTCGCGGGCGCGCCGGAAGTACCGCAGCGCCTCGTCGCCGCCCATCGCGCCGACGAGGAACCGCTCGACGAAGCCGTCGGTCGGGGCGTCGGTGAGCAGCTCGGCGCCGAGCTCGTCGGCGAGCTCGCCGACGGTGACGCCCGCGAGCTCCTTCTCGTGGGGGATCGCGCCGAAGACGGTGATCCCCTTCGACTCGAGGAACGGGATCCCGTCCTGATCGAGCGAGTCGAACGCGTCGTCGGAGACCTTGTTGAAGATGACGCCGGCGAGCCGGTCGCCGAAGGCGTCGGCGGCCGCGAGCACGTCGTCGAGGTCGTTCGGGGAGCCGTACCCGGCGACGAGCACCACCCGCGCGTCGAGCAGCTCCGCGACGTCGACGTCGGTGAGGTCGACGACGCCGCCGGTGGTCCAGCTGGCGGCGCCCTCGACGAACATGTGGTCGCGGTCCGCCGCGAGCTCCTCGTACTCCTCGCGGACCCGGTCGCGGAGCGTGCCGGGGTCCTCGGTGCCGCGGACCGCGCCCTCGACGAACGTCGGCGAGTAGACGACGGGCTCCATCTGGTGCATCTCGGAGTCGAGGCCGAGCACCTCGCGGGCGAGCATCGGGTCCTGGTCGAGCGTCTTGCCGACGTTCGACTGCAGGCGGGTCCCCTTCGGCTTCATGTAGCCGACGCTGCGGTCGCGGTCGGCGGCGAGCCGCGCGAGCGCGACGGTGATCGCTGTCTTTCCGGCGCCTTCTCCGGTCGCGGTGACGAGTGTCGTGGTGGTGTCTGTCATTGGTCGAGTTCCTCCGGGTCGACGGTGAGTCTCACGTCGACGGCGGCGGCGTTCGTGCCCCCGTCGGCGTCGGGCAGTGCGACGAGCGGGTTGATGTCGAGTTCGAGGATGGCCGGGAAATCGGTCACCAGCTGGGAAAGCCGGCCGATCGTCTCGATCACGGCGTCGACGTCGACCGGGTCGCGGCCGCGGGCGCCCCGCAGTAAGGGCGCCGACTGGATCTCCTCGGTCATCTCGCGGGCCTCCGGCTCCGAGACGGGCGCGACGCGGAAGGTGGTGTCCTCCATCACCTCCACGAAGATGCCGCCGAGTCCGAACATCAGCAGCGGGCCGAACTGCGGGTCGCGGTTCATGCCGACGATCGTCTCGACCCCGTTCTCCAAGTCGACCATCTCCTGCACCTGCACGCCGAGCACGGTCGCGTCCGGCTGGTAGTTGCGCGCCCGGGTTATCAGGTCCTCGTAGGTGTCGGCCACGTCCTCGTCGCCGACGCCGACGGCGACGCCGCCGATGTCGGACTTGTGGAGGATGTCAGGCGAGACGATCTTCATCACGACGTCGCCGTCGATCCCCGCGGCGACCTCGGCCGCGCGCTCGGGGGCGTCGACGATCTCGCCGGCCGGCGTGGGGATCCCGTACGCGTCGAGCAGCTCCATCGCCTCGACGCCGAGGCGGTTGTCGTCGCGGTCGCGCACCGTTCCGAGGATCTCGCGTGCGCGCTCGCGGTCAACGTCGAACGACATCGGGTCGGCGTACTCGCGCTCCCTGATGTCGCGGTAGCGCGCCAGCGTCGCGAGGCTCTCGATCCCCCGGGCGGGGTCGAAGTAGCAGGGGATCCCCCGCGCTTGGAGCTGCTGTTTCGGCTCGCGCGTCCGGTCGCCGCCCATCAGGCAGGCGGCGACGGGGGCGTCCATCTCCTCGCTGACCGCCTCGATCGCGTCCGCGAGGTCCGCGAAGTCGATCGTCGCCGTCGGCGCGGCCAGCACGAGGGCGGCCCCGACGTTGTCGTCGGCGACGGTGATCTCCAGCGCCTCGCGGAATCGCTCCACGTCGGCGTCGCCGATCACGTCGACCGGGTTGTGGATGTTGGCCTCGTCGGGCATGGACTCGGCGAGCGCGTCGGTCGTCTCCGCGGTGAACGACGCCATGTCGAGGTCGGCGTCCCCGACGGCGTCGGTCGCCATCACGCCGGGGCCGCCGGCGTTGGTGACGATGGCGACGCTGTCGGTGTCGGGCAGCGGCTGACTCCCGAGGATGCCGGCCGAGTCGAACAGCTCGTCGACCGATTCCGCGCGGATGACGCCCGCCTGGTCGAGGCCGGCCTCGTACGCCTTGTCGGAGCCGGCGAGGGTGCCGGTGTGCGAGGAGGCGGCCTGCGCGCCGGCGCTCGTCCGCCCCGACTTCACGGCGACGATCGGGGTGTCCGCGGTCGTCTCGCGGGCGGTCTCGATGAACTCGCGACCGTCCTCGATCCCCTCCAGGTAGCCGATGATCACGTCGGTCTCCTCGTCGTCGCCCCAGTGATCGACGAAGTCCGTCTCGTCGAGGACGGCCTTGTTGCCGAGCGAGACCACGTCTTTGAATCCGATCCCGTTGTCGTTGGCCCAGTCGAGGACCGCGGTGACGAACGCGCCCGACTGGCTCATGAAGGAGAGCCCGCCGGGGAGCGCGTTCTCCGGGCCGAACGTCGCGTTCATGCCCGAGGGCGTCGACATGATCCCCAGGCTGTTGGGGCCGACGAGGTCGAGGTCGTACTCGTCGGCTATCTCCGCGAGGCGCCGCTCCCTCGCCGCCCCGTCCTCCCCCGTCTCGCCGAACCCGGCGGTGATGACGACGACGTTGCGGACGCCGGCCGCGCCGCACGCCTCGATCGCGTCCAACACGATCGAGGGCGGCACGACGATCACGGCGACGTCGGCGTCGGCGTCGGCCACCTCGTCGACGCAGGGCGTCCCGAGCACCTCGTCGTAGTTCGGGTTGACGGGGATGGTGTCGCCGTCGAAATCGTCGAGGAGGTTCGACGTGACGGCGCGGCCGACGGCCCCCTCGCGCGACGTCGCGCCGACGACGGCGACCCGATCCGGGTCGAACAGCTCGTTGAGCGTACCCATCAACCCCGATATACGCGAACCTCCGGCTTAAGATCGGTGGGAGCGTTTTCGGTAGCCGAGTCAATAACGAACGATCGATCTGGAGTCGTCCGGTTCGGTCAGTGGATCTCCGCCGGCTGGCGCGTAGCCGCTCCGATCCGGCAGATCCGCTGACTCCGTCTCCCCCGCCCTCAGTTCGTTCCCGCTTCGCCCCCCGGTTCCGGGGCGGCGTCGCCGCGTCCGTCGGCGTCTCCCCCGCCGCACGCCCGATCCGCCGCCTGCGGGCGCTCGGGCGTCGCCGCCCTCGCGAGCGGGTCTGTCCCCGCCTCCCGGGCGCCGTTCGGGACGCTGAGCGTGACGACGTTCCCGTTCGGATGGGTGTCGAACGAGAGGTCGCCGCCCGACCGGTTCGCGACCCAGTAGACGAGCCACAGCCCCATCCCGCCGGTGTGGCGCAGGTCGTCCATCTCCCACCGGTCGGCGATGACGCACCGCTCCTCCGGCGGGATCGGCGGGCAGTTGTCCCGGATCGCGAACTCGACGGCCTCGGCCGTCTCGGTCACGTCGATCCGGACGCGGGGCGTCGACTCCGCGTGTTCGATGGCGTTCTCGACGAGCTCGGCGATCGCGTAGTCGAGCTCCGGATGCGTGAACGCCCGCACGTCGCGCGGGTACGAGACGGTCACGCTCGCGGCGGACTCCCCGTCGGCGGTCGGGGCGTCGTCGGTCGGGTCGTCGTCGGTCGGGTCGTCGTCGGTCGGGTCGTCGTCGGTCGGGTCGTCGTCGGTCGGGTCGTCGTCAGTCGGGGCGTCGTCCCGCCCCCCATCGGCGCTCGGATCGCGGTAGCTGACGTCGATCTCGTCGCGGCCGTCGCAGTCGTCGGCGATCATGCCGAGCGCCTCCTCGACGACTGGGGCGACCTCCATCGACCGCGGCGAGCCGCGCCGGCGCAGCAGGTCGATGACGCCGCGCTGCTTCTCGGCGGTCGTCAACAGGTCCGAGGCGATCCGCCGGATCGTCTCCGCGTGCTCCGCGAGCTCCGCTCCGAGGTCGGCCAGCTCGGCCGGGTCGGTCGGCGGCGATTCGGGGTCGAACGCGTCCGCGCCCGCCACGCGGTCGGCGATCCGTTCCGCCGTGCCGTCGACGATGTTCATGTCGTTTCGGATCGTGTGCCGGAGCAGGTTGTCCATCACGGCGAGCTGTCGCTCGCGGCGGTACTCGTCGGTGACGTCGCGCGCGAGCCCGGTGACGGCGACGACCTCGTCTCCCTCCACGACCGGCTCGCCGGGCACCCGGACCCACCGGGTGGCCCCGTCGGCGGTCCCGAGCCGGTAGTCGATCAGCGTCGACTCGCCGGCGGAGAGCCGCTCCATCGCTCGCTCGACGTACGGCCGGTCGTCGGGATGGACCGCGTCGAGGAAGCTCTGG
Source organism: Halorubrum depositum (assembly GCF_007671725.1). NCBI lineage: Archaea > Methanobacteriati > Methanobacteriota > Halobacteria > Halobacteriales > Haloferacaceae > Halorubrum > Halorubrum depositum. Next base: position 1,187,330 of record NZ_VCNM01000002.1, on the reverse strand, counting down.
GGGTTCCGACGGAGCCGCTCCGGGGAGACGTCGAACACCCGCTCGACGGCGTCGTTGACGAAGAGGAGCTCGGACCAGTCCGCGGAGAACATCCAGAACACGTCGGGCGACACCGACGCGATGGTCTCTAACCGCCGCCGCGACTCCACCTCGCGGGTCGCGTCGCGGGAGGTCAACACGTAGCCGTCGACGCCCGTCTCCGCGGGCGCGTGAACCCGAGTCCGGAGCCACACCCAGCCGCCGTCCGCGGTGGCGTAGCGGTACTCGATCGGCTCGTCCGGGGCGACCTCGCCGGCGACGATCCCCGCGAACGTCTCCCGGAGCCGCGCCTCGTCCTCCGGGTGGACGAGGTCGAACGCGTCCGTCCCGACGAGCTCCTCCGGGCCGAACCCGATCAGGTCGACGGCGGCCGCGTTCACGTGCCGGTAGATCCCGTCCTCGTCGAGGACCACGACCTTGTCCCCCGCGAGGTCGAGGAGGGTCTCGGGATCCGGTCCGGCGTTCATACGGTACGGGCGCTCCGGGCGGTACATAAGGCTGTTCGCCCGATTATCAGGCGGGAAAAAGTCCGATAATCGGCGTCAGTCGGCCGAGATTCCGGTCGTCTCCGCCGTCGCGGTGAGCGAGTCGACGCCCCCGTCCTCGACCGTCAGCGTGACTCCGTCGTCGCCGAGCTCGATCGCCGCGTCGGTGGCGCCGCGGGAGTACTCGGCGGCGTGGTCGCCCTCGGGGTCGAAGCGGACGCCCTCGACCAACAGCGGCGTCTCGCTCAGTCGCTCGACCTTGCGGTAGGCCGTCGAGAGCGCGATGTCGCACGCGTCGGCCAGCTCGCTCGTCGTCATCGGCGCGTCGGCGGCGCCGAGGATCGCCCGGCAGTCGGGGTCCGACAGGACGTCGAAGGTGGCGTCCAGCGTCTCGTCGCCCTCGGTCGCCGTCGTCGGTCCGGTCGCGTACGAGGCCTGTCGCTTCATGGATGTAGATACCGGCTCCACCCACCCCAACACCGCCCCTGCATATGAGGGGTGTTTTATAAGCGAGAGCGGGACGCGGCCGGTTTCGACCGCGCGAACTCCGACGCTCGGCCGCGCGCGGCGCGAAGCGTGAATGCCGGCGGACGGCATCGCCGACGGCTCCACGGCGTCAACGTTTTGCCCGGGGGCGGTCACGGACGGACGCAGATGGGATCCGGCATCAGGGCGGAGGTCTCGCTCCCGGCGGGCGCGCCGTCGCCGTTCGAAGGGGTCGCAGACGGGTCGACGCCGATCTACAGCGTCGCGCGAAGCGCGCCGGACGGCGCCGCGGGGACGGTCGTCTTCGAGTTCATCGCCGACGCCGACCTGTCCGTCCCCGAGGAGGTCGACGTCGTCTTCGACTACGGCGCCAAGGCCGCCTATCGGTTCGAGACCGACCCCGACGAGGAGTCGCCGTTCGCGGTGCTCGACCGCCACGGGCTCCCGGCGTCGGAGACGACCGTCCGCGACGGGCGGCTCCTCGTCACGTTCCACGCGACCGACCTCCCGACGCTCCGGTCGGTGCTCGACGCGTTCCGGGAGTCGTCACCGGACATGGAGGTGTTGCGGCTCCTCCAGTCGTCGTCGACGCCCGAGGAGTCGGACCTGGTCACCGTCGACCGGAGCGACCTCACCGAGCGCCAGCGCGAGGTGCTCACGGTCGCCTACGACGCCGGCTACTTCGATCACCCCAAGGGGGCGAACGCGGGGGAGGTCGCCGAGGAGCTCGGCATCGACCGCTCGACGTTCACCGAGCACATCGCGGCCGCACAGCGGAAGCTGCTCTCGGCGCTACTCGACTGAGCGGCCGCGTACGGCCGAGAGCCGCCGTTGACCGGATTCCGAAACTTCAGGAATCCAAACCATCCTTCATGAGTATCCGTGTCGTACCCGTATCCATGACGAGTCCAGGGACTCACACGTTCGTCTGCCCGGAGTGCCGTCGGTCGATCGAGGTGGACGACGCCATGCGGGCGACGCTGCTCGACGTGGGCTGCGTCGTCTGCGGCGAGCCCGTCACCGAGAGCGACATCAGCGACCCGCAGACCGCGTAGGACCCCCAGCCGATCCCGTCGTTCCCGCTCTCCCCAGCGCCCGATCCGTCTCGTGTCCTTTATCCCGGCGTACGCCGATCCCTTGGGTATGGCGACGAACAGCGAGGTCGAGATGACCGACGCGGAGGTCGACGCGTTCCTCTCGCGCCACGAGACCGGCGTGCTCTCGCTCGCGCGCGACGAGACGCCGTACGCGATCCCGATCTCGTACGGATTCGACGAGGAGTCCCGCGACGCCTTCCTCCGGCTGGTGTCGACGCCCGACAGCGAGAAGCGCGCGTTCCTCGCCTCGGAGCCGCGGGCGCGGATCGTGGTGTACGAGGAGGACGGCGACGAGTACGGGAGCGTCGTCGGCGTCGGCACGCTCCGCCGCGTCGACCTCGACGAGCTCACGCCCGAGACGATCGCGCAGTACGGGGAGACCCGCCGGCCGCTGTTCGAGATCTGGGCCGACGGGAAGTCCGACCTCGACATCGACCTCTACCGGTTCGTCCCCGACCGGCTCACCGGGCGGACGATCGTCGTCGAGCGCGACGAGGAGTAGCGGTCACGGCCGCTCACGTTTTCGATCTCAGACCCCGCGAGCACCGCGTCCGGCCGGGCCCCTACCCGTCGTCGGGGTCGTCCGAGAAGTCGTCCTCGCTGGCGCCGGTCGTACAGACCGGACAGCCCGTGGCGAGGATCGTCTCCCGCATCTCCTCGTTGACCTCGATGGTCTGCGCGCAGTCCGAACAGGTGAATTGAACGGTCGTCAAACTGGACCTCTCTCGTCTCGCCGAGACGGCGCCGGGCGATATAAATGACCGGCTTCGGGGACGGCGGCCCGTTCGTCCGGGGGCCCTCCGCTCGGCCCCTCCCCGACCGCCTCAGTCCGTCCGCGGGACCGCGTACGCGCCGACCGCGAGGAACGCGACCGCGAGCGCCGAGAGGACGGCGAGGTCGCCGGCCCACGCGCCGGGCTCGTGGACGATGGCCCGCGTCCCGCGCGCGAAGTACGTCAGCGGCGACGCGGCGACGGCGGGTCGGAACCACGCCGGCAGCAGGTCGGGCGAGACGAACGTCTCCGAGAGGAAGAGGAGGGGGAGCGCCACCGTGTTGCTCGCGGCGATCACGCCGTCCTGCGAGTCGGTGAGCGCGCCGAGCACCGCTCCGAGCCCGCAGAACAGCGCGACGCCGACGGCGACGAAGACGGGGAGGACCGCGAGCGCGGGCGAGACGACCGGCTCGGCGTCGGTCACCGCGAGCACGAGCCCGAAGATCAGGAGGCTCGCCGCGCCGATGATCCCGACGTTGACGAGGGTGTGCGCGAGGAGCCACTCCGCCCGCGAGAGCGGCGTCGTCGCCAGCTTCTCGAACCGGCCGCCGTCGCGGTGGCGGGCGATCTCGGAGCCGACCCGCGAGAGGGGGGTAAAGAGGACGACGACGGCGAGGTAGCCGGGGATGTAGTACCCCGCCGGCTCCGCGAACAGCCCGCCGCCGGTGGGCTGGGTGCGGACCAGCGCGCCGAAGATCATCACGAGGATCACCGGGAAGAAGAACGTGAAGAACACCGCCGTCCGCCGGCGGAGGAACGACCGCGCCGCCGCGGTCGCCTCGGTGCGGACCCGGCCGACGCGGGTCATCGGTCGCCTCCGTCGGCGCTGTCGGCGGCGGCGCCTCCGGTCGGCGGGCCCGTGTCGCCCCCGTCGGGCGCGGCCTCGCCGGCGCGCTCCGCGGCGCCGCCCGCTCCCTCGCGCGGCGAGTATTCCTCGCCGGTGAGCCGCAGGTAGACGTCCTCCAGCGTGGGCTCGGACCACGCGAGCGACTCGAAGGCGACGCCGGCCGCGTCGAGCGCGTCGACCGCGTCGCCGATCGCTTCGGGTCGAACGCCGCGGACCCGCAGCCCCCCTCGGGTCGCCTCGACGGCGACCCCCTCGGCGCCGCCCGCGAGCGTCGCCGCGGCGCGCTCGCCGACGCGGTCGACGGTCTCCTCGCCCGCGGGTCCGTCGAGGGTCACGTCCAGCCGCGGCGCGCCGCCGTGCTCGGCGATCAGCTCGCCGGGCGGACCGACGGCGACGACCGCACCGTCTCGGAGGAGGGCGACGCGGTCGGCGAGCCGTTCGACCTCGTCCATCGCGTGGCTGGTGAGGAAGACGGTCGTGCCGCCGTCGGCGAGCCGCTCGATCAGGCGGTGGATCGACCGGCGGCCGGCCGGGTCGATCCCGGTCGTCGGCTCGTCGAGGAAGAGGAGGTCCGGGTCGTTGACGATGGCGGTCGCGACGCAGGTCCGGCGCTGTTGTCCCCCGGAGAGCGTCTCGTACCACGCGTCCGCGTCGTCGGCCATCCCCACGTCCCGGAGGACGGACTCGGTGTCGCGCGCCGCGTCGTACAGCCCGCCGTAGTAGTCGACCAGCTCGCTCGCGGTGAGGCGCTCGGGCGGGTCGAACGACTGCGGGAGCAGCCCGATCCGCTGCGGGTCGACCTCGCGGGGCGGGGCGCCGAACACGCGCAGGTCGCCTTCGGCGTCGGTCGTCCCGGTCAGCGCGCGGACGAGCGTGGTCTTGCCCGCGCCGTTGGGGCCGATGAGCCCGAACACCTCGCCGGCCTCGACGCGGAGGTCGACCCCGTCGAGCGCGACGACGTCGCCGTACGACCGCCGGACGCCCTCGGCGGCGAGTGCCGGGTCGCCGGCGGCATCGCGCCCCTCGGCGCCCTCGCCGGCGGCCGACGCGGCCGCGGTCTCGTTCATGCGACGGAGTCGGGGTGCCGCGCGCGTAAGGGTTGCTCTTCGCGTCGGTGGAGTCGCTCGGCGCGACCGCCGGCCCTCGCGGCCGGTGACGACCCCGCCGTTCGCCCCGGTCCGTTACGCCTAAGCGACGCGGAGCCGACCCACGGGACATGGACTACCACGAGGCGGCGGGGTTCCTCTTCGACCTCCGCCGCTTCTCGGTCAAGCCGGGGACCGAGCGCGTCGCGGCGCTGCTCGACCGGCTCGGCAACCCCGAGGACGACGTGCCGTTCGTGCAGGTGGCCGGCTCGAACGGGAAGGGGAGCACGGCGCGCATGACCGAGTCGATCCTGCGCGAGGCCGGACTCTCGGTCGGGCTCTACACCTCGCCGCACCTCTCCGCGCTCGCCGAGCGGATCCGCGTCGACGGGCTCCAGATGACCGAGGACGCGATTACCGGCTTCGTCGAGGAGGCGAAGTCGTGGCTCGTCGAGCGCGCGGCCGCGGGCGAGCCGCTCACCTTCTTCGAGGTCGTCACGGCGATGGCGGTCCGCGAGTTCGCGCGCCGCGACGTCGACGTCGCGGTGCTGGAGGTCGGGCTCGGTGGGGAGTACGACGCGACGAGCGCGGTCACGCCCGTCGCGACCGCCGTGACGAACGTCTCGCTCGAACACACCGCGGTCCTCGGCGACACGATCGGCGAGATCGCCCGCACCAAGTCGCGGATCGCCGAGCCGGGCGCCCCCTTCGTGACGGCCTGCGAGGGCGAGGCGCTCGACGTCGTCCGCGAGGTCGCCGGCGAGGCGGGCGCGCCGGTCGCGACGGTGGCGGGGGCGGGCTCGGACCGCGACGCCGACGGCGAGGGGGACGCGGACGCCGACAGCGACGGAGACGACGCCCCCGCCCTCTCCGTCGCCTACGACGGGCGCGTGAGCCCGACCGACGCCGAGGTGACGCTCGCGGGCGAGGTCGCGGGGACGTACCGGATCCCGCTCGTCGGCGACCACCAGGCGACGAACGCGGGCGTCGCCGTCGCGCTGGCCCGGCGGACCGCGGCCGCGGTGGCCGACGACGGAGAGAGCGGGGGGACGGAGGCCGACCCCCTCCCGGAGTCCGCGGTCCGCGACGGGCTCGCGCGGGCGACGTGGCCCGGGCGGTTCGAGGTGGTCGACACGGCGCCGCTGACCGTGCTCGACGGGGCGCACAACCCGGCCGCCTGCCGGACGCTCGCGGGGACGCTCGCCGAGTACGACTACGACGACCTCCACCTCGCGTACGCGGCGATGCACGACAAGGACCACGCGGGCGCCGCGAGCGCGCTCCCCGACGCCGCCTCGGCGGTCACCTGCCGGCCGGCGCTCGACCGCGCGGAGGACCCCGAGGTGCTCGCGGTAGCGCTCCGCGACGCCGGCGTCGACGAGGTGACCGTCGGCGACGACGTGGCCGCCGCGCTCGACGCGGCGGTCGCCCGCGCCGACCCGGACGACTGCGTGCTGCTCGTCGGCTCGCTGTTCGCGGTCGCCGAGGCCCGCGCGGCCCGGCTCCGGACCGTGACGCCGCGGTCGGTCGGCGGGGCCGGGGGACGAGACGGGAGCGACCGGGGGGCCGCCGCGCGCCGCGCGCTCGACGCGGCCGGAGTCCCGCCCGACGCGGCCGCGGCCCGGGCGGACGGGATCGACCACCGCGTGCTCACGCTCCGGCTGCGCGGCGACCGCGCCGAGCGCCTCGCGGCCGCGGTCCGGGCGGTCGGCGGCGACGCCGCGATCGGGGGACTCGGCGCCGGCGAGGGGCGCGTCCCCGGCGGCGAGCAGGTGCCGATCACGCTCGGCGCGACGGTCGAGGAGTACCGCGAACTGCTGGGTCGCCTGCGCGCCCGAGAGAGTGAGGGGCTCGCGGGCGTCGCGATCGATATCGCCGATCGGCTCGGCCTCGGCGAGGGCGATCTGATCACCGAACGCGGTCCGGACTCAGCTCCCGACTATCCGTGGACCGACGGCACCGCGGTGATGGGCGTGCTCAACGTCACGCCGGACTCATTCCACGACGGCGGGCGTCACGAGGCGCTGGCGGACGCGGTCGCGGGCGCCGAGCGCATGGTCGAGGCCGGGGTCGACGTCGTCGACGTCGGCGGCGAATCGACCCGGCCGGGAGCGGAGCCCGTCCCCGTCGCGGAGGAGATCGACCGGGTCGTCCCGACGGTCGAGGCGGTGCAGTCGGTGCCGGCGGTCGCCGACGGCGACGTGTTGATCTCGGTCGACACGCGGAAGGCCGACGTCGCGGAGGCCGCGCTTGAGGCCGGGGCGGACGTGATCAACGACGTGACCGGGCTGGAGGACCCCGCGATGCGCGAGGTCGTCGCCGAGGCGGACTGCCCGGTCGTCGTGATGCACAGCCTCGACGCGCCGGTCGACCCGACGAACGACCCCGAGTACGACGACGTCGTGAGCGACGTGATCTCGGCGCTCCGCGAGCGGCTGGCGCTCGCCGACACGGCCGGGATCGACCGCGACAGGGTGATCGTCGACCCCGGCCTCGGCTTCGGGAAGTCGGCGGCCGAGGCGTTCGAGCTGCTCGACCGCGTCGGGGAGTTCGCCGCGCTCGACTGCCCGGTGCTGATCGGTCACTCGCACAAGTCGATGTTCGGGGGGGTCGGCCGCGACCCGGACGACCGCGAGCACGCCACCGTCGCCGCCACCGCGCTCGCCGCGGATCGGGGGGCCGACCTCGTGCGCGTCCACGACGCGGCGGAGAACCGCGCCGCGGTCGACGTCGCCGCCGCGGTGAACGGGGCGCTGCGGGAGGACGGCACCGACGTCCCCGGCGAATGACGGCAGCGTTTTCCTTTCGCACCCCGTCGCGCCCGTATGGCCCGGCGTCTGCTGCTCGGCTGTAGCGCGGTCGGGAACACGCTCGTCGACCGCAGCCGCGAGGAGGGCGTCGAGCTCGTCGCGATCACCGACGACACCGGATGGGTGTCGACGCTCCGCGACCGCAACGTCGCCACCGTCGAGGCCGATCCCACCGACCCGTCGGCGTACCCCGACCACGCCGCGGTCGTGCTGATCGCGAGCGACGACCCCGCGCGCAACGTCGCCGCCGCGGAGGCCGCCAGGGAGCGCTACCCGGACGCGATGATCGTCGCGCACGTCGGGACGAACCCGACCGCGGCCCAGGGGTCGGCGCTGGAGGCGGTCGCCGACCGCGTCGTCGACCCGGTCGAGGCGTTGGCCGCGCGCGTCCGGGAGGCGACCGACGCCGACGGCGACGAGCTGCCGGTCCGGCTGCTCTCGACGCTCCGCGAGCTCTCCGGTCCCCTCCTCGTCGTCGCGCACGACAACCCCGACCCGGACGCCATCGCGAGCGCGATCGGGCTGGCGCGGGTCGCCGACGTCGTCGGCGTCCCCGCCGACCCCTGTTACGGCGGCGAGATCGCCCACCAGGAGAACCGCGCGATGGTGAACTTACTCGACCTCTCGCTGTCGACGTTCGACGACATCGATCTCGACGACTACGACGGGGTGGCCCTCGTCGACCACTCCCGGGCGGGGATCAACGACAGCCTCCCCGAGGAGTATCCCGTCGACGTGGTCGTCGACCACCACCCGCCCCGCGGGCCGGTCGCGGGGTCGTTCGTCGACATCCGGCCGGACGCCGGCGCGACGAGCACGCTGATCGAGGAGTACCTCTCGCGGCTCGGCGTCGAGCCGGAGCGGGAGCTCGCCACGGCCCTGCTGTACGGGATCCGGATCGACACGAAGGACTTCACCCGGTCGACGTCGATCCCGGACTTCGAGGCGGCGGCGTCGCTGTCGCCGCTCGCCGACGAGTCGACGCTCGAACGCGTCGAGAGCCCGAGCGTGAGCCAGGAGACGCTCCGGGTGCTCGCGAACGCCATCGAGGGGCGGGACGTCCGGGGGTCGACGGTCGCCTCCTGCGTCGGCGAGATCAGCGACCGCGACACCCTCGCGCAGGCGGCCGAGCGCCTCCTGGACCTGGACGGCGTCACGGTCACGTTCGTCTACGGCTACATGGACGGGGTGATCTACGGCTCCGCGCGGTCGCGCGGCGCGGAGCTCGACGTGGGCGAGCTGCTCCGTGACGCGCTCGACCCGGTCGGCTCCGCGGGCGGCCACGCCACCATGGCCGGCGCGCAGGTTCCCCTCGGCATTCTGAAGGAAGTCTCGGAGTCAGAGTCGCTGCCGGAGGTCGTCGAGGCGTTCGTCTCCGGCCGGTTCTTCGAGGCGCTCGACGACGCGCCGACGCAGCCGACCGGCGCGCCGCCGGAGTTCCCGACCGAGTGAGCGACCGCCTCACGGCGGAACCGAGGGGGCTCCCGCGGTCGGCCGCCCGCCGCGCCCGATGGCGCAACCTACATATTTCGCGGCGGCGAACAGTATTGCATGACTGACGATATTGTCGACCACCGCCGACTGATCATCGCCGGCACCGGTATCGCGGGGCTCTCCGCGGCCATCTACGCCGCGCGGTCGAACAACGGCCCCCTGCTCATCGAGGGCGACGAGCCGGGCGGCCAGCTCACGCTCACCACCGACGTGGAGAACTACCCCGGCTTCCCCGAGGGGATCTCCGGGCCGCAGCTGATCAACGACATGAAGGCGCAGGCGGAGAAGTTCGGCGCCGAGGCCCGCAACGGGGTCATCGAGGACGTCTCGAAGGAGCCGGCGGGCCACTTCCGCGTCGAGCTCACGAACGGCGACGCCTACACCGCCGACGCCGTGATCGCCGCCTCCGGCGCGAGCGCCCGGACCCTCGGCGTCCCCGGCGAAGACGAGCTGATGGGGTACGGCCTCTCGACGTGCGCCACCTGCGACGGCGCCTTCTTCCGCGGCGAGGACATGCTCGTCGTCGGCGGCGGCGACGCAGCCATGGAGGAGGCGAACTTCCTGACGAAGTTCGCGGACACCGTCTACATCGCGCACCGCCGCGAGGAGTTCCGCGCGGAGGACGTCTGGATCGAGCGGGTGATGGACAAGGTCGAGGACGGCGAGATCGAGCTCCTCCTCAACACCGAGCTCACCGAGATCCACGGCACCCCCGAAGACGGCGTCGACCACGTGACGCTCGTCGAGCACCCGAACGGCCACCCGACGGAGAAGCTGGAGGACCCGGCGACCGCCGACGAGGTCGACGAGTACGAGTTCGATGTCGGCGCCGTCTTCTTCGCTATTGGCCACACGCCGAACACGGACTTCCTCGAGGGGACGGGGATCGAGACCGACGACGACGGCTACCTGATCACCGAGGGCGGCCGCGGCGGCGGCCAGACGCGCACCGGCGTCGAGGGCCTCTTCGGCGCGGGCGACGTGGTGGACTTCCACTACCAGCAGGCGGCCACCGCGAGCGGGATGGGCGTGAAGGCCGCGCTCGACGCCGACGACTACCTCTCCGAGCGCGAGCGCGCCGGCGAGCTTTATGAAACTGAGGTCGACGCCGCGGCCGCGGACGACTAATACGCGCTCGCCATTGTCGGTATTTATAAATAATCGGCCGGTTCCGATTTCGGCGATTGACGATTAACTGGTTGCGAGCCGACCGCTGCCACCGCTCCGGACACTCGTTTATAAATAGCTTACCGCGAACCGGCGGCGAACACCGCCAAAGCCCCAGCCGCTCGGCGATACGTGGCTGCTGCCGGGGAGGACATCGCCAAAGCCCCAGCCGGGAGGACTCGCGCGGCTCGCTGTGGTCCTCGTCGCTCGTTCCACTCGCTCCTGCGGTCCTTGCGTCGCCGTGCTTCGTCCTCCCGACTGCCCCTTTGGGTCCCACCCCGCCCCGCACAGCACCGCAGCCTCACTCCTCCCCAGCCTCGCGGCTCCCTCCGCTTCGCTCCGGTCGCCGCGTCCCTCGCGCGTGCGACTCGCGGCCTGCGGCCGCTCGTCGGCACGCGCCACCGCAGTTCTATTTATAAATGGTCGTCGTGATCGCCTGCTTCACGACAGGATCTCGACCACGTACCCGTCGGCCTCGAGCGCGTCGACGATGTCGGCGGCGTGTTCGGCGTCGTCGGTCTCCAGTTCCAGTTCGAGCTCGGCTGCGTTGACGGCGACGTCCCGCGAGGTGCGGTCGTGGTGGACCGCGTACACGTTCGCGCCGGTGCGCGCGACGATGCTGGAGACGCGCTCCAACTCGCCGGGGCGGTCCTTCAGGTCGACCGTGATCTTGAGGTACCGACCCATCTGGACCAGCCCGCGTCGGATCACGGTGCCGAGTCGGTTGAGGTCGATGTTGCCGCCGCAGAGCGCGGCGACGACCGTCTCGCCGTCGTCGTACTCGAACGCCTCCGAGAGGATCGCGGCGAGCGACACCGCGCCGGCGCCCTCCACGAGCGTCTTCGAGCGTTCGAGGAGGAGCGTGAGCGCGAGAGCGATCTCGCGGTCGTCCACCGCGACGACCTCGTCGACGTACTCCGCCATGACCTCGAGGGTCTCCTCGCCGACCGCCCGCGTGGCGATCCCGTCGGCGATCGTGTCGACGCTGTCGATCTCCACCACTTCGCCCGCCTCTAGGGATTTTGCCGCCGACGCCGCGCCCTCGGCCTGCACCCCGACGACCCGCACGTCGGGGAGCTGCGCTTTGATCGCGACGGCGACGCCAGAGATGAGGCCGCCCCCGCCGATCGGGACGACGACGGTGTCGAGCTCGGGGCAGTCGTCGACGATCTCCAGCCCGAGCGTCCCCTGCCCGGCCATCACCACCGGGTCGTCGAACGCGTGGACGTAGGTGCGTCCCTCCTCGCGCTCCAGCTCGTGGGCGTACGCCTGCGCCTCGTCGTAGTCGACGCCCTCCAGTCGGACGCTGGCGCCGTACCCGCGCGTGGCCTTCACCTTCGAGACGGGCGCGAACTTCGGCATCACGACGGTGGCGTCGACCCCGGCGCGCTGGGCCGCGAGGGCGACGCCCTGCGCGTGGTTCCCCGCGCTCGCGGTGACGACGCCGGCCTCGCGCTCCGCCTCGGAGAGCGTCGCGATCCGGTTCATCGCGCCGCGGATCTTGAACGCGCCGGTGCGTTGGAAGTTCTCCAGCTTGAGCCGGACGTCCGCGCCGCTCATCTCGGAGAAAGTCCGCGAGCGCTCCAAGGGCGTGTGACGCGCCACGCCGTCGACGCGGTCGCGCGCCGCGTGAACGTCTGAGAGGGACAGCATGCGTTCCCGTCGCCGCGCCGGCCGCTAATCGGTTCCGGTCCGGGCCGTCGCTCCCGAATTTCGCCCGGGCGACGGACCGCACGCTCCGGAACGAGCGGGAACGCGACGGGCGAGCGACCGGCTCGCCGTCTGTGAAAGGGGGGAATGCACGCGTGTGACGTGCAACTGGATTCAAGCGGGCGGCATACAAAAAGGTGGGGCTAGCGGAGCGAAAGTGAAACCGCACGACTGCGACGCCGTCATCCGCCCGTCAGACGGATTTTCGGGGGGTCAGTCGCACCCGCACGTCGGCTCGTTCGAGGTACGCCTCGACCCGCGTCGCGAACCCCCCATCGGGACCCGAGGACCCGTCCGGCCACGTCGCGTCCGCGTCGAGCCGGTCGGGGTCTCCCACGTAGACTGCGGCCCGGTCCGGATGCCCCTCGGGCGCGTCGAGCGGGACGTTCTCCCGGATGTACAGTCCCTCTCCGACGCCCTCGTACTCATCGAGTGCGGTCGTCTCGTCCGTCCGTAGGAGCCGACCGGCCGTCTCCCCGCCCGGCGCCAGCGTCGGATACCGCCCCTCGACGAGGCGGAGCCCGGTCAGGGTCGCCGGACCGACGAAGACGAACGAGTCGAGGACCTCGGCGACTCGGTCGGGCTCGGTCAGCGTCCCGTACACGAAGACGTCCATGGGTCGTGTGGGTCGTTCGCACGCTTGAAGCTTCGGACACGGGAGGCGGGAGCGCCGGCGACGGACCGAGCCGCGACACGCGGACCGTTAAGTGCCGGACGGCCGAACCGGCCCGCATGGACCTGTCCTCCGCCATATCCGCCACGACCTCCACCCTCCGGCGGCGCCCCGCCGACCTGATCCCGTTCTACCTCCTCGGAACGGCGGTCCCCGTCATCGCTCGGATCGGGATGTTCACCGCGCTCGCCGGCGTCTACCTCCACTTCGAGCTCACCGGCCGGCTCGCTGCCGCCCGCGACGCGCTCGCGGGAATCGACCTGACGCCGCCCGACACGCAGGACCCGGAGGCGCTGCAGGCGTGGAGCGAGTCGCTCGCCCCGGCGCTCGAACCGCTCGCGTCGCCGACGGCGATCGCCCTCCTCCTGGCGGGGACGGCGGCGACCGTCGCGCTCGCCGTCCTGACGTACGCCGCGGTCTCGGCCGGTCAGCTGTCCGCCGTCGTCGCCCGGCTCCGGAGCGAGCGCGGGCTCACCGCGGGCATCGCCGGCGCCCGCGCCCGCTGGCTCACGTTCCTCGGGATCTACGTCGCCGAGCTCTGCTGCTGGCTCGGTGTCCTCCTCCTCGGCGGGCTCGCGGTCGGCGCCGCGTTCGCCGTCAACCCGTTCCTCGGGGCCGCGGCCGCGCTGGTCGTCCTGCTCGTCGGGCTCGTCGCGCTCCTGCTCGTCCGGGTCGTCTTCGCGTTCGCCCCGGCCGCCGTCGTCGTCGACGACGCCGGCGCGGTCGGTGCCGTGGAGGGTGCGGGCGGATTCGTCCGGTCGAACCCGGCCGACGCCGCCGCCTACCTCGTCGTCGCCGTCGGCGTCCTCGTCGGGATCTCGTCGGCCGCCTCCGCGCTCGCGTTCCTCGGGGGCGGGGCGCTCGTCGCGCTCGTCAGCGCGGTCGTCGCCGCGCCCGCGCTGGACCTGCTCAAGACCGTCCTCTACGGCGACTACCGCGGCGCCGTCGACCCGCTCGACCCGCCCGAGGCGACCCTCCGCGCGCAGCTCTCCGGCGGCGTCCGCCGCGGCTGGCGAGAGATGACGACGTTCGTGCGCCGAACTCCGGGACTACACGCGCTCGTCGTCGTCGTCGGGATCGGGTTCGGCGCGCTCGGCTGGCTCGCCGTCGACCCGTTCGTCGGCGCCGTCACGACCTCCATCGAGGGGCGGCTCGTCGGCCACGTCCCGCCCGTCGCGGCCCTCAACTTCTTCGGAAACAACTGGTCGGTCGCGATCGCGACGTCGCTCTCGGGCGTCGCGCTCGTGGTCCCTGCGCTCTCGTCGATCGCGTTCAACGGGTTCGCGCTCGGCGCCACGGCGGCGCTAGAGGAGAATCTCGTCGCGCTCGCGGCGTTCGTCGTCCCCCACGGCCTCTTGGAGATCCCGGCGCTGTTCGTCTCCGGCGCGCTCGGGGTCCACCTCGGGATCGTCTCGTGGCGAACGCTCCGCGGACGGCGCTCGCGCGAGGAGTTCGCCGACGCCCTGGAGACCGCGTTCTGGGTGCTCGTCGGCGTCGGACTGCTGATCGCCGTCGCCGCGTTCATCGAGGGATTCGTGAGCCCGTACTACTGGCGGCCGTTCCTCTGAGGCGCCGCCGGCGACTCTCCTCGCTGAGCCGGGCTCTCTCCGCCGATCCGTTCTAACACTCGCGCCCGTACGTTCAAGTCGCTCCGTCACGAATCCTGACCCGTATGACGCGACGCGATCCCTTCGGCGAGATCGAGGAACTGCTCGAGCGAATGGGCCGGGAGTTCGAGGAGCTCGGCGGCACGCTCGACTCGCCGGGCGGTCCCCAGTTCACCGGCGCTCGCGACGTCGCCGTCGACGTGATCGAGGACGACGAGTCCATCACGGTCCTCGCCGACCTCCCCGGCTTCGACGACGAGGACATCGAGGTCGAACTGCGGGAGGACGCGCTGTCGATCGCGGCGACACGCGAGGAGGAGCGCGACGTGGAGGTCGCGGACGGCGACGACGACGCGCACGACTCCGACGTTCGGTATCACCGCCGCGAGCGCCGGTCGCGGTCCGTCTCGCGGCGGATCCCGCTCTCCGAGCCCGTCGAGCGCGACGGCGCGACCGCCTCCTACGAGAACGGGGTCCTCACCGTCACGCTGCCGAAGCGGACGGGCGACGGCGGGGGCCACAGCATCGACGTGAGCTGAGCCCGATCCCTCTCCGTAATCGTCCCGATATCCAGCCCTCGTGCTGCGAGATAGCAGCGCTCTGGCCGTGTTTAATACCTCGCGACACCTTTCTAGCGGTGATTGTCATGAACAGATACAACCCCTTCGACGAGATCGAACAGTTCCTCGGCCGCACCCCGTTCGACGTCGATCGGGCGTGGGGGCGCGACCTCCGGACGGCCGACGTCGACGTCGCGGAGTACGACGACGAGTTCGTCGTCGTGGCCGACCTGCCCGGCTACGACCGCGAGCAGATCGACGTCCGCGCGACGGACGGTCGGCTCACGATCACCGCAGAGCGCGCGGAGACGACCCGTGACGGGGAGGCCGACGGCGACTCGGCCGCGGGCGAGACCGCTCGATACCTCCGGCGCGAGCGACGCCGCGAGTCGATCACGCGGACGGTCGATCTCCCCTCGTCCGTCGTCGAGGACGAGGCGAGCGCGACGTATCGGCACGGTGTACTCACCGTGACGCTCCCCAAGGAGACCGACGACGACGCCGACGGTCACCGGATCGACGTGGAGTAACGAACCGCTCGAGACCGACCGGCCTTTTAACGGGACCGCCGACACTTTCTCCACTCCTGCCGTGCTACCGTTCCGCATGGACGACGCGAACGGACCGGGCTCCGGAGACGGTCCGGGACGCGAGGAGCGCCCGGACTTCGCGACCGCTCGCCGGGAACTCGTCGACGCGCTCCGCGGTCGCCTCGACGTGAGCGAGCGGACGCTGTCGGCGATCGAGGCCGTCCCGCGGCACGAGTTCGTCCCCGAGAGCCACCGCTCGCGCGCCTACGCCGACCGGCCGCTCCCGATCGGACACGACCAGACGATCAGCGCGCCGCACATGGTCGCGGTGATGACGGACCTCCTCGAACTGGACCGGGGCGACCGCGTCCTCGAGGTCGGGACCGGTTGCGGCTACCACGCCGCCGTCCTCGCCGAGGTCGTCGGGCCGGGGAACGTCTTCAGCGCCGAGTACGTCCCGGAACTCGCCGCCGACGCGCGCGAACGGCTCGACCGGCTCGGGTACGACGTGACCGTCCGAGCCGGTGACGGCCGCGAGGCGTTCCGCGACGAGGCGCCGTTCGACGCGGCGTCCCTGACGTGCGCGGCGAGCGGCGGCGTCCCCGATCCGATCGTCGAGCAGGTCCGGACCGGCGGTCGGATCGTCGCGCCGGTCGGCGACGGGGGCTTCTTCGGCCGGGGAGGACAGCGGCTCGTTCGCCTCGCGGTCCGCAAGGACGGCGTCGAGCGGGAGGACCACGGCGGCGTCCGGTTCGTGCCGATGCGGTGATTCCCTCTCTGGCGGGTCGAGAACCGTCCCGCCGCCGCGGCGAACGAGCGGTTTTAGGCGACCGAGCACCGAGTCCGACCATGGACGAGGCGTCGCTGCGGGCGGACATGATCGAGGGGCTCGAACACGAGCTCGGCGAGCCGCTCGGCGCCGCCGTGCTGACGGCCCTCCAGCGGGTCCCCCGCGAGACGTTCGTGGACGACTCCCCGTACGCGAACGCCGCGAGCGACGAGGCCGGCACGCGCGTCCTCGCGCCGGCGACGGCAGTCCGGCTGATCGGCGCGCTGGACGCCGCCGAAGGCGACGACGTCCTCGTGGTCGGCGCCGGCGTGGGCTACTCGGTCGCGATGCTCGCCGAGATCGCGGGGTCGAGGCACGTCCACGCGATCGACATCGACCGCGAGGCCGTGTCGATGGCGCGTTCGAACCTCTCCGCGGCCGGCTACGACGCCGTCCTCGTCGACCGGCGAGACGGCGTGAACGGCCTGCCGGAGTACGCGCCCTACGACCGGATCCTCCTCGAGGCGGCGGTGCTCGAACCCCCCCGCGCGCTCAGGAAGCAGCTCGCCGACGGCGGGCGGCTCGTCTACCCGCGCGGGAACGCGGTCCAGACGGTCGCGGCGATCGAGGGCGTCCCAGACGGGACAGGGAATCCGGACGACGACGCGCCGCGAGGATTCCGAACCGTCGAGACCGCCGGGCCGGCCCGGCTCCGACCGATGCTCGTCGACGGCGAGCAGCGCGGCGTGGAGCGGAACCGAACGCGCCGCGAGGACGCCGAACGGGCCGAGCAGGGCCACTTCGCGCCGCACGGGTGGGAGCAGGAGTGGATCGACTGGGACGACCGGATCTGAGGGTGCGGACGGCTGTCGGCGCCCTCCCCTCTCCTCCCCCCTCACTCCTCGACGACGAGCACCGCCGTGTTCTCCCGCTCGTCGACGTAGTCGCCCTCGGCCGGCGGCTTGACCTCCATCGTGAGCGTCCCGTCCGGCTGGTTCGGTCCCAGCTCGGGCGCGACGTCGACGGTCGCGACGCCCTCCTCGTTCGTCTTCGCCGTCGCCACCCCGTCGATCTGCGCGGACCCGCTGCGGACGATCACCGTCGCGTCGGCGACCCGCGCGCCGTCGGGGTCGATGACGGACACGTCGATGGACTGCTCGCCCGGCGTCGTCACCTCCGGCTGCGGCCGCGCGTCCACCTCGGTCGCCGAGAGCCCCTCGATGTCCCCGATCATCCCCATCATCACGCTGAGGCTCGCGACGCCGACGACGAGAGCGATCACCAGCCTGACCGGTAACCCCTCGATGGCGCGGCTGTCCGTGCGGAACGATCGGCGGTTCGCGGTGCGTCCGTCGCGTTTCGAGTCGGACATACCCCCGCTGGCCGCGGTATCACTGATAAACGGTCGGACCGGTCGGGAGCGGCTCCGGCGGGCCCGTCCGTCCCGATCCTTTTGTGCGATACCGCGGCCACCGCCGGTATGCACGTGCTCGGACGCGAGGACGACGGGTATTGCGCCGCCGACGGCGACGCGGATCGCGCGTCGGACACCACCGCGTCGCTCCCGACGGTCCGCCTCGGCTCGTTCCTCGCCCGCGACGGCAGCGCCGGGGCTCCCGTCGGCGTCGACGCGGACCGGCCGCACGCCGGGGTCGTCTTCGGGAAGCGCGGCACCGGGAAGTCGTACACGCTCGGCGTGCTCGCAGAGGGGCTCGCGGACGCGCCGGGCGTCTCTCCGATCGTCGTCGACCCGATGGGCGTCTTCGGCGGACTCCGGGACGCGGGGGGCCGCGCGGTCGACCCCGCGATTCGTCCGACCGCGATCCCGGCGGCCGCGTGGCCCGACCTCCTCGGACTCGATCCGACGAGCGGCCCGGGCGGGGTGGTGTGGCGGGCCGTCGCCGAGGCGGCGGAGGACGCGGGCGTCGCGGGAGGCGCGGACGCGGTCTCGGTCGCCGACCTGCGCGGCCGCGTCGCCGAGGCCGACGCGCCGGCGGACGCCCGCCGCGCCGCCGCGAACCACCTCCGGCTCGCGGCGTCGTGGGGCGTGTTCGACGCCGACGCGCCGCCAGTCGCCTCCCTCGCGGCCGACGGCGCGCCGACGGTGCTCGACCTCGCGGGGGTCCCCGAGGCCGCCGCGGCCGCCGTCGTCAGGGCGATCGCCCGCGGGCTGTACGACGCCCGAGTCGACGGCGACTGCGACCGGCTCCCGTGGCTGCTCGTCGACGAGGCGCACGCCTTCTTCGGCGGCGTCGCCGACCCCGCGCTCAGGACGCTCCTGACCCGCGGCCGCGCGCCGGGCGTCTCGCTCGTCTGCGCGACGCAGCGCCCCGGCTCCCTCCCGAGCGTCGCCGTCTCCCAGTCGGACCTGCTGGTCTGTCACCGACTCACCGCCGAACGCGACGTGGCCCGGCTCGCGGAGGCGGACGCGACGTACCTCGCCGGGGACCTCGCCTCGCGGCTCCCGACCGGCACCGGCGAGGCGCTGGTCGTCGACGACGCGACCGAGACGGCGCACACTGTCCGGGTCCGCCAGCGGCGGACGCCGCACGGGGGCGCGAGCCCGCGGGCGAGCGACGCGGCCGAGTCCGAAGGTCCAAGGTGACCCCCGGCGACGCGTTCGCATGGAACGGACGCCGCTCGGGTTCCTGCTCGTCGCCGCCGGCGGCTTCCTCGGCGCGGTCGCCAGACACGGCGTCGCCGTCGCGGTCGGAACCCCCACCGGCGCCGGCACGCTCGTCGTCAACGCCGTCGGGTCGTTCGCGCTCGGCCTGTTGGTCTCTCGGGCGACGACGACGCGCACGCAGCTGTTCGTCGGCACCGGGGCGCTCTCGTCGTTCACGACCTACAGCACGTTCGTCGGCGACGCCGTCGCGCTCGGGGCGCTCGCCGGAACCGGGTACGTCGCCGCGAGCTACGCGGTCGGGTTCGCGGCCGCGCTCGCCGGGCTCTTGGCCGGGGGGCGGCTGTGACCGACCCGCTCCTCGCGGCCGCGCTCGTCGGCGTCGGCGGATCGCTCGGCGCGGTCGCCAGACACGCCGTCGGGCTCCGGATCGAAGGGCGCCGTTCCGTGGTGGTCGTCAACGCCTTCGGCAGCCTCGCGCTCGGCGCCGCCCTCGCCGCACCGATCGGCTCGGCGGCGACGCTCCTCCTCGCGGTCGGCGCTTGCGGCGCGTTCACGACGTTCTCGTCGTTCGCCGTCGAGACGGTGTCGACCGCGCGCGTCGGGGAAGGGGACGTCGCCGTCGGCTTCGCCGCCGCGAACCTGCTCGCCGCGCTGGCCGCGTTCCTCGTCGGTTCGGCGCTCGTCGGCGCGGCCGTGTGAACGCGTGCGCGTGCGGCGGCCGTTCCCGGACGCGACGCCCGAGAGCGACAGGTACAGGCCCCTTCGGGACGTATCGCCTCGCGTGACCGACGACGCCGAGAGCCGCCCGAACGAGCGCGCCGACACCGAGCGCGTCGCCGCCGAGCCGGACCCCGCCGAGGCCGACGGGGGTGCCGCGACCCCGGGGACCGAGACCTCGCAGGCCGCGACCGGAGCGTTCGGCGACGACGCACCGGCGTTCGGCGACCTCTCGCTGCCGCAGCGGGTGTTCGTCGCCGCCGTGCAGAACCCCACTCGCGGCGTCGTGATCGCCGGGCTCCTCGCGTTCGGCTTCTCCTTCTACGTCGCCTTCTGGCTCGTCTTCCCCCGCGTCGCGGCGTTCATGTCCGCGATCGGGGCGGTCCTCGTCGCGATCGTCGCCCTCGTCTACCTGGTCTCCGACCGCGTCTCTGGGTGAGATCGCGAGACTGGTGACGGCGGCGGCGACGGAGGCCCCGGGTAGCGATCACGGGTGCGGTTCGTAGAACTCGCGGAGCGCCCTCCCGAACGTCGGCGCCAGCGTCGCGACGGCGTCGCCGACCAGCACGTCGCGCTCGGCGAACGCCCGATCCACCTGCGCCCCGAGCGCGACGTCACCGGCGGCGTCGCTCTCGAGGTACGCCCGCACCGTCGTGAACTCCCGCTCCCGCTCGACGACGTACCGGTCCCCGTCGATGAACGGGCCGTACGTCTCCGGGTCGACGTCGTCGGCGTACGACTCGTAGAAGCTCGCGGCGTGTTTCCGCACCGCGACCGGCGGCCCCTCGTGGCGCTCGACCGCCGGCCGCTCGGCGACCTCCAGCTCGGCGTACAGCGCGGCGCGAACCGGCCCGGTCGGGCCGCGCTCGGCCCGCTCGTCGTCGACCATCGCCTGCGCGCGCAGCACGTCGAACCCGCGCGCGTTCAGCCCGCGGACGACCCCGTCGAGGGAGCGCCGGAGCTGGGGCCACAGCTGGTCGTCGACCAAGTCGGGGGCGTCGAAGACGACGGCGATCGGGGTCGTCTCCCGTCGGTCGAGGTGGTCGCGGACGCCCGCGACGTCGAGCGGATCGGGGTCGTCGGGCTCGAACAGCGACTCGCGCGGCGCCGCGAGCAGCTCGCGGGCGTAGTGCTGGAACCGGGCCGCGTTCGCGGCGGAGAGGACCGCCGCGACGTTCCGGGTCGGGTCCGTGGGGTCGACGACGACGAGCGGGTCGTCGAACGTCGCCTCGGCGTGGCCCTCCGGGTCGAACTCCACCGGCGGGTGCCAGCTCCGCGCGGACTCGACGAGCGGGACGAACCCGCCGAGCTCCAACACCAGCAGCTCCGTCAGGTACCCGGAGAACCCCTCCGTGCGGAGGTCGCTCCCGTACGCGCCGATCCCCTTCAGGAACGCCTTCGCGAGCACGACGTCCTCGGCCAGCTCGTCGTCGAGCCGCGCGGAGAGGTAGGCGTCGTGGAACGGCGTCCGGTCGACCGCGGAGACGAGCTCCGCCGCGGCCTCCACGTCGTGACACGGGACGAGGTCGACGTCGAACCCCTCGTAGGTCCCCTTCACGTACGGGTGTTCGGCGTACTCCTCGTGGCCGTCGGGGAGGACGGCGTGGCCGACCGCGAGCCCGTACTCCTCCAGCTCGGCGCGGTCGAGGTCCGGTTCGAACCGAACGAACAGGTCGACGTCGCGGTCGCCGGAGACCCACGTCCCCCGGGCCGTCGACCCGACCTGCACCACGTCCGCCTCGACGGGGAGATCGGCGATCGCCTCGCGGGCGCGCTCGACGAGCTCGGCCGCGACCGCCCGCAGGTGCTCGCGTTCCTCGGATTCCGGGATCACCCGGTCGCGGACGCGCGCGAGGACCGCTTCGAGGTCGTCGGACCCGGGATCGTCCGACTCGGGATCGTCCATACCCGTTTCTCTCGCGGTCCGGCCGAAAACGTGTCGGTCGGTGAGGGCGGCGGAGCGGTCCGCGGATCGATGGCGGCCGCGTTCCCCGTCGCCTTGTCAACCCGTCTCCCCCGAGTCAGGCGGAAACGAAAGCCATATCAAAACAACGCGAGTACCGGAAGATGAGCCGAAGTAGCTCAGTTGGTAGAGCGCCTCGCTGTTACGACGCTCGGCGGACTTCCCCCGAACGTCACAGTCACGAGGCGGTCCCAGGTTCGAGTCCTGGCTTCGGCGCTTCCTTTGCGCGGCTCTGATCGTGACCATACACTTTGTACGATATCGACGTAACAGGTCGTATGTCGCGCTCCGAACAGTACGACCGGCTTGATGAGCCACAGAAACGCGGTCAGGCAACCGAAGCGATCGTCACGGGAGAACTGATCGCTCGTGACGTCTCCGTTCTTACACCGGCATGCGACAACGAACCGTACGACCTCGTGGCGGAGGTCGCCGGTGAATTCTATCGACTTCAGGTCAAAACTGCTTATGATAGCAAACGCGATGGCGCCGTGGTATTTCGGACCCGAAGCGTCCGAACCAAAAGCGAGGGATACGAGCGGGAAGGATACGAGGGCGAGATCGATTACTTCGCCGTGTTCAACGTCGGAGAAGAGGAGATATATCTCGTCCCGATCGAGGACGCCGGAGCGACGACGACCACGATCCGATACGAACCCGCCGCGAACAACAATCGGGCGAACGTGAACTGGCACGCGGAGTATCGGCTCGATACCGTCCTCTCTCATCTCCGATCGGGGTAATGCGGTAATCTAAAGAGTGCCGCTCGTATAACACGGATCGACGCGGGCCTTTAGCTTAGTCTGGCTCAAAGCCCTCCGCTCATAACGGAGTGATCGCCGGTTCAAATCCGGCAAGGCCCATCCTTCCGCGGTGAGCGTCCCCGCGAGCCACGGGTGCGACCTCGTCTCGGCTACTCCAACAGCTCGACCAGTTCGTTCACGTCGTCGACGACCGCGTCGGCCCCGTTTTCGGCGAACTTCCGGCGACCGTCCTCGCCGGTCAGGCCGCCCGTCAGCACGCCGATCCCGTAGTAGACCCGGCCCGGGTCCTCGTCGTCGGCGTTGCGCGCGGTCCGGACGTCGTCGAGGGTGTCGCCGGCGAACGCGACGCGCTCGGCGCCGAACCGCTCCGCGAGCTCGACGAGCGCCCGCGGATGGGGTTTTCCCTCCTCCCAGTCGTCCATCGTGAACCGCCGGTCCTCGGGGACGTCGAGGCCGACGCGCTCCAAGGCGATCTCCGCCTCGGCCGCGGGCCGCCCCGTCAACACGCCCACGTCGAACCGCTCGGTGAGGTTCGCGATCGTCTCCGGGTCGACCAGCGTCGGCTCGTCGTGGATGTACCCCGGCGCCGACAGCGGCGGTTCGCCCCCCTCGAGCTCCCGGTACAGCTCCTCGCCGAGGTACAGCGCCTGGAACGTCTCGCGGAGGAGTTCGGTGTCCCACTGGTCGCGGACCCGCGCCTGCGCGACTCGGGGGAGGTCGCCGACGACCGCCTTCGCCGCGGCGAGGCCGCCCCCGGCCTCGGCGACCCGGTCGGTGAACGCGTCGGGGTCCATCCCGAGCCCTTCGCGGCGCGCCAGCACGTACAGCGCGGCCGCGTCCGTCAGCTCCCAGTCGTTGTTGAATCCGCCGGCGTCTTTGAACGCCTGGACCGTGTCGCGGTCGATCGTCTTGCCGCACACCCTGTCGACGGACTCGATTATCGCCCGCCGGTACGAGTCGCCCACGTCGACGAGGACGCCGTCGATGTCGAGAACGACTGCGTCGACCTGCATACCCGTACGCCGGCAGGTGAGGGAAAGAACGTTCGGGTTCGCGGCCGATTCGGCCGGAAGCGCGTCACCGTCCGCGGCCGGTTCCGGGGGAGCCGCTTCCCGCCGAGCCGCCGCGAGCGACGTAGACGGTGGTTCCGGCGAGCGACCGGCGACGGACCGGCACCGTCGGCTCCTCGAAGCCGAGGGTGGTGAACAGGCACGCGGCGTCGAGGCGCTCGGCGAGCGCGACCGTCGGGCGCTGGAGCTCCGCGGGGAGGTTGCAGGCGTACACCGCGTCGGGGTCGCCGACCGTCTCGCGGAGGTCGGGATCGACCCCGCCGCCCGCGGCCTCCGCGAGACCCAGCACGTCGGCCTCGACGGCGCGGAGCGAGCCGGTGACCGTCGACGCCTCCGTCTCGCCGGCGGCCGCCAGCGTGCGCTCGCCGACGGCGACGTCGATCGCGACGACGTCGCGGCCGCGCTCGGCGAGCGATCGCGCGACGCCGGGACGGTCGCCGACGCCGACCTCCAGCAGCCGGTCGTGGCGGGCGAGCTCCTCGACGAGCGCCCGACGGGGCGGTGAGACCACGGCGCGGGCTTTATGATTGGGGCGGTCATAAGCGGTTCCATGCTCGTGGACATCGTCCCCGTCGGGGAGGTCACCCCCCGCGTGAAACGGGAGGCCTCCGGCGCGCTCCGATCGGTATACGACTGTGACGTCACGGTCCACGACGATCAGCCGATCCCCGAGACCGCCTACGACGAGGGTCGCGACCAGTACCGCGCCGAGGACCTGATCGAGACGGTCAGTCGGGTCGGGGGCGGCGAGAAGAACATCGGTATCACCCCGCAGGACCTCTACTACCGCCGCCGGAACTACGTGTTCGGGCTCGCGTACCTCAACGGCAACGGCTCCGTGATCTCCACCCACCGGCTCCGCACCTCCTCCGACGGGGGAGTGTCCACGAAGCCCGCGGTCGACGTGTTCTCGGACCGCGTCCGGAAGGAAGTGGTCCACGAGATCGGCCACACGCTCGGGCTGGAACACTGCGACAACAGCAAGTGCGTCATGTCCTTCTCCCCGACCGTCCGCGAGGTCGATGTGAAAGAGGAGAACCTCTGCGGCTCCTGTTCTCGGCTCGTGCGGTAACCCCGCCGGTAGAAGTAAACCCCGTCCTGTTCAACTAACGCCCATGGCCGCAAAGCCGGAATACCGCGACCGCCCCGACGTCGAGGTCGCGCTGCTGGACGCCCTCGTCGACCGCGGCGACGAGGGGATGACGGTCTTGGAGCTCCGCGCGGCCGTCGACGCCGACATCGACGCCGTCGAGGAGGCGCTCTCCGCGCTGAAGGAGGACTCGCTCATCACCGTCGAGAGCGAGGAGAGCGTCCGCGTCTACGCGCACGACCGCGTGATCCCCGACCCCGATGCGCCGAGCGAGGAGCGCCACGGCGGGCTCGTCGACACCAT
This sequence comes from Halorubrum depositum, assembly GCF_007671725.1. NCBI lineage: Archaea > Methanobacteriati > Methanobacteriota > Halobacteria > Halobacteriales > Haloferacaceae > Halorubrum > Halorubrum depositum. The sequence goes on along the minus strand of NZ_VCNM01000002.1, from coordinate 1,162,666 downwards.
CCGCGACCGGCTCGGGCTGTAGGCTCGTCCGCGAGCCAGCGACCTTTTGCCGCTCCCCGGCCTCCGTTGCGGTATGACTCTCGTCTCCGGCACGCACGGCGCCCACGGCGCGACGTACCGCGACCGCGGCGGCCGCCGCGTGGTCGATCACTACGGGAAGCCAGAGCGCGTCGGGAAGGCGGTCCGCAACGTCGTCGGCGTCGTCGAGATGGGGTACGGCGTGCTCGCGATCACCGGCGAGGACCGCGTCGAGTTCGTCGACAACGCCGTCACCAACCGCGTCCCGGCCGAGGACGGACAGGGGGTGTACGCCCTCCTGCTCGATCCGCAGGGCGGCATCGAGACGGACATGTACGTGTACAACGCCGACGAGCGGCTCCTCGTCTTCCTCCCGCCCGAGCGCACCGACGACGTCGCCGAGGACTGGTCGAGCAAGGTGTTCATCCAGGACGTGACGGTCGCGGACGCCTCCGACGAGTTCGGCGTCTTCGGCGTCCACGGCCCGAAGTCGACCGAGAAGATCGCCTCGGTCCTCGGCGGGCCCGGCGCCCCGGAGAAGCCGCTCTCGTTCGTCCGCGGCTCGATGGTCGACGCCGGCGTCACCGTGATCGCGACCGACGCGCCGCTCGGAGAGGAAGGGTACGAGGTCGTCTGCGCGGCCGACCACGCCGAGGAGGTGTTCGACACGCTGATCAACCGCGGGCTCAACGCGGCCCCGTTCGGCTACCGGACGTGGGACGCGCTCTCCGCCGAGGCCGGCACGCCGCTCTTCGAGTACGAGCTGGAGGGGACGGTGCCGAACGTCCTCGGGCTCCGGAACGCCTTAGACTTCGAGAAGGGGTGTTACGTCGGCCAGGAGGTCGTCTCCCGCGTCGAGAACCAGGGTCGCCCGAGCCGCCGACTCGTCGGGCTCAGGCTCGGCGGGCTCGCCGACGCGACCGCCGAGATCGACGGCGACGCCGACCCGGAGGGGTACGACGAGGTCCTGCCGACCCCCGGCGCGGCCGTCTTCGCCGGCGACGAGGCGGTCGGCGAGGTGACCCGCGCGGCGGTCGGTCCCGCCTCGGGCGAGCCGATCGCGCTGGCGCTGGTACGGTACGACGCCGACCTCGACCCCGTGACCGTGCGCGTCGACGGCGACGAGGTCGCGGCGGCCCGCGCCGATCTCCCGTTCGTCGACGGGAGTGCTCGGTCCGGACGGATTCCGACGTACCCGAGCGACGAGTAGCCACACCGGGGTTGCGGTCGGCGCGTGCCGCCGAGCGCCTGTAAGGCGCGAGGTGCACGCGCGAGGGAGCCGGTGAGCGCTCGGAGAGCGCGAACCGCGAGGCTGGGGAGGCGTGAGGCTGCGGTGCGGAGCGGTTGGGTGGGACTCAAAGGGGCAGCCTCACGGCTGGGGCTTTGGAGGCGTTCGATATGGATCCCCAATCGACTGTTTATAAACGATCAGCTGGATGTTCGGCGGTGTTCGCCGACGCTCCGCCGATACCATCGGTGTATAGCGAATCACCTCAGTCAGACGGTCCGGTCGCTCGTCAGAGCACGAACCGCACCGCCGAGTAGATCCCGTAGCCGAGTGCGAGCGACCCGACGAGCGATCCGATCCACGCGAGCACCGTGTACCCCATCTTCGCCCGGCTGACGCCCGCGTCGCCGGCCGCGTAGCCGGCGCCGACGATCGCGGAAACGATGATCTCGTTGAACGAGACGGGGATCCCGAACGCGACCGCGGTCTGTGCGATCGCGAACGACGGGATGAGCGCCGAGATCGATCGCCGCGGCCCCATCGAGGCGTAGTCCTGCGCGATCGCCTTGATCATCCGCGGCGCCCCGGTCCACGAGCCGGCCAGCAGGCCGACGCCGCCCCCGACGAGCAGCGCCCACAGCGGGATGCCGGCGTCGCCGACGAACAGGGGCACGAGCGGACCGATCGCCAGCCCGACCTGCGACCCGCCGGCGGAGAAGGCGACGAGCCCGCCCATCGCGAGCAGGAACCGCCGCTGGGCGCCCTCGCGGTCGCGGCCGAGGTCGAGGTACACCGCGGCGGTGACGACCGCCGCGACCGCGACCGTGACGAGGGGCGTTCCGATCGCGCCGACGCCGAGCGCGGGGCCGACCGCCTCCGAGAGCGACGCCTGCTCGCCCGGCGGGCCGAGCAGCGCGAATCCGACGTTCGCAACGATCGCACCGACGAGTCCCGCGAGCGCCGCGGTGAGCGGTCGCTCGGGGAGGCGCTCGCCGATGAGCGAGCGCGCCACTGCGTAGGCGATGCCGCCGCCGACGAACGGGGTGAGCACCCACAGCGTGAGTATCTCCCTGTACTTCGGCCACGCGGGGTCGCCGCCCATCGCGAGGCCGACGCCGACCACCGCGCCGGTGACCGTGAACGCGGTCGCGATCGGGTACCCCGCGAAGACGCCGATCGCGACGAGCCCGGCGGCGGTGACCAGCGCGACGATGGCCGCGCCGGCAGTGAGCGTGACGCCGCCGATCAGCTCGGTGCCGACCGCCTCGGTCACGTTCGCGCCCTGCAGCACCGCGCCGAGCAGCCCGAGGACGCCGACGACCAGGCCGGCGCGCATCACGGAGATCGCGTTCGCGCCGACCGCCGGCGCGAACGGGGTCGACCCCGACGAGCCGGCGCCGATCGACCACGCCATGAAGAGGCTCGCCGCGCCGGCGACGCCGAGGGTGAGGACGGTGGCGACGACCATTACCGCTGGCCGTCCTCGTACCCCTCCCGGAGTCCGGTCAGGGTGCGCCGGACGAGCAGAAACCCGAAGAAGAAGAGCCCGAGCAGGCCGACGAGAATGATGACGAACAGCGGTTCGACCGAGAGCATACCGTTGAATCCGTCGGAACGGTGTTATGCGTTTCGGCAGCCGCCTCTGTCGCCGGTGATCGCCGGTGACTAAAGCGCGCTTTTGTCCCTAAGCTAGGTATAAGCTATCTCCGGCGGAAGGTCGAAACGCGACCCCCCGCTTCGGCCCTCCCCCCGCGATCGCTCCGCGTCGAGCGGACCGGTCCGACGTTCGTGCCGCTCTCCCCTGCCCACTCCACCGATCGCTCCGGGCCGCCGACGCGGTCCGGCCCGCGGGGCGTCGCGTCCCGCCCGCTTTCCCCCTCCGCGGGCGGTGCCTTCTCACGCCTGAATCCGGAACGTCTCGAAGACCTCGCCGGTCGGCGTGACGAGCCGCCCCTCGAGCGTTCCGTCGCCGCCCTCCCCCTCGCCCGCCGGCTCCAGCTCGGCGTGCGCCGGCCGGTTCCCCCGCGGCTGTGCGTGGCTCCCGGGGTTCAGGAGCGGGAGCCCCCCGGTGTCGTCGAACCGCGGGCGGTGGCTGTGGCCGCAGATCACGGCGTCCGCGTCGCGCCCGCGCCCGAGCATGACCAACCCCGTGTCACCGCTGCGATGACGGTGGGTGACCGCGAACCGCACGCCCGCGTACTCGACCGTGCGGACCTCCGGGAGCCGGTCGCGGATCGCGGCGTCGTCGTTGTTCCCGTACACCCCCCGAAGGGTCCGCGCCGCCGACTCGAAGGCGTCGAGCACCGGCTCGCGGTAGAAGTCGCCGGCGTGGACGACGAGGTCGGCGGCGCGGACCGCCTCCGCGGTGCGCCCCTGCAGCTTCGACTCCTCGTGCGAGTGGGTGTCTGAGACGACGACGAGCATACCTGCCGTCCGTGCGCGCCCGGCTTAAAAAGCGCGTCCCGGAACAGCGATTTCGGTTTATAAATGAAGACGGCCGTGGCTTCGGAGGAGGTAAGTCCGCCACTGCCAACGCCAATCCCATATGAATAATCGAGTTCGCACGCCACAATCAAAACGAGACCGCGACCGCAACCGGTTTACTCTCCCAATGAGAGCGACGCGAGCAGCGACTCAAGCTGCACCTGCTCGTTGGCGCCCTCCGCGATCCGGTAGTCGGCCTCGCCGATCCGCTCCATCAGCGCGACGGCCTCGCGCTCGCTCAGGTCGAACTCCCAGACGGAGCGGTGAAGCTGGTCGATCACGTCGCCGCCGGCCATCCCCGTCTCCGTGAGGAGGGTGTCGAGGGTCGCCCGCGCCCGCGAGAAGTCGCCCTCCAGGGCGTTCGTCACCATCGACTCGATCTCCTCGGGGCGGGCGGTGGCCGTGATCGCGTACACCGCCTCCTCGTCGACGACGTCGCCGGTCGTCGCCGCCGCCTGCAGCGAGTTGATCGCGCGGCGCATGTCGCCGTCGGCCGCGTACACGAGCGCGTCGACCCCCTCGTCGGTCACCTCGATCCCCTCCGCCGCGGCGATCTCGCGGGTCTGCGCGGCGACGGCCGCGTCCGAGAGCGGCGAGAAGCGGAAGACGGCGCACCGCGACTGGATCGGGTCGATGATCTTCGACGAGTAGTTACACGAGAGGATGAAGCGGGTGTTGTCGGAGAACTGCTCCATCGTGCGGCGGAGCGCTGACTGGGCGTCAGACGTGAGGGAGTCTGCCTCATCGAGAAACACGATCCGGAAGTCGCCGCCGAACGACGAGCGCGCGAACCCCTTGATCCGGTCGCGCACCACGTCGATGCCGCGCTGGTCGGAGGCGTTGAGTTCGAGGAAGTTCCCGCGCCAGTTGTCGTCGCCGTACACCTGGCGGGCGATGGCGGTGGCGGCGGTGGTCTTTCCGACGCCGGCCGGGCCGCTGAAGAGGAGGTGGGGGATGTCGTCCTGCTCGATGTAGCTCTGGAGCCGCTCGACGATCTCCTCCTGTCCGTGGATGTCGTCGAGCGACTGCGGCCGGTACTTCTCGATCCAGATCTCCCGGCCGGTCGCGGTCGCAGCCGTCTGCTCGTCGGCCTCGCTCATGCCGGATCGGAGGGTCGGCGGGGTGATAAACGAACCGAGAACGGACCGGCGGTCGGAACGGTTTGCTCCTCCGCGTCCCCTACGTCCGCCGCCGGATCGCCTCGCGGAACGCGGCCACCGTGTCGGCGCCGGTCTCCCAGTCCCGCAGGCGCGCGCTCGCGTCGGTCTCGTCGCCGCCGACCTCGAAGTCGAGAGAGAGCACGACCGCCGCGGCGCCCGTCGCGACGGTCTCCGTCCGCCAGTCGACGTACGGCTCGCCGACCCACGCCGGGAGGTCGGCGCGCAGCACGGCGTTCCGCCAGGCAAACTCCCGGGTCCCTTTCAGTCCGAGCAGGGCCAGCCGGTCGTCGAGGGGGTCCAGCAGCCGGTCGATCCCGTCGATCTCGGCCGCGGCGTACGTCTCGACGAGCGCGTCCTGCGCGATCTGAACGAGCCGAGCGAGGACCGCGTTTATCCGGTCGTGGTCCTCGCGCTTCGCGTCGCGGTCGGGGTCGATCCCGACGTCGCCGAGCGTGTACGTGAGGTCGTAGGCGATGTGCGCGTTGATACCGAGGAGAGCGTCCTGCGCGACGAGCGTCTCGCCCCGGGCCGCGGCGGCGAAGGCGATCAGCCACGGCCGCGGGAGCGCCTCGAACGCTCGCCGCTCGAACGCGACCAGCGCCCGGCGGTAGCGCTCCGCGAAGGCGACGAGGTACGACGCGGTCCACTCGGGGTCGAGGAACGCGCCGTCGTCGATCGCGTCCCGAACGGTCGCCGTCATCCGGCTGTACACCGTGAGGAACACCGCGCGCCGGTCCCCGCGCTCGCGGAGGTACGACTCGGTCCCCGCCAGCCGCTCGTCGACGTCGGCGACGGACGCGAACGGGGTCGCGACGAGGTCGAGCAGCGCAGGGTCCGGCTCGCCCCCACGGAGGCCCGCGGCGACGGCGTCGGGATCGACGTCGGTCGCCCGTCGGATCCCGACGAGCAGCGCTCTCGCTTCCTCGGCGGTCGGGACGGCGGCGCGGATCGGGATCATTTCGAGTCGACGGGAGCGTCGTCGGACCGTCCGGTACTCCGCGGGAGTCAAAGAGCGTTGCTGCCGAGGCGGGGACTCGCCCCGTCCCTACGCGAACTCGTCGATCAGCTCGGGGACGACCTCGAACAGGTCGCCGACGATGCCGTAGTCGGCGATGTCGAAGATCGGCGCGTTCGGGTCGGTGTTGATCGCGACGATCGTGTCCGACCCCTTCATGCCGGCGACGTGCTGGACCGCGCCGGAGATGCCGACGGCGATGTACACGTCGGGGGTGACGACCTTGCCCGACTGCCCGACCTGCCGGTTCTTCGGGAGCCAGCCGTTGTCGACGATCGGCCGGGAGGCGGAGAGCGTCGCGCCGAGCGCGTCGGCGAGCTCCTCGACGAGCTCCAGGTTCTCCTCCTCCTCGATGCCGCGGCCGACCGAGACGAGCACGTCGGCGTCGGCGATGTCGACGTCGCCGCCGCCGACCTCCTCGAAGCCGGTGACGCGCGCGCCGGACTCGGGGAGGTCGACCTCGACCGACTCGACCGGCGCGTCGCCGACGCCCTCCGCGGGCGCCCACTCGCCGCCGCGGACCGTGAGGACGTGGCGGTCGCCGTCGACGTCGACGGTCGTCTCCACCTTCGAGCCGTACATCTCGCGGGTGACCGTCAGGCCGTCGTCGTACTCGAACCCGATCGCGTCCGTCACCAGCGGCAGGCCGCGGTCCTCGGCCACCGCGGGGACGTAGTCGAGCCCGTTGACGGAGTTCGGCGTCACGACCGTGCCGGCGTCAGTCCGGTCGAGCAGGGCCGCGATCGCCGTCTGGTAGACGTTGTGGTCGAACTCCTCGCCGTTCTCGACCGCGTGGATCGCGTCCACGCCCTCGCGGTTCAGGTCCTCCGCGAAGCCGTCGACGTCGCCGCCGATGACGGCGACGTGGAGGTCGCCGTCGCGCGCGTCGGCGAGCTCTCGCCCGGCCGTGATCGCCTCGTAGGAGACGTCTCGGAGCTCCCCGCGGCGGTGTTCGGAGACGACGAGCACGTCGGACATCACGCGCCCACCCCCTTGTCACGCAGGACCTCGGCGAGGCGTCCCGCCGCCTCGCCCGCGTCGCCCTCGATGATCTCGGCGTCGGACTCGCTCTCCGGCTCGTACATCGACGTGATCTCGAGAGCGCTCTCGACGTCTCCCGGAGTCAGCCCGAGGTCGGCCAGGTCCTTCGCGTCGATCTCCTTGCGCTGGGCCTGCCGGATGCCGCGCAGGCTCGCGTACCGAGGTTCGTTGAGCCCGGTCTGGACGGTCAACACGGCGGGGAGGTCGACGTCGGTGAGCTCCTCGACGCCGCCCTCCAGCTCGCGGCGGACGTGGGCGATCCCCGCGTCCGCGTCCACCTCGAGGTCGTTGACGACCGCGGCGTGCTCGAAGCCGATCCGCTCGGCGAGCGCGACGCCGGTCGCGCCGAACCCGGTGTCGGCGGCCTGGACGCCGCCGAGCACGAGATCGGGCTCCTCCGCCTCGACGACGGCCTCGAACGTCGAGACCTTCGCGGCCACGTCGGCGAACCCCACCTCGAAGGCGTCGTCCCAGACGCGGACCGCGCGGTCTGCGCCCTTCGCGAGCGCCATCCGGACGGTCTCGTCGGCGCGCTCCGGGCCGATCGTGACGGTGACGACCTCGTCGGCGACGCCGGCCTCGGCCAGCTGGACCGCGGCCTCGACCGCGTAGTCGTCCCACTCGTTGAGGTCGTACTCGAGGTCGGACGCCGCGATGTCGGTCCCCTCGATCGCGAAGTCGTCGTCCGCCTCCGCGACCTCCTTGACGGTCACCAGAACTTTCATGATACTCACTCGGTCGCTCGCCCTGTAAGGGTTTTCGGAACGCCTCACCCGCCGAGAAGAGTTGGCTTCGCCCGGATCCAGACCGGACGCCGAGCGACGCCCTCGCTACCGTTCGTCGCGGTCGGCGTTGCCGTCGTCACCGCCCGCGTTGCCGGCGGGGTCGCCCCCGCTGCCGTTGCCGTCGCCGCCGTCGTCAGCGTCGTCGGGGAGCGAGATCAGGTTCTCGCGACCCAGGCGGAGCTTCTCGACGCGTTCCTCGTCGGCCATCGCCGACAGCAGCTGCGAGACCTTCGCGTCGGACCAGCCGGTCTCCGCGACGATGTCGGCCTGTCGCATCCGCCCGCCGTTGTCGGTCAGGAGCCGCTCGACGCGTTCCTCGTCCGAGAGCAGCGAGAGGTCCTCCTCGGGCTCTTCTCCCGCCGCCGCGTCGCCGTTCTCGTCGTCGGCGGAACCGGAGGCAGCGGCCGCGCCCGCGCTCGCGCCGGCGCCCGCCGATCGGGAGCCGCCGTCGCCGTTCGCCCCGTTCGCGCGCGCTCCGCCGGGCCCGCCGCCCTCCATCCGCCGGTACCCGACGACGCTCCCGGCGATGAGCAGCGCGGCGACGACGATCGCCGCGGTGAGCATCTCCCACGGCGGCCCCACTGTCCCGGTCGGTGCGTACACCACCGCGACCCGCTCGTCCTCGCCGAACGTCCGCGGTCCCTCGATTATCACGGCGTTGTCGCGGAGCGGGACGGTGGCTCCGGGGGTTCCGGTGACGGTGTACCCCTCCGGCGTCGCCACCTCCAGCGTCTGCCCCTCGCCGAGCGACCGGAGCCACGTCCCGTCGGGGGTCGTCAGCGCGTCGCCCAACACGAGATTCTCACCGTCGGTCCCGAGGAACTCCGTCCAGACGAACGTCAGGCGGAGTTCGCCGACCGCGGCGGTCTCGTCCCCGGCGACGTCGAACTCGGACGGGTCATCGTGGACCCTCACCTCGCGGGCGACGTCCTCGATCCGCATCATCCGGTCCACGTTCCGGCTGGCCTCCCGCGCGAACCCCTCGAACAGCGACGGACCGGGGCCGACCTCGCCGTCGAGGAACCGTTCTCCGGCGGTCTCGAACGCCTCGACCTCCGTCTCGTCTGCGAGCGCGAACCTGACGGACACCTCCCACCGCGCGTCGCGGTCCGGCGTCGGTTCGATCCGGATCCGCGTCGCCGTCTCCGGGTCGAAATCGGAGTCGATCTGGCCGACGGGGTTCGCGGTCGTCCCGAGCGCCGCCGTGACGGGCTCGATCGCCGGCTGTCCGTCTGCCGGCGCGGAGTCGGACGCGAGTGCCGGGGCGGTCGCGACCGCGTCTCCGGCGACCGGCGCCACGGCGCCGCCGACGAGGAGGAGGGCGAACAGCGAGACGAGGAGGACGCGAGACGGAGGGTTCCGCATGCACGTCGGTTCTCACGTGGACCGGGCAAAACGCTTTCCATAGCCTGTTTCGCCGGACCGCGTGGTCGGCCGCCGCCGGGCGTGCCCCCGCCGCGCGGCCGCGTTGAGGTGGATTTTTTATATCGGGAGGCGAATCTACGCGTGATGAGAGCCCTCCCGGTCGTCGTCGCGGTCCTGCTTCTGGTCGTCCCGGTCGCGGGGACGACGTCCCCGGTCGGCGGGTCCGAGCAACCGGCGGTCGTCGGGGCGACCGACCCCGTTGCCGCCGACTCCGTCGATTCGGCTGCGGTCGACCCGTCACGACACCAGACCGACCCCTCGCAGATCGACGAGTCGAACCTCACGTTCCGCACGCTCTCCGCACCGGTCGACGCCGACGCCCGAGTCGCCAGCGCCCCCCGCGGCGCCAACCTCGGTCCGGCGCTCTCGTTCTCCGTCGACGACGTCGACGCCGCCGTGGAGACCGCGGCGGTCGTGGACCGGATCGAGAACGCCGAGACGAGCACCGAGCGACAGCGGCTGATCCTCGCAGCGCTCAGCCGCGTCGAGCGCGACGAGGTGAGCCTCCACAGCCGGCAGGCGGCGGCGTTCCAAGCGCACGCGTCCGGTAACATCTCAGACCGGGAGCTGCTCGACGAGCTCGTCCGGATCTCCGCCACCGCCCGGGAGTACGACCGGCGGCTCGAGGAGATCGACGCGCTCGCGGAGGAGACCGACGGCTTCAGCTCTCCGACCCGGCTCGACGAGCTTCAGGTCGCGCTTCAGGTGTACAGCGGCCCCGTTCGCGACCGCGCGCTCGCGACCGCTCGCGGCGAGGTCTCCGCCGCCGAGATCCACGTCGAGTCGACCGACGACTCGGTGACGCTGGCGACGATCGTCGACGGCGAGTACGTCCGAGAGACGTTCCGGAACGACCGCTGGGACCGAGGCGGCGGCGAGATCAGCAACGACGAGGCGATCAACGTCACCACGGCCGCGTACCCCGAGACGGCGGCGCTCCGCGAGCCGGACGCGTTCGGGGCCGGCTCGGTCCAGCGGATCACCATCCCGCACGAGTACGGCGTCCTCCGCGCGTTCGTCAGCGGCGGGACCGAACGGGTGTTCGTCGAACACCAGCGGATCGACCTCAACACCTTCCCCGACACCGAGCGGGCCTCCGAGACCGGGGACGGGTTCAACGTCACCGTCGAGCGGAGCTACGCCGGCGGACCGGTGACCGTGACCGTCCTCGACGAGGAGACGGGCGAACCCGCCCCCGACGTCACCGTCACGAAGAGCGTCGGCGACGGCGACAGCAGGGCGATCGGGACCACGGACGCCGACGGGGTCGTCCGGACGCTCTCGCCGGCGGAGCCGTACCGTATCACCGTCGTCGACGAGCCGCGGGTCGTCGTCGTCGACGGCCTCCGACCGATCGCGACGCCGCGGCTCGTCGACGACGAGTAGCGGAGCCGCGGTCCGACCCGCTCGTCTCCCCCGGCTCGTCCGTCCTCCCTCCCCGACCCTTTTAGGTCATCCCGCGGCCAGCCCACCCGTGCCTCTCGACCGCTCACCGCCGCTGTCACGTTCGCCGTCGCGTCGGAACCCCGCGGGCGACGCTCACCGCTCCGTCGCGGGCGACGCTCACCGCTCCGCCCGCGCTATCGCCCCCGTCGCCGGCGTCCTGCTGCTCGCGATCACCGTCGTCCTCGCGGTCGGCGTCGTCACCGTCGCGCTCGGCGCCCCCGCCGAGCCCGTCGAGCCCGCGCCGACGACGTCGCTGTCGCTGTCGGCGACCGACGACCGGATCACGGTGACGCACCGCGGCGGCGACGCCCTCGACGCGAGCGAGCTGGACGTGCGCGTCAGCGTCGACGGCGAGCCGCTCGCCCGCCAACCGCCGGTGCCGTTCTTCTCGGCGGCGGGGTTCCACCCCGGTCCGACCGGCGCGTTCAACGCCGCCAGCGACGGCGACTGGCGCGTCGGTGGGTCGGCCTCGTTCCGGGTCGCGGAGACGAACGACCCGGCCCTCGAACCGGGCCGGACGGTCGTCGTCGAAATCTCGGCCGACGGTCGACCGGTCGCGACGCTGGAGGCGGTCGTCGAGCCGAGCTAGAAGAGCGGTGGACCCCTCCCGTCCGCCCGCGCTACTCCTCGGGGACCCGTGCGACCGTCGTGATCGCCCGGGGGCTCCGCGGCGTCGCCCGCTGGATGTGGTGTTCGAACTCCACGTAGCCCGCCGCTTCGAACATCCGGTCGGCCTCCTCCTCGTCGTAGAAGAGCATGATCGCGTCGGCGACCCGCTGGAGGACGCGGTTGTGCGGGTAGTCGGGGCCGACGACGAGCACCTGCCCGCCCGGCTTCGCGACGCGGCGCAGTTCGCGGAGCCCCTCGACGGGGTTCGGCCAGTACTCGATCGAGCCCGACGACCAGACGACGTCGAACGCGTCGTCGCGGAAGGGGAGCCGCTCGGCGTCGCCGCGGTAGAAGTTCACGCGGTCTCGTTTGCCGAACTTCTCGAACGCCTTCTCCATCTGGTGGACGCTCTGGTCGAGCCCGTGGACGTCGTCGGCGTGTTCGAGCAGTCCCTCGGTGCCGAATCCGGTGCCGCACCCGACGTCGAGCACCTTCGGGTCGTCGCCGAACTCCAGCCAGGAGAGCGCCTCCGCGCGCATCTCCTCGTTCCAGTTGAACCGGTTGACCTGATCGTACACCTTCGAGAGGTACTTGTAGAACAGGCGGGCGTTCGACTTGTCCTCGAGGATCCCCATTTACCGTTCCGTTGGGTCGCCCGCCCCATAACGACACGGATCCGCCGGTGTGACGGTCCCGGTGCGCCGCGGACGCGACGCCGGGAACGCGATCCGATACGGACTCGGCCGCGACCCGATATCGACCGGTTTCCGACCCGGTCCGACCCGCTTATCCGCCCGCCGACCGATCCCCGCGTATGGACCCGACGACGAGCGGCCGGTTCCGCGTGCACGACCGACGGCCGCGCCCGGACATCGAGGACGAGCCCGACGTCGACGCTGTCGCCGGCAACGAGGCGTCCGCGGACGACGGCGGGGCGCCCGCCGAGACCGCCGACGCCCCCGAGGAGTTCGTGCTCGTCGAGCTCCCGGACGGGCCGATCGATCCGACGGCGCCGGACGCCGAGGACCAGTTCGATCCCCTGTACGCGACCGCCGAGGGGTACGAGGACGGGCTCGCCGAGCGCGTGGCGTCGCTGGAACCCGGTAACGTCGTCGACGCGACGCTGGCGTGGACGGACGCCTCGGCGCGGTTCGTCGACGTCGAGGTCGTCCGCGAGAGCCGGTTCCGGTTCGCCGACGGCGTCGAGGGGATGTTCGAGGCGGCGGTCGAGACGTGGGAGCAGATCCACGCCGAGGGGGAGGCGGTCGGCTCGATCACGACCCGGTCGAACGACGGCGAGCCGAACGGCGCGCTGTACCTGTTCGCCGACGCCCCCGGCGGCGACGCCTTCGCGGACCTCCGCGCGGGCCGGCTCCCGATCGAGCCGCTCGTCGACCGCGTCAACGAGTCCCGCGAGGACGACGACCCGCGCGAGGTGTTCGTCCTCAACCCCGCCGCCCACGACTTCGTGGCCGTCTACGTCGTCTTCGACCGCGACGGCGTGCTCGCACAGACCGTGCGAGACACGTACGACCTCGGCCCCGGACTGGCGGCGGGGCTGGAAGCCGGCGAGTTCGAGGCGGCGAAGGCGGACGACAGCGGAACGGTCGACGGCGGCGGAGAGGGGGACAGCGACGGCGAGGGCGACGACGACTTCGACGCGCTCGATCGGCTGTAGCCGGTGCTCGCCCCGGTCACCGTCGCCGCGCACCGCTCCTACAGCCAGTCGGCGTCGGGGTCGACCCGCCCGGCCGGCGTCTCGCCGTTCAGGACGGCGGCGACGTCGACCGCGCCGCTCCGGTTCAGGTCGTCTCTCGCCTCCTCGCTGTACCACGCCGCGTGCGGCGTGACGATCGTGTCGTCGCGGCCGACCAGCGGGTCGTCCTCGGGGGGTTCCTCGGCGAGCACGTCGAGGCCGACGCCCTTGATCGCCCCGCGCTCTAACGCGTCGAGTAGGGCGTCTTCGTCGACGACCGGGCCGCGGCTCACGTTGACGACGACCGAGTCCTCGCCGAGCCGCGCGAGCGCGTCGGCGTCGACGATCCCGCGGGTCGCGTCGGTCAGGGGCGCGTAGACGCCGACGTGGTCGGCGCGGTCGAACAGCGCCTTGAGCCCGACCTTCTCGACGCCGTACTCGGCCATTTCGTCGGCGTCCACGAACGGGTCGTGGGCGACCAGCCCGGCGTCGAAGCCGGCGAGCTGTTCGGCGGCGCGCCGGGCGATGGGGCCGAACGAGAGCAGCCCGACCGTCGACGCGCTCACGCGGCGGACCGGGCGGCCGGTCTCCCAGTTCCAGCCGCCGGCGGCGACGTCGTCGTCGTACGCCTTCAGCGACCGCAGACAGGCGAAAAGCAGCGAGACGGAGTGGGTCGCCACCTCGTCGGTGCAGTAGTCGGGGACGCGGGTGACGGTGACGCCCTCGTCGGCCGCGGCGCCGACGTCGACGTTGTCGACGCCGACGGCCGATCGGACGACGACCGACAGATCGAGCGCCGCGAGCGCCTCGGCGGTGACCGGCGTGTTGATGTCGGTGACGACCGCGTCGGCGCCCGCGGCCGCCTCGATCACCCGCTCGGCCGACCCCAGGTCGGCGACCTCGATCTCGACTGGGCCGTCGACGCGCTCGTCGAGCACCTCGCGGTACGTCTCCGGGTCGATCATCGGGAACGACGACAGGACGACCTTGGCCATGGCCCCGCTTCGCCCCGACCCCACTTGATGGCTGGTATTGACGTGGTTAGGGGCTCAGACGTCGATCTTCGATCGTGACGTTCCCGGTTCGGGGCGTCGTCCGCCGCGCCGTTCCGGAGGCTCTTTGCGCGCCGGGCGGCTACGTCTCCTCGTGACCGACGACAGTTCGACCAAGCCCCCGATGCTCGTCCTCCTCGAGTCGCTGGCGTTCTACCGGAACGTCCGGATCGGGCTCGTCGCGGGCGCGGGCCTCGCGCTCCTGCTGTACCTCGTCCGGACGCTGGAGCTGCTCGGCCCCGTGATCGACATGCGGGAGTACCCGCTGTTCGGTCCGGAGGTCTGGTTCCTGTTCTTAGCGTTCGTGCTGGCGGCGACGTTCGCGCTGTTGGTCGCCGTCGCGCTCACGATCGCCGAGGCGGCGCGGGGGGCCGGCGAGGTGTCGACGGAGCGACTCGACTGACGGGAGAGCGAGCGAGCAGTGACGAACGGGCCGATCAGCGACTCGAACGACCGGAAGATCGATCGGTGCGGTCGGGGACGGAGGCGGGTCGAGCGGGGACGGAGGCGGGCCCGGTGGGGGCGGAGGTAGGCCGGACGGGGCGGAGGTAGGCTCGGTGGGGACGGAGGCGGGCCGGTCGGGGACGGATCGGTCGGTGCGGTCTCAGTCGGCGGTACAGGAGGCGTCGCTCTCCTCGCCCGTGAATTCCTGTGCGGGCTCGGTGAGCTTGTAGAGGTTCTGTCTGGCGTCCGCGAAGTAGACGTCCTCGTCGACGACGTCGATCCCCTCTAACCGCTCGAGGGCGTACCGGACGGTCCGGGCCGACAGCATCGACTCCTGCACGATGCCTTTCTGCGTCAGCGGGCCGTTGTACTCGAGCACCTTGAAGACGAGCTTGGCGCTCGGCGGGAGGTCGTCGAGGCCCTCCGTTTGGGTTCCTTCCATCGTTACGATTCGAAACCGCACATCGGCATAAATGTTGATGGCTCACGCCCCGAATTCGGCGATTTCGCCGCCAAAACCGGACTATTTTGCTGGTTATCCTGCTGACAACCGGCAAGAAACGCTGCTATCTCCCCGATCGACTGACCAGTCAGTCAGCGGTGCGGCTCGCGCGCGCTCTCTCTCGTCGGACCGGTTCGCGCCCGTCGCGACGGCCGCCCCTCGCCTTCGCGGTCCCCGGCGTCCGACGGGCGGAACGAACGGCTTTTCACGTGCGCTCGCGGATCCGTTGATATGAGCGACGACTCGGGCATCTCCGGCCACGCGCGCGGCGTGGTCGTCACGACGATCTGCTGTCTGGCGGGGATCGCCGCCGGCGTCGTCTCGGCCGCCTACGTGGGCACGACCGTGGCCGCCGCCCAGAGCACCACGGTCGTGTTGGTCCTCGGCGCGTTCGTGCTCGCCCAGTACCCCCTGTACAAGGTCATCGGCGTCGGCGATTTCGGTGTCAAGGACAACCTCTACGTGGCGTTCCTGACGTTCACGCTGTGGTTCATCAGCTACACCGTGCTGGCGACGGCCGGCGTCCAACTGGTGGCGTGAGATGGCCGACGACAGCATCGCCGTGGTCGATCTCGATCGGTGCCAACCCGACCGCTGTAACTACGAGTGCGCGAACTACTGCCCGCCGAACCGGACGGGCAAGGAGTGCATCACCGAGCGCGGCGAGGACGCGGTCGAGGGCGACCCGGACCAGATCCACATCTCCGAGGAGATCTGTCTGGGCGAGACCTGCGGGATCTGCGTCGAGAAGTGCCCGTTCGACGCGATCGAGATCATCAACCTCCCGTCCGAGCTCGACGAGGAGCCGGTCCACCGCTACGGCGAGAACGCCTTCTCGCTGTACGGACTTCCGACCCCCGAGCCGGGCAACGTCACCGGGATCTTGGGCCCGAACGGGATCGGGAAGTCGACCGCGGTCCACGGGCTCGCGGGCGAGATGGTCCCCAACCTCGGCGACCACGAGGAGGAGGCCGACTGGGACCGCGTGCTCGACCGGTTCCGCGGCACGGGCCTGCAGAACTACCTCAAGTCGCTGAAGGAGGGCGACGTGAGCGTCTCCCGCAAGCCGCAGTACGTCGACCAGATCCCAAAGCAGTTCGACGGCAACACCCGCGAGCTGCTGGAGCGCACCGACGAGCGCGGCGCGCTCGACGAGCTGATCGAGCGGCTCAACATCGCCCCGGTGATGGACCAGGACATCGACTCCATCTCCGGCGGGGAGCTCCAGCGCGTCGCCATCGCGGCGTGTCTCGCCCGCGACGCCGACTTCTACTTCCTCGACGAGATCACGCCGTACCTCGACATCGGGCAGCGGATGATCGTCGCCCGGCTCATCCGCGAGCTGGCGGACGACGACGCCGCCGACCGCTCGATGCTCGTTGTCGAGCACGACCTCGCTATCCTCGACCTCCTCGCCGACACCCTCCACGTCGCCTACGGGGAGCCGGGCGCGTACGGGGTCATCACCGACCCGAAGTCGGTGCGCAACGGGATCAACGAGTACCTGAAGGGGTACCTCGACAACGAGAACATGCGTATTCGACCCTCCGCGATCACGTTCGAGGAGCACGCGCCCCGCGTCGCCTCGCGCAGCGAGACGCTGGTCGAGTATCCCGACCTCTCGAAGTCGTACGGCGATGGCGAGTTCGAGCTCCACGTGGAGGGCGGCGCGATCAACCACTCGGAGGTGCTCGGCGTCGTCGGCCCGAACGGGATCGGTAAATCGACGCTCGCGAAGCTGTTCGCGGGGTCGCTGGAGCCGGACGAGGGCGAGCTCGACTTCGCGCTCGACATCGCGTACAAGCCGCAGTACATCGAGATCGACCAGCCGATGCGCGTCGACGCCTTCCTCTCCTCGATCACCGACGAGTTCGGCAGCTCCTACTGGAACACGGAGGTCGCCCAGCCGCTCCAGCTAGAGCGGATCATGGAACAGAACCTCGCCGACCTGTCCGGCGGAGAGCGCCAGCGCGTCGCCATCGCGGCGTGCCTCTCCGAGGACGCCGACCTCTACCTGCTCGACGAGCCCTCCGCGCACCTCGACGTCGAGCAGCGCGTCCGCGCGACGACGGCGATCCGCCGGTACGCCGAGAACCACGACGCGACCGTGATGGTGATCGACCACGACATCTACATGATCGACCTCCTGGCCGACCGCCTGATGGTGTTCGACGGCGAGCCGGCCCAGCGCGGTCACGCCGCGCCGCCGCAGGACATGCGCGACGGCATGAACGAGTTCCTCGCCGATCTCGACATCACCTTCCGCCGCGACGAGCGCACGGGGCGCCCCCGGATCAACAAGCCGGGCTCGCAGCTCGACAGCAAGCAGAAGCGCGAGGGCGAGTACTACTACTCGGGGTAGTCGCCCGGATCGTGCCCTCGGTCGCCGGAGGCTGTTCACTCGCAGTTCGCCGTCTCATCGAGCGCGCCTCGCTGACGGCGGCACCGGCAGTCTAGCAGTCGGGAATCTGCACCTGGCAGATCGCGCCGTCACCGGCACTCTCCGGCGCGGTTCCGGTGAGCGCCTCGCGGTCGTTACGGTGTGTATAATAAACCCTCTTTGAGGTGTCCGTCCTGAAAATGCAGTCGGCCCTCATCGAGTCGTCGCCGAGTAGCCGCTGTCAGTCGGTCACACCGCCCTTCGCTTTATGAATCGGTCACGCCTCCTGTCGGCGCTGATAGCGCTGTTGGCGGTCACGTCGTTGAGCGTCGCGTCGACGACGCTGGAAACGAGCCTGACGACCGATCCGGCCGACGAGATAAACCCGGATTGGGACAGCCTGCCGATCGACCAGAGCGACGCGGCCGCGATTCGGGAGTCCATCGAGAGCGGAGGGGAGGCGGGCGCCGACGGGGCCGGTGGCGGTTCCGCCGACGGCCCGGGCTCCGCGGTCGACGAACCCTCGCTCTTCGACCGCCTGATCGCGCTGTTGAGTCGTCTCCTCCGCCTCCTCCTCCCGGTTGCGGCGATTCTGGCGGCGGCCGCACTGACGTATCGGTACCGGGGCGTTCTGGTCGGTTTCCTCGATCGCAACTCCCGAACGACACCTGCCGTCGAGCCGCGATCGGCGGCCGGACGCTGGCCCGGGACGGCCCCCGAACACGACGTGGACCGGGCCTGGGTGGAGGTGATACGTCGGCTGAATCCGGAGCGGCCCGAGACGACGACTCCGGACGAGTGCCGGGCGCTCGCTCGCGTTCGAGACGTCGATCGCGACGCCGTCGAGTCGATCGTCTCCGCGTTCGAGCACGTACACTACGGGGGGCGCTCGGTCGACGCGGAGCTCGACCGGGCTCGCGAGGGGCTCCGCGGGCTGGAGCGTGGCGTGGAATGACCGACAGAGCCGCCGCTCGCGACCCCGAAACGGTCCGGACCGACGCGACCGACTCGAGCGACGCGGAGACACGCCGAACCGACGCCGGAGGGCTGCTCGCCCGCCTCGGTCGGGCGACCCGCGTCCTGCTTCTCCTGGTGGGGGTCGCGACGCTCGGCGTCGGACTGCTCGTCGCCTTCGATCCGGAGACGGAGGACGTGCTCCGGATCGACGCGGCGATCGAAGCCCTCGGGAGCGACTACGTGGTGCTGGCGGCGCTCGGCCTCCTCGCGGTCGGTCTCGCGCTGCTCCTCGTGGCGGCACGGCGCGTCCGCGGCGTCAGCGAGGCGACGCCGCCGGCCGTCGAGGGCGTCCTGACGGCGACGTATCCCGGTGCGTCGTTCGACCGCGCCGGCGGCGGGCGACTGAGTCGGTTCCTCTCCGCTCGGTCGGCGAACGACCGTCGCCGTCAGCTCCGGGAGGCGGCGATCCGGGCGACGATGCGCGCGGAGGGGTGTTCGCGGACCGACGCCGGACGTCGCGTCGACGAGGGCACCTGGACGAGCGACCCCGTCGCCGCAGCCTCCCTTTCCGCGTCGGGACGCGGAGTCACGGGCGGTACCCTCTCCGCTCGGGGGGTCACCCGCGACGGCGACCGGGTCGACCGAACCGTCGACGCCATCCTCGCGAAGACGACCGGCGAGAGATCGGTGGTCCGAGACGGCGATCGGGCCGGGAACGAGGACCCGAACGCGGCGGCTGTTCGAAACTCGAACCGGGGTACCGGCCGGGGCTCGAAGGGGGACGCAGTTCCAAATTCTGGCCGGGACGCGGACACGGGCTCGAATACTGACTCGGACGCGGATCGGGACGCCGATCGAGCTTCGGACCGCCGCTCGGAGGGTCGCTCAACGACGCAGGAGGAGGTCCAGTGACGCCCGGCATCGCCGTCCTCGGCCGCTGGATCGATGGTTCGGCGCGTCCAGAACGGACCGCGGGTGACGGTGGTCCCCGACGGGGCTCGGCGGCCAGAACCGACGGCGGGGACACGGTCGAACCCGCGTCCGAGACGGGCCGACCGTCGTCGGTTCGGCGGACCGGTCGCTGGCGGGGGATCGCCGCCGTCGCGCTCCTCGCGGTGGCGGTCGGCGTCCTCGCGGAACGACCTCCGCTGTTGCTGGTCGGCGCTCTCGCCGGCGCGTACGCCGCCTACCCGCGAGTTACCGCGGTTCCCGACCCCGATCTGTCCATTCGACGAGAGATAGATCCGATATCGCCGGAGGACGGTGAGAGGGTGTCAGTGCGGACGACGATCACGAACGAGGGGGACGCGCCGCTCGCCGACGTCCGGATCGTCGACGGGACCCCGCCGATGCTCTCGGTTTCGGACGGATCGCCGCGGCGTGCGGCGGCGCTGCTCCCGGGCGGAGAGGTGACGATACGCTACGACCTCCGGGCGCGCCCGGGTCGTCACGTGTTCCAGCCGACGACTGTGCTCTGTCGCGACGCGAGCGGGTCGGTAGAGGTCGAAAGCTCGCTCACCGAGGCGAGTTCCTTCGAGTGTGCGGCAGCGGTCCCGACGGTCCCGCTGCGCGCACAGAGCGGTCACTATCCGGGTCCGTTAGTCACCGACGACGGGGGCGAGGGGATCGAGTTTCACTCCGTCGAGAAGTACCGGCGCGGGGACCCCGCGAACCGGATCGACTGGCGCCGATACGCGCGGACGGGCGAACTCACCTCATTGACGTTCCGCACCGAACGGCTCGCGGAGGTGGTGGTGTGCGTGGACGCGCGACCCGCGTCGTATCGGGCCGCGGACGCGACCGAACCCCACGCAGTCGCGCTGGCCGTCGACGCGGCGGACCGCATCGGCGACGCGCTGTTCGACGCGAACCACCGGGTCGGACTGGCCGGGTTCGGACGGCACGTTTGCGTGCTTCCGGCCCGGAGCGGTCGCGAGCACGCCAACCGGTTCCACCGTCGGCTGGCGACGGCTCCGGCCTTCAAGCTGGACCCTCCGAACACGGCGCGCACGGCCGAGCGTGAGGGCGGGGAAGCCCCGTCTCGGCTCGTTGCCGGAGACGGCCCGAACGGCACTGGCGCGGGTGCCGACGAGACCGTACCGATCGACACCCAGCTGTCCAGAATTCGGGCCGAGTTCGGGCCGAACACGCAGGTCGTGTTGATCACGCCGCTGTGTGACGACGAGGCCTCCCGCATCGCCCAGCGGTTCGAGAGCGGTGGGACCGCCGTCACGGTCGTCAGTCCGGACGTCACCACGGGGGAGACCACGGGCGGGCGGCTCGCCCGACTGGAGCGGACGCAGCGGCTGAGCGTACTACGGAACGCGGGAATCCCCGTCGTGGACTGGACGCCCGCCCAGTCGCTGGGTGCTGCGATGTCGACTATCGAGGGGAGGGGCCGGTGACGGCGTCAGATGCGACGGAAGCGACGGCGGTGTCCGACGGGGTAACCGCTCGGTTCGTTCGCCGACCGGCGGTCGGGAGCAGCGCCATCGCCATCGCTGCCGGCAGCGTCGCCGCGGCGCTCGTCGCCGACACGACCCTCCAACGGGAGATCCTTCGGCTCGCCCTCGTCGGCGTCCTTGCCTTCGGGATCGGCGGACGATCGGCTCGTCGCGGCGGGACGGCCCTCGGGGTCCTGGGTGCGCTGGTCGCGCTGGGTGGGGGGCTCGTCGTTCTCGTCGCGATGGGGCGGGCGGTCACGCAGCCCCCGCAGGTCACCCACCGGATCGAGTTGCTCCCCGGGATCGTGGGTTTATGGGCGCTTTCAGCGTCTCTCGCGCCGGTTCGGTTCGGATGGAGTCGGGCCCTGATAGACGTCGGCACCGGCTTCGTGTTCCTCGGCGTCCTCGCGACGGGAGTGACGCAGGGGGTGGGAACCACCGCGCTCCTGCTCGCGACGCTCGCGACGATCCTCGCGTGGGACGCGGCCGAGAACGCGGTGTCCGTGGGCGGGCAGATCGGCGTTCAGCGCGGCGCGAGGACCGTTCGGACCGAACTCGCTCACGTGGGGGTCGCCGCGGGCGTCGGCGCGGGTGCCGTCGCGGTCGTGCTCGGGGTGGCCGGTCTCGACATCGACGGCCTCCCGTTCGGCGCGCTCGTCGCGCTCGTCGCGGGCAGCGCGATCCTGGTCCTCGGATCCGACCGATAGCCCGCGCTCGTCGGTCGGTGTCACGCCGGGGCGAGCGTCCGGTACGGGATCCGTCGGTATCTCTCTGAATTGGCAGCGCCGGCCGAGTCGACGGGGTCGACCGGGACGAGCGAGTCGATCTCGAGCGTGCAGTCGTACCGCTCAGGCGCGAAGCTGCGGCACCGGCATATCCGAGAGGATATCGTCGACGATCTCGGTCGTCGAGACGCCCGAAACGCGCGCGTCGGGGGTCACCACTATCCGGTGGGACAACGCGGACGGCGCCATCGCCTTCACGTCGTCCGGCGTCGCGTAGGTCCGACCCATGAGCGCGGCGTGGGTTCTCACGACCTCGAAGAACCGCTGAACCCCCCGCGGCGACACGCCCGTGTTCACGCGCTCGTCCGTTCGCGTCGCGCGGGCGACGTCGACGAGGTACTCCCGAACGCCGCTCTCCACGCGAACCGACTCCGGAACGCGTCGGAGCTGAGTGAGCGTGTCAAGCGAGCAGACCGTTCGGACTGATGGCGAGGAGGCCTCTCGACCCGCGCGGCGGTCGATCAGTTCGAGTTCGCCGGCTCGGTCGGGGTAGCCGAGGCTGGTCTTGACGATGAATCGGTCCTTCTGGGCGGCCGGGAGCTCGAAGGTCCCGTCCATCTCGACGGGGTTCTGCGTGGCGACGACGACGAACGGGTCAGGGAGCGGGTGGGTCTCGCCGTCGACGGTGACCTGCCCCTCCTCCATCGCCTCCAAGAGCGCAGCCTGCGTCTTCGGCGGGGCTCGGTTGATCTCGTCCGCAAGCACGACGTTCGCGAACACCGGCCCCGGCTGGAACTCGAAGCTCCGGGCCTTCTCGTCGAAGATGTTCGAGCCGATGACGTCGGACGGCAGCAGGTCGGGGGTGAACTGAATGCGCGAAAAGGAGACGTCGACCGCGTTCGCGAACGACCGAGCCGTGAGCGTCTTTCCGGTTCCCGGGACGTCCTCGAGCAGGACGTGGCCGTCGGAGAGCACCCCAACGAGAACGGTCTTCAGCGTCGCCCGCTCGGTGACCACGGCCGCGGCGATCTCGTCGAGGATTTCGTCGCTTCGTCGCTGTACAGTCGTCGGATTCATACCGGCCGGACGGGTGTCGGCCCGTTGGTTATACTCCGGATAAACGTAGGTTCGGTCGGCGTAATCCGCTGCTTCGCGAGGGTGTGGTCCCGCGCGCCCCCGAACCGGAAACCGCGAGGCGGCGTACTATGACGTATGTTAGCAATTGATGGCAGTTAGTCCGACGCGTCGTCTCCTCGCCGCGCCTGTGGACACCGCCGTCATCGGATTCAGCGACGCGGCCTCATCGGTCTTCGAGGCCGACGACCTCCCGTATCGAAGCGATTAAGCACGGAACCCGCGAACGACGGGATATGCAACACCTCATCATTCGCGGCGACCCCGGGATCCGGCGGGACGCGGTGATAGAGTACGAGGGCGAGGAGCTGGTCTGTTTCGGCATCAACGTGCAGGGCGGCTGGCACGGCCCGGACGAGCCCCAGCTCTGGTGCACCGTCGGCACCGAGGACGAGCGCGAGGCGTACGACAAGCGCGAGTACGTCCCTCACTGGCTCGACGTCGACGCGGTCGACGCCGAGGAGGTCGAGGTGCTGAGCGAGAAGGGCGAGCTCGCGGTCTGAGGCTCGCGGTCTGTTCTACTCCCACTCCCGCGTTACACCGGCGGGTCCGCCAGCCACGCCTCGGTCGCGCCGGCCATCGCGCCGCGGCGGTGAATCGTTCCCGCCTCCGGGTCGACGACGGTGCTCTCAGTCCCGGGCGTCTCGCCGTCGTCGATCACCGCCCCGACGCCCTCCCGGATCCGGTCGTCGAGGTCGTCGAGGCGCGTGACGCTGCCGGTCCCGGAGACGTTCGCGCTCGTCGCGGTGAGCGGGCCGGTCTCGCGGAGGAGCGCCCGCGCGACCGGCTGGTCGGGGACGCGGATCCCGACCCGGTCGCTCCCGGCGGTGAGCGCGTCGGGGACCGCGTCGCCGCGCTCGACGACGACCGTCACGGGACCGGGGAGGAACGCCCGGGCGAACGCCACCGCGAACTCCGTCGGGCGGGCGTAGCGCAGCGCGTCGTCGACGCTCGCGACGCCCAGTGAGAGCGGGTTCGACCGGTCGCGGCCCTTCAGGTCGAACACGCGCTCGACGGCGTCCGGGTCGAGCGCGTCGCCGCCGAGCCCGTACACCGTCTCCGTGGGGTAGACGACGAGCTCGCCGTCGGCGACCGCCGCGGCCGCGCGCCGCACGTCCTCCCGGCGATTCGCCGCGTCGCGTCCGGGGTCCGGATCGGACCCGGTGCGAGGCTCCCGGTCCTCGGCGTCGTCCGTCATACGCGAACGTTCGACCGCAGTTTAAAAAAGGATGACGTGTGTGGACGAAGCGGTCGCAAGCGAGACGCGTCGACGGCGGTTTCAGTCGAGTCGACGTCGACAGCGCTCTCAGTCGACGAGCCGGTCGATCGCGTCGTCGATCGCCTCGGCGTCGGGGAACTCGGGGTGTTCGCTCGCGACCCACGCGTACTCGACGGTGCGGTCGGCGTCGAGGAGGAACACGGCGGGGCGCGTCTCGGTGATCCCGGTCATGCCGTCGATGTCGTGGGCGACGCCGTACTCCTCGATCACGCCCGCGCCGGGGTCCGAGAAGATCCGGACGCCCTCGCCGCGCTCGGCGAGCAGGCGCTTGTGGGCGTACGGCGACGAGATCGAGAGGCCGAGGACGTCGAGGTCGTCCGCCCACCCGTGGTCGTCGATCGTGTTGTAGAGGTACGTCGCCTGGAAGGCGCCGTCCATCGGATGGAAGACGAGGAGCGTCGGCCCGCTCACGACGTCGTCGAGGGCGCGGTCCCCCCAGTACTCCTCGTTCACGAGAGGTCGGGTGAAGTCGGGGGCGGCGTCGCCCTCGGAGACGTGGTCCGTCTCGGGAAGCGAGACGACGTCGAAGTCGGGCATCTCAGGCACCTCCCTCGGCGTCGACCGCGCGGCCCCCGTCGGTCGCCGCGTCGTCGGCTGCGCGGCCCCCGTCGGTCGCCGCGCCGCCGTACGTCCCTTCCAGGTACTCCACGATGTTCGCGCTCTCGGACATCGTCACGCCGGTCTCGCGGTCGACGATCGCCGGGACGCTCCGGGCGCCGGAGACGCGCTTCACGACGTTCCGCTCCGAGTGCATCGGCTCGACGTACCGGGACTCGTACTCCAGCCCGAACCGGTTCAGGGTCCGGACGACGCGCTCGCAGTAGGGGCACGCCTGCAGTCTGTACAGGGTGATCTGTGGCTCCGTCATGGCGATCGGTTCGGCCGCGGGACGTGTAATCGTGTCGGCCGCGGCACGCTCCGTGACTCGTCCGATTCCGCCGTCGATCCGTCGGATCGTCCGGCGACCCGGGGTGTCGAAGGTAATCCTTTAACCATCCGCCGACGGAAGACGAATGAACATGGGCTTGCCGCCGAGCGCGCTGACGGCCGATCTGCTACAGCTGCCGATGCCGGGGGAGAACGCGGTGACGGTCCTCGGCGTCCTCGCCATCCTGACGCTGATCGGCCTGTCCGCGTTCTTCTCCTCGTCGGAGATCGCGATGTTCTCGCTGCCGCAACACCGCGTGGACAGCCTCGTCGACGAGGGGGTCACGGGCGCGGAGACGATCCGCGACATGAAGGCGAACCCCCACCGGCTGCTGGTGACGATCCTCGTCGGCAACAACATCGTCAACGTCGCGATGACCTCCATCGCGACCGCGCTGTTCGGATTTTACCTCTCCAGCGGGCAGTCCGTCCTGGCGACGACGTTCGGGATCACGACGCTGGTGTTGATCTTCGGCGAGAGCGCGCCCAAGTCGTACGCCGTCGAGAACACCGAGTCGTGGGCGCTCCGGATCGCGCGCCCGCTGAAGGCCTCTGAGTACGCGCTCTACCCCCTCGTGGTCCTGTTCGACTACATCGTGAAGGGCGTCAACAGCGTCATCGGCGGGTCGGCGGCCATCGAGTCGACGTACGTCACCCGCGACGAGATACAGGACATCATCGAGACGGGCGAGCGCGAGGGCGTCATCGAGGAGGAGGAACGCGAGATGCTCGACCGCATCTTCCGGTTCAACAACACCATCGCCAAGGAGGTGATGACGCCCCGCCTCGACGTCACCGCGGTCGCGAAGGAGTCGTCGGTCGAGGAGGCGATCGAGACGTGCATCCAGGCGGACCACGAGCGCGTCCCCGTCTACGAGGGGAACCTCGACAACATCATCGGCGTGGTGACCGTCCGGGACCTGGTCCGCGAGCTGCGCTACTCCGAGGGTGAGCCGTCGCTGGCGCGGGTCGTCAAGCCGACGCTGCACGTCCCCGAGTCGAAGAACGCCGACGAGCTGCTCGCGGAGATGCAGGACAACCGCCTCCAGATGGTCACCGTCATCGACGAGTTCGGCACCACGGAGGGGATCATCACCCTCGAAGACATGGTCGAGGAGATCGTCGGCGAGATCCTGGAGGGAGACGAGGAGGCGCCCGTCGAGTTCCTCGAGGAGAACGTCGCCGTCGTCCAGGGCGAGGTGAACATCGACGAGGTCAACGAGATCCTCGGCATCGACCTCCCCGAGGGCGAGGAGTTCGAGACGCTCGCCGGCTTCGTCTTCAACCGCGCCGGCCGGCTCGTCGAGGAGGGCGAGGAGATCGAGTTCGACGGGGTCCGGATCCGCATCGAGCGCGTGGACAACACCCGGATCATGTCGGCGCGCGTGACTGTGCTCGACGTCGACGACGGCGAGAACGCGGGAGTCGGTGAGGCGGAGACGACGGCCGACGACGCGGCATAGGACGGTTATACACGTGGTTTCGTCGGTGACGCAGTGACGAGGTCCGGTCGCTTGTTTGTCTATTTATAATGGTCGACGGTGGACCAGCGGTGAACGCCCGCAAAGCCCCACCCGACTGCAACCGTACGGCACCTCACCCCTTCCCAGCCTCGTCAGGCGCCCTCCGCGTTGCTTCGGGCGCCTGACTCCCTCGCGCGTGCTCCTCGCGGGCCGATGGCCCGCTCGGAGGCACGCGCCGCCGCGAGTCGTTTTTATACCGCGTACGCCCGCGCGGCGGCGACGAGCGCCTTCCGGTAGTCGCTCTCGGAGGGGTCGGGACCGAGCGCGAGGAAGCGCTCCTTGAACGCGTCGACGTCGACCGCGTCGGTGTCGCTGCCGGCGGCGCGCGCGAGGTCGTATATCCGGTGGTCCGCCCCGGCGATGTCGTGGCGCTCGACCAAGGCGAGCGCGAACGCGGCGTTGACGGCGGTGATCTCCGGGTCGGCGCCGGCCGTCACGGGCGGCGAGCCGTCCCGCGAGACGGCGGGGCGGTCGGCGACCGCAGCCGCGAGGGTGGATTCGAGGAAGCCGAGGAGCTTGTCCGCGGGCGCGACGGAGAGCGTGATGTCGTCGGCGTAGATGTCCTTCATGTGGTTCGCGATCTGGTAGCAGTGCGCGAGCTTGCGGCGCTCCACCTCCTCGCCGGAGAGCCCCAGATACAGCGCCTCCTCGGTCGACTGGACGTGGGAGGCGTGGCCCTCCTCGTACCGAGCCATGTGCGAGAGCTCGTGAACGGCCAGCTCGCGGGCCATCGCGCTGGTGGCGGCGCGCTTCGAGACGTTAAGGACGTGGTAGCCGTCGTAGTGGCCGGCCCACGTCCGCTCGTCGGGGTCCTCGCGCACCTTCACGTGGACGGGGTCGGCGAGCGAGCACTCGGTCTCAAACAGGTCGGCGGCGCCGAGGAACGGATCGGGGGGAACGTCACCCTGCACGCGGAGGTCCATGCTTACCGTTCACACGGCGGCGGCCGATAAGTCTCTTGCGCCCGTCGAAGGCTTTTGTCGCGAGGCGTCGAACTCTCCTTCATGTCCACGCGCCTCTACGCGGCCTACGGCGACGGGCTCCGCCTCGTCGATCCCGAGACGGGCGAGGTCGACGAGCGGCTGGCGGACCGCGCAATCGAGTGCCTCTCGGTCACTTCCGACGCCCGCGTGCTCGCCGGCACCTTCGACGCCGGGCTGTTCCGCTCCGTCGACGGCGGCGAGACGTTCGAGCGGGTCGCTGCCGAGACGCTCGGGCCCGGCGGGACGGGGCCGGACGCGGTCACCGCGGTCGCGACGAGCCCGCACGACCCCGCGGTCGTCTGGGTCGGAACGGAGCCCTCGCGGATATACCGGTCGACCGACGGCGGCGAGACGGTCGAGCCGGTCGCGGGCCTGACCGACGTTCCCTCGTCGTCGGAGTGGTCGTTCCCGCCGCGCCCGGACACCCACCACGTCCGGTGTCTCGAGCCCTGTCCGGCGGACCCGGAGCGCTGGTTCGTCGGCGTCGAGGCGGGCGCGCTCCTCGTCACGCCGGACGGCGGCGAGACGTGGGTCGACCGGCCCGAGGGCTCCCGGCGCGACAACCACGCGCTCGCGACGCACCCGAACGCGCCCGATCGGGTCTACTCGGCCGCGGGCGACGGGTTCGCGGAGAGCCGCGACCGAGGGCAGACGTGGCGCGTCGTCGCTCGGGGGCTCGACCACGCCTACGTCTGGGGGATCGCGGTCGACCCGGGCGACCCCGAGACGGTCCTCGTGAGCGCGGCGTCGGGCGCGAACGCCGCCCACCGCCGCGGCGAGGCGTACCTCTACCGGCGGACGACGGACCGAACCGACGGGGACCGGGCGAGCGGCGGTTCGACCGCGGGGCCGCGCTTCGAGCGTCTCGACGACCGGGGGATGCCCACTGGATCGGGGACCTACCGAGCGGTCCTCGCGGGCGGCCGGGAGCCCGGGGAGGTCTGGGCGCTCAACGACGAGGGACTGTATCGGACCGACGATGCCGGCGACGCCTTCGAGCGCGTGCCCGCTGACCTCCCCGCGCGACCCGCGCGTGAGCTGGCGGTCGGCGGTGGCTGGGCGATATAAACGGCGGCGGAGAGTCGGGTCGTCTACTCGCGCACGGCGCCGACGACGAGGTAGACGATCGGCGTGTCGAGGACGGCGATCGCGAGCTTGAGGAGGTACTGGCCGAGCCCGAGCGCGAGGAGGACGCTCCCCGGGAGGGGGTCACCGACGCCGAGCAGGACCGGGGCGGCGTAGAAGGCGACGCCGACGAATATCGCGGTGTCGAGCGCCTGACTGCTCGCGGTCGAGGCGACGTTGCGCAGCCACAGCAGGCGCTCGCCGGTGCGCTCGCGGATCGCGTGGAAGACGAACACGTCCCAGTTCTGGCTCACGACGTACGCCAGCAGGCTCCCGGCGACGACGTTCGTCGCGGGGCCGAGCGCGGTCTCGAACGCGGCCGAGACCTCGGGGTTCACGCCCGGCGCGGCGAGCGTCGACCAGACGAGGGCGAGCACGAGGAAGTTCGCGAGGAACGCGACGTTGACGACCACCTGCGTCGCGCGGCGGCCGTACAGCTCGGCGTAGCAGTCGGACGCGAGGAACGTGAGCGCGTACGCGAGCGCGGCGCCCGGCAGGACGATCTCGGGGCCGACGACCGGGAGTGCGACCGGCAGCGGGAGCGCGATCACCTTCGCGGCGGTGAGCTGCGCGGTCGCGAGCGCGACGACGAACAGGGTGATCAGTCCGACCGCGGCCACCGCGGAGCGGTCGAACGGGTCGGCCGCGAAGGGACCGTCGGTCCCGGCGGCTCCCCGGGTCCGGCTACTCATCGTCCGCCTCGTCGTCGCCCGCGTCGCTCGCGGAGTCGAGCCGGTCGTGGCGCGCGTCGATCTCGTCGAGCAGGTCGAGCGTCTTCCGGATCGACGCTCGGACGGCGTCGCTGCGGTTCACGAACTTCCCGTCGTCGCCGACGTGCTCGTCGAGGTCCTCGAGCAGTTCGCCCGGGATCTCGACGCTTATTTTGGGCATACCGCTCCGTCCACCCCGGATTTATAAGAGGGTTCTTATTCGGGGATTCTCTCGAGAATATCTCACGAGACGGCGCCGCGGTTCGGCCGGTTCGCTGTCGCCGCCGACCGACCGGACTGCGGGCCGCGCGAACGCGGCGTGTGCCTCTGTGGTCGATCCGCGGCGAATCGACGTCCGAGGGGTTCGCCCGAGGCGAGTTCCCGGAGCGTCGGGGGAAAGCGACGCGGCCGAGCGGGACTCCCCACCCGAGATCGTCGGGATCGCGCCCGGCCGCGTCGACCGAACCGTACGCGCTTCACGGTGTTGACGCTCCCGCAGGTGGGCGTCGCCGGCGCACGAACGGCGCGGGCGTCGGCGACGGACGGCGCGAGGGCGAACCGCTGTCGGCGGTCGACCCTCAGGCGCCGCGAGCGCGGCCGCCGAGCGAACCGCCGTTCTGGTAGCGGTCCCACAGGAACAGCGCCGGCGGCAGCGCGACCACCGAGAGCACGAACGAGTAGACGACGCTCAACGCGATCAGCAGCCCGAAGTCGCCGAGTACGGGGGTGATGGCGAGCGCGAGCGCGCCGGTCCCGAGCGCCGTCGTGAGCATGCTGCCCGTGAGCGCGCCCCCGGTTCCGGTCAGCGTCGTGCGGAGCGAGGCCGCGACGTCGTCGTTCTCCTTGAACTCGTCGATGAACCGGGCGGTGATGTGGACGGAGTAGGCGATCCCGATCCCGATCGCGATAGAGAGGATCGTCGCTGTCAGGGCGTTGAGCGGCAGCCCGAGCAGCCGCATCGTACCCACTAGCGACGCGACGGCGATCACGATCGGGAACACGTTCACGATCCCCAGCAGGGGCATTCCCTCCAGGATGCCGTACGTGATCACGAGGAAGACGCCGGTCAACACCACGGCGAGGACGAGCCCTTGGATCGCCGACTCGAAGATGATCCCCGTGATCGCGTCGAAGACGACGATCTGGCCGGTCGCGGTCGCGGTGTAGCGGAACCGGTCCGCCTGCTCCGTCGCGTCCGCGGCGATCTCCCCCTGCGTCGCGCCGCTCTCGACGGTGTACTCGATCTGTGCGCCGCGGCGGTCGTCGGTGAGGTACCGCGACGCCCGGTCCCCGGCGGGCGAGTCGAACAGCTCCTCGTAGATCCGTTCGAGGTTGCGGTCGGGGATCCCGTTCCCGTTCCGGTCGTTGCGCGCGACCAGCGCCGCGAACTCCTCGTCGGACCGCGCGTGCGACCGGATCACCGTCACGATGCTCGTCGTCTCGGCCCCGCCGTTCGGGCCGACGGCGAGCGTCCCCGGCGGATCGTTGTTGGGCTCGGCGAGCGCCTCCAAGGCGTGGTCCTCGCGTAGCGGTCCCTCGACGAATATCGTTATCGACGCGTCCTGGCTCGCCGCGAAGTTGTCCTCCAGCAGGTTCAGCGTCTCCGTCACGGTGTACTCGCCCGGCGCGAACGGCTCCGGGATGTACTCCACGTACCCCGCCTCCTCCTCCGGCGGGAGGAAGTCCTCCTGTTCGAACGTCGTATCGATGCCCGCGCCGTACGCGCCGAGCCCCGCGGAGGCGACGAGGAGGACCGCGATGAACACCGCGGGCGCGCGCTCGCCGATCGTGACGGAGACGGACAGCAGCCGGCCGAGCGCGGAGTCCTCCGAGGCGATCGGCGTCGACCCGAACTCCGGGACGCCGTACCGCTCGCGGAGCCGGTCGACCTCCAGCTTCGCCGCCGGGAGAAACAGCCCGAAGATCAGGAACGTGAACACGATCCCGACCGCCGAGACGATCCCGAGGTTCCGGATCGGGTCGAGGTCGGAGGCGACGTTCGCCCCGAACCCGAACACCGCGGTGACGGTGACGATGACGAAGGCGATCGCCAGCTGGTTCGCCGCGATGCGCATCGCGGGGACGGCGTCGTACCCTTGCACCGTCTCCTCGCGGTAGCGGTTGACGAAGTGGATCCCGAAGTCGACGCCGACCGCCAGCAGCAACACCGGGACCGCGATCTGCTGTTGGTCGAACGGGATCCCGGAGAAGCCTAAGAATCCGAACGTCCAGATCAGCGTCATCAACAGCGCGAACAGCCCGAGCGCGAGGTCGATCGGGTCCCGGTAGGCGACGACGAGGAAGCCCAGCAACAGGACCACGACGATGGGCATCACGATGAGCAGCGAGTCACCGATGATCTGCCCCGTCTCGGCGTTGATGATCCCGGCCCCGAACACGCGCACGTCGGCGGGCTCGTCGTCCGCGAGCTCGCGGACGTCCGTTTGGAGCCCCTGCAGGTCGTCGAATCCGCGCGGAACGTCGTGGGAGATCACCGTCACCGTCGTCGACGCCGACGCCGCGTTCGGGTTGAAGTCGTCGGAGACGACGGCCGAGAACCCCTCGCGCTCGCTCGCCCGCCGGATCGCTCGACGGACCTCCGCGTCGGTCGCCGACTCAACCGCGCGACGCTGGGAGGCCGGCGTCCGCGCCGTCGGATCGAGCGTCTGCGCGACGATCGTCGCGGGGCCGTTCGCGGACGCCACGCGCAGGTCCTCCCGCTCGTCGAGGCGCTCCAACAGCCGGAGCATCGTGAGCAGTTCCTCGCGGTCCAAGACGTTCGTCCCGTCGTGGATCAGCTGGGTGGTCTCCCCGTCGGTCGCGAACGGCTCCTCGAACTCGGTCTCGATCGCGTCTAACGCCTCCTGCTCCGGGAGGTTCTCGGAGAACCCCTCGGTGGCGTCGGTCTGCGTCTCGACGGCGGTCATCCCGCCGGCGAAGACGGCCGTCGCCACGAGGAACAGCGCGACGACGGTCCGCGGTCGCGTGACGATCAGCTCGTTGAGCAGCTCGACGTTCGCTTCGACCCACTGGCCCGCTCGACCCATCTATTCCCTCTTGAGGACGTACGCGCCGGCTCCGATCACGACCACCGCGACGAGCGCGACGAGACCGAGCCCCACCGGGAGGCCTCCCTCGCTCTCCACGACGGTGACCGGCACCCGCGTCGTGTCCGACAGCTGGCTGTTCCCGTCCGCGTCGTCGTAGCGGAAGTCGAACGAGATCGGGTACGTCTTCGCCGTGCTCGAGCCGGCCGCCGACAGGTCGAACGTGAGCGTCGTCGACTCGCCGGGCTCGAGCTCGGAGACGAACCCCTCGTCGTTGCCGCTGTCGAGGGGCGCGTCGGCGAACAGCCGCGCCTCGACGTCTCGGACCGGCTCGTCGAGGTTGTTCGTCAGCGTCACCTCGAGGGCGCGCTGTCCGCCCGCCTCGATCTCGCGGTCCTCGACCTCCACGAGGAACTGATCGCGTTCCGGCTGCACCTCGTACAGCAGCTCGACGTCCTGGTACGCGCGGGTCTCGAACTCGGCGTTGCGGTACTGCACTGCGATGTCTGCGGTCCGGTCGATCGCCTTCGCCTCCTCGCCGATCTCGATCGGGAGCCGGAACTCGCCGGACTCGCCCGGCGCCAGCGTGCCGACCGCGACGCTGCGCTCGATCGGGATCACGTTCTGGGACTGCTCGGCGAACTGAATCACCACGTTGCGGGCCTCGTTCGGGCCCTCGTTCGTCACGGTGCCGGTGACCTCTCCCTCCTCGCCGACGCGCAGGTCGGAGTCGACCCCGGTGACCGAGAACCGCTGTTCGGGTCCGGGGACCACGCCGGCGGAGACGCCCTCGTCGACGCGCTGGAGCCCCTCGCTCGTCTCGAACGAGACGGTCCCGTCCAGGGCGTACTCGCGGACGGGCGCGCCCGGCGCGAACGCGACGTCGTACCGCACGGTCGTCGTCTCGCCCGGCGCCAGCTCGTCGACCCGGGCGGCGTCGCTGGCGCGGTCGCCGAACGCGAGGCCGCCGCTCGCGGACTCGAACGCGACGGTCGCGTCGCGAGCGACGTCGGCGCCGACGTTCTCGATCTCGGCCTCGAGCGTGCCCTCGCCGCCGACGTGGGCGTCGGTCGTGACGTTCACGACCTCGAAGCGCGCGTCGTCGGAGATCCGCACGTCGACCTCGGCGTCGACGGTCTCCTCGCGGTCGATGGTGACGCCGCCGGACTGCTGGTAGGTGTACGAGTACTCCAGCTCGACGTCGAGCTCGTAGGTCCCCTGCTCGACGTCCTCGGGGACGTTCACCGCGACGGTCGCCTCGCCCGGCCGGTTCTCGGTGACCGAGCCGATCGCGAGGGTGCCGGTCTCGACGTCGAGGGGGGTGCCGCCGGCGTCGGCGGTCACGCGCACGTTCCGCGCGGTGGTGACGATCTCGCGGGTCTGGGCGGTGCCGAGGTCCATGTCGCCGTCGTTCGAGACCTGGAGGGTGAGCTCGTTCGTCCGCCCGGGGGTGAGGGTCGCGCTCGGGGTCGTCACGCTCAGCTCGGGCGAGCCTCGGACGAGCCCGCCCCCCGTCTGGAAGGGCGTCGTCCCGCCGGTCGCGGCGTCGGCGGTCGGCGTCGCGGTCGCCGCGTCCGCGTCGAGGCTCGCCGCGCTCGCCTCCTCGGTCGGCGTTCCGCCGGTCGGCGCCGCTCCCACGGCGAAGCCGGCCGTTCCGCTCGTTACAAGCGCCAGTGCCACGACCGCGACGAGAACTGTGTTGCGTCTCATGCTGAATCGAACCTCGCGGCGGCGCCCCGCGGGCCCGCGTCGGGACCCGTGCGGACCGAAACCGGCGCCGGACCGGCGTCGCGGCTCCGCGTCGGCCGATCGCGTCGAGCCGGTCCGGGCGTCGTCGCCGCGCGTTTCACATCCCATCATGAATCCACGAATCAATAACGTCTTTGTTTTTGGATTCCTAGAGCGCGTCAATGAGCACACACCGATCGGGCGGCGTCGACGGGAGCGGAGGCGGGCGATGAGCGGGTTCTCCGAGGAGGAGCGCGAGCGGATCCGCGCGGAGCTGGTCGCTGCGGGTCGGGAGCTGTTCGAGCGGTTCGGCTTCGAGCGCACGCGGGTCAAGGACGTGACCGAGGCGGTCGACATCGGGACGAGCACGTTCTACCGCTTTTACGACTCGAAGGAGGCGCTGTACGTCGAGGTGCTCCGCGCGGAGCGCGAGGCGCTGGAGGCGTCGATCGCCGAGGCGGTCGCGGCGGCCGACACGCCGCGCGAGGAGGTGCGGGTCCTCCTGAAGACCACGCTGCGGGAGGTGCGGTCGAACCCGCTCATCTCCTCGCTCATCGTCGACGGGGAGCTCCGGTCGTTACAGGAGCGGATCGTGGACTCCGAGGGCGACGAGGGGATCGAGCGGGCAGCGTACGACTCGAACATGCCGTTCGCCGCGCGGTGGGCCGAGCTCGACGCGTTCCGGTACGACGACCCGGAGCTGGTCGACGAGCTGTTCGTCTCGCTCGTGTTCACCGCGCGTTCGCGGAACGCGCCGATCGGCGCCGACGGCGACGCCGCCCACGAGCGCGTCGAGGACGCGCTGATCGAGACGGTCGTCGACGGGCTGTTCGTCGACGGGTGACTCGCGCCGGCCGCCTTCGCGCGTGCCACTCCCACCCACGCGAACGCCGTAGCGAAGCGGTTAAGGGCGAACCGCGGGAAGTACGGGCAACTCGCTGGTGCGGACACAGCGGGCACTCGCCGCCGGGACGTCGTCGATGTCGTCAACGTCGTCGACGCCCCGGGACGAGACGACATGTGGCCGCTTCGCGGCTGAATCGCAACCGTCCGCGGACACACCAATGGCACGAAGCTTCTACTCGCACATCAAGGAGGCGTGGCGGTCCCCCAAGGAGGGGAAACTGGCGGAGCTGCAGTGGCAGCGCAAACAGGAGTGGCGCGACGAGGGCGCCATCGAGCGCATCGAGCGCCCCACGCGCCTCGACAAGGCCCGCGAACTCGGCTACAAGGCCAAGCAGGGCGTCGTCGTCGCTCGCGTGAGCGTCCGCAAGGGCGGCTCGCGCAAGCAGCGCCACAAGGCCGGTCGCCGCTCGAAGCGCCAGGGCGTCAACCGCCTTTCGCGCCGCAAGTCGATCCAGCGCATCGCCGAGGAGCGCGCCTCGCGGAAGTACCGCAACCTCCGCGTGCTCAACTCCTACTGGGTCGGTGAGGACGGCTCGCAGAAGTGGCACGAAGTAATCTTAGTGGACCCCGCCCACCCCGCGATCGAGAACGACGACGACCTCGGGTGGATCACCTCGGACGACCACCGCGGGCGCGCCTTCCGCGGGCTCACCTCCGCCGGCACGAAGGGCCGCGGCCAGCGCACGCGCGGCAAGGGCACGGAGAAGACCCGCCCGAGCGTCACCGGTAACGACCGTCAGGGCAAGTAAGCCGACCGCGGTCTCGCTCGGATTCTCTCGTTTATCAGTCGGGTAGTGACGACGCCGTCGCGTTCTGCGCTGCCGTTCGATACCGACGAGCGCCGCGGCTCTCCAAGCTGTGATTTAAAAAATGAAACCGGGGAACGCGAGCGTGCGTGTTCGAAGTGTAGTACGCGGTCGGAACGCGTCAGGGGGCTGTGAGTTTCCTACTCGGAGCTCACACCTCGCGGGTCGCGTTCGCTCACGGGGCGACGCGCCCCGTTCGCTCCGAGGTCTCCCTGCGGTCGACCTCGCTCGCTCCCCGCTCGGTAACGAGGTTCCTACGGAACCTCGCTTACATCGACTGCGTCAGGCGGAGCCTGACGGTCTATGGAAATCTGTCTCCGACAGATTTCACATAGCACCGCCCATACCGCCCATACCGCCCATGCCGCCGGCCGGGGCGCCGCCCTCGTCGCCGTCGCCGCCGGTCGACAGGTCGCCCGCGGAGATGATGTCGTCGATTTTGAGGACGAGGTTCGCGGCCTCGGCGGCGGAGGCGATCGCCTGCTCTTTCGCCTGCGCCGTCTCCACGACGCCGGCCTCGGCAGTGTCCTCGACTTCGCCGGAGAAGACGTTCAGCCCGGCGTGCGCGTCGCCGGCCTCGTGGGCCGCGCGCAGGTCGACGAGCAGGTCGATGGCGTCGAGCCCGGCGTTCTCGGCGAGCACGCGGGGGATCAGCTCCAGCGAGTCGGCGAACGCCTCGACGGCGAGCTGCTCGCGGCCGGAGACGGAGTCGGCGTAGTCCCGGAGCCGGCTGGCGAGTTCGACCTC
Source organism: Halorubrum depositum (assembly GCF_007671725.1). Taxonomy (NCBI): domain Archaea; kingdom Methanobacteriati; phylum Methanobacteriota; class Halobacteria; order Halobacteriales; family Haloferacaceae; genus Halorubrum; species Halorubrum depositum. The sequence continues at coordinate 1,126,340 of NZ_VCNM01000002.1, read as the reverse complement.
GATGGCGCCGCCGCCGGGGAGCGTGCGTCCGTCGGAGACGGTCGCCGCGACCACGTCGATGGCGTCCTCGATGCCGCGCTCGAGCTCGTCGACCACGTGGTCGGTCGTGCCGTACAGCAGGAGGGTGACGCCGTGGGCGTCCTCGCCCTCGACGTAGAACAGGCCCTCCTCCTCGTCGCGCTCGACCGAGCCGACCGCGAGGTCGTCGGCCGTGAGCGAGTCGAGGTCGGTGACGATCGGCGCGCCGAGCACGTTCTTGAGGAAGCTCAGGTCGGACTTCTTCGTCCGGCGGACGGCGAGGATGCCCTCCTTCGCGAGGTAGTGCTGGGCGAGGTCGTCGATCCCCTTCTGACAGAAGACGACGTCGGCCCCGCTGTCGACGATCTGGTCGACCTTCTCGCGGAGCTGCTTCTCCTCCTGGTCGAGGAACTTCTGGAGCTGGTCGGGGGAGTCGACGTTGACGGAGGTGTCGACGTCGGCCTCCTCGACCTCGATCGGGTCGTTGAGGAGGAGGACGTCGGCCGACTCGAAGTCGGTCGGCATGTCGTCGTGGACGGGGTCCTTGTCGATCACCGCGCCCGAGAGGAGCTCGGACTCGCCGGCCGCGCGGCCGGTGCGGGTCTCGATGTTGAGGTTCGCGAGGTCGACGACGTGGGAGCCGTCGTCGGCCTCGACGGTGACGCCCTGGATCGCGCGGACGACGAGGTCCGCGAGCGTCTCCTTGTCGAGCTCGGCGCCCTTGCCGGTCATCGACGTCTCGGCGACGTTCTTCAGCGTCTCCGTGTCGTCGGCGTCGACCCGCGTGGCGACGTCGTCGACCTGCTCGCGGGCGTACTCACTCGCGAGGTTGAATCCCTTGATGACGGCCGTCGGGTGGATGTCCTGCTCGAGGAGGTCCTCGGCGTTCTTGAGGAGCTCGCCCGCGATGGCGACCGCGCTCGTCGTGCCGTCGCCGGCCTCGTCCTCCTGGGTCTCGGCGACCTCGACGATCATCTCGGCGGTCGGGTTGTCGATGTCCATCGTCTGCAGGATGGTGACGCCGTCGTTCGTGATGGTGACGTCGCCCATCGAGTCGACGAGCATCTTGTCCATCCCTTTCGGTCCGAGCGTCGAGCGTACGGACTCGGCGACGCCGCGCGCCGCGGAGATGTTGTACTCCTGTGCGTCACGATCCTTGACGCGCTGGGCGTCCTCGCCCATGATGATCATCGGCTGCCCCTGCTGCATTCGCTGGCTCATACAGCGTTTGATTGATTGTGATTCTATATAAACCCGTCGTTGGGAAGCGATCGGCCGGGATCGAGCTCGACCGCTCAGGCGCCGCGAAAAACGCCCGACTCCGGCGCGCTCATTCGCTATTTGTGCGGATAGTTAGCACGGATCTTCACCGGGGTTCGGACGCTCGCACTCGCTCATTTATATATGTCGCCGCTCGCCGCGGCGCAAGGGCTCAGCGACGGACGGAACGCGGCGCTCGGCGACGCGTCGCTCTCGGACGCGGGGGCGCGGGCGCGTCGCTCGCGGAGTGTAGGGCGTAGACGCGTCGCTCTCGCGGGATTCGATTACGAACTGAAAAGCGGAGGCGGCGTTCGGTCGCGAGCGCTCACCAATCGAGCTCGTCCTCGTCGAGGTACTCCGAGTCGACCTCGTCGAGGGACGGCTCCGGCGGTTCCTCGGCGGCGTCGAGCTCGCGTTCGTTGAGGCGGCTCTCCAGCTGTCGGCGCTTGTTCCTTCCCTTCCGCTCGCGACCCGATTTCGTGTCTGGCATCGTCACCCGTGACAACTGTACCCACACATATGAGTCTTGTGTCGGCGTGCGAGCACGTCGAGGGGCGGAACGGGGGCGGCGCCGCGGCTACGCGGGTCGCGCTCGTCGCAAAAACGCCAGGAGAGGGATTTGAACCGGAACCAGACGTGCTCGCTCGCTTCGCTCGCTGTGCGCGACTGGCAGGGTTCAAATCCGGTCGGGTCTCAACGTCGCGCGGCTCCCTCGTCGCTCCGCTCTTCGGTCGTTGCGCGACGGTGAAAGACGCCAGGAGAGGGATTTGAACCCCCGATCCCGGAAGGGAACACGCTTTCCAGGCGTGCGCCTTACCACTCGGCCATCCTGGCTCAGTCCGAGATAATCCGCTGCGACTGTTAAGTCCTTCTCTTCACGCGTTCGCCCGCAGCCGGTGTTCCGTCGCGTAGGCGATCCCGCCGGACGCGACGGCGACCGACGCGGCGAGCCCCGCGAGTCCGACGTATCCGACCGGGAGGTCGCTCGCGACGAGCAGGAACCCCTGCGCGAGCGCGAGGAACGCGAAGCCGCCGACGAGCCCCCACAGCGCCGCCGACTTCGCTCTGGCGCGCCTCGTCGGCCGAGCTGCGGGCTTCTCCGGGCGTTCTCGGACTCCTCTCTCGGCGTCGGTCTCGTCGCCTTCGTCGCCGGTCTCGCCGCCGCCCTCGATGCCCATCTACTCGACGACGGCCACCGCCTCGATCTCGACGCCGACGCCCTTCGGGAGGGCGCCCGCCTGCACCGCCGACCGGGCCGGAGGGGACTCGTCGAAGTAGCCCGCGTACGCCTCGTTCATCGCGTCGAAGTCGTCGATGTCGGCGAGGAAGACCGTCGTCTTCAGCACGTCCGTCGGCGCCGCGCCGGCCTCGTCGAGCACGGCGACGAGGTTGTCGAGCGCACGCTCCGTCTGCTCGGCGATCGGCGCGTCGTCGAGCAGGTCGCCGTCGGGCGTCAGCGGGATCTGCCCGGCCGTGAACACGAGCTCGCCGTTCGTCGTCGCCTGGCTGTACGCCCCGACCGCCTCGGGCGCCGCGTCGGTGTGGACGATCTCCTTCATACGTCCACCCGTTCGGCGGGCCGCCCTAAGAGTGCCGGGGACCGAGGCGGATCCCCCGCGATCACCGCTGGTCATATATTCTTCGCCTGCTAACACACGACACATGACGGGAGGTGACCTCCTTCCGGTCGCCGCGGTGCTCGTCGCGGTGATCGCCGCCAACGTCGCGCTCGCGTGGCTCCTCGCGAGGCGGGACTGGGAGCCGCCCGGGACGCTCGGGTCTCTCGGCGACTCGCCGCCCTCGGACGGGGACGCCGACGCCGAGGGCGACGCGGACGGCGCGGTCGCCGCCGGCCCGGAGTTCGCCGTGGGCGCCGACGCCGGCTCGGCGGCGGCCGGGACCGACCCGAACGGGGACCCGCCGCCGCTCGACGCCGACGGCGAGACCGTCGTCTGCCGGCACTGCGGGGCCGAGAACCGCCCCGACTTCCGCTACTGTCGGTGGTGCGTCCGGTCGGGGTTCGCCGCCGACGGCTCTGGCGCGGGCGGCGGCCCGGCGATGACCGAGCGCTCCCTGTGAGCGGCGGTCGGACCGACGCGGGAGCCTCGCCGGAGACGCTAGTCCGCGTCCACGCGACAGCCGCCCGAGTAGTCTATCCCGTCGATCGTCTCGATGCCGTCGTCGCCGCACACCGGACAGTCCGGATTCCGGCGGTAGGGGACCGTCTCGAAGGTCAGGTCCATCGCGTCGTAGAAGAGGAGCCGGCCGTCGAGCGTCTCCCCGGCGTCGAGGAGGAGCTTGATCGCCTCGGTCGCCTGGATGCACCCGACCGTACCCGGGAGCACGCCGAGCACGCCCGTCGCCGCGCAGTCGGGCACCGTTCCGGGCTCCGGCGCCTCCGGGAACAGACACCGGTAGCAGGGGCCGTCGGGGACGAGCGTCGTCGCCTGCCCCTCGAACTTGTAGATCGCGCCGTGGACGACGGGTAGCCCCTCGATCCGGGCCGCGTCGTTGACGACGTACCGCGTCCGGAAGTTGTCCGCGCAGTCGACGACGACGTCGTGGCCGGCGAGCAGGTCGTGCACGTTCCCCTCGTCGAGGCGGATCTCGTGCGTCGCCACGTCGACGTCGGGGTTGAGCCGGTCGACGCACCGCGCCGCGGACTCGACCTTCGGCTCGCCCACGTCGGCGTCGCCGTGGACCACCTGCCGCTGGAGGTTCGAGCGCTCGACGACGTCGTCGTCGACGATCCCGAGCGTCCCGACTCCCGCGGCCGCGAGGTACTGGATGACGGGGGCGCCGAGCCCGCCCGCCCCGATGACGAGGGCGCTGCCGTCGAGGAGGCGTCGCTGTCCCTCCGGGCCGACCTCGTCCATGATGACGTGCCTGGAGTACCGGTCGAGCTGGTCGGCGTCGAGCGAGAGACTCATGGGTCGATATGGGCGGTGAGCGCGTATAATCGTGTTCCCGACTGTACTACGTCGCTGCCGGTGGTACGGTGAACGCTTCCGAATCCCCGGTCACGTCGCTCGCTGCACTCGCGACTCCACGGGGATCCCTCCGTCCGCGGCCGATCCAACAGGGTTCAAGTACCCGACCGGCAAAGCTTGCGACATGCAGACGCTGCTTCTCAACGCCGACGACGTCGACGAGAACGCCCGCATGGACCGCGTCATCGACGCGGTGCGCGGCGCGTTCACGGCCTACGAGCGCGGGAACGCGAAGATGCCCGCGAAGTCGTACATCGACCTCCCGGAGTACAACGGCGACTTCCGGTCGATGCCCGCCTACCTCGACGTCAGGACCGAGGACACCGCCGAGGAGACCGGCTGGGACGCGGCCGGGATCAAGTGGGTGAACGTCCACACCGACAACCCCGCCGACCACGACCTCCCGACCGTGATGGGGACGATGATCTACTCCGACCCCGAGACGGCGTTCCCGCTCGCGATCCTCGACGGCACGACGCTCACGATGAAGCGCACGGGCGCGGCCGCCGCGGTCGCCACCGACCACCTCGCGGTCCCCGACGCGACCTCGCTCGGGATCGTCGGCGCGGGCGTCCAGTCGTACACGCAGCTGGAGGCCATCTCGGAGGTGCGCGACATCGAGGAGGTCGTGGTCAGCGACCTCGACGAGGAGCGCGTCGCCCGCTTCGTCGACGCCTTCGACGACCGGTTCGACGTCAGGGGCGGCTCGATCAGCGAGGCCGGCCACTGCGACGTGCTCTCGACGGTGACGCCCGTCGAGGACCCCGTCGTCGGCCTCGACGACGTCGGCGATCACACCCACGTCAACGCGATGGGCGCCGACGCGGCGGGGAAACACGAGCTGGCGGACGAGCTCCTGCTCGACGCCACGGTCGTCATCGACGACCGCGAGCAGTGCACCCACTCCGGCGAGATCAACGTCCCGTACGCGGCGGGGACGCTCACGGACGACGACATCTACGGCGAGATCGGCGAGATCGTCGTCGGCACCCGCCCCGGTCGCGCGGGGATCGACGCCGGCGGGAACGCCCCCGGCACGGGCGCGGATGGCGTCACGGGCGTCACCGTCTTCGACTCCACCGGGCTCGCGATCCAAGACGTCGCGGCCGCCCGCGTCGTCTACGAGCAGGCCGACGAGGTCGACAACGGGTACCCGTTCGATCTGCTCGGACTGGCCGAATAGCCGCGGTCCCGACGCAGCACCCTCGCCGACCGCTTTTTACCGCCGCCGTCCCTATCGCTCCCGTGCAACTCGTCAGCGTCGCGGCGCTCGCGGAGAACCGGGTGATCGGGAACGACGGCGGCGTCCCGTGGCCGGCCCTCCCCGAGGATGTCCGTCAGTACCGCGAACGCGTCGCCGACTCGCCCGTCGTCTTGGGCCGCCGAACCTTCGAATCCATGCGCGGCGACCTCCCCGGACGCCGGCAGATCGTCGTGAGCCGCAGCCTCGACGCGATCGACGAGCCGACCGCGGTCGTCGCCGGCGACGCGGACGCGGCGATCGATCTCGCCCGCGTGCTCGTCGGCGAACCTCCCGCTTCGGGTGCGATCGACGGCGTCGCCGGCGAGTCGCACGCCGCCGTCGACGTCGCCGGCGAGACGGCGCCCGTCGGAACGGGACCGGCCGACGACGTTACGGACGCCGACCCCGACGCCCCCGTCTACGTCCTCGGCGGCGGGGCGATATACGAGCTGTTCCAGCCGCGCGTCGACCGGATGGTCCTCAGCCACGTCGACGGCGCCTACGAGGGCGACACCCGGTTCCCGGCGTGGGACGAGACGGAGTGGCGCGTGGTCGACGAGACGGAGTACGAGGGGTTCACCCTCCGCGAGTGGGTCCGGCGCGCGGACGCGGCCTGAGGCCGACGCGTCCTGAGGCCGATACGTCGCCGGTCGTCTGCGAACGTGACAGCTACTCGTCGTCGCCGTCCACGCGCTCGGCGAAGCCGAACCGCGGCTTCGCCTCGTCGATCTCGACCGTCAGCGTCTCGCCGACCGCGGCGTCGGGGACGAAGAGGGAGTACCCCTCGACGTACGCGATCCCGTCGCCCTCGTCGCCGAGCTCCTCGATCGTCACCTCAAGCCGGTCGCCCGCCTCGACGGGGGCCGTGTTGAGCCCTTTGGCGACGAGGTACACCTCCGAGGAGGAGTCGCGGGAGGCCGGCGGGGAGACGGTCCGGAGGTACTCGAACTCGGCGCGTACGTCCTCGCGGAAGGCGTCTAAGTCCTCGCCCTGGAACGCCTTCACGACGAAGTCGCCGCCGGGGGCGAGCAGCTCCTCGGCCACGTCGAACGCCTGCCTGGCGAGGTGGATCGACCGGGCGTGGTCGAGCGCGTACTCGCCGGTCATGTTCGGCGCCATGTCGGAGAGCACCACGTCGGCGCCGCGCTCCCCGACCGCCTCGCGGAGGTAGTGACGGGTGCGCTCCTCGGTCATGTCGCCGCGGATCGTCTCCACGTCGTGCTCCTCGAGGTCGTCGATGCGCTGGAGGTCGACGCCGACGACGGTCCCCGACTCGCCGACCTCCTCGGCGGCGACCTGGAGCCACCCGCCCGGCGCGGCACCGAGGTCGACGACGGTGTCGCCGCGCTCGAACAGGTCCGCGTCCTCGTCGAGCTGTTTCAGCTTGTAGGAGGCCCGACTCCGGTACCCCTGCTGTTTCGACCGGTTGTAGTACTCGTCTTTTCCGCTCATGCGTCTCCCACCACTGATCGCGGCCCAGTGCTCGTCGAAACCGCTGGCGAATCGGCGTTCATGCCCGGAACGACGGGGTCGACCCGGAAATGGACATCGGATGCGAGCTCCCCTCCGGACCGACGCGCCCCGAAACGGATGTGCGCCCCGAAACGGACGCGGACTCCGGTCAGTCGTCCGAGCGTCGCAGCCGCGCCACCGCTCGTCCGATCCGGGACGCGACCGCCGCCAGCGGTCCCCGATCCGTGGCCTCCCTCTCCGCGGGAGCCTCCGCTCCGCTCTCGCGGTCGGCCTCCGACCGCTCTCTGACGATCGTCTCGTAGCTGTCGATGACCTGCTGCCGCTGCCGTTCCTCCGACTCGACGGCTCGTTCGAGCGCTTCCACCTCCGCTTCGAGCGCCTCCATCTCGTCCGTGAGCGCGGTCACCCGCTCGTCGAGCACTTCGCGTTCGGCCGCGAGCGCGGCGATGCGGACGCGGTGGTGATAGTCGGAACGGGGGTCGCTGTCCGGGCGAACGCCCGCGGTCGCGCTCGGTCTGCGCTGCCGACCGTCCTCGGGGTCCGCCGTCTCGACGTCGATACCACCGGACGTCTCGGATGAGCCGGATGTAGAGGGCATTCTTTGAGCAAGATATGAGTACACATACCACGCGGAAAAAGGTCAGTCAGCCGCGAGTCGGACGCACCGCTTGCGCGCGGTTCACGTCGGCTCGCGCCCGTTTACCGACGCCCGCCCCGCGAGGCGGTCCGATCCGCCCGCCGCGGTGTCGTCCGCGTCGTCGACGGGTCGGACCGCGAATCCGAGTCCCTCGTAGAAATCCCGCAGGCCGGCCTCGAACGCCGCGGTGACGACCGCGACCGCGGCGTCGCGCTCGGCGCGCCGGACCGCCGCGGCGACGAGCGCGGAGCCGACTCCGCGACCGCGACGCGCCCGCCGGACGGCCACGGCGTCGACGTGGAGCCGCCCCGGCTCGGGGCGCGTCGCGACCAGCGCGCCGACGACCGCGCCCGTCCGTTCGAATCTGGCGACGAGCGCGTCGCCCGCGTCGATCGCGGCGTCGACCGTCTCGGCCTCCGTCTCCAGCATCGCGGCGTCGAGCACGCGGAGGACGTCGAGCCGGTCGTCGGGGTCGGCGGGCCCGATCGCGAACCCGTCGGGGGCCGATGTTGCGAGGTCGTCGACGTCGTCCGCGTCGTCCGCTTCGCCCGCTTCGTCCGCATTGCGCTCCCCGCTCACGCGCCGTCGTCCGTCGCGGTTCGGTCCCGCACGCCGCCGTCCGTCGCGCCGCCTTTTATCAGCCGGAGCAGTCGGACCTCGTCGGCGTCGACGACGCGGTCGCCGGGGACCGGGGAGCCGTCGACGAGGACCGACGCCTCCTGCGGGTGGTACCCCGTCTCGCGGATGAGATCCGCGTAGGTCGCGTCGTCGGCGAGGTCGACCTCGCGGGTCCCCTCGCCGACGACCTCGACGGCGACGTTCATCGGGGACTTACCCGTCCAGCCGCTCGCGGAGCAGCCCGTTCACCTCGCCGGGGTCGGCGCTGCCGCCCGTCTCCTGCATCACCTGACCGACGAGGAAGTTGATCGCTCCCTCGTCGCCGTCGTGGTAGTCGGCGACCGCGTCGGGATTGTCGTCGATTGCGGCGTCGACGGCGGTCTCGACCTCTCCAGATTCGGCGACGCCGAGCCCCTCGCGTTCGATGACCGTCTCGGGGTCCTCGCCCGCGTCGAGCATCTCGCGCAGGACGACCTCCTCGGCGTTCTTCACCGTGAGCTCCCCGGCGTCGACCAGCTCGATCAGGCGCGTGAACTCGTCGAGGCGCCCCTCGACGTCCGTGATCGCCATCTCGCGGTAGTTCAGCTCGCCGAGCAGGTTGTCGGCGACCCACGTCGCGGCGAGGTCGGGGTCGAACGACTCGGCGACGTCCTCGAAGAAGTCGGCGACCGCCTTCGTCGAGGTGAGCTTCGAGGCGGACTCGCGGTCGAGTCCGTACTCCTCGCGGAAGCGCTCGCGGCGGGCGTCCGGCAGCTCCGGGATCGGAATTCGCGCCTTCCAGTCCGACACCTCCAGCGCGGGGAGGTCCGCCTCCCGGAAGTAGCGGTAGTCCTTCTCGGCCTCCTTCGAGCGCATCGAGACGGTGACCCCGCGCGCCTCGTCCCAGTGGCGGGTCTCCTGTTCGATCTCGCGGCCGCGCCGGAGCACGTTCTCCTGGCGGGTGACCTCGTACGCGAGCGCCTGCTCGGCGCCCTTGTGGCTGGAGATGTTCTTCACCTCCGCGCGGTTCACGTCCGCGAGGGCCTCGTCGGTGATCGTCCCGTCGTCGTCGACCTCCTCTTCCGGGACTAAGGAGACGTTGGCGTCGACGCGCAGGCTCCCGTCGCGGGTCGGGTCGAAGACGCCGAGATATTCGAGGACCTCTTCGAGCTTCGCGAGGAACGCCCGGGTCTCCGCGGGCGACCGGAAGTCGGGCTCCGTGACGATCTCCATCAGGGGCGTCCCGGCGCGGTTGTAGTTGACGAGCGTGTGCGTCGCCGACTCGATGGAGCCGCCGGCGTGCTGGAGGCTTCCGGGGTCCTCCTCTAAGTGCGCCCGGGTGATCCCGATGGTCCGGGGCTCGCTGTCGACGCGCACCTCCAGCTCCCCTGACTGGCAGATCGGGGCGTCGTACTGGGTGAGCTGGAAGTTCTTCGGCAGGTCGGGGTAGTAATAGTTCTTCCGGTGGAACGTCGTCGTCTCGGGGATGTCGGCGTCGATCGCCTTCCCCACCTTCACGGCGGCCTCGACGGCGCCCTCGTTGAGGACCGGCAGCGCGCCCGGCAGGCCGAGGCAGGTCGGACACGTGCGCGTGTTCGGTTCTTCGTCCGCCTCGGGCTCCGTCGAACAGCCGCAGAAGATTTTCGTGTCGGTCTCGAGCTGGACGTGGACCTCCAGCCCGATCACGACCGTCCGCTCCTCCGTCGCGGCCTGAGTGCTCATTACCGACCCGTTGCGGGCGGGTCACCTAAATCGTGTCGGGACCGATACGATGCGTAATCGAGTCTAGTCGGCGTGATTTCTGAAATTTGTTTTCGCGGTTCCCGGCGATGCGCCACTGTTGCTAACACGGTGAAGGTCTTCAAAGCCCCAGCCGCTTACTTATAAATCGTTGACAGCGGATCGACACTGAACACCTCCAAAGCCCCAGCCGGGAGGGCAACGCACACTCGCTGCGCGCCTCACTCGGTCGCTGACGCTCCCTCGTTGCGGTGCTTGCGTCGTCTGCGTTGCCCTCCCGGCTGCCCCTTTGAGTCCCGCCCCGCACTGCAACCGCGCCTCACGCCTCCCCAGCCTCGCGGCTCCCTTCGGTCGCCGCGTCCCTCGCGCGCGCTCCTCGCGGGCCGATGGCCCGCTCGGAGGCGCACGCCACCGCCGTAACCCTGCGCGGACCAGTGTGGGGATCGTCGCCGTCTCCTCCCCTCCGGCAGCGTTGCTAAACCCTTATGAGCGCGCGGGTGGGAGGAACGGCCGTATGAGCGACCTCCCGGACGACTTCGACTGCACCCTCACCAACTGGGAGTACATCTACGGGCTCTGCCGCAACGTCTCGAACGCGGTGAAACGGGCCGACTTCGAGCCGGACATGGTCGTCGCGCTGGCCCGCGGCGGCTGGTTCGCGGGGCGGTGCGTCTGCGACTTCCTCGGGCTCAACGACCTGACGAGCCTCAAGATGGAACACTACGTCGGGACCGCCGAGAAGAGCGGAGAGCCCCAGATCCGCTACCCGATGCCGGAGGGGAGCGTCGAGGGGAAGAACGTCCTGATCATCGACGACATCGCGGACACCGGCGGCTCGATCCGCCGCGCCGAGGAGTACGTCCGGGACCGCGACGCCGCCGAGATCCGCACCGCGACGCTCCAGCTGCTCGGCACCTCCGAGTTCCAGCCGGACTTCGTCGGCGAGCGCCTCGAACAGTGGACGTGGGTCGTCTACCCGTGGAACTTCCTCGAGGACATGATCGACCTCACCGAGGGGGCGATGGAGCGCGCCGACCAGGACGCCTTCGACCGCGAGGACGTCCGCCACTACCTCGAGGAGTACCACAGCATCGGCCGCATCGAGATGGAGGTCGCCCAGCCCGGCCGCCTCGACGAGGTGCTCGACGAGATGGTCCGCCGCGACGTGGCCGTCGCCGCCGGGGACGACGCCTGGCGACTCGCCGAGTAGCCGCCAGCGATGCCGGGAGACGAATCGAAATCCGATCCCGAACTCGCCCTCGACGCCCTCCTCGACGCCTACGCGCTCAAAGACGAGCGGCGCACGGGCTGGCAGCTCCGCGGCGTCGACGAGCCCGAGTCGGTCGCCGCGCACGCGTGGGGCGTCGCCTACCTCGTCTTAGCCCTCGGCGACCGATTCCGCGAGGACCTCCCCGGGCTCGACCTCGACCGCGCGCTCCGGCTCGCCGTGGTCCACGACGTCGCCGAGGCGGAGACGGGCGACGTCGCGACGCGCGCCGACTCGACCGCGGACCCGGTGGACCGGGCCGCGAAGGAGGCCGCCGAGCGCGAGGCGATGCGCGACCTCGCCGGCCCGCTCCCCGACCGCGTCCGCGACGCGTGGGAGGCGTACGAGGCCCGCGGCTCGCCGGAGGCCGTGCTCGTCAAGGAGTGCGACCTGCTCGACGTCTGCCTGCAGGCGGTGGTCTACGAGTGCGACGCCCGGTACGACCCCGCCGCCGGCGAGCCGGACGCCTTCCGCGAGTACGACGACCTCGACGAGTTCTTCGCGACGACGGAACCCCGCCTGCGAACCGCGACCGGAAGGGCGCTGTTCGATCGCCTCCGCGACCGGTACCGGGGCGCTCGCGACGGGGCGTGAGCGCCCCGGTCGGCTCCGAGGGCGCTCAGTCCGATCCGCGCCAGGCCGCGGCGGCCGCGTCGATCGCCTCCAGGGCGTCTCGGCTGCCGTCCGCCTCCCCCTTCTCGAAGTCCTCCTCGGTCTGCCCCATCTGGTTGGTCACGTGCGCGAAGCAGACGACCGGCCGGTCCCGAGCCTCCGCGAACGCGTATAGCGCCGCCGCCTCCATCTCCACCGCGAGCACCCCCTCGGACCGGGCGCGTTCGATCGCGGTCTCAGTCTCCCGGAAGGGGGCGTCCGTCGTCCACGTCGCGCCAGCGTACACCGGCCGAGACACCGATTCGCACGCCCGCTCGACCGAGTCTCGGAGGTCGGGATCGAGGCGCGCGTACCGACCCGACGACCGGTAGTGATGACTCGTCCCCTCGTCCCGGAGCGCGCGCTCGATGAGCACGAAGTAGGGAGGGTCGTCCCTCGGGACGATCCGCCCCGAGGAGGTGACGCTCACGAGGAGCTCGCAGCCGGCGGCGAACAGCTGCTCCGCGACGAGGACGGCGAACGAGGCCCCGACGGCGCGCCCCACGATCCCGAACTCCTCGCCGTCCCGTTCGAACCGATAGAGGTCGGTGTGGTAGCCCGGCCACGTCTCGTCCTCCCGCGCCGCGCCCGTGGCCGCCAACTGGCGGACGACGTCCCCGTCCGGGTCGAGCACGCAGATATCCGGGACCGGCCGCTCCGGGAGATCCTTCTGCCGTCGGGCGTTCTCCATGAGGGCCTCCGGCGCGAAGACGGACGGCTCGTCGAACGCCTTCGCCTCGAAGAGCGGGGACGCGTCCGAGTCGGACGGGTCGGTCATGTACCGGCGTTCGCGGAACCGACGAAAGGGTGTTGCGGTCAGTCGACCGGCTCGCCGACGACCGCCGCGATCGCCGCGGTCTCCGGGTCGCTGCTCTCGAACACCTCTTCGCCGGAGACTCCCAGGAAGTACTCCCGCTCGCCGTCGACGCGTTCCAGTATCCGCTCCGTCAGGGCCGCCGAGTCGCGGTGGACCATCCGCCGGAAGTACGAGCCCTCTCGCCGCAGGTTCGACCGGACGTACTCGGAGCGCGTGTTCAACACGAGCGCGACGAAGGTCCCGTCCGACGCGAGGACGCGGGTCGCCTCGCTCAGCGCCGCCTCGGCGTCGGGGAGGAACTCGAGCGTCGAGACGAAGACCACGGCGTCGACCGACCCGGTCGCGACCGGCAGCGCGGTCGCGTCACCGAGGACGAACGGCGCGTCGACCCGGTCCCGCGCCGTCCGGACCATCGCCGCCGACCGGTCGAGTCCGATCATATCGCGGCCGGGGACTCGCTCCTCGAGCGACCCGATGCCGCACCCGACGTCCAGCGCCCGGTCGCCCGCGGCGACGTGTCGGCGCACGTACATCGCTTCGCGGTCCATGACGGCGCTCCCGAACTCGCTGTCGCAGAACCGGACGAAGCTCTCGACGTCGCTCACGGCGCGGCCCCCTCGGAGACGCGCGTTCGTCGACCTTCGATGCGCCGAGCGGTCGCGAGACCGCGCTCCGGTGTGGTTCTCGTAGTCATCGTGTCTTGAGGTTCCGTCTCTCGGCGGTCTCGGTGTGCTAACGGCGGACTAATCGGCGGCACGTTCGGCCCGACGGGTTTCCTCTACCTCCAGCGGGTCGCCCGTCGACGTCGCGGTGACCAGTCGCAGGTACTGTCCCGCGCTCGTGAGCAGCTTGTTCTCCGCCTTCCGGAGGTGTTCCTCGTACGTCGAGCGAGCGACGGCCGTCTGGTCGGCGAGCTCCCGCAGCGAGGTCTTCCGCGGCTGGGTGTAGTAGCCGCGCTCCAGCGCCAACTGGAGCGCCGCCAACTGTCGGTCGGTGATACCCTCGAACAGCTGGTTGGCCGGCGCCAGCATGCTGTGCGGGACCTGCTGTTCCGAGATCGAGGTCTTCGAGAGCAGTTCGATCTCCCTGTCGGCCCGCAGGTCGTCGAGCAGCTCCCGGACGTCCGCGTCGTCGAACGCGACCACCGTGTAGTGCTCCCAGCCCTGCCGGTAGATCGTCGGCGACTGATACAGGCAGTTGTGCGCCTCGAAGCGGTCGATGACGGACTCCTCGAGCGAACAGAGGCAGGACTGCGTGACGACGTGGTACCCGTCGTCGTCCTCGGACTCGTGGAGGACGGTCCCGAGCCGGTCGATGTCGTCGAGCAGCGCGTCCGTCGGGGTCGTCTCCGTCGTGATCTCGAGCACCTGGCAGTCGCTCAGCGGCCACTCGCGTATCGTGAGATCCGGGTGCCGCTCCGATATCTCCCGGTACGGACACTCGTGTTTGACCCGGACGGAGGCCTCGTACAGACTCATCGAGCGGATTTGGGCCCTCTCCGGATTAATAGTGCCGGTCATGTCCGGCAGCGACCGTATCCTCCCGTCCGCGCTATTCAAGAGTACGATGCAGGAGCTATCGCCGGACGCGCTCGGTGAACAGCTGCGAAACGACGAGGAGGGCCCGCTCGTCCTCGACATCCGCCACGAGGCGGAGTTCGAGGAGTGGCACGTCCCGGGCAGCGTCAACGTCGACGTGTACGACGAGCTGACCGGCGACCCCGACCGCGCCAAGCCGGCGCTCTCGGAGCTCCCCGAGGGCTCGGAGATCGTCACCGTCTGCTCCGAGGGCGTCGTCTCGCAGACCGCGACGGACGTCCTCCGCGAACTGGGCTACGACGCGGTGACGCTCGCCGACGGGATGAGCGGGTGGAGCCGCGTCCACCGGCACGCCGAGGTGCCGGTCGACCTCGACGGCGCGCTCGTTCAGATCGCGCGCCCGGGAAAGGGCTGTCTCTCGCACGTCCTCGTCTCGGACGGCGAGGCCGCCGTCTTCGACCCGTCGCACTACCTCGACGAGTACGACGCGGTCCTCGACGAGTACGACGCGGAGCTCGTCGGCGTCTTCGACACGCACGCCCACGCCGACCACGTCTCGGGCGCCGCGGCGCTCGCCGACCGCCACGGCGTCCCCTACTCCCTCCACTCGAAGGACGCGCTCGCGCTCGACGCGACGCCGATCGAGGACGGTCAGGTCGTGACCGTCGGCGGGCTCGCCGTCGAGGCCATCCACACGCCCGGACACAGCGAGGGAAGCGTCTCGTTCGACGTCGGCGGCGCGGCGCTGCTCACGGGGGACACCCTGTTCCACGACAGCGTCGGCCGCGTCGAGCTCGGCGTCGAGGCCGGCATCGAGGACTCCGACGTCGAGGGGAACGCCGCGACGCTGTACGAGAGCCTCCGGCGGCTGCTGGACCGACCGGACGACGCGGTCGTGCTCCCGGCGCACGATCCCGGCTCGCCGGAGCCGCCGGTAGCCGCGACGCTCGGCGAGGTCAAGAGCCGGAACGCGGACCTCGGTCGCGACCGCGAGGCGTTCGTCGCGGAGCTCGCGTCGGACGTCCCGGACCACCCGCCGAACTTCGAGCGCGTCAAGCGCGCGAACGTGGGCCAGGAGTCGATTCCGGTAGACGAACTGGCCGAGCTGGAGCTGGGGCCGAACAACTGCGCGGCCGAGTGACCCATGAGCACGGCAACCGATATCAAACAGGGAATCCGCGAACACCTCGGTCAGTTCTCCCTCCACGTCCTGCTCGTCTTCGCGACCGGACTGACCATCGGGTCCGAGCGCACCGTCGTCCCCGCGCTGGGCGAGGACGTCCTCGGCGTCGAGTCGTTCCTCGTGATCGGCTCGTTCGTCGTCTCCTTCGGGATCGTGAAGTCGATCCTCAACCTCTACGCCGGGAAGTGGGGCGAGGAGTACGGCCGCAAGCCCGTGCTCGTCGCCGGGTGGGTCACGGCGCTCCCCCTACCGGTCATCCTCATCTTCGCCCCGAGCTGGGGCTGGATCACCGTCGGGAACGTCCTGCTGGGCGTCAACCAAGCGCTGACGTGGAGCATGGCGATCAACGCCAAGATCGACCTCGCGGGCCCCGACCAGCGCGGCCTCGCGGTCGGTATCGACGAGTCGTTCGGTTACACCGGCGTGGCCGTCGGCGCTTGGGTCACGGGCGTCATCGCCAGCCGGTGGAGCCTCCGTCCGGAGCCGTTCTACTTCCTGGCGATCGTCGTGGTCCTGGCGTTCCTCATCTCGGTCTTCCTGATCAAGGAGACCGTCCAGTACGCGGAGGCCGAGGGCGACGACGACGCTCGCGACGCGAACCTCCCGTTCAAGGAGGTGGTAAAGCGGGCGACCTACGGCGACCGGACGCTGTTCGCGGCGGCGCAGGCCGGTCACATCGAGAACTTCGTCGACACGCTGTTCTGGATCGCCGTCCCGCTGTACCTGCTGAATCAGGGGCTCGGTATCGCGGCGGTCGGGGCGGTGGTCGGCGTCCACAGCGCGATGTACTTCCTGCAGATCGGTACCGGCGGGCTCGCGGACCGGATCGGCCGCCGGCCGCCGGTTATCGCCGGGATGTTCCTGGCCGGCGCGGGCGTGCTCGGGATGGTGCTCGTCGAAGGGTACCTCGCGTGGGCCACGCTGGCCGGCGTCTCCGGGCTGGGAATGGCGCTGCTGTATCCGAACCTGATGACCGTCCCGAGCGACGCGTCCCACCCGACCTGGCGGTCGGCCGGGATGGGGGTCTACCGGATGTGGCGGGACTCGGGCTACGCCGTCGGCGCGGTCCTGATCGGGCTCTCGATGGAGTTCGTCAACGCCGAGGCAGCGTTCTATCTCACCGCCGTCCTGATGTTCCTCTCCGGCGCGGTCGTGTACGCCTGGATGGAGGAGACCCACCCCGAGTTCGGGACCCACGAGCCGCCCGCCCCCGCCTCGGAGCCGCCGGCCGGACCGACCGCGCAGGACTAGCTCGGCGGCGGTCCCGCTGAGACGGTTCGACGTTCGTCGAACCTCAAAAACGACGACTGTAGGCTCTCTCACGGCGGATTAGCGGCGAGAGATAGCAAGACCGTTAACGGCCGAGTCCGTTTCGAGGAGTGAGCTTTCATCACGCATGTCGGAACACACTGATCTTGTCATCGTCGGCGGGGGTATCAGCGGGGCGTCGCTGTTATACGCGGTCGCGAAGTTCACCGACGTCGACGACGTCACGCTGATCGAGAAGGAGCGGGAGATCGCGGCGGTGAACTCCCACCGCACGAACAACTCCCAGACGCTCCACTTCGGGGACATCGAGACGAACTACACCCTGGAGAAGGCCGAGGAGGTCAAGGAGGGTGCGGAGCTGCTCGCTGGCTACCTCGAGGGGACCGACCCCGACCGCGAGATGCACAGCAAGCGGAGCAAGATGGTGCTCGGCGTCGGCGAGGAGGAGGCGGAGAAGCTGGCGGAACGCTACCACGAGAACGGGTTCGGCGACCTCTTCCCGAAGCTTCGGGAGATCGGCCGCGAGGAGATCGCGGAGCTGGAGCCGAAGGTCGTCGAGGGCCGCGACCCGGACGTCGGGCTCACGGCGCTCCAGACGCCCGACGGCTACGTCGTCGACTACGGCGCGGTCGCGAAGTCGTTCGTCGAGGACGCCCGCGCCGAGGACGGCGTCTCCGTCCACCTCGGCACCGCGGTCGAGAACGTCGACGAGGGCCCCGACGGGTTCACCGTCGAGACCGACGACGGCGACTTCGCGGCCGACGCGGTCGTCGTCGCCGCCGGCTCCCACAGCCTCCAGTTCGCCAAGGAGATGGGGTACGGCGAGGACCTGTCGCTGCTGCCGGTCGCGGGGAGCTTCTTCCTCGCCGACGACCTGCTGAACGGGAAGGTGTACACCCTCCAGATGAAGAAGCTCCCGTTCGCGGCGGTCCACGGCGACGCCGACGTCCACGACCAGGGGGTCACCCGGTTCGGCCCCACGGCGAAGCTCGTCCCGGCGCTCGAACGCGGCGAGCTCTCCACCGTGAGCGACTTCGCCGACGTGTTCGGCTTCTCCCCCGCGTCGGTCTTGAGCTACGTCAACATCCTCTCGGACCGCATCCTCTTCCCCTACGTCGTGCGCAACCTCGTGTACGACATCCCCGAGATCGGCAAGCGCGCCTTCCTCCCCGACGTCCAGAAGGTCGTGCCGAGCGTCGACGCCGGCGACATCGAGCGCGCGAAGGGGTACGGCGGCGTGCGCCCCCAGATCGTCGACACGGAGCGCAAGGAGCTCGACATGGGCGAGGCGAAGATCACCGGCGACGGGGTCCTGTTCAACATCACCCCCTCGCCCGGCGCCTCGACCGCGCTGAAGAACGCGATGACCGACGTGCGGACCGTCCTCGACTTCTTCGACGCCGACCACGAGTTCGACGAGGCGGCGTTCCGCGAGGCGACGATCGAGAACTTCCCGCGCGTCGACGACGAGGACGCCGAGGCCGACGGCCCCGGGGTGGCCGACGCCGATCGCGTCCCCGCCGAAGCCGACGACTGACTCCGGACGAGAGCGCGCGCCGCGCGAAACCGGTCGGATCTCGGTCCGACACCGTCCTCCGACGAGACGCGACGTCGCTATCCGAATTGAGCCGGATGTGACCGGCTAAAATGGGCCGAAATCGCGCTAAAATCGGCTGCAGGGCCTGCCTCCCTTTTATCCAATCACCCGCTACGTCGAGTCGCGATGTTCGAAACAGACCCGCTCACGACGGCGACGCTCGCAACCGACGCGGCGCAGGTGGCCCTGCAGGCCGGTCCGCCGGCGGACGCCGCCTCGCAGGCCCCCGCGTTCGTGCAGGAGATCCTCGCCGAGGTCGGCTCCGCCGCCGGCGACGCGGCCGGCGGCATCGGCGAGACGATCAGCGGCCTGACCCCCGGCGGAAGCGACGCTGCCGAGGGCGCGGGCGAGGCCGCCGGCGCTGCCGCGGGGAACGCCCCCGGTCGATAACGACCGCTTTCCTGACCGCTCGGGTTCCTCCTCACTGACACCGCTCCCCCCGTTGACCTCGTTCGGCCTTCCCCCCGCTGACAACGCCCACCGATCGTTTTCGCGTCGGCCGCGACGTTCGTTTCCCGCCGTTCGAGCCATTCTTAAAATCCGGAGATCGGCGACTCCCGGGCCGGGTCACGCTCGCGTCGCTTCGCCGACCTCCCGCTCGAACGCCTCCCGGAGGACGCGGATCGCCCGTCGCTTCGTCCCGTCGGGGACGAACACGAAGGGGATCGGCACGTCGAACGCGCGGTCGCCGTACAGCCCCCAGTCGCCCACCGAGCGCGTCGTTCCGCCGTAGGCGATGGGGATGTCCTCCAGCTCGTCGGGGTCGTACGCGGGCACGTACGATCGGTCGATCCACACCTCGTGGACCGGCACGTCGAGCGCGTCGGCGAGGAGCCGCTCCAGCCGGTCGTCGCCCTCGGTGAGCCACGCCGTGAACTCGTCGAGGTCGGGGGCGCGGCCCCCGCCGTCGCGGTCGTCCCCGCCGTCGCCCCCGGCGCCCCGACCGCCGCCGAGGTCGCCGCCGATCCGGTCGGCGAGCGCGATCCGGTGTTTCCAGCAGGTGGCCGGGAATCGCCGCCCGCGGAACCGGTCGTACATCGACGCGAGCGTCGAGTCGGGGTGATCGCGGGCGGCGGTCCGGAGCCGTTCGAGCACCGCGTTGTCGTCCAGTTCTCTGGAGAGCACGCCGTCGACGGTAACCGGGCTCTCGCCGACCACGGTTTCGTACTCGCCGAGCAGCTCCTGGAGGAGGCGGTTGGCGTAGACGGCCTTGTGGTGTTGGGTGACCCACATGTACAGCGCGATCCGCCCCTCGAGGTAGTTGCCGATGGTCGAGAGCGCCTTCTCGGTGAGCGCCAGCCCCGCCTCGGGGTGGGCGGTGTAGGCGTCGACCATCCGGTCGACGTCGAAGCTCAACACGCCCGCGCCGGTCATGCGGTTGTCGCGGGTGATGTAGTCGAGCCGGTCGACGTCGATGGGGGAGTGGAGCAGCTGCGCGCCGACCCCGTACTGCCAGGGCGCGCCGCGCTCGTACGCGAGGCTGTAGCCGAGGACGTACGCGCACACCTCGAACGGGTCGACGTCGAACGAGCGCAGCGCGTCGCCGTACTCCTCGACGATGAGGACGCAGCCGAGCAGCTCGTGCGGGTTCGCCGACCGGAGCGGCGCGCCGCCGACGCCCGCCCGGTCGAAGGCGTCCACGAGCCCGGTGTCGACGATCCGCTCACGCAAGATTCCCTCGTCGAGGAACCCCTCGGAGAGGTGCGAGAAGGGCGGGTGGCCGACGTCGTGGAGCAGGCAGGCGCACTCCAGCGTGCGCTGGATCTCCTCTAGCTCGTCGGTCGTCGCGCCCCGCGCGAAGTACGACTGCCGGCGGAGGTTCTCGAACACGGTGCGGCCGAGGTGGTAGACGCCGAGCGAGTGCTCGAACCGCGTGTGGTTCGCCCCGGGATAGACGAGGTGGGTCGCCGAGAGCTGGCGGACGTACCGCAACCGCTGGAACGGGCGGGTGTCGACGACGCCGTCGACGAGCGCGTCCGGCAGCTCCACGTAGCCGTGCACCGGGTCCTTGATCTGTGTGGTCGGCATCCGAGCGTCCGTGAGACGACCGCCCGGAACCTGCCTCTTTCGGTCCCGGACCGGGCGCCCGCGCTGCCCGAGTCCGTTCTTATAAATACCGAGCGCGCCGACCCGCTGGCATGACAGGGGACGCCGCCGACGGACCGCGCGCCGCCGGCGAAGGCGCGGACGACGCCGGAAACCGAGCGACCGACGCGGACGACGCCCGCGGCACCGGATCGCCGATCGTCGACCGATGGACCGCGCTCGACCGGGGGTGGCAGGCGCTCGCGCTCGGACTGGGGATCGTCGCCGCCCACCTCGCGGGACAGGCCGCGGGCGTCTTCTGATGCGCGTCGTCGACGCCGCCCGGCCGTACGTCCCCGGTCTCGCGCTGCTGGCGGCCGGGGCGCTCCTCGCGAACCTCGTCGCCGGCGCGGTCCACGGGCTCCAGCCGCTCGTCGTCGCGGTCGCGCTCGGCGCGCTCGTCGGCAACGCGGTCGGGACGCCCGATCTCGCGAAGCCGGGCGTCGGGATCGACAAGCTGTTTTTAGAGACCGGGATCGTCCTGCTCGGCGCCGCGGTCGTCGTCGAGGAGTTCCTCGCCGCGGGGCCGACCGTGCTCGGCATGGTCGTCGTCGCCGTCGGCGGGGGGCTCCTGCTGGCCGAACTGATCGCGCGCGTGCTCTTCCGGCTCAACGGGACCACGCCCTCGCTTCTGGCGGCGGGCGCGAGCATCTGCGGGGTCTCCGCGGTCGTCGCGATCGGGCGCGTGCTCGACGCGCGCGGGTCGGCGATCACGTTCGCGGCGGCGACCGTGCTCCTCTTCGACGCCGTCACGCTCGTCGCGTTCCCGATCACCGGCGAGTGGCTCGGACTCACCGGGCGCCAGTTCGGCGTCTGGGCCGGCGTGAGCATGTTCTCCACCGGCCCCGTCGCGGCCGCGGGGTTCGCCCACTCGCCGGAGGCGGGCCAGTGGGCGACCGTGACGAAGCTCGCGCGCAACTCCCTGCTTGGGGGCGTCGCCGTCGCCTACTCGCTGGCGTACACGGCGCGGTCGGCGACCGAGCCGGGCGTCCGCCGACTGTGGGCGGAGTTCCCGAAGTTCCTCCTCGGCTTCCTCGCGGTCGCCGCGATCGCGAACAGCGGGCTCCTCTCGCCGGCCGTGCTGGAGTCGATCGGGCGCGTCTCGGACGCGCTGTTCACGCTGGCGTTCGTCGGCCTCGGGCTCTCGATACGGGTCCGCGAGATGCGCGAGGTCGGCGGCGCCGCCGTCGGCGCCGTCCTCGTCCACCTGCTCGTCGTGAGCGCGCTCGCGCTGGCGGCGGTGCGGTGGCTGTTGTGACCGCCGTCTCGAACGTTCTCCGCGAGGGGACGGTCTCTACGCGGTGAGCGCCCGTTTAATACCTCAGAGAGCCTATATATGTGAGTCGACCGAGGCGACTGCTCCGACACCCGTTCCGGCAGCGACCGCACCGTTCGGTTCGACGACCGAGTTGAGACAATATGACGACATTCGAGTACGAGATCGAGATCGCAGCGCCCGTCGAACGCGTCTTCGCGTTCGACAGCGCCCCCGAGAACTGGCCGCGAACGATGGCCGGTCTGCGCGATTTCGAGGTGCTGAGCGAGACCGAGACCGGGGCCGAGATGCGCGCGACGTACAAGCTGCTCGGGATCGCGACCGAGATGGAGATGGAGCTGACCGTCGTCGAACCGAACGCGGAGATCGCGGTCGCGATCGACAGCGACGGGATGCGCGGCGAAACGCGCAACCGCTACGTCGCGGGCGGCGACGGGACCCGGATCCTCCATCGGACCGAGTACGAGATGGGCGACTCGCTGCGCGACCGCCTCCTCGAACCGGTCGCGAGGCGGTACAACGAGCGCCAGCTCAGGACCCATCTGGAGAACACGAGGGACCTCATCGAGGCCGAGATCGAAGCGGAGACGGCGACGCCGGCCTGATTCGGTTCCCTCTTCGCGACGGTCGCCGCCCGCGTTCACTCACTTCCCCGCCCGCGTTCACTTCTTATAAGTAGCGAGCGGACGGAGTCCGGGTATGAGCACCATCGGCTTCATCGGCGGCAGCGGCATCTACGAGGCGCTCCCGCTGAACGACGTGCGCGAGGTGGAGTACGACACCCCTTACGGCGAGCCGAGCGACGCGATCACGATCGGGGAGTTCGCCGACACCGGGAAGGAGGTCGCCTTCCTCCCGCGGCACGGCTCCGACCACGGCGTCTCGCCCACCGACCTCCCGTATCGCGCGAACATGTACGCGCTGAAAAAGGCCGGCGTCACCCACGTCTTCGCGTCGAACGCGGTGGGGAGCCTGAAAGAGGAGTTAGCGCCCGGCACGCTCGTCGTCCCCGACCAGATCTACGACCGGACCAAGCGCCGCGACCTCTCCTTCTACGGCGACGGCGTCGTCGTCCACCAGCCGTTCGCGGACCCGTACAGCCCGGAACTCGTCGATCACCTCACCGAGGCCGCCGAATCGGCCGCGCCCGCCGACACCGGCGTCGTGAAGGGCGGCACGTACGTCTGCATCGAGGGCCCCCAGTACTCGACGCGCGCGGAGTCGGAGTTCTACAAGAGCCAAGGGTGGGACCTCGTCGGCATGACCGCGATCCCGGAGGCGAAGCTCGCCCGCGAGGCCGAGATCGCCTACGCGACGATCGCCGGCGTCACCGACTACGACGTCTGGAAGGCGGACAGCGAGGTGACGCTCGAAGAGGTGCTGGAGAACGCCGAGCAGAATCAGACGGCGATCAAGGCCGCCGTCGAGGAGGCGGTCCGAACTCTCCCGGACGACCTGGAGTGCGACGCGCACACCTCCCTCAAAGGCACCGTCAACACCCCAACCGAGGCGATCCCGGAGGATACCCGAGAGCGCGTCGAGCCGCTGCTGGGCGACTACTTATAAATCGCCGACTCCGGATTGCCGGAGAACACCGCCAAAGCCCCAACAGCGAGGACGGCGCACGCTCGCTGCGCTCCTCATTCGGTCGCTCACTTCGTTCGCTCCCTCGTTGCGGTGCTTACGTCGCCTGCGCCGTCCTCGCTGCTGCCCCTTTGCGTCCACCCCGCCCCGCACAGCACCGCACCTCACGCCTCCCCAGCCTCGTCGCTGGCGCCGACGGCGCCAGCGACTCCCTCGCGCGTGCTGACTCGCGCCCTCCGGGCGCTCGCAGGCACGCGCCACCGCTTCATTTGTTTGTAAATAACCGCCAAAGAATCCAGAACCGACACCGCTCTCGAAAACGTACTAATCCGCTATCGCTTCCGACTCCCCGGTCATCGCCGCGGGGTCTTTCACCCACAGGTCGCCGAACAGGTCGTCCTGCTGGAGCCGGACCGAGCCGCGGTGGGCCATGAACAGCAGCGCGAGGTACGTCATGAAGGGGCGCCCGCCGGCGCTCTCGATCTCCCCGAACAGCACCTCCGTGCGCCCGCGGTCGAAGTGGGTCCGAAGGACGTTGTCGATCTCCACTATCACCTCCTCGATGTCCTCGTCGTGGGTGCGGTCGGTCGCCTCGCCCGCGGTCGGCTCCCCGTCGCGCCGGAACTCGTCGCCCGTGTGGTAGTCGAGCGTCTGCGTGCCGCGGTCGTACCCGTGCGGCGACTCCGAGGTGTCGTACTCGCGGGAGTCCTTCCACCACGAGCCGCGTTCGGCCTCGCGGAGCTCCCGGACCAGCTCGTCGAGCGTCTCCGGCGACCCCCGGGTGCTCTTCCGGTCGAGCCGCCGGTCCATCTCCGCCTCCAACTCGCTGACCGGGTCGAAGTCGCCGTCGGCGGGGTCCGGCGCACCGCCCTCCATCGCGACCTCCCACGGCTCCGGGGCCGGCTCTTCGTCGTCATCGTCGTCGTCGGCCAGCATTCCGTCGCTCTTCATCCGCAACAGGACGCTGGCGTAGAACAGCGCCCGCCCCGT
The DNA here is from genome assembly GCF_007671725.1 of Halorubrum depositum. Taxonomy (NCBI): domain Archaea; kingdom Methanobacteriati; phylum Methanobacteriota; class Halobacteria; order Halobacteriales; family Haloferacaceae; genus Halorubrum; species Halorubrum depositum. The sequence goes on along the minus strand of NZ_VCNM01000002.1, from coordinate 1,102,125 downwards.
CGTCCGGAGGTCCGTCTCGTCGAGTCGCTCTAAGAAGGCGTCCGTCACCTGCACGATGTCGATGTCCCACGGCTCGATCTCGCCCTCCTCGGCGAGCTGGACGAGGAGCTCGACGGGCTCGACTTTTCCGTCCTCTCCGTCCTCTCCGTCCTCGCCGGGCGTTCCGGGCTCCCCGCCGTCCGCCTCGTCGACCCTCGCGTCGCCGTCCCCGTCGCTCGCCGCGGGCTCGTTGCGCCCGGGCGTCTCCGGGAGAGGGCCGTCCCGCGACCCCCCGTCGCGCTCGCTCGTCAGGTCGAGGTCGGGGACGCCTCCCGCCGACTCCGGCGGCTCAGTCATCCGCGGTCACCTCGTCGTCGCTGTCACCGTCGCCGCCGCCGAACTGCATCCCGGTGACCGCCGAGAGGTTGTCGCCCTGCATCGTGACGCCGATGGCGCGGTCGGAGCGCTCCAACAGCGCGGAGCGGTGGCCGACCACGACGAACTGCGCGTCCTCGGCCAGCTCCTCGATCATCTCGCCGACGCGCTCGGCGTTGACCGCGTCGAGGAACGCGTCGATCTCGTCGAGCGCGTAGAACGGCGCGGGGTTGTGCCGCTGGATGGCGAAGATGAAGGAGAGGGCGGTCAGCGACTTCTCGCCGCCGCTCATCGCGTCGAGCCGCTGGACCGGCTTGTCGGCGGGCTGCGCCTTCATTGTCAGCCCCTCCTCGAACGGGTCCGCGGGGTTCTCTAAGAGGAGCTCGCCGCTGCCGGCCGAGAGGCGCGCGAAGATCTCCTCGAAGTGGTCGTTGATCGACTCGAACGTCGCCATGAACGTCTCCTTCTTCGCCGCCTCGTACCCCTCGATGCGCTCCTCGATGGCGTCGCGCTCCTCGACCAGCACGTCCCGGCGCTCCTGGAGCTGATCCAGGGCCTCCTGCACCTCGTCGTACTCGTCGATCGCGAGCATGTTGACGGGCTCTAACGCCTCCATCTCGGCCTCCAGCTCCTCGATCCGCGACTCGACCTCGTCGAGGTCGGGGATCTCGTCGGCGTCGTACTCGCCGACCTGCGACTCCAGCTCGTCGATCTCCCACTCCAGCCGGTCGCGGCGGTCGGTCAGGTCCTCCAGGTCGGACTCCGCCTCGGCGACGAGCGAGCGCTGCTCGTCGCGCTCGCGGGTCGCCGCCTTGATCTCCTCGCGGAGGTCCTCGCGGTCGGCCTTCAGCTCCGTGAGCTCCTCCTCTAAGTCGGCGATCGCCTCCTTCTTCTCCGCGAGGTCGGCCTCCCGCTCCTCGATCGCGGCCTCGTGCTCGGCGACCGCCTCCTCCGCCTCTGCCTTCCGGTTCTGCGTCTCCTCGACGGCGTCGTGGAGCTCGTCGACGGCGTCCTCGGCGTACCCCTTCTCTAGCTCCAGCTCGTTCCGCCGCCCGTCGAGCGAGCTCATCCGGTCTTCCAGGTCCGCGATCTCGGCGCGGATCTCGTCGGCGCGCTCGGAGAGCTCCGGGATCTTCGAGTCGGCGAGCTCCGCCTCGATCTCCTCGATCTCGCCCTCTAACTCCGCGATCTCCGAATCGAGCTCGTCGAGCTCCGCGTCCAGATCGCTCATCTCCTCGTCGACGGACTCGCGTTCGGCCTCCAGCTCCTCGAGCTCGGTCTCCAGCTCGTCGATGCGCTCTTCGGCGTCGGACAGGTCGTCCTCGGCGCGCTCGACGTCGGCCTCCAGCGACCGGACGCGCTCGGCGGCGTCGGCCTTCCGGTCGCGCGCGTCGTCGATGTCGCCCTCGAGGTCGTCGATCTCGGCCTGCAGCGACTGCCGCTCGTCCTCCAGCTCCGAGATTTCGGTCGCGAGCCGCTCCAGCTTCCCGCCGCCGGACTTGGTGAACGCGTACCGCGAGCCGCCGCCGGAGCCGCCCGTCATCGCGCCGGACTTCTCGACGAGATCGCCGTCGAGAGTGACCATCCGGTAGTCGCCCATCAGCTCGCGGGCGGTGTCCATGTCCTCGACGACGAGCGTCGAGCCGAGCACGTACGAGAACACCGAGGCGTACGCGGCGTCGTAGTCGACGAGGTTCCGCGCGAAGTCGACGACGCCCGGAAGCGAGGGCTTCCGCGGGAGGCTCCGGTCGTCCATCTCCGTGATCGGGAGGAAGGTGGCCCGCCCCGCGTTCCGCCGCTTGAGGTAGTCGATACACGTCGAACCGACCCCGTCGTCGTCGACGACGACGTTCGCGAGCCGCCCCCCGGCGGCCGTCTCGCACGCCTCCGCGTACTCGGCCTCGACCGAGCCCAGCTCGCCGACCGCGCCGTGGACTCCGTCGATGCCGCCGTTCTTCACCTCCGTCACCGCGCGCGGCCAGGAGGTGTCGCCGCGCTGGTCGGCGGCCGCCTCCAGCTTGGCGTACTCGTTCTGCTTCTCGCGGAGCTCCTCCTCGACCGCCTCCAGGTCCTCGCTCTTCTCCGCCTTCTCCGAGAAGAGGTCGGCGACCGCCTCCTCGATCGTCTCCTCGTTCTTCTCGGCCTTGTCGAGCTCGCTGTGGAGCTCCGAGATCCGCGCCTTGTGCTCCGGCAGCGACTCGCGGGCCTCCTCCAGCTCGGTCCGGGCCTCGCTCACCGCGTTCGATCGCCGGCGCGCCTCGTCGAGCAGGCGGTCCTTCTCGCGCTGCTTCTCGTTTCTCGTCTCGCGCAGCGACTCGATCGCCTCCTTCTTCTCGGCGAGCTCGGCTTTCAGCTCGTCGAACTCGGTGTCGGCGCCCTCGATCTCGGCCTCGACGTCCGCCAGCTCCGACCGCTTCGTCGCGATCTCGGACTTGACGGACGCCTTCTCGACTTTCACCTCGCGGATCTCCGATTCGAGCTCCTCGATCGTCTCCTCCTTCCGGTCGATCTGGACGAAGGCGTCGCGGCGTTCCGTCTCCGCCTCCGCGGCGCGCTCCTCGGCCGCCTCGATCTTGTCTTCCAGCCGCGAGATCTCGCCTTTCACCTCCTCGATCTCCGACCGGATCCGGATCTGCTCGTCCTCGCCTTTCGTCTCGATCTCGTGGTTGAGGTCGGCCAGATCCTCCTCTAAACGGGTGAGCTTCCCCTGTCTCGCGTCGAGCTCCTCGCGGAGCTCCGCGAGCTCGGCCTCCGCCTCGTCGATGTCGTCCTCGACGCCGTCGAGCGCCTCGCGCTTCTCCTCCAGTTCGGAGGCCTTGAGGAAGCCGCGGTACTCCTCCAGTTCGTCGCGGTACTCCTGATACTGGAGGGCGGTCTCGCGCTCGTCGGACAGCCGGTCGAGCCGGTCCCGCTTCTCGCCGATCCGGAGGTCGGCCTCGCCGATCCGGTCTTCGACAGTGTCGAGCTCCTCGTAGGCGGCCTCCTTCTTCTCGTCGAACTCGGCGACGCCGGCGATCTCGTCGATGATCCCCCGCCGCTGGTACGGGGTCATGTTGATGATCTCGGTGACGTCGCCCTGCATCACGACGTTGTACCCCTCCGGCGTCACGCCGGCGGCCGCGAGCAGGTCCTGCACGTCCGAGAGGTTCACCGAGCGCCCGTTGAGGTAGTAGTACGAGTAGTAGTTGTCCTCGGTCTCCTTCACGCGGCGCTTGATCGTGATCTCGGAGACGTCGCCGACGTTCTCAGTGCCGGCCGCGGAGACGACCTGCGACCGGTCGAGCGTCCCGTCCTCGTTCGAGAGCACCACCGTCACCGAGGCCTCGTTCGGGCCGCCGGAGCCCTCGCCGTCGTCGTGGCCGGGGTTGTAGATCAGGTCGGTGAGCTTCTTCGCTCTGATCCCGCGGGTGCGAGCCAGCCCGAGCGCGAAGAGGACCCCGTCGATGATGTTCGACTTGCCGGAGCCGTTCGGTCCCGTGACGACCGTGAAGTCGTCGTAAAAGGGGATCCTCGTCGTCCGCCCGAAGCTCTTGAACCCGTCCAGAACGACTTCAGTGATGTGCATGTGACGCGGGGATGTGGCGGCGAGTTACGCGACGATGATGTCGCTGTCCGACTCCTCGTCGTCGCTCTCCGCGTCCGACCCGCCGGCCTCCGCGTCCGGCGTCGTCGCCTCCTGCTCGGGGACGACCATGTCGTCGTCGCTCTCGGCTTCGGCGTCCGCGTTCGCGTTCGTCTCCGCGCCCTCGCTGCCGGTCCGCTCGACGACCTCGACGTGGTCGTCGGAGTGCGTCCGCCGCTCGCCGCCGGACGACTCCGCCGCGGCGTCGGCGGCCTCTCGCGCTTCCTCGTCCGCGGCGTCCGCTTGCACGGACACCTCCTGGGCGTCCTCGACCTGTCGGACGCGCTCTTTCATTTCGACCAGCTCCTCCGTGAGCCCGTTGACCGCCGCCTGCAGCTCCGCGACCTGTCGTTCGAGGTCCTCGACGCGGTTACTCATTATACACACGTATGCCCACGCGGGCCGTATAAATCTGCGTCAGACACACGTGTGACCATGTCGCATGATTTCCGCCGACCGCGGCGGCTCGACGCGCTCGTTTCCGGGGGCTGAAACGTCTCGCGGCCACCGTCCGATATCGGGGGGAAGATACTTGTAGCACGGTCGATATGGAGTTCGCATGAGTAAGATCACCTTCCGGGCCGACGACGATCTGGTCGAGCGGCTGGAAGCGTGTGACGCCTCCAAGAGCGAGGTGATGCGGGAGGCCCTCCGCACCCACCTCGACGACGCCGAGGAGGCGACCGCCCCCGACGCGGGCTCGACCGCCGACGAGACGGTCGACGCCGCGTTAGCCGACCGCGTCGACGATCTCATCGCGGATCGGCTCGACGTCGCGTTAGCCGACCGCCTCGGCGGGCGGTCCGTCCCGTCCGACGCGACGTATGCGTCCGGAGGCCCGGCCGAGATCAACGTGAACGTCTCTCTCGACGCGCCTGACGCCGACGACGCCGACGCCCGTGTGACGCGTGAGACGTCGGCGGACGCCGAGACGGGGCGGCGTAAGACGCGGCCGACCGCGAACGCGGGAGAAAACGCCTGCGGGGGCTGCGGAGAGAACGTCCCTTCTGACCACGTCTACTGTCCGAATTGCGGCGAAAAACAGTCTCATCGGGCGTTCTGCGAGTGCGGCGACGAGCTGCGGACCGACTGGGCGTTCTGCCCCGGCTGCGGCCGGCGGACGCCCGCTGCAGACGTGTTAAACGACAGATAACAGAGCCACAGGCCTGTAGGAGTCCGAATACGACGCCTCCGGTGGTTGTCTTACAACCGCCGATAGTTTTATAATGGTAGCCTCGGTGTTTTGAGTTGCGTAAGACGGTCGTCTTACAGCGGCCGTCCGCGGCGGGGATGACCTCGTCGACGGGCGATTCGTCGCTGTAAGACACACGCGTCGCGTGTTCGCCGTCTTACCGGGGGAATACCAATGGAGCGTGTGACACTACGAATCCCGAAACAGCAGATCGACGAGGTCGAACAGATGGTCGAGACGGGCGAGTTCCCGAACCGGAGCGAGGCGATCCGGTCGGCCGTCCGCGACATGTTGAACGAACAGGACGGCGAGCGCGACGAGCGCGGCCGCAACCGCAACTGGGCGAAGGTGTAAACTGATGCAAGATCTCGTTCAGGACGCCCTCGACAACGCGGAAGCGGAGAAGCGCGACATGGACGTCGACATGGACGACGACGAGTTCGGGGACCCCCGGATCGTCATCGTCGGTGCCGGCGGCGCCGGGAACAACACGATCAACCGGCTGTACAACATCGGCGTCGACGGCGCCGACACCGTCGCGATCAACACGGACAAACAGCACCTCAAGATGGTCGAGGCCGACACCAAGATCCTCGTGGGCAAGTCGCTCACGCAGGGGCTCGGCGCCGGCGGCGACCCCAAGATGGGCGAGCGCGCCACCGAGATGGCCCAGGGGACGATCAAGGAGGTGCTCGGCGACGCCGACCTCGTCTTCGTCACCGCCGGGATGGGCGGCGGCACCGGCACCGGCGCGGCGCCGGTCGTCTCGAAGATCGCCAAAGATCAGGGAGCCATCGTCGTCGGGATGGTCTCGACGCCGTTCAACGTCGAGCGCGCCCGCACCGTGAAGGCCGAGGAGGGGCTGGAGTCGCTCCGCAACGAGGCCGACTCGATCATCGTCCTCGACAACAACCGGCTGCTCGACTACGTGCCGAATCTGCCGATCGGGAAGGCGTTCTCCGTGATGGACCAGATCATCGCGGAGACGGTGAAGGGGATCTCCGAGACGATCACCCAGCCGAGCCTCATCAACCTGGACTACGCCGACATGTCCACGATCATGAACCAGGGCGGCGTGGCCGTCATGCTGGTCGGCGAGACCCAGGACAAGAACAAGACGCAGGAGGTGGTCAACGACGCGATGAACCACCCGCTGTTGGACGTCGACTACCGCGGCGCCTCCGGCGGGCTCGTCCACATCACGGGCGGCCCGGACCTCACGCTGAAGGAGGCCGAGGGGATCGCGAACAACATCACCGAGCGGCTGGAGGCGAGCGCCAACGTGATCTGGGGCGCCCGCATCCAGGACGAGTACAAGGGGAAGGTCCGCGTCATGGCGATCATGACGGGCGTCCAGAGCGCGCAGGTGCTCGGCCCCTCGACGCAGAAGCAGGCCGACAAGTCCCGCGCCGCGGTCGACGGCGAGGACCTCGGCGACTCGCGTTCGCGCGCCGCCGAGGCGAACGGCACCGCCGGCGCCGCGACCTCCGGCGGCGCCGACCGCGGCTGGGAGTCCGACGGCGGCACCGAGCCGACCGAGAAGAACAACGGCCTCGACGTCATCCGCTAGGCGCCGCGCGGCCGACCGACGACGCCCGCCGTCGCTTCCGTTTTTCCGACACCGCTCCGGCCCGCCGGACGGCGCGAGGACTTAACATCGCACGGTCCGTGGGGATCCACGTGTCACGCCACCAGCCGAGCCGAAACCCGGTGCCTCGCTCGGGCGACGCCCGCGACCGGATCGGGTTCCCGACCCGATGACCGACGCCGCGCTCTACTTCACGGGCCCGGAGACCGTCGAGGTGCGGGAGACGGCCGTCGGCCCGCCGGCCGCCGGCGAACTGCTCGTCGAGACCCGAACGTCGGCGATAAGCGCCGGCACGGAGCTGCTCGTGTACCGCGACCAGACGCCGGCCGACTTTCCGGCCGACGAGACGCTCGACGCGCTCGACGGCGACCTCTCGTACCCGCTTCAGTACGGCTACGCCGCGAGCGGCGTCGTCCGAGAGGTCGGCGCCGACGTCGACCCGGAGTGGGTCGGTCGGTCGGTGTTCGCGTTCGTGCCCCACCGGACGCGCTTCCGCGCGACCCCCGACTCGGTGGTCGCGCTTCCGCCGGGAACGACGCCGGCGGCCGGCTCGCTCCTCCCCTCAGTCGAGACCGCGACGAACATCGTGCTCGACGCCGCCCCGCGACTCGGGGAGCGGGTCGTGGTGTTCGGCGCCGGGGTAATCGGGCTCTGCGTCACCCGACTGCTGGCCGCGTTCCCGCTGGAGTCGCTCGTCGTGGTCGACCCGATCGAGCGCCGCCGGGCGCTCGCCGCGGAGTTCGGCGCCGACCGAACGACGACGCCGGCCGAGCTCGGCGCCGCCGACGCCGCCGGGTCGGGCCTCGCCGACGAGGACTCCGCCGTCGACGGCGCTGACCTCGCGATCGAGCTGTCCGGTCAGCCGAGCGCGCTCGACGACGCGATCGGGGTCGTCGGCTACGACGCGCGGATCGTCGTCGGCTCGTGGTACGGGACCAAGCGCGAACCGATCGACCTCGGCGGGCGGTTCCACCGGGACCGCATCGACATCGTCTCCAGTCAGGTGTCGACGATCAGCCCCGAACTCCGAGGGCGCTGGGACCGCGACCGACGCATGGACGCGGCCCTCGACCGGCTCGATCGGATCCCCGCCGACGAGCTGATCACTCACCGGATCCCCTTCGAGCGCGCGCCGGAGGCGTACGAGCTGCTCGACTCGGAGCCCGACGCGACGGTCCAGGTGATCCTGGAGTACTCGTGAGCGTCCGACGGGTCAGCGACGCCCGGGGAGCCGCCCGCTGACGGCGAGGTAATCCCGCGTAAACACCGCGAGCGACGGGGCGAGGACGACTGGCGCGAGGGCCCACACGAGATCCGTCGGCGCCGGTGGGACGAGCGCGACGGTCACGAAGATCATCTGGACGCCCGCGAGGTACTTCCCGAGGTCGCTGTCGGGGAGGTCGCCGACGGGGAGCCCGCGGGCGCGCCGCAGCCACACGGCCCCGCGGAAGACGTAGCGCGCGGCGGAGATCGAGAGGTACCAGACCGGGAGCAGACCCCACGCCACCGCCACGAGTGGCGCGGCGACGAACCCGAACGTGTCGAACGCCATGTCGAGCCGGCGACCGATCTCCGTCTCCCGACCGACCGTCCGGGCGACGGTCCCGTCGAGGTTGTCGAGGGCGACGCCGGTTCCGTAACACAGCGCCGGGATCCACGCGAGCGCCGTCTCCGGCGGCGCGACGATGAACCCGGCGACGACGGCGTACAGCGCGCCCCGCACGAGCGTGACCGTATTCGCGAGCCCGAACAGACGCCGCCAGAAGCCGCCGGTTATCCCCTCCGGATCGAGGCCGTAGCCGACGTACCAGAGCTGTCCGGCCCAGCAGACGCCGGCGACGACGGCGGGGGAGAGCCCCCACCGCCCCGTCGCGTCCGCGGGGAACAGCCGCAACAGGAGCGCGGCGAGCGCGACCGCGGCGACGAGCGGGAGCCCGACGCCGATCCCGACGCGGAGGGGCCGTCGCTGGCGGGCCTCGGCCATCTACCCGTCGCCTCCCGTCCCGTCCGAAACGGCGGCGTTTACGGCGGTTCGATGCGCGTTTACGCTCTCTCGGAGTGTCGGCGCGGCGCGGCCGCGTCGCCGTCGGCGCTCCCGGTCCGGCACGGCTACCGGCGCAGGAGGGCGACGAGGACGGCGATCAACACGACCTGCGCGACCTTGTCGACGGCGCCGAGCGTCCCGACGTCGGCCGGGAACGACTTCGTCCCGCCCGCGAAGTTGATGCCGTACCACAAGACGATCTGGACGAGCGTGAAGGGGATCCCGACGGCGTACACCGTGCGCCGGCGGTAGTCGAGCAGCACCAGCACGACCGCTCCGACGAAGCCGAGTCCGGCGAGGAGGAAGCCGATCCGCAGCGGCAACGCGAGCCCCCCGACACCGAGACGGAGGTGGATCGCGGCGGACACCAGGGCCGCGACGATCCCTACCCAGTGGAGGCCGGTGAGCGAGCCGACGTCGATCGCGGACTGTCGTGATTCGGTCGTTGCCATACCACACACACGGACTTCTGTCACATAGGAATACCGCCCGAACCGGCGAGGTCGGATCCGTTACGATTGCCCTACCGCTCGAAGTCGGGGTCGCGCAGGGCGTCGATCCGAGCGACCTCGCCGTCGGTCAGTCGCTCGCCCCCGGCGGCCAGGTTCGAGACGACGTGCGACTCGCTCGTGCTGGACGGGATCGGGACGACCCCTCGCGAGGCGTTCCACGCGACGACGACCGCGGCGGGCGAGAGCCCTCGGTCGTCGGCGATCTCGCCGAGTATGGGCTCGTCGAGGAGCCCGGGCGCCGACAGCGGCGAGTGCGCGACGACCCGGATCCCGCGCTCGTGGCAGAACGCGACGAGTTCGTCACGGGGACGGTAGGGGTGTCGCTCCACCTGCACCAAGGCCGGGTCGACCTCGCCCGCCTCCAGCACCGTCTCCAGCTGCGCCCGCGAGACGTTGCAGACCCCGAGCGTCCGTGCCCAACCTCTGTCGTACACGGCCTCCAGGTTCTCCCACGCGGTCGCGAGCGACACGTCGGCGGTCGCGAGCCCGCCGTCCGCGTCCTCGGGGAAGGTGAGCGTTTCCTGTCGCTCGACCGGTTTCTCTGCGAGCCGTCGCAGTTCTCCCCGGTGTTCGAGCGCCGACGGCCAGTGGAGCGCGTAGCAGTCGAACGCGCCGATCCCGAGCTCCTCGCGGCTGCCCGCGCAGGCGTCGAGGAGGTGCTCGCGGCGGTGGTTGGTGCGCCACGCCTTCCCGAGGAGGAACACGCGCTCGCGGTCCGGCGCGCCCGGCGCGGCGAGCAGCTCCCCGATCCGATGTTCGTTGCCGTACAGCTCCGCGGAGTCGAGGAGGCGGTAGCCGGAATCGAGCGCGGTCGCGATCGAGTCGGCGCGCTCGACGTACTCCCCGTCGCGGTAGCGCGAGCAGCCGAAGCCGACGGCGGGGAGGCGGATCGCTGCGGGCCCCGACGTCTCCTCGCCCTCCCCGTTCGTATTACGTTCCCCCGACGCCGCCGGCCGCACCACCGGTGCCGGCGGCGGGTCGGCAGTCGCCCCGCAGTCGTCGACCGCGACCGGCCCGTCGCCCTCGGCGGCCGCCTCGATCGCGTTGCAGACGGCGACGACGTGGGCGCCCCGGCGCCCTCCGGCCCGCGAGGGGGACCCGGCCTCGACCGACGCGGCGAGGCGCTCCACCGCGTCGACGTACTCGTACGGCTCCTCGGGAGCCGCCGATGGCGCGCTCACGTACTCCCGCCCGACCCGGCCGAACCGGACGGCGTCGCGGTCGTCGTCCATCGCGCCGGTCCCCTTCAGGTACAGCGAGCCGTCGTCACCGTGGAGTTCTAACCCGTAGAACTCCCGGCTTCGGTGGGGCGCGTAGAAGCTGGCGGTCAGCCTGACGGTCGGGCCCGCCGCGAACGCCAGCGTCGCCTCGACGTGGCTCGGCGTCGACGGTCGCCGGTCCTCGCGCTCGGGCCACACGTCGAGGGCGTCGGCGACGCGGACGCGCTCGACCGGGCCGAACCACGACACCAGCAGCGCGAGCGGGTAGACGGCGCCGTCGTACAGCGGGCCGATCTCCAGGAACGACTCGGGGCGGTCGTGCCAGTCGGTCACGCGACCGACGTGGGCGTGGGCGTATCCGAGTCCCACCGGGCCGAGCCTGCCGTCGGCGAGGAGCCGGCCCGCGCGTCGCTGCGAGGGCGCCCGCGGCGTGCCGGGCGCGCAGCCGAGCGCGAGCCCGCGGTCGCGGGCGAGCGCCACCAGCTCACGCGCCCCGTCGGCGTCGAGCGCGAGCGGCTTCTGCGAGTAGACGTGGCGGTCGGCCTTCAGCGCGGTCCGCGTCACCGGCGCGTGGGCGGCGTGGCTCGTCAGGTTCACGACGAGCGGCGCGTCGACCGCCGAAAGCGCCGTCTCTAAATCGGCGAACGACGGGCAGCCGTGGTCTTCGGCGAGGGCGGCGGCGCGGTCCCCGTCGAGGTCGACGACGCCGGCGAGCGACAGAGAACTCCCGGACAGCCCGGCGGCGTACTCCGGCGAGATCGACCCGGCCCCCACGAACAGACAGTTCACGGTCGTACCGAGGCGGGGAGACGTATAGGTGTCCCGCCGGAGCGGTTTAGTCGCCTCGCGCCAACTGGCGGTCGTGACGGAGCCGGGCATGAGCCGCCTCGGGACCGCCTATCTGCGCGGGCTGCAGGCGATCGGTCGGCGGCTCGACTACGGGACGAACGCCTTCGACCGCGAGTGGGACGTCCTCGTCGTCCTCGACGCCTGCCGGGCCGACCTGTTCCGCTCGGTCGCGCCCGACTTCGGCTTCCTCGGCGAGGTCGAGACGGTCCGGTCGGTCGGGAGCTCCTCCTCGGAGTGGTTGGAGAACACGTTCGTCGACCGTCCCGAAACGGCGCGGACGGTCATGGTCACGGGCAACACGTGGACCGACCGCTACCTCGACGTCGACGCGTTCGCCGCGCTCGACGAGGTGTGGAAGTACGCGTGGGACGACGCCCTCGGCACCGTGCCGGCGGCGGCCGTGACCGACCGGGCGGTCGCGCTGGCCCGCGAGCGCGACCCGGATCGGCTCGTCGTCCACTACATGCAGCCGCACCACCCGTTCGTCCCGGATCCCCTCGACGGCGACGACGGGCTGGCTCGGACCGGGAGCCACAGCAACGAGGGGAACCCGTGGGTGTCGCTCCGGCGCGGCGAGGTCTCGGTCGAGCGCGTGTGGGACGCCTACGAGGCGAACCTCCGGCACGTCCTCGCCGAGGTGGCGACGCTCGTCGACAACGTCGACGGCCGGGTCGCGGTCACCGCCGACCACGGCAACCTCTTCGGCGAGTGGGGATTGTACGGCCACCCCATGCACACCCCCGTTCCGGCGCTCCTCGCCGTCCCGTGGGCCGAGGCGACGGGCGTCGATCGCGGGACCCTCGACCCCGCGCTCGAACCGCCGGAGCCGCTTCCGGTGAGCCGGGTCCACGGCGAGACGGGCGAGCGCGCCCGGCTCGAGGCGCTCGGATACCTGTGAGGGAGACGCGAACCGCGAGGCGATTCCCTCGCCTCCCTACCGCCGCCCTCCGGATTTAGGTGCGTCGCGTCCGTGGATCGGTCCATGTACGCGACGACGGTGCTGACCGACTTCGTGGCCCAGCACTACCTCACGGTCCCCGACCCCGGGCCCGAGGGGGTCCCGCACTCCCATCGCTTCGAGGTGGAGCTGACGTTTCGCGGGCCGGCGCTGAACGAGCACGACTACCTCGTCGACATCGACGACGCGGAGGCTGCGCTCGCCGACCTCGCCGACCGCTACCGCGACGAGCTGCTCAACGACCTCCCCGAGTTCGAGGGTCGCAATCCGAGCGTCGAGCGCTTCGCCCGAGCGATCTTCGAGCGCGTGACCGACGCGGTGACCGACGACACCGTGACCGAGCTGGCCGTGACCGTCTGGGAGGACGACGCGGCCGCCGCGACGTACGACGCGCCGGTATGAGGGTCGGGCTCACGCTGTACGGGAGCCTCGACGAGCGGTCGGGGGGGTTCCGCTACGACCGGAAGCTGGTCGAGGGGCTCCGGGCCGCCGGCGACGCCGTCGAGGTCGTCGAGCTCCCGTGGCGGGCGTACCCCCGCGGGCTGCTGGACAACGCCAGCCCGTCACTCCGCGACCGCCTCCGCGTCGACGTCGACGTGATGCTCCAGGACGAGCTCGCGCACCCCTCGCTGGTCCTCGCCAACCGCGACCTGCCGTACCCGGTCGTGAGCGTCGTCCACCACCTGCGGGCGAGCGAGCCGCGCCGGCTCTCGCCGCTGTACCGCGCGGTGGAGCGCCGGTACCTCGCGACCGTCGACGGCGTCGTCTGCAACAGCGCGGCGACCCGCGACGCCGTCGCCGCCCTCGGCGTCGACCCCGAGGCGACCGTCGTCGCCCCGCCCGCGGGCGACCGGTTCGACCCCGCGATCGACGACGACGCGATCGAGAAACGAGCGGCCGCGCTCGGCGACTCCAACCCCTCCCCCCTCCGGGTCGCCTTCGTCGGGAACATCGAGCCGCGGAAGGGGCTGGACACGCTCGTCGAGGGGATGGCGCGGGCCGACGCCGCGGTCGAGCTCACCGTCGTCGGCCGAACTGTCGACGAGGGCCACGTCGGCGACGTCCGGCGACTGGTTCGGGAGCGCGGGCTCGGCGACCGCGTCAGCTTCGCCGGCCGGCTGTCGGACGCCGAACTGGCAGACGTCCTCCGCGAGAGCCACGTCCTCGCGGTCCCCTCCCGGTACGAGGGGTTCGGGATCGTCTATCTCGAGGGGATGAGCTTCGGCCTGCCGGCGATCGCCTCGCGGGCGGGCGGCGCGAGCGATACCGTCACGGACGGCGAGACGGGCGTCCTCGTGGACCCGGACGACCCGGCGGCCGTCGCCCGCGCGCTGGAGGGGTTCGCGGGAGACCCCGACCGGCTCGCCGAGATGGGCCGCGCCGCGAGGCGACGGTACGAGCGCCATCCGAGTTGGTCGGAGTCGACGGCGCGCGTCCGCCGGCTCCTCGCCGAGGTCGCGGACGCGGTCGACGGCGTCGACGCGACCGATCCGGAGGTGGCGACGTGACGGGAGAGCGCGACGGGTCCTCGGACGGGGGCGGCGGCGACGCGCTCGCCGCCGACACCGCCGCGTTCCGGCGCTACCTCCGGGCGAAGCGGGCCGTCGACGACCGGGCGCTCGACCGGCGGCTCGTCGGACTCCTTCGCGAGCGGCTCGCCGACCGCGCCGCGTCGACGGCTGGGCCGCTCCGCGTGCTGGAGGTCGGGGCCGGGATCGGGACGATGGTCGCCCGGCTGCTGGACTGGGAGGTGCTTCCGCCCGGCGAGGCTCGGTACGTCGCCGTCGACCGCGACGCGGGGGCGCTCGCCGGGCTCGGGCCGTTCCTCCGCGAGTGGGCGGCGGAGCGGGAAGGGTCGGTCTCCGTCTCCGACGCCCGCGATCGCTCCGGGGGCGACGAGGCGAACGCGCTCGTCGTCGAGGCCGACGCGCGCACGGTCAGGGTCGAGCCGGTCGCCGCCGACGCGGTCGCGTACGCGGGCGAGAACGCAGGCGAGTGGGACGCCCTGATCGGGATGGCGCTGCTCGACGTGCTCGACCTCGACGGCCTCGACGCACTGCTCGACGCGCTCGCGCCCGGCGGCACGTACTACTTCCCGATCACCTTCGACGGCGGCACCCGGTTCCGCCCGGCGCACCCCGACGATCGGGCGGTAGAGCGGCTCTACCACCGACACATGGACGAGAAGCCGGGCGGGAACAGCCGCGCCGGCGGCGCCGCGCTCTCGCGTCTGCGCGAGGCGGACGGCTCGACGCTCCTCGGGATCGCCGGCTCGGACTGGATCGTGCGCCCGGCCGACGGCGCGGCGGGCCGCTCGGGCGACGGAGCCGGCTATCCGGGCGACGAGGCGTTCTTCCTCCGGCACATTCTCGACACCGTTGAGGAGGCCGTCGGCGAGGTGATCGCCGCCGACGGGGACGGAGGATCGCTCTCGATCGCCGCCCTCGACGACTGGCTCGCCGAGCGACGGCGACAGCTGGACGCCGGCGACCTCGTCTACCTCACCCACCAGCTCGACCTGCTCGGGCGGGTCGACCGTGACATCCGACCGGCGAAAAACTAACTCGCCGCCTCGATCGAGTCGAGCAGCCGGCACTTCCGGCAGACGTCGCGGCTCGTCTTCGAGCCGCAGCGCTCGCACTCGCCGAGGTCGGGGGAGCCGTCGGCGGCGTCGCCTCCCTCGCGGTACGCCTCGGCGGCGAGCGCGGAGAGCTCCTCGTAGCCGGCCATGATCGAGTGGCGGGCGCCGGGGTGATTCTCCTCTAACTCGTGGATCGTCGACTGGATCTCGCCGCGGTACGCCTCCGAGGAGTGGGGGCACTCGGCCATGTGGGTCGGGAGGTCGCGCACGTGGCAGTAGAGCGCGATCTCCTTCTCGGGCACGTCGCGGAGGGGCTTCGCGCGCGGGACGAAGTCGTCGGTCTCCTCGCGCTCGTCGAAGGGACCGAGCGAGGCGTCGAAGTGTTTCGCCACCTGCCGCACGTCGCCCTCGAGGAAGTTCATCATCGCCGTCTGCGCCTCGTCGTCGAGGTTGTGACCGGTGAGCAGCTTGTCGGCGTCGAACTCGGCGGCGTACTCCTCTAAGAGGTCCCGGCGGAACACGCCGCAGTACGCGCAGGCGGCCATGTTCTCGGGGTCGCTCTCGACGACGTCATCCATCCGCACGTCGAACTCCTCCTCGTAGGAGACCACCTCGTGGCGGAGCGACAGCTCCGCGGCCAGCTCGACGCAGGCGTCGAGGCTCTCGTCGCGGTACCCCTCGATCCCCTCGTGGATCGTCAGGGCGAGCATCTCGACGCGGGGGTCCTCGCCGAACACGTCGTCCAGAATTCGGGTCAGCGCGACGCTGTCCTTCCCGCCTGAGAGGCCGATCACCCAGCGGTCGGGGTCTTCGGGCGTCGCCTCCGGATCGAGGAGGGAATCCTCCCGGATCCGGCGTTTCACGCGCTTCTCGACCGACCGGCGGAGGTGCTGGCCGCAGAGGTGCGCCCCGGAGTAGGCGGCGTGGTGGACGGCGTCGGCCCCGCACTTGTCGCACTCCATCGGTGTCGGGTTACCGACGCGCGCGGATACCCGTTTCGGGCCGCCTACGTGAGAGCGGGAGCGAGATCGGATGGGACCGAGACCGACGGAAGCGCTTCCGAAATCCCAGTCGATCACTTATAAACAGTCGAGCGCGGCTCGACGGTGAACACCTCCAAAGCCCCAGTCGCGAGGACTCGCGCGGCTCGGTGCGCTCCTCGCTCGCGCTGCTCGCTGCGGTGCTTCCGTCACCGTGCTTCGCCCTCGCGACTGCCCCTTTGAGTCCCGCCACGCACAGCACCGCACCTCACACCTCCCCAGCCTCGTCAGTCGCCTCCGCTTCGCTCCGGCGACTGACTCCCTCGCGCGTGCGACTCGCGCCCTGCGGGCGCTCGTCGGCACGCGCCATTGCCGTGTATATAAATAAGCGTCCGACGCCGACAACCTCGGGCGCGTTGTCGCCGGTTCCGACACGGGTTTGTCGCCGGCGGCGTCTTCCCGGGACGTGACCGACTCGCCGACCGGTGTCGACCGCGATCCCGATCCGCGCCCCCTCCGCGAGGACCCGCCGGCGGAGAGCCTCCGGACCCGCCTCTGGCGGCACGGCTTCAACCTCCTGCCGGCCTACCGCGGGACCGGCGCCCGCGTCGACCACATCGGCGCCGACTGGCGGTTCGTGCGGGTCCGAATTCCCTGTAACTGGCGCACCCGCAACGGGGTCGGAACGATCTTCGGCGGCAGCCTCTACGGCGCGATCGACCCCCTGTACATGACGATGCTCCGGCGAGTCCTCGGCGACGAGTTCACGGTTTGGGACAAGTCGGCCTCGGTCGAGTTCCTCGAGCCCGGCCGCGACACGCTGTACGCCGAGTGCGAGCTCCCCGCCGCCGAGACAACGGCGATCCGCGACGCGCTCGCGCCCGGCGAGTCGACCGATCGAGAGTACCTCGTCTCGCTCGTCGACGACGAGGGAGTCGTCCACGCCGCCTGCGAGAAGACGCTGTACGTCCGGCGAGACGAGCGGTAGCCCGTCGGCGACGCCCGCCTCGCCGCCGCGGGGAGCGCCGACCGCGCGACCGCCTCAGTCGCTCGCGGCTGCCCCGCCGCCGACCTCGTCGAACGGCGACACCGAGATGACGAGTCGGTCGTCGCTGGCCGTGCTCACCATCTTCGACTCCGCGAACGTCGTCCCGTCGGCGCGGAGTCCCTCGCTCGTCCCCGTCCACCGCTCGCCCTCCATCACGGCGGGGATGACGTGGCTCCGGATGTGCTCGACCTCCTCGTCCGGGTGGAGGCGCTGCCAGGGCTCGCCGACCAGCTCGTCCGGCTCGTAGCCGTACAGCCGCCCGTACTCCTTCCCGACGAACTCGAAGGTCCCGTCGGGCGCGACCGTGCAGACGCCGTCGAGCGCGACGTCGGTCGCGGCCGTCGACTCCGTGACCGACTCGCCCTTGCCGCCCGTTCCGGCGCCCTCGCCGCCCGCTCCGAAGCTCCCTCTCTCACCGTCGACCGCGTGCCCGACGCGGCGCAGGAGTGCGGTGTAGCCGTCGGCGCCCCCGCGCTTGCCGACGTAGTCGCTGACGCCCGCGCGGACCATCTCGGCCGCGATGGCGTCCGGCTCCGTCGCGGAGAAGAGGAGGAACGGGAGGTCCGGCTCGCTCTCCCGCGCGGCCGAGAGGAGCTCGACCCCGGTGCGGCCGGGCATGTCGTAGTCGCTCACGACGCAGTCGAACGCCTCGCGCTCGATGCGTTCCAGCGCGGTCCCCGGATCCGTCTCGGCGACGGCCTCGCAGTCGATCCCGTCGTCGCGTTCGAGGTACGCCGCGACGAGGGCCGCGAGCCCCGGCTCGTCGTCGACGCAGAGCACTCGAAGGGATGGGTCGGTCATATCCCCGCCTCGGCGACCCCCGCCTAAACCGGTTGCTCTCCGATGTTCAGGCGTGATACTGGGACTCGCCGAGGCGAACCGGGGCGGCGTCGCTCCCGCCTCAGGCGGTCGCGCCGGCGACGAGGCTCTCCCGCACCGTCTCGACGAACCGGTCCGGGTGTTCGACGTGCGGGAGCAGCCGCGCGCGGTCGAAGACGACGAGGCGCGCGTCGGCCTCGTCGGCGAGCTCGCGGCCGTCGGAGAGGGGGCTCACCTCGGCCTCGCGCCCCCAGACGACCGTCGGCGGCACGTCGAGGTCGGCGAGCGCGGCCGCCAGGTCGACGTCGCTGTTGAGGTAGCCGGAGACGAAGGAGGCCGGCGCGAACCGAGCGTTCTCGACGTGGGTCGTCCGCCACTCGTAGTCGGTCCACTCCTCGCCCGGGTTCGTCGGGTCGTCGTAGCCGTGGTCGGCGTTGAAGTAGCGGATCGACGGCTTCGAGGCGACGACGTTGAACAGCGCGTCCCCGATCAGCGGCGACCGGATCAGCTCGCGGAGCCACGACTTCGGCGGGCTCGGCCCGGCGGTGCTCGTCGGACAGACGCCGACGAAGCCGCTCACGTCGACCGCGTCGTTCCCCGACCCGTCCCCGGTCGCCGCCCCGGCGGCGTACGCGGCCGACAGCGACGAGGCGACGACGGCCGGCTCGTGGAGGTCGGCGAGGAAGTCGCGGACGAAGTCCTCGTACAGCGCGGCGGAGTACCGGAGCGGCGGCCGGTCGGAGCGGCCGTACCCCGGGAAGTCCGGCGCGATCACGTGGTAGTCGGCGGCCAGGTCGTCGAACACCGCGCGCCACTCGCCGGAGGAGGCGGCGGCGTTGATCCCGTGGAACAGCGCGAGGTCCGGGTCGTCGGGGTCGCCCGCCTCGGTGAACGCGACGTCCATCCCGCGCCAGCGGAAGACGCCGTCGTCGCCGTCGAGCGGGGCCTCCAGCTCGCCCTCGTACCGGAGTCCGGTGTTGACCGCGGCGAGCGCGCCGACGCCGAGGAGGGCGGTCCCTGCGAGGTGCCTGAGCTTCATGGAAACCTGTTGGTCCGCTGGCGACTTATACCTCGTGGCCCGGCAAGGCGGTCACGCCGCCGGCCCGTCAGTCGCCCCGCGGTCGGTCACTCCCGGTCCGTCTCCACGCAGTCGACGATGGGGGCGACGACCTCGGCGGCGACGCTGTAGGGGTCGGTCTCGCGCCGCCGGACCGCCTCGGCGAGCCGGTCGATCCCGCCGCGCCGATCGATCTCGTCGGTCGCGAGCGCACCCACGTCCGAGCGCACGAGCGTCCGGATCTCCTCGGCGTAGCGCCGGCGCTTCGTCGCCTCGATCTCGCCCGACTCGCGGAGGTGCGCGGCGTGGTCGTCGAACGCCGCGATCAGCTCGTCGACGCCCTCGCCCGTGTTCGCGACGGTGCGGAGCACCTCGGGGGTCCACTCGGGAGCGTCGTCGCCGTCGTCCTCGGAGCCCCCCGGGTCGTCCGGGTGCTCCGGCGCGTCGAACCCGTGGTGGCCCGTGTCGAGCCCCTTCGTCGGCCCCTCGCGCAGGTGGACCATCTCCTCTAACTCGGCGAGGGTGCGCTCCGCGCCGTCCATGTCGGCCTTGTTGACGACGAATACGTCGCCGATCTCTAAGATACCGGCCTTCAGGGTCTGCACGTCGTCGCCGGAGCCGGGCTGGACGAGCACCGCCACCGTGTCGGCGGTGCGCACCACGTCGACCTCGTTCTGCCCGGCGCCGACCGTCTCGATGATCACGACGTCCTTGCCGAAAGCGTCGAGCGCCTTCACGGCGTCCGCGGTCGCCATCGAGAGCCCGCCGAGCTGACCGCGCGCGCTCATCGACCGGAAGAACACGTCCATGTCGCCGACGTTCGACCCCATCCTGATCCGGTCGCCGAGCACGGCGCCCCCGGTGTACGGCGAGGAGGGGTCGACCGCGACGACGCCGACCGTGTCCCCGCGCTCGCGGTAGGCGGCCGCCAGCTTGTCGACTAGCGTCGACTTCCCGGCGCCGGGCGAGCCCGTGATCCCGATCACGTCCGCGCCACCGGTGTGCCCGTGGAGCGCGGAGACGATCGCCCGGTGGCCCGCCGCCCGGTCCTCGATCCGCGTGATGACGCGGGCGAGCGCCCGGTGGCTCCCGGCGAGCAGCTCCTCGACGAGCTCGGCGTCGCGGTCGCTCAGCTCCGGGGTCCGCTCCGCCGCCGACCCGTCGCGTTGCGGCCCGTCCATCTACGCCCGCTCCGGCACGTTGTTCCGGATGAACTCGATCGTCTCCTCCATCGGCGTCCCGGGGCCGAACACCTCGGCGACGCCGAGCTCCTTGAGCTCCGCCTCGTCGTCGTCGGGGATGATCCCGCCCACGAGGATCAGGGTGTCCTCGAACGCGTCGTACTCCTTCAGCCCCTCGATCACCTTCGGAACGAGGGTGTTGTGGGCGCCCGAGAGGATCGAGATCCCGAGCACGTCGACGTCCTCCTGGACCGCCGCCTGCACGATGTCCTCCGGGGCGCGGTGGAGCCCGGAGTAGACGACCTCGAAGCCGGC
Source organism: Halorubrum depositum (assembly GCF_007671725.1). Classification (NCBI taxonomy): domain Archaea; kingdom Methanobacteriati; phylum Methanobacteriota; class Halobacteria; order Halobacteriales; family Haloferacaceae; genus Halorubrum; species Halorubrum depositum. The sequence continues at coordinate 1,081,805 of NZ_VCNM01000002.1, read as the reverse complement.
GTCGCGGAACGCCCGCGCGATCACGTGTGCGCCCCGGTCGTGGCCGTCGAGGCCGACCTTCGCGACCAGACACCGGATGGCCCGCTCTTCCTGTTCGACGCTCATGTCGGGTACTGCGTCGGCCCCCCGCTTGACTCTAACGGACGATCGGGAGAGTCCGTGCCGCCGAGGCCGTCGCGGTCGGTCGTTCCGCTCTCGTCGCGGCTTTCACCCGCTCCGCTCCAGACGCGACGTCCGCGATCGACGCGTTGAACGCGCGGCCGTCCGTACCGTCCGACATGACCGACGCTCTCCCCGACGACCGCCTCCCAGCCGGAACGCGGATCGGCCGCGCCGCGCTCCGCGTCGCCGACCTCGACGAGACGACCGCCTTCTACCGCGACGTCGTCGGCCTCGCGGTCCTCGACCGCGACGGCGACGAGGCCGTCCTCGGCGTCGACGCCGAGCCCCTTCTCGTCCTGCGACGCGATCCGGACCGCCCCGAACGCGGGCGCACCGAGGCCGGCCTCTTCCACACCGCGTTCCGGGTCCCCTCCCGAGCGGCGCTCGGCGAGGCGCTGGGACGAGTGCGGGACCGCTGGCGGCTCGACGGCGCCTCCGACCACCTCGTCAGCGAGGCGTTATACCTCGACGACCCGGAGGGGAACGGGGTGGAGATCTACCGCGACCGCCCCCGCGAGGAGTGGCCCACCGACGACGACGGGACGGTCCGGATGGCGACCGACCCGCTCGACGTCGAGGGCGTCGCCGCCGCGGCGGGCGGGGAATCGGGGGAGGCGTCGGACTCGCCCGCCGACCACGCCCCGCCCGGCACCGACGTCGGGCACGTCCACCTCGAAGCGACGTCGCTGTCGGCGTTCGAGGCGGTCTACGTCGACGGGATCGGCTTCGAGATCGGCGTGACGGGGCCGAACGTCAGGTTCGTCGCGGCCGGCGGCTACCACCACCACCTCGCCGCGAACACGTGGCGCGGGCGAACGACGCCCGCGACGGGGCTCGGCCTCGCGTGGTTCGAGGTGGTCGTCCCCGACGTCGACGCGCTGGACGCGGTGCGGACCCGACTCGACGCGGTCGCGGCCGACAGTGACGCCGAGGTCGCGGCCGACGAGCGCGACCGCGGGATCGCCGTCACCGACGCCGACGGCATCGAGGTTCGGGTCCGGACGCCGTAGCCGGACGCCGACGGTCGCGGAGTCCGCCGGCGCGTCGGTCGGGTCCGGTCACCCGACGATCGTTCGGAGCGTCTCCTCGGTGAGCAGCGCGGTGACCCCGAGCGCCTCGCTCGTCATCCACCCGATGAAGGCGACGTACATCGCGAGGAGGACGTACCCCTCCTCGCGGGTGAGCTCGAAGTCCGTCGCGGCCAGCACCACGACGACGAGGGTGGTGTAAAAGAGGAATATCATCAGCGGCACGGACGTGAGGAAGCCGATCGAGACGCCGCCGGCGAGGACGACGCCGATCGGTAGCGCCGCGACGAGGTTGAACGTGTTCGTCCCGAAGACGTTCGCGACCGCCGCCCGCTGGTCGCCCGCCTCGCCCATCTTCACGCCGACGAGCAGGTCGGGGAACGAGCTCATCGCCGACAGCACCGTCACGGAGACGAGGAACGGCGGCGCGCCGAGCGCGTCCGAGAGCTCCATCGTCATGCCGACCATCGATTCGACGCCGACGAGCACGACGCCCAGCCCGGCCGCGAACAGCCCGGCCTGCTTCGGGACGTTCGTCGACTCCGTCCGCTTCAAATCCGACGCGCCGCTCTTCCCGCCGACGAGCAAGATGACGTACACGCCGTACAGCACCAGCAGGCCGACGCCCATTTGCGGGGTGATCCGCGCGAGCTCCCGGCCGTCCGTCCCGAGGACGCCGATCGCGATCACGCCGAAGAGGGCGAGAACGGCCACCATGTAGAAGATGGCGTCGCGGTAGACGATCCCCTGCGTCGTCGACGTGTCGCCGCTCGTAATGGCGACGGCGCTCGGAATGACTAGGATGTTGAACACGGCCGTCCCGATGAGCGCCCCCGCGCCGACGCCGAACTCGCCGAGCACGAGCACGGAGATGACGATGATCGCGAGCTCGGGGAACGACGTCGCGGCCGCGACGATGAGCCCGCCCTGGATCGCCTGCGAGACCCCGAAGTGGTCGCTGATCTTCGAGGTCGTCGACTCGATGACGTTGGCCCCCTTCCAGGTCAGGAGGAACCCGATCGCGCCGAGCGCGACCCAGACGGCGAGCGACTGATCCCCGATGAGCTCCTGCAGTATCGTCACGCGTACCCCGTGGGTGCGGAGTCGATTATGACTTCTGGAGGCCGCGTCCGAACGGAGCGGAGAAGATCGGCGGTCGGACTCCCGCGAACGGGGTCGTCACTTCGTCGAAGATCGGCACCCCGTGGAAGGGGACGCCGTTACGCGAGGGCCGGCTCCGGGTCGCTCCCGAGCCGCACGTCGGTCAGCGCCTCGACGTCCGCCCGCAGCGTCGCCTCGTCGTCGTCGAACCCGTACCGTTCGAGCGTTGCGGCCTCCCCGGTTCGCAGCGACTCGCCGCTCGGCGGGAGCGCGGCCCGGAGCCCGTCGGTCGCTCGCTCGTTGATGACGGTGGCTCGGTCCCTGTCGGGGTCGATCCCGATGCGGAGCCCGGCGAGCGGTTTCAGGTCGTCGTTCCGTTTCGCGGCGTCCACGACGCCGTGGAACCAGCGGGCGGCGAGTCGTTCGCTCGGCAGAATGATATGTCCGGTGTCGCGATCGAAGCTCGTGTTGTGGCGCCGAATGCGACGCTCTAACGTCTCGTTCATGTGCGACTATGTAGGTCCTCTATTCCGTTAAATGTGTGCTTTCAGGGCCTCTATCCGTCGATATTGATCATTACGTTCGGCGCCACGGGGCCGCCTACCGCTCACCGTCGTACTCGCCGAACCGATCGTCGAAGAGGGCGACGACGCGGCGCTCGATCTCGTCGCGGATCTCCCGGACCTCCTCGATCGGGCGCTCGCCCGGGTCGTCGAGGTCCCAATCGTCGGTGTCGACGCCGTCCAGGTCGAGCGTCGAACAGCCCATCGTGGCGACGAAGTCGGAGGCGGCGAGCGTCTCCTCGGAGACGTGCCGCGGCGTCCGACCGTTCACGTCGAGACCGACCTCCGCGAGCGCCTCCGCGACCACGCCGTGGACGCTGTCGGCGGGGGCGGTGCCCCCGGTCACGATCTCGACGCGGTCGCCGAGGCCGCGTCGGTCCCGCTCGCGCTCCGCGAACGCCGTCGCCATCTGGCTCCGCCCGGCGTTGCGGACGCACATGAACGTGAGGGTGGTCGTCTCGTCGGTCGCTTCGTCGGTGTCGGCCGCCGTGTCGGTGGGGTGGGTCATGGTGTGTCTGGTTCGCGCCGGGCGGCGTCAGTAGATCAGCTCGTCGTCGTTCTCGACCATGTACAGGGTGCGCGCCGCCACGTTGACCGCGTGGTCGGCCACCCGCTCGAGGTCGCGCACCGCGAGCAGCGCGCGCGACACCTCGTCGAGGGAGGCCTCCAGCGCCTCGGCGTCGGCTGCCTCGGTGGCGCCGCCGCTCCCGTCCTCGGCGGCCGCCTCGGCGCGGGCGCGGTCGGCCTCCAGCAGCTCCCGGACGACCGCCTCGCTCGCCTGCCGACACCGCTCGTCGAACGCGTCGTCCCGCGCGGCGATCTCCCGGCACGCCTCAGCGTCGCCCGCCTCGTAGGCGGCGACCGCGTCGGCGACCATCTCGCCGGCCCCCGCGCCGAGCTCGCGGAACTCGACGGCCGGGTGAACGCCCCCGTCGGGCCCGCCGTAGCCGGCGAGGTTGGTCGCGAGGTCGGCCACGCGTTCGAGGTCGGTGATCACCTTGAACGAGGCCGCGACCAGTCGGAGGTCGCCGGCGACGGGCTGCTGGAGCGCGAGCAGCTCCGTGCAGTCGTCCTCCAAGCCGAGGTACGTCTCGTTCACCTCGCGGTCGCCCTCGATCACCTCTTGCGCGAGGGCGTCGTCGCCGGCCGCGGCCGCCTCGATCGCGGCGTCGTACCGCTCGCCGACGAGCTCGCCCATCGCGACGACGTCGGCGCGGAGCCGGTCGAGCCGCTCCTGGTAGTTCTTCCGGGGCATCTATCCGAACTTCCCCGTGATGTAGTCCTCGACGCGCTGCTCTTCGGGGTCCTCGAATATCTTGGTCGTGTCGTCGTACTCGACGAGCCGGCCGCCGGTGAGGAAGACGGCGGTCCGGTCGGAGATGCGCGCCGCCTGCTGCATGTTGTGCGTGACGATGATGACGGTGTACTCCTCCGCGAGGTCGTCGATGAGGTCCTCGATCTTCGAGGCCGCGACGGGGTCGAGCGCCGACGTCGGCTCGTCCATCAGGACGACCTCCGGGTCGGGCGCGATGGCGCGGGCGATACAGAGCCGCTGCTGCTGCCCGCCGGAGAGGTCGAGCCCCGAGGAATCGAGCTGGTCTTTCACCTCGTCCCACAGCGCGGCGGCCTTCAGCGACTCCTCGACTCGCTCGTCGACGTCGCCCTCGTATCCCTGGATCTTCAGTCCGTACGCGACGTTGTCGCGGATCGACTTCGGGAACGGGTTCGGCTTCTGGAACACCATCCCGATCTTCCGACGCAGCGCGACCGGGTCGACGTCGTCGTCGTACACGTTCTTCCCGCCGAACTCCACGTCGCCCTCGACGCGGCAGACCTCGATCATGTCGTTCATCCGGTTGATACACCGGAGGAACGTCGACTTGCCGCAGCCCGAGGGGCCGATGAGCGCCGTCACGCGCTTCTCGGGGATCTCGATCGACACGTCGTCGATCGCCTGCTCGTCCCCGTAGAAGACGTTCAGGTCGCGCGCGGCCACCGCGGTCCGCTCCGCGCCCGCCGTCCGGTCGTTCGATTCGGTCTCTACGTCCGTCGTGATGAGCGAGTCGCTCGATCGTGTGTTACTCATGTTAGGTCCCCCGCTCCGCGCGGTTCCGCAGCAGTATCGCCGTTCCGTTCATGCCGATGAGGATGATCAGCAGCGTGATCACGCCGGCCGCGACGACGCCGTACCGGAACTCCGCCTGGGGGAAGTTCGCCCACGCGTAGATCTGCATCGGCATCGCGCTGAACCGGCTGAAGAGGCTGCTCGGCGCGCTGAACACCGTGGTCGCCGCGCCGATCATGATGAGCGGCGCGGTCTCGCCGATCGCCCGCCCGAGCGCGAGGATCGTCCCGGTCAGGATACCGGGCAGGGCCTCCGGGAGGACGACGTTCTTCGTCGTCTGCCACCGGGTCGCGCCCATCGCGTCCGACCCCCGGCGCAGGTCGTCCGGCACCGACCGGATCGCCTCCTGCGCGGAGATGATCGTGATCGGGAGGATGAGCAGCGACAGCGTCAGCGACGCGGTCACCGCGGTCCCGAGCCCGAATCCGAGCAGGTTCGCGAACAGCCCCAGCCCGAGCAGCCCGTACACGACCGACGGAATGGCGGCGAGGTTCGCGATGTTCACCTGAAGCAGCCGCGTCAGCGACCCGACGAGGCCGCTCCCGGCCGTGTACTCCTCCAGGAAGACGGAGGTCCCCACGCCGAGCACGAACGACAGCACCGCGACCAGCGCGATGATGATCACCGAGCCGACGATCGCCGGGTAGAGGCCGGCCTCGGCCGCGGTCCGCGACGGCGCCTCCGTGACGAACGACGCGTCGAGCCACGGGTCCGGCGCCGGGAAGCCGAACGCCTCGACGACGAGCGCCCCGACGAGCGCCCCGCCGACGAGGAGGGCGGGCAGCGCGAGCCCGGCGAGCCCCTCGCCGACGTCGAGCGCGCGGTGGACGTAGACCGCCGTCGGCACGCCCGTCACGGCGAGCACGATCAGCGTGGTGGAGGCGGGGAGCCCGACGCTCCCGGCGAGGAAGCCGCCCGCGGTCGCGACGGCGAGCGGGACGCCGCCGGCGGCGACCCCCGCGGTCCGACCGCCGCGACCGGCGACGACGATACCCCCGGCGACCGCGACCGGGACCGCGATCGTCCAGAGGTAGATGATGAGGTCGGAGGGGTAGGTGGTGACGACCGATCGCAGGAGGACCGCCGCCAACGCGCCCAGGAGGCCGATCGGGATGGCGGCCGTCAGGGCGATCGAGGCGTCCCGGTACCGCCCGTATCCGTACGCGAGCGCCGCCGGGACGACCCCTAGCGTGTACGCGAGGAACCACACCAGCTCGTCGAACACGAGGAACAGCGTCCCCACGGCGAGCCCGATCGCGATCCCGCCGACGAGCCGGCCCGCCAGTCCGAAGCCGACGGCGCCGACCCGCCCGCGGCTCCCGACGTACGCGAGGTACGCGGTGACCGGCACGGCGACGACGAAGAGGTACGCGAGCTGCCAGCTGAGCCGCGGGATCGGCGCGACGAGCGCCTCGACCGCGGTGAACGGCACCGCGACCGCGACGAGTCCCCCGCCGAGCGCGACGAGGGACTGCCGCGTCACCGCCGCGTCGTTCGCGCTGTACAGGCAGAACGCGAGGAACGGAGCGACGAGGGTGAGGAAGTACGTCAGCAGCCACTCCGGGCTGGCGTTCGCCAGGTCGAAGGCGTCGATCGTGACGTACACGAGCAGCACGCCGAGCGCGACGAGTCCGATCACGCTCGCGCCGAGCGAGAGGTACTCGAAGAGGACCCCTCGGACCCGACTCACCTCGCCGAACCCGCCCGAGGTCGCGTTGTCCGTCGCCATCAGTACTCCTCCCGGTAGCGTTGCGCGATGATGTCACTGATCACGTTCATTGCGAGCGTCACCACGAACAGCGTGAGTCCGAGCGCGAACATCGAGTCGTACGGGATCGACCCGCCCGTGAGGTCGCCGCCGGCGATCTGCACCATCGCGACCGTGATCGTCATCCCGGAGTCCAGGAGGACGTCGGCGGGGTTGATGAACGGAATTCCGAACGCGGCCTCCCGGACCGCCGGCATCCGCGCCTGCGCGCCCATCGCGACGACGACGATCATCGTCTCGCCGATGGCGCGCGACACCGCGAGGATGTACGACGAGGCGATCCCCGAGATCGAGGCGGGGACCACGATCCCGGTCGACACCTCGAACTTCGTCGCGCCGAGCCCGTAGCCCGCCTGCCGCAGGTCGTCGGGGACCGCGCTCATCGCGTCCTCCGAGATCGACGACACCATCGGGATCGTCATGATGCCGACCATGATCGACGCCGAGAGCGCGTTGAAGGTGCTCATTTCCGGGAACAGCGTCGCCTTCAGCGCCGGCGTGACGTACACCAGCGCGAAGTAGCCGTACACGACCGTCGGGATGCCGGCGAGGATCTCGAGGAGCGGCTTCAGTATCGAGCGCGCGTTCGACGTTGCGTACTCGCTGAGGTAGATCGCCGTCAGCGTCCCCACGGGGAGCGCGATGAACGCCGCCGTGACCGTCACGACGATCGTCCCGATCAGCAGGGGGATGATGCCGAACGCCTGCCCGCCGCCGGCCGGGTTCGGGCTCCAGTTGGTGCCGGTCAGGAACTCGGCGATCGCTACCTCTTGGAAGAACACCACTGCGTCCGACAGCAGCGTCACGAAGATCGCGACCGTCGTGAGCAGGGTGACCGCCGCGCACGCGGCGAAGAGGCCGCCGTAGGTTCCCTCCTTCAGTCGTCTGAGCCCGCTCCGACGCTGGAGATCGGGGCTCTCGGTACTATCTGTCACAACCGGTCGGGTATCGAACGCTGTCGTAAATCAATACACCGGTTCATGGCGCCGACTCAGCCCTGCGCCTGCTCGATGGCGTCTTCGAGGATCTCCATCTGCTCCTCCTGGGTCTCCTCGGTCGCGGGCACGTATCCGACGTCGCCGGCGACGAGCTCCTCGTTCGTCGTCTGCTCGACGAAGTACCGGGCGAACTCGGCGACGTGCTCCTTACCGAGCGACTCGATCGAGGGGTACGTGTACAGCGACCGCGAGAGGGGGCTGTACTCGCCGGAGGCGGCCGTCTCGAGGCTCGGTTCGACCGGCCCCTCGCCGGAGTCGATCCCGAGCGCCTTGAGCTGGTCGGGGTTCTGGAAGTAGTACGCGAAGCCGAAGTAGCCGATCGCGTACTCGCTCCCCGAGACCCCCTGCGCGATCGAGTTGTCCTGCTCGGTCGCCTGGTAGTCGCCGGTGTGGCCGCGCTCCTCTAAGATCGTCTCGATGAAGTAGTCGTACGTCCCGGAGGTGTCGGCGGCGCCGAACCGCTCGATCTCCTCGTTCGGGAACTCGTCGCGGACCTCGTCCCACGTCTGGGCGGGGTCCTCCTCCCAGATCTGCGCGAGCTCCTCGACGGTGAGGGAGTCGATCCAGTCGGCCTCGGGGTTGACGACGACCGTGAGCGCGTCCGTCGCCGCGATGAGCTCGACGTACTCGACGCCGTTCTCCGCGCACAGCTCCTCCTCCGCGGGCTGGATCTCACGGCTCGCGTTGTTGAAATCGGTGTCGCCGACGCAGAAGTAGTTGGAGAACCCGCCGCCGGAGCCGGTCGAGCTGATGTCGACCGAGACCTGATCGTGTTCGGCCGCGAAATCCTCCGCGATCGCGCTCATCAGCGGGAAGACGGTCGAGGACCCGGCGATGTTGATCGACCCGGAGAGCGTGTCGTCTCCGCCGTCGGAGCCGTCTCCGGAGCCGCCGTCGGAACCGTCCCCGGAGCTCTGCGTACAACCGGCGAGGCCGAGGGCCCCGACACCGGCGAGCGCCGCGAGCGATTTCCGCCGTGTGATCTCCGTAGTGTCTGCGTCGTGGCTGGAAGCCATCAACAGCTGATCGACGTGTCCCAGTTAAGTAGTATGCTATGAGGGGTATGCCCCGAGCAGTATCGCTCCCCGGCGATATATACTCTATATAGTTCGACCGACCCCTCGTCTCGCGGTCGGCGTCGACGGCGAGGGTGCGGGCGTGTTTTTAAGACCCTCCGTGCGAACACCGGGACGATGACCCCTCCGACGAACGGGAACCTCTCGCTCTCCCGCGAAGAGGCGTGGATCGCCCACGCCGCCCTGCTCGACGCGGGCGCGGTCGCGGCCGCCGCCGGCGACGATCCCCCCGCGCAGCGCCGACCGATCCGGCGCATCGAGCGCGATCGCGCGCTCGCCCCCGAGGGCACCGAGCTGCTCCGCGACGCGCTGATCGACTACCTCGGCGACGCTCCCGTGCGCGACCGGGCTCCGGGGCGGGCGCTGCTGCGCCGGGTCGACGAGGCGGTCGAGTCCCGAGCGCCGTCGTCCCCGCGGGACGCGGGCCGGGGCGCCTGAATCCGGGTCCGCCCTCTCACTCCGCCTCCACCGCCTCGATCAGGAGTTCGGCGACGTCGACGATCTCCACGTCGTCCTCGAAGTCGCCCGTCTTCCGGCCGTCCTCGAACATCGTCGTGCACATCGGGCAGGCGACGACGAACTTCTCTATCGCGCCGCCCGCGTCGGTGTCCTCGACCGCCTCGCGGAGGCGCTCCTCGCTCGGCTTGACGGCCTCGTCGTGCTCGGTCCAGAGCCCGCCCCCGCCGCCGCCGCAGCAGAACGAGTCGTCGCGCGAGCGCGGCATCTCGTGGAGGTCGGCGCCGGTCGCTGAGATTAGCTCGCGGGGCGCCTCGTACTCGTCGTTGTACCGGCCGAGGTGGCAGGGGTCGTGGTAGGTGACGGTGTAGTCGAGCTCGTCGCCCGACAGCCCGAGCCGGCCCTCGTCGACGAGCTCTTCGACCACCTGCGTCCAGTGGCGCACGTCGATCTCTCCCTCCGGGTTCCACGGCTCCTCGCGGTCGAACGGCATCATCGGGTCGTCCGCGAACTCCGCGAAGTCGACCTCGGGGTACTCGTTTTTGATGGTGTTGTACGAGTGCGGGTCCGTGCAGACGATCTTCTCGAACTCGCAGTCGGCGAACGTCTCGACGTGATGGCCCGCCAGCTCGAGATAGAGGAACTCCTCGCCGATCCGGCGGACGTCGTTGCCGTCGTTCTTCTCGTCGTCGAACAGGATGCCGAACTCGACGCCCGCCTCGTCGAACAGGCGGGCGAGCGCGCGGGCGACCTCCTTGTTCCGGTCGTCGAAGCTCGGGTAGTCGCCGACGTACCAGAGGTACTCCACCTCGCGCTCGCGGGCGTCCGGGACCTCGACGTCCTCGAGCTCGTCCGCCCAGTCGCCGCGGGCCGACTGCGACTCGCCGAAGGTGTTCCCCTTCTGCATCACGTCCTGGAACACGTCTTGGAGGTTCGAGTCCACGGCGCCCTCGTCGACGAGCTGGCGGTTCATCTTGGTGAAGGAGGTGAGGTGCTCGATGTCGACCGGGCAGGCGTCCATGCAGGCCATACAGGACATGCAGGACTCCATCGACTCGCTGTCGATCACGCCGCCCTCGTCGGCGACGATGGGGACGGTGCCGCCGTCGCTGGCGGCGGCGGAGCTGGCCACGCCGCCGTCGGTCGCGACCGACCCGCCGCCGCCGCTCCCCGCCACCGGGTCGTCCGTCACCGACTCGCGGTACGCCTTCAGGTCGAGGATCACGTCACGGGGGTCGAGGTTCCGGCCGACCGTGTCGGCCGGGCAGGCGTCGGTGCAGCGGCCGCACTTCGTGCAGGCGTCGCCGTCCATCAGCTCCTTCCACGTGAAGTCGTCGAGCGACTCGGCGTTGGTGTGGTCGAGGTCGGCGGGGACGTTCGGGAGCCGCGCGCCGGCCTTCTCGTCGCGGGCGACGACGTTCGCGAACGAGGAGATCATGTGGAACGGCTTCGCGTACGGGATCCACGCGATGAACGCGAACGCCAAAAGCGAGTGGCTCCACCAGACGACGCCGTAGATCGCCTCGGCGCCCGCGGGCGTCAGCCCGGCCCACCGGAACCCGGCGGCCATCGCCATCCCGATGAAGCTCACCGTCTCGTCGGCCCGCGCCGGCTGGCCGACGATGCCGAGCGCCTGCACGACGAAGCCGCCGACGCCGAGCAGGAAGAGGGTCCAGACGAACGCGTCGTCCTCGAACGTGGTGTGTTTCCCCCACAGCCGCCCGTCGCGCTCCCTGTAGCGCCGGTACATGGCCATCCCGACGCCGACGACGAACAGCAGGCCGAACGCGTCGACGGTGAACTGGTAGGCCAGGTAGAAGTCGCCGACCCAGAACGACTCGCCCGCGATCGGGCGGTAGACGTCGATGTCGAACCCGAGGATCGTCGTCGCGACGAGCAGGGTGAGAAAGCCCCACAGCACGAACGCGTGCATCACGCCGGTGTACGCGTCCCCGTCGAACTGGTTCTCGTTCGAGAGGACGGTCCGGGTCGCGGAGACGACCCGGCTCGGGAGGTCCGACAGCCGGTCGCGGGGGTCCGCGCTTCCGCGGGCGTACGCCGCGAACCGAGCGTACACGCCGTACAGGAAGACGAGGATCGCGACCGCGGCGAGCCAGTAGAACGCGGCCTTCCCCACCGGGCCGATCGTCCAGAACGTCTCCCGGGTGGCCGCCTGCAGCGGAGTCATGGTAGATCAGCCGGATACGGTCCGGTTAAAACTTGCCACGCGGAGTCGATCCGCCGTCGGTCCGGGGCCGTTCCAGGCCTCAGACCGCTCCGGCCAGCGCGGCCGCGAGCAGGCCGCAGCCGACCGCCAACGCGACCGCGTCCGCGCGTCCGAACGCGAGCCGCGGGAGCGTCGGATTCCACGCGAAACACCGGGCCGCGAGGGCGGTCCCCAGCCGGTCCGCGCGGCCGAGGGCGCGGTCGATCCCCGCGACGGCGACGATTCGCATCCGGTCGCGCACCGGTAGCTCGTCGCCCAAGCGCACCCGCATCGCGTCGCGCGCGGTCAGCAGATCGCGTTTCAACAGGGGGAGGAACCGGAACACGAGCGCGACGCCGGCCCCGAGGAGCTGGCCGGGCCTGCCGGGGACGGTGTGCTGGATCGCCGCCCGGGAGTCGCGGACGGGCGTCGACCGCACGTAGGCGGCGGCGACGACGAGCACCAGGAGGACCCGGTAGCTCGCCAGCGCCGTGTCGGCCGCGCGGTCGACCCGGAACCAGGGATCGCCGAGGGTCGCGCCCGCCACGAACGGGGCGACGAGGAGGAACGGGAGCGCGACCCGGTACGCCCACAGGTCGCGCGGGCCCCCGCCGGCCAGCCGCAGGCAGCCGACGGCGACGACCGTCAGCGCTGTGAGCCCGCGCGGCGTCGTGTGCGCGAAGGCGGCGGACGCGAACCCGACCTGCACGAGGAGCTTCGACCGCGGGTCGAGGCGGTGAGCGAGCGAGTCCCCGGGGACGTACGAGAGCGTCACGGATCGGCTGCCCGTTCCGCGAGGCCGTTCTCGGGAACTCGAACGTCGAGCCCGGGGAGATCCCCGACGGCCGCCTCCGGGTCAGCGTCGACCGCGACCCGGCCGTCCGCCAGCCCGATCACGCGGTCGGCGAGCCCGAGCACGTCCCGCAGGTCGTGGGTGACGACGATCACGCTCGTCCCCTCGCGGTGGAGGTCCCGGAGGCGGTCGACGACCGAGCGCCGCGCCGGCTCGTCGAGCCCGGTGAACGGCTCGTCTAAGACGAGGTGGTCCGGCTCCATCGCCAGCGCGCCGGCGATCGCGACGCGCTCGCGCTCGCCGCCCGACAGCGACGCGATCCGGTCCTCCTCGCGCCCGGTCATGTTGACGGCGTCGAGCGCGGTCGCGACCCGGCGGTCGATCTCGGCGTGCGACAGGCCGAGGTTCTCCGGGCCGAAGGCGACGTCACTGCCGACGGTCGCCGCGACCAGCTGGTCGCGCGGGTCCTGGAACACCATGCCGACCGCGGTCCGGGCGGCGACGAGGTCGTCTGCGACCGGGTTTCCGTTGACCGACACGGTCCCGGAGTCCGGCGTCACCAGCCCGTTGAACGTCCGGACCAGCGTCGTCTTCCCGGAGCCGTTCGCGCCCGCGACGATCAGGAACTCGCCGTCGGGGACCGAGAGGGAGACGTCGTCGACGGCGACCACTCTCCCGTCGCCGTCGCCGCCGCTCTCGCCGGACCGCGTCCCGCCGTACCGACGGGTGACGCCGTCGACGTCGATCACGGCGCCGCCTCCGGGTTACTCACGCGGTCACCTCACGCGGCCGCGATCGCGTCCGAGCGCACGATCCCGACCGCGGCGGCGATCTTCGCGGCCTCCGCGGGGAGGAACACGGCGGCGCCCTGGACGAACGCCTCGGCGAGGGTGAGCTCTAAGACCAGGTAGAGGCCGACGACGCCCATCGCGTAGACGACCGTCGTCCCGGCGGCCATCGCGGCCACGAGGACGGGAACGGGGACGGCGTCGAGCTCGCGGAGGTCGCCGCCGCGGTGGACGATCGCGCCGACGAGCGCGGCCGCGATCGGGTACGACCAGAGGTAGCCGGCGGTCCCCCCCACGAGCTCTCCGAAGCCCGCGGAGCCGCCCGCGAACACCGGCGCGCCGAGCGCGCCCGCGGCGAGGTAGAGGACGAGCGTCGCGCCCCCCCAGACCGGGCCGAGGAAGATCCCGGCGAGGAAGACGCCGAGGACCTGCAGCGTGACCGGCGCGGGCGACACCGGGAACGGGAAGGAGACGTACGCGAAGGCGCCGACGAGCGCCGCGAACAGCGCCGCGCGGGCGAGGTTCGTCGCGGTCTCGTCGCCGACGAGATCCACCGACTCCGTGTTGGTTGCCATGTCCACGACAGGCTCGTAAACCGACTTGAATATATTGGTTGACGATAGCGCTCGGCGGTCGGCAGTCTCCGGGAGCCGACCGAACGGCGTCGCTCGGCCGCTGCGCCTCTCGGCGGCGATCCGGAGCGATCGCGCCCGAGACGTCCGAAACCGGACGCGAGGCTTTTCTACCGTGAGTGCGTACGTGCGGGTCCATGGACGAGAAGACCGCCGAGCTCCGCGACATCTTCGTCGAGACCACCGGGTCCGACACGGTCACCGAGCGGCAGGCGGAGTCCCCCGGCACCCTCACCGACCGCGACGAGGCCGCCGTCGCAGAGCGCGTCCGCGAGCTGGTCGCCGCGATGCGGGAGCGGTACGACTTCTCGACGCCCCTCGACGACGCGACGTACGTCCGGATCGCCCGCGGGCGCTTCGAGCTGGAGGACGACGCGGCGATCGTCGCCGCGCTCGCCGAGGGCGACGACGCGGGCGCGCTCGGCGGCGACGAGGGGGACGAAGACGGCGGCGACGACCCCGAGCCGGTCGACGTCGACCCCGACACCGTGCGCGACGCCCGCTTCGACCTCCACCTCGTGCGCGAGGCCGACCGCGCGGTCGACGACGCCCCGTTCGACTACGCCGACCTGAAGTCGCTCACAGCCGAGGGGAGCTCCATCGTCGACTGCGCGCAGGCGCTCGACGCCGACCCCGACGCCGTCGCGAAGTACGCGCGCGTCGCTCGCGTCGACCTCACCTCCACCCGGGCGAACGACCGCTTCCGCGACGAGCTCCGCGACCTCCTCACCGACGCCGAGATCGAAGGCAACCACGCCGAGACCGCCCGCGAGGACGGGTTGCGGGAGGCGACCGAGGACATCGAGACGGACGTCTCGCTGTAGACGCCGCCCGCGTCGACGCCGGCCCGCGTCGACCCCGGCCCGCCGCCCCGCTCGCGTCCCGCCCGTGCCCTTATCAGCGAAACCGCGCCCATCCACCTCGTGACCCCCTTCAGCGACGTGGCCCGCGCGGCCTACTGCCCCCGACAGCTCTACTACGCCCGCCGCGAGGACGACCGGGCGGTCCCGGCGGACGCCCGCGCCCGCATCGACCTCGCCTATCGCTACCCCGCGCTCGTCGACGCGCCGGACGCGACGCTCCGGCGGCTCCCGATCCGGCGCTCGCCGGCCGCCTACCGCCGGAACCTCGACCGCCTCCGCGACCGCGACGACTACGATCGGCTCGCCGACCCCGCCCGCGAGCGCGCCTTCGTCTCCGGGAAGGACTGTCACGGAACGGTTCACAAGGTGTTGGGCGGCGGTGGCGACGCCACCGATCCGCCCGATTGCGACGACCCGCCCGTCCCCACGGTCGTCTCGCCGGGCGAACCCCCCGAGAACGGCGTCTGGGAGCCGCAGTCGGTCAGGGCCGTCGCCGTCGCGAAGGCGGTCGCGTGGGAGCGCGGGCGCGAGGTGCCGCGCGCGCTGGTGGAGTACCCGAGCGTCGGCGCCGTCCGCGAGGTCCGGCTCACGATCCGCCGGAAGGCCGCCTACCGCCGGGCGCTACGGGCCGCCCGCGCGATCGACGGCCCGCCGTCGCGCGTCGACGACGACCGGTGTTCCGCCTGCGACTACCGCGAGGCGTGCGGCGTCGGGCGCCGGTCGTTCCGGTCGCTGCTGGGGTGAGACGGCCGCTGACGGGGCGCTACGGCGAGAACGACGTGCCGCACTCGGTGCAGGTGAACCGGAACCGGCCCTCGTCGGTCAGCTCCGTCGCGTGCGGGAGCTCCTCGCCGCAGGTCCGGCACTCGATCAGCGACTCGATCGCCTCCCAGTCGTGGCGCGCGCCGGGCGCGCCGAACGCCCACGCGACGACCCCCTCGTCGGCGTCCTCGCGGACGAACCCGGACTGGAACTCGCCGGGCGCGAACCGGATCAGCTCGCCCGCCCCGACGTCGACGCGCTCGCGCTCTCGGCCGACCTCGAAGGTCGCGGTCCCCGACATCACGTAGAACACCTCCTCTTGGTCGCCGTGCGTGTGAAGTCCGCCGGAGAAGGCGTCTCCGGGCGCGAGCTCGAAGTAGTTCATCGCGACGTGTTCGGTGCCGAGGTCCCGAGAGACCGGTCGGCGCACGTCGTGGACGTCCATCGGGTTCGTGACGACGTCGACGTCGTCGACCGCGACTCGCTTCATGCGGGCCGCTCTCGGTCCGCGCGTGTAATCCTGTCGGCGACCGGCGGCTCCCGCCGGGCAGTGTTCCGGGCGTCGCCGACGTATCCTCGACGAACCGCCGACCTCGCCGACGATCCGTCGGTCATTCCTGTCGCGACCCGTCCGTTTATACGTGTGTGACGCGTCGGCACGGACACGAATGACACGAGACGATCGTGGTCGTTCGGAGGATAGAGGAAGTCGCCTCGCGGCGGCTGGCCGCGAAATTCTCCGGCGATAACGACTCCGGGGCACGACCGCCCCGCGGCGGCACCGACCCCGAACCCACCGCAGAGCCGACGGACTCCCTTTTGACCCGAACACCACTCACCGAACTCGACGAGGTACAGCTGTTAGACACCACCCTGCGCGACGGCGAGCAGATGCCCGGCGTCTCGCTGACGCCGGCCGAGAAGGTCGACGTCGCCCGCGAGCTCGACGCCGCGGGGATGCACCTGATCGAGGCCGGCTCGGCGTGCACCTCCGAGGGCGAGCGCGAGGCCATCCGCCGGGTCGCCGGCGAGGGGCTCGACGCGACCGTGACGAGCTTCGCCCGCGGCGTGAAACGCGACGTCGACCACGCGCTCGACTGCGGCGTCGACGGGATCAACCTCGTCGTCCCCGCCTCGGACAAACACGTCGAGACGAAGGTCGGCTCGACCCGCGAGGAGGTGGTCGAGACGACCGTCGAGCTCGTCGAGTACGCCAAAGAGCACGGCCTCTGGGTCGAGGTGCTCGGCGAGGACGGCTCGCGCGCCGACCTCGACTACCTCGAACGCCTGCTCGGCGCGGGCCTCGACGCCGGCGCCGACCGGATCTGCTACTGCGACACCGTCGGCGCGGCCGACCCGGAGCGCACCGCCGAGGTCGTCTCCCGGCTCGCCGAGCTCGGCCCGACGAGCCTCCACACCCACGACGACCTCGGCCTCGGCGTGGCGAACGTCCACGCCGGGCTGAAGGCGGGCGCCGACACCGTCCACGGCACCGTGATGGGCGTCGGCGAGCGCGCCGGTAACGTCGCCTTGGAGGAGGTCGCCGTCGCGCTCGCCCGGTCGTACGACGTCGACACCGTCGAGTTCGAGCGACTCTACCGGCTCTGCCGGGTCGTCTCGGAGGCGACCGGCGTGGCGCTCCCGCCGAACAAGGCGGTCTGCGGCGCCAACGCCTTCGCCCACGAGTCCGGCATCCACACCGACGGCACGCTCAAGGACGGGACGATGTACGAGCCGTACCCGCCGGAGACGGTGGGCCGCGAGCGCCGGCTCGTCCTCGGCAAACACGCCGGCCGCGCGGGCGTCAAGGCCGCGCTCGCCGAGCACGACGTCGCGGTCGACGCCGACGAGCTGAGCGAGGTCGTGAGCCGCGTGAAGGAGCTCGGCGACCGGGGGAAGCGCGTCACCGACGCCGACCTGCTCGCGATCACGGAGGACGTGCAGGGCCGCGAGCGCGACCGCCGCGTCGAGCTCGTCGACCTGTCGGCCACCTCCGGCGGGAACCTCCCCACCGCGTCGGTCCGGCTCCGGGTCGGCGACGAGGAGCGAGTCGCCTCCGGCACGGGCGCCGGTCCCGTCGACGCCGGACTTGAGGCCGTGCGGGCCGCCCTGGCTGGCGATGGGGCCGACGGCGAGGGCGACGGCCCCGGCGGCGTCTCCTTCGATCTGGACTCCTACCACGTCGACGCGATCACGGGCGGCACCGACGCGGTCGTCACCGTCGAGGTCGACCTCTCGCGGGGCGACCGCTCGGTCTCCGTCTCCTCGACCGACGCCGACATCACCCGCGCCAGCGTCGTCGCGATGGTCGACGGGCTCGACCGCCTGCTCTCGGCCGCCGCCGAGGACGGGTCGGTCCCGGACGTCGCCTCGCTCGCGGACGACTGACCGGGGCCCCTCGCCCCGAGTGATCCGCGTTCAGCGCTTCTCGGCGCGTATCCAGGCGTAGTCGCAGGCGTCGAGCTTGAACGTGACGCCCCCCTTCGCCACGTAGTGCTCGCCGTCGCCGACCACGTGCTCGACGGTGGCCGGGTCGACGTCGAAGCCGACGATCTCCTCGCGGTACTCGTCCGCGAGGTTGTGCGCGCAGAGCAGGACGGTTCCTTCGTGTTCGAACCGGTGGACGCGCGTCTCCTTGTGGTCGCAGTCGAGCGCGCGGTAGCCCCCGCGGGCGATCTCCGGACAGGCGTCGCGGGCCGCAACGATTTCCTCGACCCGCGAGAGCAGCGAGTCGGGGTCGCCGCGCTGGTCGGCGACGTTCACGCGGTCGTAGGCGTACTCGCCGTCGTCGACCACGGGGTTGTAGCAGTCCTCCGGATCGGCCGTCGAGAAGCCGCCGTTCGGGGAGTCGTCCCACTGCATCGGGGTGCGGACGGCCTCGCGCTCGGGCAGGGAGAGGTCCGCGCCCATCCCGATCTCGTCGCCGGACTGGAGCGCGACGGAGCCGGGGAGCGAGAAGAGGAGGCTGTGAGCGAGGGCGATCCGGTCGCGGTCGCCGCCGTACAGGTCCGCGAGGCGGAGCCGGTGGCCGCGCTCGAAGATCCACGAGTCGCCGTCGTCGTCGCCGAAGTGCTCGCGGGCGTGCTCGAACGCCTCCTCGGGGAGCTTCAGCAGGTTCCACTCGTCGTGGTTCCGCAGGAAGTTCACCCACCCGCCCACGTCGGAGACGTCCGGGAGGATCTCCTCGGCGCGCTGGAGCGGCCAGGTGTCGTTCACGCCGACGGCGTAGGTGAGGTGCGCGTTCATCACGAAGTTGAACTGGAGGTGGAACGCCTCGCCGTCGCCGAAGTAGTAGTCGAGGTGCTCCGGCTCGTCGTCCGCCTCGGCCAAAAGCACCGCGTCGGACTGCTCCGCCTCGACGACCCGCCGCATCTCCTTGAACAGCTCGATGGACTCGCCCAGGTCGGTCTGATCGAGGGTGGTCGCGTCGTGCCCCTTCGGCATCAGCATCGGGTGGGCGGCGTCGATCCGGAAGCCGTCGGCGCCCTGGTCGAGCCAGAACCGGAGCACGTCGTACAGCTCCTCGCGGACGGCGGGGTTCGCGACGTTGAGGTCGGGCTGGTGGCCGTAGAACTGGTGGAAGTAGTGCTTCTCGGCGACCTCGTCGTACGTCCAGACCCCGTCCTCGTACTCGGGGAAGATGTTGCCGCGCTGGTGGGCGTCGTCGAGGTGACTCGTCCACAGGTAGTAGTCGTGGTACTCGGACTTCGGGTCCTCGCGGGCTCGCTGGAACCACTCGTGCTCGTCCGAGGTGTGGTTGAAGACAAGGTCGGTGATCACCCGGATGCCGCGCTCGTGCGCCCGGTCGGCGAACTCGCGGAAGTCGTCGAGGCTCCCCAGCCGGTCGTCGACGCCGTAGTAGTCGGCGACGTCGTACCCGTTGTCGCGGAGCGGACTCGGGTAGAACGGCCGGATCCAGAGCGCGTCGACCCCGAGCTCGTCGAGGTAGCCGAGCCGGTCGATCGCCCCCCGGAAGTCCCCCCATCCGTCGCCGTCGCCGTCGTTGAACGTCTTGACGTCCAGCGAGTAGATCGTCGCGTCCTCGTACCAGGCCGGGTCGCTCATGCGTCCGGGTAGGGAGGCGGGGGTCTGGTTTCTTGCGGTTCGCTCTCGCCCCGTCCGCGGTGGTCTCACCGGTCGAGCGGCGACCGCCGACCGCGTCGCGAGCGGTCGCGTCTGACGAGGTTTTTAAGCGATGACGCCCGAACGTCGCCCGTGAGCGTCGTCGTCGCGGTGAAGCCCTCGGCGCGCAAGCGCAACGCGAAGGTGGGGCGGCTCGTCTTCGAGGACGGCCCCCGTCACGCGTTCGAGAGCCGCGCGGCCGCGGAGCGGTGGGCGGCCGACCTCTCGACGGGCGACGGCCACGTCTGGGTCGCGAGCGCGCACCCCCGCGACGGCGACGAGGTCGACTGCTACCTCGTCTCGCGGGCGACGAACGCGAAGCTGGAGGCGGCCTACGACAAGCGGCGACGGCGGCTGCGGGGCGACTCCGGGAGCGAGCAGGAGTCGCTGGGCGGACAGCCGTAGGGTCCGACCGCGGTCGCCGTCCCCGGCCGCATCGCTCGCGGGGCGGCGTTCGAGAGAAGCGCCGAGGCGGAGATTTGAACTCCGGTGTCCGAATGGACAGTAGATTTCGAATCTACCGCCTTGGCCAGGCTAGGCTACCTCGGCTCACTTGCGGGTTGGCCGGTTCCGCTGTTATGCGTTTCGATCGCCGGTGACGAAGCGCCGACGGCGACGGATCCCAGACAGCGACGGCGACGCGTCGAGACCGCGTCTCCAGGGTGCCGAGGGGAGCCGGACCGCCGCCGGCAACGCTTTTCGGCGCGGCTCCCGTGCGCCCGGTATGGACGTCCCCGAAGCGGCGAGGGTCTGCTCGCGCGTCGTCGAGGAGGTCGGCGGCGCGGTCGTCGCCGACCGCGAGTTCCTCGACCGCGTCACGCTCGGGATCCTCTCCCGCGGCCACGTCCTCTTGGAGGACGTGCCCGGCACCGGCAAGACCCTCTCGGCGCGCTCGTTCGCGACCGCGCTCGGCTTGGAGTTCTCCCGGGTGCAGTTCACGCCCGACCTCCTCCCGTCCGACGTCACCGGGACGAACGTGTTCGACGAGCGCGACGGCTCCTTCGCCTTCTCGCCCGGCCCGATCTTCGCCAACGTCGTGCTCGCCGACGAGATCAACCGCGCGCCGCCGAAGACCCAGGCCGCGCTGCTGGAGGCGATGGAGGAGGGACAGGTGACCGTCGACGGCGACACCCACGAGCTTCCCAGCCCCTTCTACGTCATCGCGACCCAGAACCCCGTCGAGAGCGAGGGCGCGTTCCCGCTGCCGGAGGCGCAGCTCGACCGCTTCGCGATCAAGACCTCGATCGGCTACCCCGACGAGGACGGTGAGGTCGAACTGCTCCGGCGGCGCGCCGGCCGCGTCGAGCAGGCGCCGACGGTCGACCGCGTCCTCGACCCCGACGCCGTCTCCGCGCTCCGCGAGGTACCGGAGACCGTACGCGTCGACGACGACCTGCTCGGGTACATGGCCGCGCTCGTCCGCGCGACCCGCGAAGACCGCCGCGTCGACGTGGGCGTTTCGCCCCGCGGCACGCAGCGGCTGTTCGAGACCGCCCGCGCCGCGGCGGTCGTCGCCGGCCGCGAGTTCGTCACCCCGGACGACGTGAAGCGCGTCGCGGAGCCGACGCTCGCGCACCGGCTCGTGTTGACCCCGGACGCCGCCGTCAACGACGTCGACGAGCGCGACGTGATCGCCGACGTCTTGGAGCGCGTCGCGGTGCCGACGGTGGACGCGCCGGAGACCTGACGCCGGTTGAAAAACCCGCGGCCCCGGACTACCGTTACTCCGCGTCCCGCTCCGCCAGCAGCTCCGTCGCCGTCAGCAGCGACTCCAGCTCCACGCCGTGGTCGGCGAGCAGCTCCGCGGCCCCCTCCTCGCGGTCGACGACGACGAGCACGCGGTTCACCGTCGCGCCCGCCTCGCGCAGCGCCTCGACGGCGTCGACGGCCGACTGCCCGGTCGTGGCGATGTCCTCTAACACGACGACCTCCTCGCCCTCGTCGAGCCGGCCCTCGATGCGGTTGCCGGTGCCGTACTCCTTCGCCGACTTGCGCGCGATGACGTACGGGCGGCCCATCTCGGCGGCCGTCACGGCCACCAGCGGGACGGCGCCGAGCGCGACCCCCGCGAGCTTCGCGTCGGTGTCGGCGAGCCGGGCCGCGAACGCCTCGCTCACGAGCGTTAACGCCGCCGGGTCGGTCTCGAACAGGTACTTGTCGACGTAGTAGTCGCTGGTGCCGCCGTGCGAGAGCTCGAACTCGCCGAACCGGACGGCGTCGGCCGCCCGCAGCGCGGCGATGAGCTCGCGTCGTCGCTCGTCGTTGGTCATACCCTGAGGGGGCGGGCCGGCGACTATAAACGGGTCGGAACGCGGGCGACGCCCGCCGGAGGGAATGCGGGCGGCTGCCGCCGGCCGAAACGCTGGCGGACCGGCCCCTACCGGTCGATGCCGCCGCCGCCGTCGACGACGTCGGCCACGTCCTCGGGCGTGATCACGGCGAGGTCGCCGTCGACGGTGCGCTTCAGGGCGGCGGCCGCGGCGGCCCACTCCAGCCCGTCCGCGACGCCGCCGCCGTCGAGCCGCTTGGCGAGGTAGCCGGCGACGAAGGCGTCGCCGGTGCCGATCGCGTCGAACGTCTCCGCGTCGAAGACGCCCTGCTCGTACACCGCGCCGTCCCGCAGCGCCACCGCCCCCTCCGTGCCCCGCGTGACGACGACGGTGTCGAAGCCGAACTCGGAGGCGAGCCCGTGGGCAATCTCGACGGCGTCGCCCTCGCGGCCCAGCACCTCGCGGGCGTCGCGCCGCGGGACGAACAGCGTGTCGACGTGCGCGAACAGCTCCTCGTACGCCGCCCGGGCCGTCTCGGGGTCCCAGAGCTTCGCCCGGTAGTTCAGGTCGAACGAGCGGATCGCGCCGGCCTCGCCCGCGGCGCGGAGCAGCGCGGTCGTCGTCTCCGCGGCACGCTCGGAGAGAGCTGGGGTGATCCCGGTCGTGTGGAAGCGCTCGGCCGCCTCCAGCGCGGCGGTCGGCAGCTCCCCGGGCTCGACCGTCGTGATCGCGGCGTCGGCGCGGTCGTAGACCACGGTCGTCCCGCGCGGCTCGCCGCCGTGCTCGAGGTAGTACGTCCCGACGCGGCTCGACTCGGGGTCGGCCCACGCGACGCCGGTTCGGACCCCGTGGCTCCGGAGCTCGCTCACGACCCGCCGCCCGAGCGGCGACTCCGGGAGCTTCGAGAGCCAGACGGCGTCCGCGCCGAGCCGCGCCGCGCCGACCGCGACGTTGCTCTCCGCCCCGCCTGCCTGGACGCCGAGCTTCCGTGTCGTTTCCAGCCGGACGCCTCGCGGCGGCGAGAGCCGGAGCATCGTCTCGCCGAACGTTACGAGGTCCGTCACGCTGACCACCCCGCGAAGTCGGGTTTCGGAGGGAGCGCGGCCGCCACGGTCGCTGCGGTTTGCATACCGGAGCGTCGGCGGGGGAGTACAAAAGGGCAAGCGATCGGCGGCGGCTCGACCGTCGCGGTCCGGGTCTCACCGGATCGCCGACGCCAGCACCACCGCGCCGAACAGCAGCAGCGCGAGGGCCGCGACCGGCTGCGACCCGGCGGCGGCGAGGTAGACGCCGGAGGCGACCCCGACCGAGAGCGCGCCGACGAGCAGGGTCGTCCCCGCGTGGACGGCGACGTTCCGCCGGGTCCGGGCGTCGCGGCCGACCTGTGCGCCGACCGAGAGCCCGTGGTCGGCGAGGTCCCACGCGACGGCGAGCCCGACCCCGGCGACGAGCAGCGCCTCGACGCCGCCGCCTCGATACCCCGCGACGGCGAGCCCGACGACCCCGACCCCGGCCGCCCACGAGAGGAGCCGGTGTGACCGGCGGAGCGACCCGGCGGCGATTCCGACCGTCGCGGCGGCGAGAAGGGTACCCCCGGTCGGCGCTGCGAGGAAGGCGGCGAGGGTCGCGACCGCGGCCGCGACGAGGCCGACGACGACGGCGAGGGTCGGGGGGCGGGCGTCGCGCTCCGGCCGGTCGACGCGGTCGGTCGCGTCGTCGGCGTCGTCGTCATCGGCGTTGTCGGCGTCGTCGGGGGAGATGTCGACGCTCACGGCGACCACCTGCTCGTCGCCCGCGCGACCGCGACGGGGAACGACTCTCCGCCCCACTCGACCGCGCGGATCCCCGCCGACCGGAGCTCGCGCAGCCGCTCGCGGCGCTCGAACCCGGCGAGCCGCTCGCCGGAGGTTCCCGCCGCAGTCACGTCCGGCGAGAGGACGGTGACGAGGTGGCCGTGCGCGTCGATCCGACGCGCGAGCGACGCGGGCGCGTCGTCGACGAGGGGGGTGAAGAACAGCACCTGCGCGTCGGCCGGGAGCCGCCGCCGGAACCGGCGGAGCCACAGCGACCGGTAGAAGCGGTCCCCGCTCGGCGTCGGCGCCAGTGCGGGATCGGTCGCCAGCGTCTCGCGCCCGCGGGCGGCGTGTGCAGTGCCCGCCCCCGGAGCGAGCCAGCAGTCGACGGGGCCGAGCGCCGCGATTCCGACGCGGTCGCCGCCGTCGAGGAGCGCGCGGAACGCCTGCCCGGCGGCGCCGACGCTCGCCTCGACCGCGGTCTCTCCCGCGGGCTCGGACGCGGCGTACGCGGCCTCCCGCGCGTCGATCAGGAGGACGACGGTCGCGGAGCGCTCCTCGCGGAGCTCCACGGTCGCCAGCTCGCCCGTCCGCGCCCGGCGGTTCCAGTCGACGCGCTTGAGCGGGTCGCCGCGGCGGTACTCGCGGGTGGCGTGGAACTCCACGCCCGCCCCGCCGACGTCGGTCGGCATCCGCCCGTGGGACCGCGTCGTCAGCCCCCGGAGCGGGAGGTCGCCGCCGGCCGACAGCTCCGGGGTGCAAACGATCCGCGCGGGGTCGGTTGGCTCGATCGCGGTCGTCCGCTCGCGCGACCCCGCCGGGTTCCGCGAGATCGCCGTGAGCGCCTCCCACTCGTGCTCGCCGCGGGTCGCGCGCACCGCGTACTCGAACGCGACCGAGGCGCCCGGGCGGAGCGCGGTCGCGACCCGCGCGGGGCCGTCGACGACCTCCAGCCCCGGCGGGACCCCGTCGACGAGCCGGAGGTCGGCGATCGGCGCGCCGCCGACGTTTCGCGCCCGGACCGCGACGGTGACCTCGTCGCCGGGATCGGGCGTCGCGTCGCTCACCGTCCGGGCGACGTCGAGCGTCGCGGCCGGCGCCTCGCCGAGTCCGGCGTAGAGGGCGTAGCCGACCCCGACCGCCCCGAGGAGGACGAGCCCCGGCCGCCGCGCGACGACTCCGACGCCGACCAGGGCGAGCGCCGCCCCGCGGATCCCGTCCCAGCGCCCCGTCTCGGCCTCGCGGAGGGGCCTGTGCTCGGTCGTCGCTGGCTCGCCGTCCTCACTCATCGCTCGCCTCCCGCCCCTCGCCGTCCCTCTCGGACCCCCCGTTGTCCCCCTCCAGACGCCCGACTGCGTCGACGGTGGCCCGGAGGCCGAACTCGTAGCGCGAGCGCCCCGAGACCGCCGCCCGGAGCCGGACCCGGACCGGGTACGACGACGGGCGCGCGAGGAACGCGGCGGCGGTGGCGTCGTCGGTCCACTCGCCGGTCTCGACGAGGCGCTCGGCCGCCTCGACCGAGACGTTCCGGTCGCGGGCGACGGTCGCGACCGCGACCTCCCGGACCCGGTCGCGGATCTCCCGGCGGGCCCGGTGACCGCCGAGCGCGGAGCCGGTCGCCCGCGCGACGCGATCGTCGAGGTCGGCGCCGGGCACCGTCGCCGGCGCGCGTCGCTCCGGGTCGCCAGGGGACGTGGCCGCGCGATCCCGGTTGCGGCGGGCGTTGGCGTACCTGGCCCCTTGGAGCACGCCGAGCGCGCCGATCAGGGTGACGACGACCGTCGACGGGTCCAGCGCGCTCGCGACCCCGCGGTCGACGGCTGCGACGAAGCCGACCGCGACGGCCGCCACGCCGAGGGCGACGAGGGGCCGCACCGCTACCCAGCACCCCCGTGGCGCTCCTCGATCCGGCGGAGGGCCTCGGCGGCCCGGCGCTCGCGCTCGGCCGTCGCGTCCTCGCCCCCGTACCGCACCCGCTCGAAGACGGCGGTGAGGTCCGCGACCGGCTCCTCGTCGACGCCGGCGTCGACGGCCGCGGCCGCGAACTCGGCGGGCGTCGAGGAGGCGGGGCGGTCCACGTCGAGGGCTTCGGTCATGTCGCGCCACGCGCGGTACACCTCGTTGTCGGCGTCCGACCGCTCGATCCGCTCGGCCGCCGCGCCCGCGGTCCGCCCGACCTCGCGGAGGTCCGGGTCGGCCGGGTCCGATTCCTCGCTCTCGGCGTGCCCTTCGCCGTCGGCCGGCTCGTCGTCGCCGCCGGCGCCGAGGAGCACGGCGACGCTCGCGACGAGCGCCGCGACCACGACCAGCGCGAACAGCAGCTCCGGCGCCGAGGCGGTCCCCTCGCCGCCGCCCGCGCCGGCTCCCCCGCCGCCCTGCGGGAGGAAGCCGCCCTCGCCGACCGCGGCGCCGAGCGCGAACTCGATCTCCCCGTCGACCGGGCGGCAGGCCGAGAGCAGCCAGCCCAGCGCGGCGACCGGGACCCCCATCGATCCGGCGACGGCGCCCGCGGCGAGCCGCGAGCCGGTGTCCCGGTAGACGAACGCCGCGACCCCGGTGAGGACGGCGGCGAACGCCAGCAGCGCCGGCGGTTCCCGGAGGAACTCGAAGCACGCGGGCGGGACGGAGAGCGCGCCCCCGCCGCTCGGGGCGGGCGACGCGCCGACGTCGCCGCTCTCCCCGCTCGGGCCACCGCCGTCACCGGTGCCGCCGAGCCCGCCGCCGCCGAGGCTCACGGCGGAGTCGAGCGTCGCCGCCGCGACGCCGAGGGCGACGACCGCGAGGAGGGCGAGGAGGACCGCAGCGAGGGTGTCCCGCTTCACGTCCGTGGATACGCCGTGCCGAACGAATAGCTTTCGACGGTCACCCCGACGTCTCGCTCCCGTCCACGGAATCGTCGAGCGGCGTCGTCGGGAACAGCGCGTCGACGTCGGGGTCCGCGTCGACGAGGCGGTAGCGGGCGCCGTCGCGCTCGACGACCCCCGCGTCCGCGAGGTGGTCGAGGTGCGCGAACGCCTCGCCCGGCCCGTGGAGCACGTGGATGTCGACGAGGTCGCCGAACAGCTCCGCCGACACCTCCCACGCCGTCGCGGGGCCGCGGTCGGCGAGGACGTCGAGCACGCGGCGCGTCCGGTGGCGGTGGTGGTCGAGGATCGTCGCGGCCCGCCGGCTCGGGTCGTCGATCCGCTCGCGGTGACCCGGGTGCGCCGCGTCGAAGTCGCGCTCGACGATTCGCGCGAGGCTCCGGGCGTACGCCGCGAGCGGCGCGTCGACCCGGACGTCGGCGCCGCCAACGTTGGGGGTGTACCGCGGGAGGAGGGCGTCGCCGGCGAACAGCTCCTCGGGGGCGGTCGACGCGTCTCGCGGCGCTCGGCCCCCCGCCCGCCCGACCGGCTCGTGGTCCGGGACCTCGCGCGGGTCGAACGCGAACCCGGTGAGCCCGGCGGTGTGGCCCGGCAGGTGGACGGCCTCCAGGGCGACGCCGCCGACCTCGATCACGTCGCCGTCGGCGACCGTCGTCACCTCGGCGGGGCGACCGCTGAGCCCGGTCCCCACCGCGTCGAAGAAGTCTCGCAGTCGGTCCTGGTCCTCGTCGGGGAGCCCCCATCGGTCGAACGTCTCGCGCTGGAGGTCGGGGTCGGCCGCGAGCGGCGTCTCGGTCCCGTCGACGAGGGGCGCGTCCGCCTCGTGGACGTACACGTCGGCGCCGCTCTCGGCCTGTATCTCGCCGGCCAGCCCCGCGTGGTCGGGGTGCCAGTGGGTCAGGGCGACCGCGTCGACGTCGGCGAAGGCGACGCCGTGGTCGGCGAGGCCCGCCTCCAGGTCGGCGCGGACGTCCGGTAGCGCGACGCCGGTGTCGACCAGCGCGGTCGTCTCGCCGTCGAGCAGGTAGACGTCGTTCTCGCCCTCGAACACGGTGTTGCCGAGCTGGATCCGCTTCACACCCTCCCGTCGTCGGGCGCCCATTTGAGGGTTGCCACCGCGGAACCCTCGGGGGTCGGATTCTCCCGCCTCGGGGCCCGCTCAGTCGAGCACGTCGACGCCGGTGAACTCGAAGCGCGCGCCGCCGTCGGCGCCGTCGGTGACGCGCACGTCCCAGCCGTGGGCCGCCGCGACGGCCTCGACGATCTCCAGCCCGAAGCCGGTCCCGCCGTCGTTCGTGGTGAACCCCGCCTCGAACACCGCCTCGCGGTCGGCCTCGGGGATCCCCGGGCCGTCGTCGGACACGTAGAAGCCGCCG
Source organism: Halorubrum depositum (assembly GCF_007671725.1). NCBI lineage: Archaea > Methanobacteriati > Methanobacteriota > Halobacteria > Halobacteriales > Haloferacaceae > Halorubrum > Halorubrum depositum. Next base: position 1,054,059 of record NZ_VCNM01000002.1, on the reverse strand, counting down.
TCGAGGTCGCCGACCGTGACGGTGGCGTCGTCGCCCGCGTGCTCGACCGCGTTTCGGACGAGGTTCTCGAACACCTGTCTGAGCCGGCTCCGGTCGGCGCGCACCGCGCTGTCGGTCTCGACGCGGAGCGTCGCGTCGGCGGTCTCGACCCCCTCCCAGCACGCCTCGGCGAGCTCGCGGAGGGGGACCCGCTCCGTCCCCTCGACGCCCTCGCCGTCGCGGGCGAGCGTCAGGAGGTCGTCGATGAGGGAGTCCATGCGCTCGTGGGCCCGGGCGACGTGGTCGAGGTGCTCGGAGTCGCACTCCTCGCGGGCGAGATCCAGTCGGCCGCGCGCGACGGAGAGCGGGTTCCGGAGGTCGTGGCTCACGATACTGGCGAACTCCTCCAGCCGCTCGTTCTTCTCCCGGAGCGACTCTTCCCGCTCCTTCCGCTCGCGGACGTCCCGGATGACGCCGACGCGGTCCAGCTCGTCGCCCCCCTCGCTCGTCACTCGGTTGAACCGCATCTCCACCGGGAACCGCTCCCCGTCCGCCGTGAGGAACTCGTACTCGACGGCGCCGGCGTCGCGGTCGCCCGCCTCCATCTCGCGCCGTACCCGTGTGGCCTTCTCCGCCGTCTCCTCGGTGACCCAATCGTAGATTTCCGTCCCGAGCAGCTCCTCGCGGCTCACCCCCTTCATCTCCGCGTAGCGCTCGTTGACGTACGCGATAGTCCCGTCGGGACGCACGGCGTACACGGCGTCGTCCAGCGAGTCGAGCATCGTCTCGTACCGCCGTATCTCCCTGTCGCGGGGTGCCCGTTCCGTCATGACTTCACTCGCAAACTCATTTCAGCCGTTCGGTAATAAATGGGTCGTCGCGGTCGGCCGCTCGGTCTCGGTGCGGTTCCGGCGTCGACGCGGTCCGGTTCCGGTGTCGACGCGGTCCGGTTCCGGTGCGTTTTCCTCGCCGCGCGCCCATCCGATCGCATGGAGTATCAACCCGGCGTCTGTAACATCGGACCGGCCCAACAGCGACGGCGGCTCGCCCTCGGGGTCGCCTCGTTCCTCCTCGCGGTCGCCCTCGTCGCCGCCGTCGTCGCGGTCGGCTGGCCGCGCTGGGCGCTGCTCGCCGCGGTGTTCCCGCTGTACGGCGCCGCGATGGGCTACTTCCAGTACAGCGAGCGGTTCTGCGTCGGCTTCGCCGGCATCGGCGTCTTCGACGTCGGCGACGGCACCAACCAGGTCCTCGACGAGGCGGCGCTGGCGGCCGACCGGAAGCGCGCGGTCCGGCTGAACGCGAAGTCGCTGGCGGTCGGCGTCGTCGGCGCGGTACTGATCTACGGCGTCGCGGTCGTCGGGTTATAAGTGGACACCGTCGGAGCGGAGGTAATTCTCACCGAAGTCTCGCGCGCTCGTTTATAAAATGTCGAGACCGGGTCGTCGGTGAACGCCTCTAAAGTCCCAGCCGCTCGGCTAGACGCGGTTGATTCCGGACCGTCGGTCTACACCTCCAAAGCCCCAGCCGCGAGGCGGGAGCACAGCTCGCTGCGCTCCTCACTCGGTCGCTTACGCTCCCTCGTTCGGTGCTTGCGTCGTCTGCTCCCGCCTCGCGGCTGCCCCTTTGAGTCCCGTCCGCCCGCAACCGCACCGCGGCCTCACGCCTCCCCAGCCTCGTCGGTCACTCTCCGCTTCGCTCCGAGTGACCGACTCCCTCACGCGTGCGCCTCGCGTCCTGCGAACGCTCGGCGGCACGCGCCACCGCGCATCATCAGCGAACCGCGTCGTCACAGAAGCCGATCGGGACTGCACGAACGTGCACATAGAAAAGCATTAGAACGGCCTCGGTAACCACATAAGTGAATGAGTCTCTCCGAACCGGACCGCGAGCTCGTGGTGGCCGAGCTCGGTCGGGAGCCGACGACGGCCGAGGCCGCGCTGTTCGAGAACCTCTGGAGCGAGCACTGCGCGTACCGCTCCTCGCGGCCCCTGCTGTCGGCGTTCGAGAGCGAGGGCGACCAGGTCGTCGTCGGGCCCGGCGACGACGCGGCCGTCCTCGCGCTGCCCGAGCCGGACGCCGCGGACGCCCCGGCGGCCGAGCGCGCCGCCGACGACTACGGCGACCAGTACGTCACCTTCGGCGTCGAGAGCCACAACCACCCCTCCTTCGTCGACCCGTTCGACGGGGCCGCCACGGGGGTCGGCGGCATCGTCCGCGACACCATGTCGATGGGCGCGTACCCGATCGCCTTACTCGACTCGCTGTACTTCGGCGGCTTCGACCGCGAGCGCTCCCGGTACCTCTTCGAGGGCGTCGTGGAGGGGATCTCCCACTACGGCAACTGCATCGGCGTCCCCACCGTCGGCGGCAGCGTCGCCTTCCACGGCGGCTACGAGGGGAACCCGCTCGTCAACGTCGCCTGCGTCGGGCTCACGAACGAAGACCGGCTCGTGACCGCGACGGCTCAGGAACCCGGCAACAAGCTGGTCCTCGTCGGCAACGGCACCGGCCGCGACGGGCTCGGCGGCGCGTCGTTCGCCTCGGAGGACCTCGCGGAGGACGCCGAGACGGAGGACCGCCCCGCGGTGCAGGTCGGCGACCCCTACGCCGAGAAGCGGCTGATCGAGTGCAACGAGGCCCTGGTCGACGAGGATCTCGTCCTCTCCGCCCGCGACCTCGGCGCGGCCGGTCTCGGCGGCGCCTCCTCCGAGCTCGTCGCGAAGGGCGGGCTCGGCGCCCGCATCGACCTCGACAGCGTCCACCAGCGCGAGCCGAACATGAACGCGACCGAGATCCTGCTCGCCGAGAGCCAGGAGCGGATGTGTTACGAGGTCGCCCCCGGCGACGTCGACCGCGTGCGCGAGCTCGCCGACCGGTTCGACCTCGGCTGCTCGGTCATCGGCGAGGTGACCGACGGGAACTACGTCTGCGAGTTCGCGGGCGACGGCGATAGCGAGACCGTCGTCGACGTCGACGCCGAGTACCTCGCCGACGGCGCGCCGATGAACGACCTCCCGAGCGAGGCGCCGGCGCAGCCGACCCGCGACCTGCCCGACCCCGAGCCCGCCCTCGCCGACGCGGTCGAGTCGGTCGTCTCCGCGCCGTCCACCGCGAGCAAGCGCTGGGTGTACCGGCAGTACGACCACGAGGTCGGCGCCCGGACCGCCGTGAAACCCGGCGACGACGCGGCGATCATGGCGATCCGGGAGACCGCGGTCGACGGCGACGACGCCGCACTCCCGCCCGCCGAACAGGGCGTCGGCCTCGCGCTCTCATCCGGCGCGAACCCGAACTGGACCGAGGCGGCCCCGTACGAGGGCGCCCGCGCCGTCGCTTTAGAGAACGCGACCAACCTCGCCGCGAAGGGCGCGGTGCCGCTCGCGGCGGTCGACTGCCTCAACGGCGGCAACCCGGAGAAGTCCGACGTGTACGGCGGGTTCAAGGGGATCGTCGACGGGCTCGCCGACGCCTGCGCCGCCCTCGACACGCCCGTGGTCGGCGGCAACGTCTCGCTGTACAACGACAGCGTCGAGGGGCCGATCCCGCTGACACCCACGCTCGCGCTGATCGGGACGAAGCGCGGCTACGACGCGCCGCCGGCCGCGCTCGACGCGGAGCGCGCAGGCGACTCCGAGCTCCTCTTAGTCGGCGCCGGCGGCGACGCGCTCGGCGGCTCCGAGTACCTCGCGCAGGCGGGCGGGACGGACCGGTTCCCGGAGCTGCCGGACGCCGACTCGGGCCCCGACTCTCCCGCGCTCGCCGACCTCGTCGCGTCGCTCGCGGCGGTCGCCCGTCACGAGTCGACGCTGGCGACCCACGACGTGAGCGACGGCGGGCTCGCGGTCGCGCTCGCCGAGCTCGTGACCGACGCGGCCGGCGCCGACGTGACGCTCCCAGACCGCGTCGCGGCGTTCGACGAGACGCCCGGCCGCCTCGTCGTGCAGACGACCGACCCCGAGGCGGTCGCCGATCTCGCTGACGACCTCCCCGTGCTCCGGCTCGGTGACGTGACGACGGACGGGACGCTCTCGCTGTCGGTCGGCGACGAGTCGACGTCGCTCGACGCCGACGCGGTCCGGGAGCTCCGCGGCGTGATCGAGCGCGAACTGGCCTGACGACCTGCGGCGAACCCCTCCACCTCCGATTTCCGGCGCCTGAAAGCGAGCGACACGCTTTTAGGCTTTCCTAAAATACGTAGGGGCAACCACGGGACGCCGGCGGTCCCGGCACCCGACTCACCGATGGCTCAGACACAATCAGTCGGAACGAAGCGGTCGAGCGCGACAGAGAGCGAGTCCCCCGCGGACCCGTCGCCCGACCCGGTGTTGTCGCTGTCGGACGTGACCAAGGAGTTCGGCCCCGAGACGGCCGTCGACGGCGTCTCGCTCGACGTCGAGCCCGGTGAGCTGCTCACCTTCCTCGGTCCCTCGGGCTGCGGGAAGACGACGACGCTCCGCACCATCGCGGGGTTAGAGGAGCCGACGGAGGGACGTATCCGCCTCGGCGACGAGGTCGTCGCCGGCGACGGGGCGCTCGTCCCGCCCGAGGGGCGCGACGTCGGAATCGTCTTCCAGAACTTCGCGCTGTTCCCGCACCTCACCGTCCGCGAGAACATCGCGTTCGGGCTCTCCGACGCCGACGCGGCGGCGACCGAGACGCGCGTCGACGAGCTGCTCGACCTCGTCGACATGCCGGAGCACGGCGCGAAGACGCCCGACCAGCTCTCCGGCGGGCAGAAGCAGCGCGTCGCGCTCGCCCGGTCGCTCGCCCCGGAGCCCGAGGTGCTCCTCCTCGACGAGCCGTTCTCGAACCTCGACGTCCGGCTCCGCGTCGAGATGCGCGAGGAGGTCCGCCGCATCCTGAAGGAGGCCGGCGTCACCGCCGTCTCCGTCACCCACGATCAGGAGGAGGCGCTCTCCATCTCCGACCGCGTCGCCGTGATGAACGACGGCCGTATCGAGCAGGTGGGCCGCCCCGAGCAGGTGTTCGAGCGCCCCGAGTCGAAGTTCGTCGCCTCCTTCCTCGGACGGGCGTCGTTCCTGGAGGGGGAGCTCCGCGACGGGAAGGTCGAGACCGGGATCGGCCGGTTCGACGCCGTCACGCTGGAGGGGTACGACACCGTCTACGACGGCGCGCCGGTCGACGTGCTCGTGCGCCCGGACGACCTCCGGGCGACGCCCGCGAGCCCCGAGCTGGCCGACGGGGTCATCGTCTCGCGGCAGTACGTCGGCCCCTCCTTCGTCTACCGGGTCGAGCTGGAGTCCGGTGACGTGGTCCACTGCCTCCACAACCACGTCGAGGAGTTCGACCTCGACGAGCCGGTCAGCTTAGAACTCACCGCCGACCACCCGCTGGCGTGGTACCCGCGGTAGGCGCGTCGCTGTCGGCGGTTCGTCGTGTCTTTTAAAACCGGGAGCGAACGGTGTCGCCGCTCAGAAGCTGAACAGGAAGGGGATGACGTACGCGATCAGCAGGCCGACGAGAGTGATGGCTGCGCCGATGCCGACCTCGCGGCTGCCGAACTCCTGCATCGGGGAAGTCACGCGTTCGTCCGGATCGGGTTCGTGAGAGTGGTCGTCCATGTTCGAGGTTGGGTACGGGGGACACATAAGGGCATCTGAACGCCGTCGCGGTGGCGTCGATCTCAGCTGTCTCCGTTCGAGGAGGCGCTCTCCCCGTCGTCGGACGCGGGCTCCGAACGCTCGAAGACGGCCGCCCCAATCGCGACCCGGTCGATGGGATCGCCACCGCCGCCGTCGCCTCGGGGGTGAAGCACGGCTTTGCCGCCGTCGTCCGACGCGATCGAACGGACCTCTTCGCCGCCACCTTCGAACACCACGGTTACCGAGAGACCGGTGAAGTCGCCAGCCACGTGAACCGCCCCGTTGCCTCTAAAATCCACTTCGCTCACCGGACAGTCAATCTCGTCGAACGTCCGCGTCTTTTCGACCGACGCCCCGTCGGTCTCCCCGCTGAAACCCAGCGTGAACGACGCGTCTCCTACCTGCCCGCAGGTGATCGACACCGACTCGCTCTCTCCCGGAGCCAGTTCCAGCGAGAATGGCTCGTCGAAGTTCTCGTCGCCCACGGTGACATCGCCCACCACCTCGTTCATCTCCTCGACGGACACGTCGAGGGAGAGACCGTCAGCGAAGCTGTTCGTTATCTCCACGACCTCGGCCGGTCGCCCGACGGTCGCGGTTCTGGTTTCAACGTCGAGGCCGAGATACGCGTTCTCGTCCTCGACGACGTTCACCGCCACGCCGCGCTCGGCCTCGACGCTGCTGAACGCGCCGGTGCCGACGCTCATCGCACCGGAGCTCGCTCCGCCGAGCAGCAGGATGAGGTTTCGGCGTTTCATGTCCAACGTCGATTCGCGCTTCGTCCAATCGACACAACGCGTTCCGTTCCCATGGTTATACGGCGCCGGAACCGCAGAAGGCACCGCCTGAAACCCCACGCCCTACGTCAGTTCGGGGGGTTCGTCAGGTTCGCCGACTTTCATCTCCGCGGTGTAGTACTTGTGCGTGATGGCGGAGAACGCGAACGCCACGACGATGGCGATCATCCACGCCATGTCGGGCAGGAGGACGAACGGCCACGCGTCGAGCCACACCGCGCCGGTGAGCGCGACGGCGACGCCCGACAGCCCCAGATAGTAGGTGCTCCAGGGGATCTCCTTCCCTTCGACGACGTCCATGTAGAGGTCGACGTTCTGCAGCGCGGGCGTCGGCTCGATGACGCCGCGGGCCTTGTTGAAGTCGACGACGCCCGCGTCGTCCATCTTCGGCAGGTGCGACTGCTGGAGCGCGGTGTAGACGCGCTTGCGCTCGTTGCCCGTGATCTCCGTCGTCTCGATCCCGTTCTCCCAGGCCGCTATCTGCTCGGCCATCTCGCCGATCGCGACCCGGTCCTCCTCCTCTCGTTTCAGCAGGTGTACCGCGAACCACCGACGCTGATTCGCCAGGACGTCGAACAGCTCGTCCTCGGACACCTCCGTCGTCGGTTCGGCCCCTCCCCCGTCGATCTGCTGTGCCGACGCCATTGTCTGTCAGACACATATTCACAAGTCAACATAAATCCCGTGGTTATGATAATCAGCCAAACTTTCTCTACGTTTATACAGTCATCAGTCAAAACACGCTATCTGCGCGTATTGTCGCCTGTAATCCGGGAAATGCAGTCTTTTGTGAATCGAGATCGCGGTTCGTTCGCCGACAAGTTATCACTTTCTGTCAAATTCAGACGCGTCTCAGAAGCAACGATTGCCGGTTCCGGCGTGTCCTGAACGACTCGTGAACGGATCCCAGGGTCGGCCTGAAGCGATCGGATCTGGGTTCAGGCGGGGGCGGAACTGATCGGCCGGATGTTCAGCCTCCTCCGGAAATGTTTCTGGAAATTCATAACGATATGGGATAGGGCCCATGGGTGTCGTAGAGCGACCCCGGGTGACGCAGGATGTCTCGCGTCGGCGGCCTGCGGGTCGTGTGCGGACAACACGAGGTCAACAAAATGGCAAACCGACGCAAGTTCATCGCCGGTCTGGGCGCATTGGCTACGGGTAGTGCAGCTGCAGTGGGTACGGGGGCGTTCACGACTGCACGTGTAGACCGTTCTATCAGCGTGGATGTCGCTGGCGACAATGCGGCATACCTCGGGCTGGATCCATCAATAAGTGAATACGCGGTTCAGCAGAATAAGAAAATGCAGCTCGTTTTCGATGGGTCGAATGGCCAGAATGGTGATGGTTTGAATCCTGATTCAGATACGGGTTTTCATAATGTCTTCCGCATCGTGAATAACGGCACGAATACGATTCGTGCACAACTCCAAGACGTGCCGAGTGACTCCCCAATGGTGTTTAAATACACCAGTGACGCGGACGATAGCACTACTCTAACGGACCAAACGTACTTCCCTAATTCGCCACAGCCACTTGCCGATACGAGCTATGGTCCTAGTGGGAGTACTAACTCTGGCTATCTTGAATTGGACCCTGGTAACGATGCGTACGTACACGTGAGCTTTTACCTCCGGGATGAGGGAGACGCAACCGACGATGTGACAACAGATAAGAGTGCCATTCCCAGCGACGTCGGTATATACGCAAGTGCGCTTCCGGACACTGACGGCCTGTAATTGTAACAACTGTCTGTAATTGCCGAACAGTATTTTGAAGAATATGTCGACAGCCCACCGTACCCTGACCCTCGCCCTGCTTCTCGTAGCGGCGACCACGTTGATATTCACCACGGGGGCGGCGGTCATCTACAGCAACGCCGACACCGTCGCCGACGGCGACCTCGCGGTCCAGTCGGTTGACGGACCGAACGGGCAGTACGCCTATCTAAATGACGACCACGAGATCGCGATCGACGTCTCGGCGGCGAATCCGGATCTTCCGACCGACTTCGAGGGGCTGAACGTCGGATCGACCGGGCAGATCGCCGGAATATTCCAGATCACGTACACGGGCGAGCAGTACGCGCACGTGTGGATCGAGTACGACAGCGAGAACGTCAGCTTCGTCGCCGACGGCGAGTCGATAGAGGGCAACGAGAGCAGCGTCACGCTCGCGCCGAACGAGACCGTCACGGTTGGCCTCGCGTTCGACACCCGAGACGCGACCGTCGGGACGCGGCTGGGCGCCGACGAGTTCTCGATCGAGGCGAAGCTCGCGGAGCCCGACGATGCGACGGAGATGGATACGGCGGACCAGCAGACCAGCGCCGACGGCCCGACCGTGACGACCACGGCCCCGAGCGCAGACAGCCGCGAGTTCACCGCGAGCGAGATCGACCACGGGGACTCAGTGCGGTTCCGGGCCGACGGGATGGCGCTCGCCGGCGACGACGTCACCCTGGAGGGGATCGACCTGGCGGGCGTCCGGAACGAACGCGTCGAGCTCGACGCGGCGGGGAGCCCGGAAACCTTCGAGGGCGGGAGCGCGTTGAGGACGTCGACGACGCCGCGCTCGATGGCCTACCTCGCGCTCGACCACGACTTCGCGCCCGGCGCGGTCGACGAGATGACGATCCGGTTCAGCGCGGACCCGGACCACCTGAATGCGACCGGGACCGCTCCCGAGGACGTGACGCTCTACCGGCAGACGGACGCGGGCGAGTGGGAGGAGAAGCCGGTCGAGGTCGTCGACGGGGAGGTCGTCGATCTCTCGGGACTCCCCGAGGACCGCGTTCACTTCCGCGCGACGACGACGGAGTTCTCGACGTTCGCGGTCGCGGCGCGCGAGCCTCGGTTCGACGTCACCGAGGCGACGGTCGTGCCCGAGGCGATCGATCCCGGCGACGAGGCGACGGTGCGAGCGACGATCGAGAACGGCGGCGGCGCGGCGGGTGAGCAGGTGGTGACGCTGACCGCCGACGGCGACCCGGTCGCGAACGAGACCGCCGCGCTCGCGCCGAACGAGACGGCGACGGTCGCGCTCGGCGGGACCTTCGAGACCGCCGGCGCGTACGAGCTCGCGGTCGACGGGACGCCGGTCGGCACCCTGATCGTCGGCGACCCGAGGGGGAACGGCGCTGGCGACGAGGCGGGAGGGTCCGCGGCGGCGGGCGGGTTCGGTGACGCCGGTGAGCCGGGCGACGGTCCCACGGAGGAGCCCGGCGCCGTCGACTTCGTCGACCTCGGCGGGCTGCTCGTCGCCCTCGTCGTCGCGGTGACCGGGCTCGCGCTGTTCCGCCGGGTGCCCCGGTCGTGAGGCGCGCGAGCGCTCGGGAGGCGACCGCGAACTCGTGCCCGCGGCCGGGAGGCGTCAGTTATCGCGAGCGAGACGCGCGCCGACAGGTATTACCCGCCGGTCGCCGAGGTCTCGGCCGTGACGGCGTCTCCGATCGACGAGCGCGACCGCGGCGCCGCCGAGACGGGTCGGGACGCGGACCGCGACTTCCGGCGGGAACTGCTCGCGAGCGTCAGGGCGGTCGACCTGTTCGTCCTGCTCGCGGTGCCGGCGGTCCTGCTCGCGGCCTTCTCGCTCCCGGAGGCGACCCGCCGGTCGCTCGCGTTCGCGTACGCCGACCCGACGCTCCGGAGCGCCTTCGCCTCGCACTACGTCCACCTCGACGCGGGGCACCTCGCCGGCAACGTGGCGGGCTACTGCCTGCTCGCGGGCGTCGGCTACGCGCTCGCGGTGCTGGGCGGGTCGCGCCGCTTCTTCCTGACCGCGCTGGCGACGTTCCTCTCGGCGTTCCCGTTCGTCCTCTCGGCGCTGAACCTCGCCGTCCCGCGGGACGCGATCGGCTTCGGCTTCTCCGGGATCAACATGGCGCTCGCGGGACTGCTCCCGCTGCTGCTCGGGACGTACGCCCGCGAGCGGTTCGCTCCGGGAGCGTCGCTCCGCGCGCTGCCCGCGGTCTTCTTCGCGCTCGTCGGCTGGATCGCGCTGCTCGCGCTCCCGGTGTCGACGACCGGCCTCGGGCTCGCCGGACTTGCCACGGGCGTCGCTGGCGCGCTCCTCGCGGTCCTCTACGCGTCGAGCGCCGGGACGTCGGTCCGCGAGACCGTCCGCGAGGGCGTCCGCGCGGTCGCCTCGCGGCCGGGCGAGGGCGACCTGTTCGCCGTCGGCGCGGTCCTCGTCCTCGGCTATCCCGTCGTCGGATTCCCGGGCGACCCGACCGGCGCGGGGAGCGTCGTGAACCTCTACGTCCACCTGCTCGGCTTCTGTCTGGCCTTCATCGGCTCCTTCGCGCTGCTCGCGATCGGGGCGTTCGGCGAGTGAGACCGAGCGGGACCGCCGAAAGGGCCCCGGACCGCCGAACTCCCGCCACGTCCTGCTCCGAACCCCGAATTTATAACGTGTCGATTACATTCCATGATCGGAGACCCGTGGCGAACCGAAGAGGAACCGACGCCCGGATCGCAACGTCCGCGCCAGCCCACGCCATATGTCACCGAAACGCATCCTCTCGATAACGCTGCAGGTCGCGGTCGTCCTCGTCGTCCTCTCGCTGGTCGTCGGCCAGCTGCTCGGGCAGCCCGTGCTGCTCAGCTTCGTCGAGACCGGCAGCATGCAGCCCACCCTCGACCCCGGCGACGGGTTCGTCGCGATCCCCGCGCCGCTCGCCGGCGACGTCGGCGTCGGCGACGTGGTGACGTTCGACGCGCAGGAGATCGAGGGCGGCGGATTAACCACCCACCGCGTCGTCGAGGAGACGGAACGCGGGTACGTCACGCAGGGCGACAACAACCCCTTCACCGATCAGGACGGGGGCGAGCCCGTGGTGCAGGACGCCGACGTCGTCGCGGTGGCGCTCCAGGTCGGCGGGAGCGTGGTCGTCATCCCGCACCTGGGCACCGTCGCGATGGGGATCCAGTCGGGGCTCGCCTCGTTCCAGACGTGGCTGGCGGTCACCTTCGGGGTCCGGTCGTTCCAGGGAACGCAGGGACTGGCGTACATCCTCTTCGCGCTCTCGGCGGTCGCGTACGCTGCCGACTGGTACGCGAACCGGAACTCTCGCGAGACCCGCGAACGGGACCGCTCCCGCGACGACGGCACCTCGGTGTTCGCGATCGTCGCCGTGCTCGCGATCGTGCTGATGGCGACCGCGACCGCGGCGATGGTCGTCCCGGCCGGCACGCAGGAGTACGGCGTCGTGAGCGCCGAGTTCGAGTCGGAGAACCCCACCGTCATCGAGCGCGGCACGAGCCAGGAGCTGGAGTACGTCGTCCCCAACGCCGGACTGGTCCCGGTGTACGCGTACGTCACTCCGGCGAGCCCCGGTGTCGACGTCGACCCCCAGCGGCTCACGGTCGGAAGCCGCGGCGAGGCGTCGACCACGGTGACGCTCACCGCGCCGCCCGAGACCGGCTACTACCGGCTGCTCGTCGCCGAACACCGATACCTCGCGGTGCTCCCGCACGGCGTGGTCGACGAGCTGTACGGCGTCCACCCGTGGGCGCCGATCGTCGCGATCGACGGGCTGCTCGGCGGCGTCGTCGTCGGCCTCGGGCTCGTCCTGCTGCGCGGCGAGCCCGCGCGGATACGCTCCCGAGAATCGCGCGAGAGACCCCCGCTGTATCGCCGGCTCCTCCGCCAGATATACAGGTGACCGAATGAGCCCCTCATCCCCAGACGAGACCCGACTCCGGCTCCGCGCGGTACTGGACGCACAGTTCGCCGTGATCGTCGCCGTCCTGCTGATCGCGGCCGCCGTAGGCGGCGGGCTCGTCTACGCGACCCACGTCGACCCCGGCACCGAGACCCGCGAGCGGACCGTCTCCTCGTTCACCGTCGAGACGGCGTACAACCACTCCGCCGAGGTGACCGAGCCGAACTCGGTGTTCGAGGTCGGGACCGCCCTCGACGATCGCGACACGTACTTCACGCGGGTCGCTCCCGTGCTCGACGTCGACGTCGAGACGACGTACGCGGCCGCGTCCGCGTCGAACGTCGACGTCCGGCTCGACTCCGTCCTCGTCGTCCGCAGCGTCGGCGAGGACGGGAACGTCGTCTACTGGAGCGACCGGCGGACGCTGGCGTCGGAGACGGTCTCGGACGTCGAGCCCGGGGAGACCGCGACGGCGTCGTTCGCGCTCAACAGCAGCGAGGTGGACGCGACCGCGGCCGAGATCGAAGAGGAGCTCGGCGCGTCGCCGGGCGAGACGGAGACGTTCGTCGTCACCGACGTGGCGCTCGAGGGCGCGATCAACGGCGAGCAGACCTCGTACGCCCGGACGATCGAGCTGGGGCTCGACCACGGCGGCGACACCTACTCCGTCTCGGACCCCGGCGTTCAGTCGGACACCTCGGAGCGCACGGAGCCGGTGACCGTCGAGCGGAGCTACGGCCCCCTCCGGTCGATCGGCGGGCCGATCCTGCTCCTCGTCGGCCTCGTCGGGGCCGGCGGGCTGGCGTACGCCCGTCGGGAGCGCGACCTCGCGCTCACGCCCGCCGAGCGCGACTACCTCGCGTACAGCGACGACCGCTCCGAGTTCGCGGAGTGGATCACGACGTTCCGGCTCCCGGCGTCCGTCCACGAGCGCCCCGAGGCGGAGGCGGAGAGCCTCCGCGACCTCGTGGACTTCGCCATCGACAACGACACCGGCGTCGTGGACGACCCCGAGACGGGCGCGTACCACGCCGTGGCCGGCGACTTCGTCTACACCTACCGACCGCCGTCGCCCCCGGCGGTCGGCGATCTGGAGGAAGGCGAAGACGGCGACGCCCCCGACGTCGACGACCTCGCGTCCGTCGACGAGGCGGGGAGTATCGAGGACGGTACCGGCGTTGAGGGCGGAATCGGAGCCGAAGACGGAATCGGCGCCGAGGACGCCGCCGACGAGTCCGCGGATGCGGCAACGGGAGACGGACCCGGGAGCGACGACGCCCGCCGGGAGTGACGCGCTCGTCGGTACCGCGGCGCTTCGCGCGCCGGTCGGTCGGACGAACGCGGGGCCGCCGACCCGTCAGGGAAAGTAACCTACTTGAGTGCGCGCGGGCAATCACCGATCGCAGTCCCGTGGTGTAGTGGCCAATCATAATGGCCTTTGGAGCCATTGACGGCGGTTCGAATCCGCCCGGGACTATTTTGACGCGGGTAACGGAGCAGAGGATATCGATGACTCCCGGTCGCTCCACCTCACACGAGCACCCCTACAGCGATCACGGAGCCGGTAATGACGGCACCGACCAACTGTTTCCTGGTAGCGTAGATACGAAACGGAGCGACCATCAGCGGTGTGACGACGACGATCGAAACCGCTCCGATCAGCGACGGGAGGGCGGTCGATACGACGGCTAACCGGACGACGAGCGCCCAAGCGGCGACGTGGAAAGCAGTAATACCCCGGTAGTACGGCGTCTCGTCGCCGGCGGCCGTGTCGTCGTCGGAGTAGCGGGCCAATCGCAAGACGCCGAACCCGAGGATGACTGCCCCGGCGAGGCTCTCGAACACAGCTCCCCCGGTGAGGAGGTCGGACACGACGACCGCGGCCGGAACGAGATAGATCACCACGTCCGCCAACGCGTCGAGGTGGGCTCCGAGCGACGAACCGTATCCGCGTCGTGCCAGACAACCGTCGGCCTTGTCACACAGGAACGCGAGAAGCAGCGTCAGCGTTGCCGCGTCGGGGTCGCCCTGCAGGAACAGGCTGACAGCCGTCCATCCCAGCCCCAATCCGATGAGCGTGGCGTAGTCCGCGAGAGCGAGTCGGCGGAACACCCTACGATTGCCCTCTGCGTTGAAATCCGAACACCTGATAGTACGATCGAGTGCGCTTTCGTTCGAAGCCCACACCCGTCAGAACGCGCTTCGACGGGGTGTTGTCGATGCCAACCAGCGTCTGGACGCGCGTTTGCGACGTCTCGTTCGCGACGAACGAGAGCGCTCGGGCGACGAGCGCCGTCGCAACGCCCCGACGACGCCACTCGGGAGTGACGTACAGTCCCCAAAAGTAGGCACCATTAAACTCGATCGCTTGCTCGAGTGGCTCGACGTAGAAGGGGCGATCTACGGTCACGGGCTGGACGCCGACGATTGCGTCGTCGGCGACCGCGACGGCGATTCGGTCCCGATCGGACAGTTCCGGACGGTCCATTCGACCTGTAAGAGCGAACGTTTCTGGAGCATCAACGCGAAGTGAGATCTCGTCGGGAACGGATGTGTCTGGGACCGGTCCGTTGAGTGCGTGTTCGAACTGCTCAAGTCGTGAAAACATCACCCCCGCATTCGCGAGCGTATCAAACACCCAGTGGCCAAATGAAGTCCGAGTAAGCCTCCATATCGGGAGTGTCACCGAAAACAGTAATTAGATACACATAATATGCTTTCTGATTCGGCCAGTCCGTGACATGTGTCGGTTGGCTACGGACAGCCGACTCATCACGCAGCATGAGACGTGGGAATCGTGAGTCGAGCCGAGGTCACATTCGGTCGTATCCGGAACACAGAGCTATGTTGTTGAGTTGTCCCGCGGTGTCGGTCAATCGCGACTTCCGATGCGAAACTCGGAATGCCAGCCCCGCCCGGGACTACTTCGTTCTTCGTCCGGTCGGCTCTCGTCACCATACGCTCCCCGCCTCCGGTCGATCCCGTCGCGTGCGGCGGTATCCTCGTCGAGTGTGAACTCCCCGCAAAGCATATGTCATCTGAGTGTCCCCAGGGATCCGTATGTCCGGATCCGCCCGATCGCCGCCTTCGGTGCGAGACCCCGACGACGAGGCGCGGCCGGCGTTCGAGCGCGACCTGCGGTGTCTCACGGACGTCGCCCGGAACCCCTCGCGTCGGCCCCTCGCCACCCTCGTCGCGGCGGTCGTCGTCTGCGTGCTCGGCTATCAGTCGTACGTCGTGACCGTCACGGCGGGCCCGACCGTCGGACTCCTCTCTGTCGCCGCCGTCGCCGTCGCGTACGCGGTCGCGAAGCGGTGTTGGGCGGTGCAACACCGGTACGTGGTCGCGGAGCTCGCGGCGGCGGACGAGCTCGACCGGCTCCGGTGACGCGGTCGCCGGCCTCGCCTTCGCCGGGAACTCGCACCGGTCGCCGGCATGTGTGTCATTTTTTATCATGCGATTCGTGTGATCCCGTATGGATCACACGCAGTACCGCGACGCCGTCGTCGAGAACCGCCGGAAACACGACTTCGAGCCGGTCGACGAGTACACGAACGGGTTCGACCCGGTGTGGGAGACCCGCGACGACGACGCCTCGGTCGGGGAGGTCGCCGTCGTCGCAACGCTCGTCGACGACGAGTCGGACCCCAGCCCGGAGGACCTCGTCGCGGTCGCGGACTCGTTCCGCGACGTGCTCGTCGACCGCGTCGACGACCGGCACGGCGCGACGACCCCCCTCGGCTACGTCGTCTTCCCGGTCCCCGATCCGGACCCGCCGCTCGTCGACGCGGCGCGCTCGTACACGGTCGCCCGACGCCGGACCAACGTCTTCCCCATCGTGTACGACTGCGAGGCGGAGACGCTCCACCGGCACGAGGTGCCGCGGCTGAAGGGGCGGGGGATCTACCGCCGACAGGCGGAGGACGCCGACCGGCTGTTCGACGTGTGACGCGCGGCGAAAAGCGACGGCGACCGCTCAGATCAGCCGTTCCGCGATCCGACCGGCGCCCTCCGCGGCGGCGGTCGCGGGGTCGTCGGGCGAGACGACCTCGACGTCGCGGTCGAGCTCGGCCGAGAGCCGCTTCTCGAACTCCTCGACGAGCCCGGGGATACAGGCCATGCCGCCGGTCGCGGCGACGGGCCGGCCCAGCGCGAGCTGGTACGGCTTCATGTGGTCGTTCGCGAGCTCCGGGAGGAACTCGTTGGCGACGGCGTCGACCGCCTCGTCGATGTAGCGGTCGACCGGCTCGCGCACGCCGCGGTCGACGGTGAACTCGTGGCTCCCGCCGCCGGGCTGTTGGATCACGTCGGTGAACGGCTCGAAGTCGTACACGTCGGCGTGCTCCTCCTTGTACTCCCGGGCGGTCGTCCGGTCGATGTGGACGCGGCCCTGGCTCTCCTCCTCGACGGCGGCGACGATCCGGCGGTCGACCTCGTTGCCCGTCACCGAGCCGGTCGAGAACGGCGAGAGCTGCTCGCCGCGCCGGTAGGCGCACGCCTCCAGCGTCGTCGACCCCATGTTGATCGAGACGAACACCTCGTCGACGGCGGCCAGGTCGTCGCCGTAGGCGGGGATCGCCCCGCACAGCGACTCGGGGTAGCTCCGCGTCTCTACCCCGCCGATCGACGAGCCCTCGATCACCGACTTGAGGTTCTTCACGCCCGCCTCGTTGTCGATGGTCGGGACCGCGTAGACGACGGCGCTGTCCTCGGGGACCTCGTGAGCGTCCACGACGGCCTCGAAGAACCGCTCCGCGTCGGCGACGCTCCCCTCGTCCTCCGGTAACCCCGACCGGAGCATGAAGCGCACCGTGTCGGGGTACTCGATCGCGGCCTCCTCGCCGAACAGGACCCGCTCCTCGCCCGTGATGGCGTCCTCGTACGTCGCCAGACACGTCAGCGTCGCGTGGCGCTCGCGGCCGCCCCGCCCGTCGGGGAGGTCGAGCACCGTCCGTGTGCTGCCGAGCTTCACGCCCACCGCTTCCGGGCCGTCTGTACCGTCGATCTCCGTGGATTCGTCGTCGTCGCTCATGATTCACTCGCACACGAAGCGATCCGGACGATGGAGACGAGGCTGATCCGGTGGTCCGCGGGGGTGAACGGCCGGTCGTGCCGCGGGGCGTCGAACCCCTCCAGCCGACGCGCCAGCGCGTCGGCCGCGTCGGGGGCGAGCCAGCCGAGCTCGGCGTAGTACGACAGCGCGTCGCGGCTCCGCAGGCGACCGCCGACGTCGACGAGGTAGCCGAGCCACTCGCCGACCTCGCGCTCCGCGTCCGGCGATGCCGGGACCGCCCGCAGGTACGGGCGGTCGCCGGCGTCGGCGGGGCGGTCCCCGTCGCCGGACAGCCGCAGCCCTCGCTGACGCTGGAGCAGCTCGGTGAACGCGGCCGAGCGGGCCGCCCGCTCCGCTCGGCTCCGGTTCGGCTGACGAAGCGACCGCTCCCGAGGCGCTCCGTCCGCGCCGTCCCGCGGTGCGTCCGCGATCCGGCGCAGCTCCCGTACGTCGTATTGCCGTGGATTCAGACTCATGTTCCGTCCGTCGTTCGCGTCCGTACCGTCACGGTCGCCGTCGGAATATATGATAGTTCCTCCGCAGTTATCAACGGTGAGAAACTACTCGACCGTCTCTCGGCCGACGACCGTCTCCATCCCCAGTTCGTACAGCGAGAACCCGACGCGCTCGACCGCTTCGTCGAACAGCCGAAACGGCGGAAACCACTCGTTGAGCGTGTTCTCGTCGACATCCTCTTGCCACTCCCGGAGCGGGCCGCGGACCTGAACGCTCCACGACTCCGTCGCCGAGCCCTCGTAGCACACGAACGTGGCGGTCTCGGTCGTCTCGATGAACTTCCCCTTCTCGCCGTCGCCGTCGTGCTCGCTCACGCGGAGGAGGAGCCGGTCGCCGTCGTAGTGGTAGCTCAGCGGGACGGCGTACGCGTCGTCGCCGTCTGCGAGTCCGAGGACGCCGTGCTCGCCCGCCCGGAGGCGGCCGTCGACGTCGGACTCGGACATGCCGCTCGTGTACACGTACTCTGCGTGTTCCATACGAACGCCACGCGGCGGAGGGACAAATAGGCACCTCGGCTGTCAGCGGACGACCACGTTCGAACGCCCGTGATCGGCGGTGGGCCGCCGCGCTACGCGCTCCCGTTCGCTTCGCTCTCGCTCCACGGGAGCGGCTCCGTACACCAGTGACAGAAGTCGAGCTCGGCGTCGGTCTCCTTCCCGCAGTTCGGGCACTCGACCCGCACGGTCTCACCGTCCTCCCCGGTGAGTTCGGCGACGGGCGACCCGGCGGCGCTCCCCTCGTCGTCAGCGCTCGCGGCGCGGCGTCGCACCGCCTCCGCGGTCGCGTCGGCGCGCTTCCGCTCGGCGACGTCCGCCCGCCCGACGACGTAGGCGTCGATCGACGACAGCACGGTGAGGAGGGCGATTGGGAGCGTGACCTCTGACGGCAGCGCGGCGGCGGCCTCGAACGGCGACGCGGTCGATCCGCCGGCGTCGATATCGTAGAGCGTGAGCAGCGCCACGCTGCCGCCGACGATCGTGACGTGCCACAGCAGCGCCCGCCCCCATCGGCGCAGGAGGAGGTGGCCGAGCCCCGGGAACGCCAGCGCGAGGACGGCGGCGAGGACGGGACGCAACTGGTCTCGCATACGACGCGGGTTTGGGTGGGGGCTATTTACCGCCTGCGGTGTCGGCGGTCGCCCCGTCGCGGATAACAACCGTTAATCGACGCGCGGTCCTCCGGTCCGGCATGAGCAGGCAGCGGGCGACCGCGTTCGTCCCCGGGCACGTCACCGCCTTCTTCAGCGCACACCCGGCCGAGCGTCCCGCGGCCGCCGGCTCGCGCGGGGCCGGCCTCGCCCTCACCGACGGGGTGACGGTCGAGGTGTCGATCGCGGGGATCGACGGTTCGGGACGAGACGACCCCGCGACCGACGGCGACGCCGGGTCCCGCACGATCGACGGCGAGCCGGGAACGATCGGCGCGGTCGAGGACGTGCTCGCGGCGCTGGGGGCCGGGGGCGGCGCGAGCGACGGCGACGCGGGCGGTGCGGGTGACGGCGACGCGAGCGACGCCGACGGCGTCCCCGTCGACGTCGCGATAGAGACCGATCTCCCGATCGGCGCCGGCTTCGGCGTCTCCGGCGCCGCGGCGCTCGGCGCGGCGCTCGCGGCCAACGGCGCCCTCGACCGCGGACGCTCCGAGAACGAACTGGTCCGGATCGCTCACGAGGCGGAGGTGAACCGCGGCACCGGCCTCGGGGACGTGGTCGCGCAGGCGCGCGGCGGGGTCCCGATACGTGTACAGCCGGGCGCGCCGGGCGTCGGGGAGCTCGACGGGGTCCCCGCGCCCGCCCGCGTGGAGTACGTCACCTTCGGCGAGCTGTCGACGGAGGGGGTCCTCGGCGGCGACACCACCGCCCTCTCCGCGGCCGGCGAGGACGCGCTCGACCGGCTCCGCGCCGACCCGCGGCTCCCGACGCTGATGGAGGCCGCCCGCGCGTTCGCCCGCGAGGCGGACCTCCTCGTCCCCGAGGTCGCGGAGGCGATCGCGGCGGTCGACGCCGCTGGCGGCGACGCCGACGGTGACCCCGACGACCGCGGGGCGGCCATGGCGATGCTCGGTCGCACCGTCTTCGCGCTCGGCACCGGGCTCTCCGACGCGGGATACGACCCCGAGGTGTGTCGGATCGACGCCGCGGGCGCGCGGCTCGTCGACGACCGCGGCCGTGAGTAAGGACTTTGTCGCGTTCGGCCGGAGTGGCGCACATGGCTGAGTCGCTCCGCTCCTTTTTCGACGATATCGAGGCGCCGGACCGGCACCTGGTCGTGTTGAACCGGTCGTCGCCGGACCCGGTTCGGAACCTGCTCGACTCGCTGCTCGACGGCCAGCCGGTGGGGATCGCGGAGACCCAGACCGGGGACGCGGGCGACGACGACGTCGTCGCGCTGGTCGAGGACGGCGACGTGATCGCGCGGTCGACGCTCGACGAGCTCCTCGAGTCGGTGCTGCTCATCAACTCCGACCTGTACAAGACCGGGGCGGTCGAGCTCGACGAGGTCGCTCTTCCCGACGTGCTTCGGGGGCTCGACGAGGTCCCGTTTCGGGTCCGGGGATACCCGGCGTCGAGCAAAGAGAAGCTCCTGTTGATCGTCGTCTCCCGGGTGATAGAGCGGATCGCCGCCGAGCGCGGCGGCGGGACGCTCCGGGCCTCGTTCCAGCGGCTCTCACGGATCAACGACGAGCGCGGGACGAACGCGGTGTACGAGCGGGTCGCCGCCGCCGGCGTCGACGTCCACGTCTACGGCGTCGGCGACGCGGCGGAGCTCGACGGGATCCCGCTGACGGTCCACACCGGGACCTCCTACCCGTACCGACGGTCGTGGTTCGTCGTGTTCTCGCCGCCGGACGGCGCCGCGGGCGACCACGTCGCGCTGCTCGCGATCGAGGACGAGCCCAACGTCTGGGACGGCTTCTGGACGTTCCGTCCGGAGCTCGTGACCCGGATCGAGCGGCACATCGCCGAGCATATCTGAGCCGGGCGGACCGCTCGCTCTCGCGTCGCCCTCGGCGGCGCCGACGAACGAGCGGCGGCGCCGACGAACAAAGCTTTACCGCGTCGCCCGCCTATCTCCGGCAAATGGTACTCGACGACCTCGGTTCGTCCCTGCGGAGCAGCCTCGACAAGCTCCAGGGGAAGACCCGCCTCTCCGAGAGCGACGTCGAGGAGATCGTCAAGGAGATCCAGCGCTCGCTCCTCTCGGCCGACGTCGACGTCTCCCTCGTGATGGAGCTGTCGGACTCGATCAAGACCCGCGCGCTCGAGGAGGAGCCTCCGGGCGGCACCACGGCGAAGGACCACGTCCTCAAGATCGTTTACGAGGAGATGGTCGAGCTGGTGGGGGACTCCACGGAGCTCCCCTTGGAGAACCAGACGATCCTCCTCGCCGGCCTCCAGGGGTCGGGGAAGACGACCTCCGCCGCGAAGATGGCGTGGTGGTTCTCGAAGAAGGGGCTCCGCCCCGCGGTGATCCAGACCGACACCTTCCGACCGGGCGCGTACGACCAGGCCAAACAGATGTGCGAGCGCGCGGAGGTCGACTTCTACGGGAACCCCGACAACGACGACCCCGTCGACATCGCGCGGACCGGCCTCGAGGAGACCGCCGACGCCGACGTCCACATCGTCGACACCGCGGGCCGACACGCGCTCGAAGACGACCTCATCGCGGAGATCGAGGAGATCGAGCGGGCCGTCGACCCCGACCGCTCGCTCCTCGTGCTCGACGCCGCGATCGGGCAGGGCGCGAAGGAGCAGGCCCGCCAGTTCGAGGAGTCGATCGGCATCGAGGGCGTGATGATCACCAAGCTCGACGGGACCGCGAAAGGGGGCGGGGCGCTGACGGCGGTCAACGAGACCGACTCCTCGATCGCCTTCCTCGGGACCGGCGAGACGGTCCAGGACATCGAGCGGTTCGAGCCCTCCGGCTTCATCTCCCGGCTGCTCGGGATGGGCGACCTCAAGCAGCTCTCCGAGCGCGTCGAGCGCGCCATGCAGGAGGCCCAGGAGGAGGACGAGGACTGGGACCCCGAGGACATGCTGCAGGGGGAGTTCACCCTGAAGGACATGAAAAAGCAGATGGACGCGATGAACCGAATGGGGCCCTTAGACCAGGTGATGGACATGATCCCCGGCATGGGCGGCGGGATGATGGACCAGCTCCCGGACGACGCGATGGACGTCACCCAGGACCGGATGCGCCGGTTCGAGCGCATCATGGACTCGATGACCGAGGAGGAGCTGACGAACCCCCGCGTCGTCGGCCAGTCGCGCACCGAGCGGATCGCCCGCGGCTCCGGCACCGACGAGGAGACGGTCCGGCAACTGCTCGAACAGCACTCGATGATGGAACAGACGATCAGCCAGTTCCAGGGGATGGGCGAGGGCGACATGCAGCGCATGATGAAGAAGATGGGCGGCGGCGAGGGCGGCGGCCTCGGCGACATGATGGGCGGCGGCAAGGGCCCGTTCTGATCGCCGCGTCGCGGTGACGGTACCCCCGCGCTGCAGGCCGCCTCGGTGGCCGACGTCGACGCGCCCCGCCGAGCCGTCGACGCGACCCGCCGACCCGCCGAGCCGTCGACCCGTCTTCACACCGCTTATCAGTCCCACCCGGCTACGGTCGATAGATGGAGCTCAGGCGGACCGGCGGCTACGACGCACTGATCCTCGTCTCGGTCATCTGGTTCCTCGGGAAGTTCGCTCGCTACCTCTTCCCGCCGCTCTTCGGTCCGCTCCAGTCGACGTACGGCCTCAGCAACGCCACGATCGGGGCCGCCTTCTCGGGGTTCATGGTCGCGTACGCGCTGATGCAGTTCCCCAGCGGCGCGGTCGCCGACCGGATCGGTCCGGTCCCCGTGGTCGTCGCCGGCGCGTCGGTCGCGGGGGTCGGCGCCCTCGCGCTCGTCGTCGACTCGCCGTTCGCGGCGCTCGTCGCGGCGATGGTCGTCATCGGCGTCGGGACGGGCGTCCACAAGACGGTCGCCGTGCGCCTGCTCGCTCGCGTCTACCCGGCTCGAATGGGGCGGATGCTCGGCATTCACGACACGCTCGGCGCGCTGAGCGGGGTCGTCGCGCCCGCGGTCGTCGTGGCGTTCCTCTCGCCGCCGGCGGCGCTCGCGCTCGCCCTCGACTGGTTGCCCGGCGCCGACTGGCGCGCGCTCTTCCTCCTGACCGGGATCGGCTTCCTCGCGCTCGCCCTCGTCTCCGCCCTCCGGCTCGGCGGGCGCTTCGCGGAGGAGAGCCTCGCGACCGACTCGGGCGAATCCGAGTCGACGGATGCACGCGAATACCTGCGTCAGTTCGGCGACCGACGCTTCTCGGCGTTCGTCTCGGTGACCGTCGGCGTCTCGTTCGCTCACAACGGTCTCGTCGCGTTTCTCCCGCTGTACCTCTCCGAGGAACTCGGGCTCGCGACCTCGACCGCGGGCCTGCTGTATTCGGTCCTCTTCGCGGTCGCGCTCGTCCAGCTCCTCAGCGGTGACCTCTCCGATCGGGTGGGCCGGTTCCCGGTGATCGTCGCGACGAGCGGGCTGGCGGCGGCCGGGCTGGCGGCGCTCGTACTGCTCCCTCCCCTCGACGTCGGCGTCGTCGCGGCCGCCGTCGCCGTCGCCGGTTTCGGCGTCGGGTCACACGGGTTTCAGCCGGTCCGAAGCGCGTACCTGATGGAGCTGCTTCCGGAGCGGCTCGCCGGCGGCGGGCTCGGCGTCGTCCGGACGCTACTGATGGGGGCCGGCGCGCTCGCGCCGGGAATCGTCGGCGTCGTCGCTGACACGGCCGGGTTTCGGCCCGCGTTCGGCCTGCTCGCGGTGGTCCTCGCGGTGTCCGCGGCCGGCACCGTCGCGCTGTGGCTCACCGAGTGAATCGGCGAACCGTCTGCCGTTCCGGCCCCGGCGGGGAGCGGTCCGGCGACCGTTCGACCAACATCCCGGTCGTCGGCCCTCGGCGCCGCGTCCGTCAGTCGTCGGCGTACAGCGAGTCGAGGATGAACTGGTCGATGGCCTTCCGCGCCTCGGCCGGCGCGTCCTCGTGGCCGAGCGCCATCCGGCGGCCGCGCGCGGCGTGGATGACGTCGGTGATGAGCTGACCCATCCGCTTGGCGTCGACGGGCTCGAACTCGCCCCGTTCGATCCCCTCTTCGACGACCTCGACGATGCTCCCGCGGATGCGGTCGTAGTGCTCGTTGAATATCTCCCGGTGGTCGCCGTCGTTCTGTGCGTGGGTGTACAGCTCGTGGTACACCTTCATGCGCTCCCAGTGCGAGAACTCCTCGAACTCCGGCCCGAACAGGCACTGGTCGATCCGCGCGTCGAGCTCCGTGCGGGGGTCGTCCTCGTGGACCTCGACGCTCCCCTCGTACTGGTCGATGACGTACTCGAGGAACGACGACAGCAGGTCGTACTTGCCGTCGAAGTGGTAGTGGATCACCTGTCGGGTGAGGTCCATCTCCTCGCCGATGTCGCGCATCCGGAGGTCCGTGTACCCGTGCTTGCTCAGCGCACGGAACGTGGCCTCCATGATCACCTCCTCGGTGTCCTTGGAGGAGACGGTCTCGCGGGAGTCGCTCATACGACCCTCTCCGACGGTGAGACACATAAGCGATCCCACCGATCGGCCGGATTTACCATACAGTAAATTTTTAACCTCTTGGTCAAACGGTACAGTCGGACATGACACGAAAGATCATCCGGAACGGGACGGTCGTCTCTCTCGATCCCGACGTCGGAGATTTCGAGGAGGCGGACGTGCTGATCGAGGACGGCGAGATCGTCGACGTCGGCCGCGGGCTCTCGACCGAGAACGCCGAGGTCATCGACGCCACCGGTCAGATCGTCGTCCCCGGCTTCGTCGACTCGCACATCCACCTCGCGCAGACGCAGGTGCGGGGGATCGCCGGGGACTGGTCGCTCATGGGTGAGTACTTCGACCACATGCTCGGCAACATCACCGGGCTGTATCAGCCTGAGGATATGTATCTCGGCGGGCTCTACGGCGCGTTCGAGAAGCTCCACACGGGAACGACCACCGCGCTGGACTGGTCGTACCCCAACACGCTCGAACACGGCGAACGCGCCGTCGACGCGCTGCAGGACACCGGCCTGCGCGCGGTGTACACCTACGGCCCGCCGGGCGACGACGCGGCGAAGTGGTGGTACGAGAGCGACGTCGGCCTCCCCGAGGAGAAGATCCGGAGCCTCTACGAGGAGAAGATCCGCGACGACGACCTGCTCAGTCTCGCCCTCGGGCTCCGCGGGCCGGACTTCTGTACCGACGAGACCGCCCGGGGCGACCTGGAACTGGCGCGGGACCTGGACGTGCTCTCGACGATCCACATGGGCGCCGCGCTGTGGCCGTCCTCGGAGTACGGCGAGGACTACCAGGGGTTCGGCTGCATCGAGGACATGCTCGGTCCCGACGTCAACGTCGCCCACGGGAACCACTTCTCGCAGGAGGACGTCGACCACGCCGTCGAGCAGGGCGTCTCCTTCTCCTCGACGCCGGAGGTCGAGATGCAGATGGGCCACGGCATCCCCGTCACCGGGAAGGTGCTCGAGGCCGGCGGGCGCCCGACGTGGGGCGTCGACGTCTGTTCGAACGTCAGCGGCGACATGGGCAGCCAGATGCGGATCGGGATGCAGCTCCAGCGGATGTTCGACAACCAGGCCGTCCTCGAGGGCGACGAGGAGGTCACCGAGGTGAGCATTTCGGCGCGCGACACCCTCGAGATGGCGACGATCGAGGGCGCGAAGGCGCTCGGGCTGGACGACGAGATCGGGACGATCACGCCCGGCAAGCGCGCCGACCTCGTCTTGTTCGACGCCTCGGACTTCATGACGGCGCCCTCGCACTCGCCGGTCCAGACCGTCGTCTTCCAGGCCGACCCCTCGCACATCGACACGGTGCTCGTCGACGGCGAGGTCGTCAAACGCGACGGCGAACTGACGAACCCGAAGGTCGACGAGGAGTTCGACCGGTTCGTCGCCTCCGGCGAGCGCCTGCTCGACGAGGCCGGCATCGACCTGTAAACCGCACGGACCGAATTCACTACCCCAACACATCTCAATGCGACTCGGACAATACCGAACGGCGGACGCGGAAGACCCCTGGTGCGGCGCGCTGATCGACGACGGCGACGCCGTCGTCAACCTCCCCGAGGCGGGCGCGGCCACCGGGGTCCACATCGACGGCGGAACGACTGGCCTACTCGCCGACTGGGAGTGGCGCCGGAAGGCCGAGCTGGCGGTCGAGTACGCGACGGAGACCGGCGTCGGGCGCTACGACGCCGACGCCGTCTCGCGGGCGGCGCCCGTCTCCGACCCGCAGAAGGTCGTCTGCGTCGGCCTCAACTACCGCGACCACGCGGAGGAGGGCGACAACCCGATCCCGGACGAGCCCGTCCTCTTCTCGAAGTTCCCCACCTCGGTGACGGGGCCGGAGGACACGGTTTCGTGGGACCCGGAGCTGACGCAGAAGGTCGACTACGAGGCGGAGCTCGTCGCCGTCATCGGCGAGGAGGCGCGCCGCGTCGACCCAGACGAGGCGATGGACCACGTCGCCGGCTTCACCGTCGGCAACGACGTGTCGGCGCGCGACCTCCAGCACGGCGACGGCCAGTGGGTCCGGGGCAAGAGCCTCGACTCGTTCGCCCCGATCGGCCCGGAGATCGTGACCACCGACGAGGTGGACGACCCCCACGACCTCGCGATCTGGGCGGACGTGAACGGCGAGCGGCTCCAGGAGTCGACGACGGCGAACCTGATCTTCGGGATCGACGACCTCGTCTCCTTCTGCAGTCGGGCGTTCACGCTGAAGCCCGGCGACCTGCTCTTTACCGGCACGCCGCCGGGCGTCGGCGTCTACCGCGAGCCGCCGGTGCTTCTTGAGGACGGTGACAGCGTCACAATCGGCGTCGAGGGCGTCGGCGAGCTGACGAGCGAGTTCGCGTACGACAAATAATAGCGACGCGACGACTCTCCCGGGAGTACGTGAGCCGAGTCGGCTCGCGACTTTTATAAGTGGTCGAGTGGTGTTGCCGTCGGCTGTTTATCGGTGGTCGCTGACGCTGCGGTGAACACCTCCAACGCCCCAGCCGCTCGCTTATAAATCGCTGACTACGGATCGGCGGGGAACACCTCCAAAGCCCCAGTCGCGAGGACGACGTACGCTCGCTGCGCTCCTCAGTCGCTCGTTTCACTCGCTCCTTGCGGTGCTTTCGTCGCCTAAGTCGTCCTCGCGACTGCCCCTTTGAGTCCCACCCGCACAGCACCGCACCTCACACCTCCCCAGCCTCGTCGCTGGCGCCGCCGGCGCCAGCGACTCCCTCGCGCGTGCTCCTCGTGGCCTGTCGGCCACTCGGAGGCGCGCGCCACCGCACGGTGCCGGTTTATAAACGATCGTCGCCGTCGCTCAGGGATCTGCCTGAAGGACGTGGTTTCGACGGATCGTTCCGGCGGAATCGTGCCTACTCCTGCTCGAAGTCGAAGACCTCTCGCGGGTTCTCTAACACCACTTTCCGGATGTCGTCGACGTCGATCCCGTACCGGTACAGCTCGAAGATCGCGCGCTTCAGGGCGTACGGGTCGGTCCGGAGGACGTTCGCGCAGTCGGTGTCGACCATGATCCGGTCGGGGCCGTACTCGTCGATGGCGTCGGCGACGTCGGCGGCGTCGACGCCGACGAGCCACGAGTGCCCGATCGTGTAGCTCAGGTAGCAGTCGGTCTGCTCCATCAGGTACGCCGTGTTGTTGCGGTCGGCGTGGGAGGCGACGACGCGCTCGTCGTCGAGTCCGGCGTCGCGCATCGCCTCCACGTCGAGTCGCACCGCGTCGAGCGCGGGATTCTCGCCGTCGAGGACCGGGTCGGTGCCGAGCCCCGCGTTCTTCTCGTAGCCGGGGGTCACGCCGAGCCCGTCGCGGTACGGTCGCTTCGACTCCGCCGACGTGTTCGGCGTGTGGAGGATCACGGGGAGCCCGTGGTCGCGCGCGAGTTCCATCTGCGCCCCGACGACCGCCTGCTGCTCGTCGAGGGCCCACCCCTCGACGTGGCCGGCGGGGACGACGCCGGTCTCGCCGACCGCGACGACCTCGTCGAGCGCGCAGTACGCGTCCATCGCCGTCAGCAGCTCGTCGGGGTTCTCGATGCGGACGCCGGTGTGGACGCCGAGCCCGAGCTTCGCCTCGAAGAAGTGGTTCCGCTCGATGGCCGCGCGGCGGTTGATCGCGTCGTCCCAGAGGAACCGGATATCGTCTGCCTCGACCGGTTTGTACGGGGTCCAGTGGTAGCCGGACGCGACCATGAGCATGGAGCGACAGCCGGCGAGCGCGTAGCGCTCGCGGTCGTCCCACGAGAGCGTGTGCGCGTGGTTGTGGATGTCGATCCACGGGAGGTTGAGCAGCTCCCGCGGGAGGTCGATGTCGTCGTCGAGGTGCGCCGCGTCGGTCGGTCGCTTCGTCGGATAGGATGTGGTCATGGGTGGGAGCGTGTTAGAGCCGCCGGCGCCGCGCCGTTCCGGCACGGTCGCGCCGCCGGCGGCCCCTCGTCGCTCTCCGCTTGCACCCCCGGCCACTTAGCGTTTTACAGCTTGGTAAAAACTTTAGTACGCGTCCGACGCACGTGTTCGTGTATGACGCTTTTGATCGGGACGGACGACGGACTGTACCGGGTCGACGACGTGCCGTTCGACCGGGCGGACGCGGAGCGGGTCCTCGACTGCGAGGTCGTCACCGCGGTGAAGTCGTGGGACCACGCGGAGGGCGTCTTCGTCGCCTCCTCGACGGGCGCGTACCGCTCCCGCGACGGGGGCCGGACGTGGGAGGACCTCGAGGTCCCCCTCGGCGACCGCTTCTGGCACGCCGGCCAGAGCGAGGTCTGGTCGATCCTCGCGACCGCCGACGGCGCGCTGTACGCCGGGACGAACGACCCGTACATCTTCCGCTCGGTCGACGACGGGGAGACGTGGACGGAGCTGAAGGGGTTCCGTGACCTGCCCTCGCGCGGCCACTGGGAGTCGCCGATCGACCCCCACTACGCCAGGCTCCGGGCGCTCGAGGTCGTCCCGGGCCGACCGGAGCGGCTGATCGCGGGCGTCGAGGCCGGCGGGATCCACCTCAGCGACGACGCCGGGCAGACGTGGACGGACCGGCGCGACACGATCGTCGACGACGTCCACCAGATCCTCCCGATCTCGGAGGACGTCTGGCTCGCGGCGACCGGGTATCTCGACCATAACCTGGAGAACCTCGGGCTCGGTCACGCGGTCGGCGAGGGCGGCCTCTGGCGGACGACCGACGCGGGCGAGTCGTGGAGCCGGGTCGACGTCGGGAACGACTTCTCGTACGTCCGGCGGGTGTTCGTCCACGACGGCACCGTCTTCTTCTGCGGCGGCGAGGAGGCGCCGCCGGCGTGGGTGAACGACGACCACGGGGTCGCGCTGTTCGAATCGACGAACTTCGGCCGCGACTTCGAGCGCGTCCCCTTCCCGGGCGAGCCCCACGAGGTCGTCGAGACGTGGGCCGTCTACGACGGCGACGTGATCTGCGGCTCCGGGCTGTTCGACGTGCCGGACCAGCGCGACGACGTCGAGGGCCGGATCATGCGCCGGGGCGACGACGGCGCCTACGAGACGGTCGGACGCGTCGACGCGAACGTCAGCCGCATCGAGGTGGTGTCGGCGTGAGCGACGACGACGCGGCCTCGACCGACGACGCGGCGCCGACCGCCGAGTCCGCTTCGTCCGCGACCCCCCCGTCGGCGATCGGACGCGCCCTCTACGGCGGCATCCTCGCGTACATGGCCGTCGACGGGTTCCAGAACAACGAGAAGCGGGTCTCGGTCGCCGAGGAGAAGGGCGTCCCGATGCCCGACGTGCTCGTCCCGTTCGTCACCGGGATGCTGTTCGTCGCCAACCTCGGCGTCGTCTTCTGGAAGTTCCCGCGCGCGTCCGCCGGAGCGCTGATCGTCTTCTTCCTCGGGACGACCCCCGCGATCCACGACTTCTGGACGATGGAGGGGAAAGAGCGCCACGGCAACAAGATCAACTTCCTGAAGAACGTCGCGCTCCTCGGCGGCGCGGTGATGTTGCTGGACGCGGCCGCCGAAGACGCCGAGTAGTCGACTGTCCCGCGCGGCTCGCGTTTATTCTCCGAGCTACCCCTCCGGATCGAACGTTTCCGGGTCGAACTCGTGCTCTCGGAGCCGGTCGGGGTCGACGGCGCGGAGCACGGACTCGTTCGTCGCCTCCAGCACGACCGGCGGCGCGACCCCGGCGTCGGCCGCCTCGACCCACCGGCCGACGCAGAGACACCAGCGGTCGCCGGGCTCCAGCCCGGGGAAGTCGAACTCCGACCGCGGCGTGACGAGGTCGTTCCCCCGCTCCCGGCCGTACGCCAGGAACTCCGCCGTCACGACCGCACAGAGGGTGTGCTCGCCGACGTCGCCGTCGACGTCGCGGAGGTACCCCGTCGTCGGCTCGCGCCCGCAGGGCGCTAGCTCGCCGCCGAACACGTTGCGGTCGCCGTCGGTCTCGTCGGTGGACACGTCCCCCGTTCGGTGACCGCGCGACTTATCGGTGGTGCCGGAGCACGCCTCGATCCCGTTCCGCGCCGCCGAGCGCGCCGTCGGATCGGTGCGTCTATCCGACGGCCCGCTTCAATCGGTGGCATGGCCGAACGCTGGCTGTACGGGTGGGGGCTCGGGTCCGTCGCGCTCGGGGGCGCCTCGCTCGTCGTCCCGCTGTACGTCGTCGAACTCGGCGGCGGGCCGTTCGTGCTCGGCGTGCTCGCCGCGGTCGCCGCCGTCGTCGGGGTTCCCGCCGCGCTCGGCGCCGGTCGGATCGCCGACCGGACCGGAAAGCGGCGCCCGATCGTGCTCGCGATGCTGGCGCTCGTCGCGGCCGGCATCGCCGTGATCCCGCTCACCGATCGGGTGACGCCGGTGATCGTCGCGAACGGCGCGATCTGGTTCGCGTTCGCGGCGGCGACGCCCGTCCTGACGCTGCTCGCGGTCGCCGACGTCCCGGAGAGCGCCTGGAGCGAGCGGATCGCCCTGCTGAACCAGTACCAGGGCGTCGGCTGGGCGCTCGGGCTGCTGCTCGGGGCGGTCTGGACGGGGATCGGCGACCGGTTCCTCCCCGCCGAGGCCGTGATCCGGTGGCTGTTCGTCCCGTTCGCGGTCTGTGCGGTGTTCGGACTCGTCCTCGGAGTCCGGACGCTGCCCGCGGACCCGGGCCCCGGCGGCGACCGGCGCGCGTCGGGGACGCGCCTCCGGCGCGCCATCCGCGCGGCCGACCGCTTCAGCGTCCGGACCGCCGCGTTCCCCTTCACGGTCGGGCGGGCCGACTTCCGCGGGCTCCACCCCCGGCGGTTCGTCGAGCGGTTCACCCCGGCGCTCGCGCTGTACTTCGCCGCCGTCTTCTGTTTCTTCGCCGGCTTCGCCGTCTTCTTCGCGCCGCTGCCGGCGTTCCTCACCGCCGTCGGTTTCGGCTCCGACGGCGTGTTCGCGCTGTACCTGATAAACGGTCTCGCCGCCGCGGCCTTCTTCGGCGCCGCGGGGCGGTTGACCGCCGACCGCGACGCCGCGCTCTTACAGATCGCTTCGCTCTCGACGCGCGCGGTCGCGCTCCCCGCGGTCGCGCTCGTCGGCGCGACGTGGGGCGCGGCCGCGTTCGGGTTCGGCGCCATCGCGGCCGTCTTCGCCGTGATCGGGGTGACGTGGGCGGTGATCGCGGTGACCGCGGGGACGCTCGTCACCCGGCTCTCGCCGCTGTCGATCCGGGGCGAGGCGCTCGGCACCTACGCCGCCCTCGGCGCCCTCGCGGGCGGAGTCGGGAGCGTCGTCGGCGGCTGGCTCGCCGCCCTGAGCTACGCCGTCGCGTTCGGCGCCGCCGGCGGACTGGTTCTCCTCGGCGCGGTGCTCGTTCTCCTCGTCAGGCGGTACACCGCCGCGGCGCCGCCGATCGACGGCGCCGCCCGGTGATCGGCCGACAGTATAAGGAGCGCCCGGCCGAAGCCCGAGCAAATGAGCCGGAACGACGAGGTCGCCGCCCTCTTGGAGGAGTTCGCCGACCTGCTCGAGGCGACGGGCGTCGAGTACAAGCCGACCGCGTACCGCCGCGCCGCCGAGAACGTCCGCGAGCACACCGCGCCGATCGAGAACCTCGCGGGAGAGGGGGAGGACGCGGTCGCCGAGATCGACCGGGTCGGCGACGCGATCGCGTCGAAGATCGTCGAGTACTTCCAGACCGGCGAGATCGAGGAGCTGGAGGACCTCCGCGAGGAGCTCCCGGTCGACATGGCGGGGCTCACCGCCGTGGAGGGCGTCGGCCCGAAGACGGTCGGGAGCCTCTACGAGGCGCTCGGCGTCACCACGCTCGACGAGCTGGAGGCGGCCGCGGAGGCGGGCGAGATTCAGACGGTCTCCGGCTTCGGCGCGAAGACCGAGGAGAACATCCTCGAGAACATTCCGTTCGCCCGCGAGGCGCGGAAGCGGACCCGGCTCGGCGACGCCCGGCCCGTCGCCGACGCGGCGCTCGCGTACCTGACCGACCTCGACGCGGTCGCGTCGGCCGAGGTGTGCGGCTCGATCCGGCGCTGGAGGGCGACGATCGGCGACATCGACCTCCTCGTCGCCAGCGACGCGCACGAGTCGGTCGTCGAGGCGTTCACCGGCTGGCCAGAGGCGGACGCGACGATCGAGGCGGGCACCGGGAAGGCGAGCGTCCGCGCGGACGGGACTCGGGTCGACCTCCGGGTCGTCGACGCCGCGGAGTTCGGCGCCGCGCTCCAGTACTTCACCGGTTCGCGCGCCCACAACGTCGCGGTGCGCAACCGCGCCATCGACCGCGACCTGAAGCTCAACGAGTACGGGCTGTTCGACGTGAGCGGCGTCGACGACGCGGACGGCGACGCGAACGCCGGAGACGACGGAGCCGACGCCGATTCCCGGCGCGTCGGCGAGCGCGTCGCCGGTGAGACCGAGGCCGGCGTCTACGAGGCGCTCGACATGGCGTTCGTCCCGCCGGAGCTCCGGGAGGACAACGGGGAGGTGGAGGCGGCCGCGGCGGGCGAGCTCCCGGAGCTCGTCGAGACGGGCGACCTGCGCGGCGACCTCCACACCCACACCGACTGGTCGGACGGCGGCTTCTCGATCGCGGAGATGATCGAGGCCGCCGCGGAGCGCGGCTACGACTACCACGTCGTCTCCGACCACGCCGCCGGCCCGGGGATCTTCGGCAACACCGGCCTCGACGAGGCCGACATCGCCGAGCAGGCCGCGGCGGTCGAAGACGCGGTGAGCGAGGTCGACGGCGCCGTGATGGGGCGCGAGAGCGACGGCGCGGGCGCCGGCGATGACGCCGACGCCCGGATCGCGGTGTTCCACGGTATCGAGGCGAACATCGACGCGGAGGGAGCGATCACCACCGACGACGCGACGCTCGCCGACCTCGACCTCGTCGTCGCCTCGCCGCACTCCGCGCTCGGGCAGGACGACGACGCCGCCACGGAGCGGCTGATCCGGGCGGTCGAACACCCTCACGTCGACGTCCTCGGCCACCCGACCGGCCGGATCATCAACAGCCGGCCGGGGATCTCGCCCGACATCGAAGCCGTCGTCGCGGCCGCGGCCGACGCCGGCACCGCGATCGAGGTGAACGCGAACCCCGCCCGCCTCGACGCCGACGGCGACGCGGTACGGGCCGCGATCGACGCGGGCGCCGCGATCGCCGTGAACACCGACGCCCACTCGCCCCGCGAGCTCGACAACGCCCGGTACGGCGTCCACACCGCCAGGCGCGGCTGGGCCGAGACCGCCGACGTGATCAACGCGCGCTCGACCGCCGGCCTGCGCGAGTTCCTCGACGACTGATGTCGGCCGGCGACGGCGGCGCCGCCGACCCCGACGACCGCCCCGAGTACGTCCCAGACGACGTGGGAGCGTCGCCGGCGGCCGGGTCCGATTCCGCCCCTGAGGCCGACCTCCGCCCCGCGTGGCGCTGTCGCGACTGCGACCAGTGGTTCTGGAAGGGGAGCCACTGGGCGTCGGTCGCCGAGCGGATCGACGGGATCTGACGCCGCGGCCGACGCCGACGAGGCCGCCGCGTCCCCGCCCGAGCGAAACCGGTTTGCCCGCGACCCGCCTACGACCCTCCAATGAACCGCGAGCAGGCGGTCGACCGGCTGGAGACCCTCGTCGACCGGGTCGAGACGGAGACGATGCCGGTCCCCGTCCGCGAGGTGTGGGCGTTCGGCGACGTCGCGCTCGGGCTCGACCCCGTCGAGCGCCTCGACGTCTACCTCACCAAGGACGTGATCATGGGCGGCGATAGCGAGGCGGCCGCCGCGTTCGAGGCCGAGTACGGCGTGAAGGGGGTCGGCACCTCCGTGCGCGCCGAGTGGGCCGAGGCGCACCCGGACCGCGTGCGCGCGAGCGACAACGGGTACGCCGCGCCCGAGAAGTGCCTCGCAGCCGAGCTCGTTCAGGGGGACGAACCGATCCACCTGGAGGTGTGTAACGCGAGCTTCGAGGACAACGTGCGCCAGCGCCTGAAGGGGGCGCTCGCCCGCGACGCCTACGAGGAGGTGCTCGACCCGCGCGGGGTCTGCCTGTGGGTCGACGGCACCCGCGACGCGGAGGCGTTCGACCGGCTCCGCGAGGCCTCCCTCGCGATGCCGACGCTCCCCGCCGCGCTCGGGATGCTCGGCGCCGACGAGGAGGTGGCGCGCGAGGCCGCGGACGTGCTCAAACGGGAGCGCGCCGAACAGGAGGGCGCGTCGGTGCGCGGCGACATGGTGTAGCCGGCGGACGGCGATCGACGC
This sequence comes from Halorubrum depositum, assembly GCF_007671725.1. Taxonomy (NCBI): domain Archaea; kingdom Methanobacteriati; phylum Methanobacteriota; class Halobacteria; order Halobacteriales; family Haloferacaceae; genus Halorubrum; species Halorubrum depositum. The sequence goes on along the minus strand of NZ_VCNM01000002.1, from coordinate 1,019,634 downwards.
GTCCCCTCCCCCGCCGGCCGCGTTTGGCCGCCACCCGACGGCTTTTTGCGCGGTTCGCCGTGTGGACGGTATGCCGACTCCCACCGACCGCGTCCGACGCGCGGAGCGCTCGCGGATCCGCGTGATGTTCGACCTCGCACAGCGTCACGACGGCGACCTCGTCCGGCTGGAAGTCGGCGAACCGGACTTCGACACGCCCGAGCACGTGATCGACGCGGCCGCGAGCGCCGCTCGCGGCGGCGCGACCCACTACACCTCGAACGCGGGGCTCCCCGAGTGCCGGCGGGCCATCACCGACACGCTCGCGACCGAATACGGCGTCGAGCACGACCCGGACGAGATCGTCGTCACCGTCGGCGGGATGGAGGCGCTCCACCTCGCCGTCCTCGCGACGGTGTCCCCGGGCGAGGAGCTGCTCGTTCCGGGGCCGACGTGGCCGAACTACGAGACGCAGGCGACGCTCGCGGACGGGACGTTCCGCGAGGTGCCCATGCCGGCCGAGACGGGGTTCGCCCTCGACGCCGACCGCGTGATCGACGCGATGAGCGACGACACCGCGGCGGTCGTGCTCACGACGCCGTCGAACCCGACCGGGCGCGTCTTCGACCCCGACGAGTGCCGGGCGGTCGTCGAGGCCGCGGCCGAGCACGACGCGTACGTGATCGCCGACGAGGTGTACCTCGGGCTCACGTACGACGGACCGGCCCGGGGGATCGCCGCCGTCACCGGCCACCCCGACCACGTGCTAACGGTCGGCTCCTGCTCGAAGCGGTACGCGATGACCGGCTGGCGCCTCGGCTGGCTCGCGGGCGACCGGGAGGTGATCGACGAGGTGGTGACGGTCCGGGAGTCGACCACGGCCTGCGCGTCGAGCGTCGCCCAGCACGCCGCGATCGCCGCCCTCACCGGCCCGCAGGGGCCGTTCGAGGAGATGTACCGCGCGTTCGAGGAGCGACGCGACCTGGTCGTCGACCGGATCGACGCCATCGACGGGCTCTCGGCTCCCCGCCCCGAGGGCGCGTTCTACGCCTTCCTCGACCCCGGTATCGACGCGCCCGCCATCGATGTCGCGAAGTACCTGCTCCGGGAGCACGGCGTCGTGCTCGCGCCCGGCGACGGCTTCGGCGACACGGCGCCCGGGCGGCTCCGGCTCTCCTTCGCCAACTCCGTCGACCGGCTGGAGGAGGGGTTCGACCGGATCGAGGCCGGGCTGGCGGAGTACTAGCCCCTACCGCATCAGCTCCCCGCCGTTCACGTTCAGCGTCTCTCCCGTGACGAACGTCGCGTCCCGGAGGTAGGCGGCCGCGTCGGCGATGTCCTCGGGCTGGCCGTATCGGTCGACGGGGATCTCGGCCAGTTCTTCGCGCTTCTCTTCCGGGGTCCGGTCGTCGGTCATGTCCGTCTCGACGTGGCCGGGCGCGATCGCGTTCACCCGTATCTCGGGCGCGAAGTCGCCGGCGTGGCTCCGGGTGAGCGAGAGGAGCGCGCCCTTCGAGGCGGCGTAGTGACACTCGATCGGCGCCCCGGTGTGCGCGAGGATCGACGAGACGTTCGTCACCGAGGGGTCGTCCTCGGACGCCCGGAGGTGCGGGAGCGCCGCCTTCGTGACGGTGAACGCGGAGTTGACGTTGACGTCCATGACCCGGTCGAAGTCGTCGGGACTCAGGTCTTCGGTGTACACGTGCTGGTCGATCCCGGCGTTGTTGACGACGTGGTCCACCCCGCCGAACGCGTCGGCGGCGGTCTCCACGAGGCGCGCGGCGGCGTCGGGGTCCGAGACGTCCGCGCCGACGGCGACCGCCTCGCGCCCTCGGTCGCGGACCGCGTCGGCGACGGCCTCGGCGGCGTCGTCGCTGGCGCGGTAGTTGACGGCGACGTCGTAGCCGTCGTCTGCGAACCGGAGCGCGATCGCCCGTCCGATACCCCTCGAAGACCCCGTCACGAGTGCGGCCGGCATGTCGCACGGATCGCTCCCCGCCGACTTCGACCTTCCGGCCGTGGGGGTCGCCTACGCCACCCGACCCACCGTCACGTCGAACGGGACGCGCTCGACGCGCTCGTACTCGCCGGCGCCGATCGCGTCGACCACCTCGCGGCCCATCTCGCGCCAGCGCCGCCGGAGGTCGTCGTAGGCGTCCACGGAGGTCGCCGCCACCAGCTCGTCGCGGTGGTCGGCGAGCCCGGCCCCGGACGCTTTCCGAGCGGCGGACGAGAGCGCGGGCTCGGCGTACGGCGGGGTGGTCCGCTTCTCGTGGACGTACCGGCGCGTCCGGAGGTCCTCGAGCCCCGCCCTCGCGAACGCCTCGCGCACGCGGTCGCCGAGGGCGACGTCGGTGTCGACGCCGTCGAGGTACGCCTCGCGGGCCTCCCGCTCCAGTCGCTCCTCGGCGGCGACAGTCGAACTGACCGTCACGTCGCCGTTGTCCGGTTCGATCGCGGCGACGAGGTCGGAAGAGACGCGGGCGAGCTCCCGGACAGCGGCGGTCGGGTCGGGGAGGTTGATGAGGAGGGCCTGACAGACGCCGAGGTCGACGGCGTCGTCCGGGAGCGGGAGCCGAGTCGCGTCGCCGGCGACGTACGGGAGTTCGGTCTCCTCCCGGGCGACCGCCAGGAGGTCGGGGTCGGCGTCGACGCCGATCACGGTCGCCTCCGGGCCCGCCTCCGCGGCGAGGACGCGAGTCAGCTCGCCGGTGCCGCAGCCGACGTCGAGCACGCGGCGGCGACTCGCCAGCTCGAGGTCCGCGAGGGCTTCCCGGCCGTCGGCCCACATTCCCTGCCGGGTGTGTTCGAGGTACTCCGCGGAGAAGCGTCGCACGGCCCCGCGTTCGGCGCGGGGCGAATTAAACGTGGGGAACTCGACCGTCCGGGCGAGATTCGGCTCTCACTCCTCGTCGCCGTCGCTCCCGAACCCGGCGAGGTCCGAGAGCAGCGCGGCGGTGACGCCGGCGCAGTAGCCGACGAACGCGCCGGTCAGCCCGACCGCGGCGAACGCCATCGTCACCCCGCCGATCGGGGAGTCGCCGGGGCCGACCCCCGGCACGCCGAAGACGGTCCCGACGACGACGAGCGCGGCGAAGACGACCGCGGGCACCGCTCCCACCGCGAGACACGCCGGGCCGCCGCAGCGCGCGTACCCGCCGACGGCCGCGATCGGCGCCGGTGCGTAGAAGGCCAAGAGCGGCACGAGCCGGTCGGTCAGCGCCGCCGCGGTCGGGATGCCCGCGCGCTCGGCGACGACCGCGACCGCTAGCGAGAGCGCCACCAGACCGGCGAACCCGCCGACCATCGTGAGGGCCAGGCGGCGCCGGCGACCGATGAGGAGCGCCTCAGTGGTGGTCATATCCGTGGATCACGGCCCCGAGTATATAAATCCGCGTCGGACAATTTTAAATAAATTTCGAGGATCCCCGTCGCATCGCTCCCGTGACGGCTCGGGCGCCCCGAACTCACTCCGCGCGCAGCTCGCGGACGCGCTCGATGTTCCACGCGAAGCTCTTCCCGTTCTCGGTCGGCGTCTCCAGCGCCAGCGGCACGTCCGCCAGGTCCGGGTGGTTGACGATCCGCTCCATCCCGGCCTCGCCGATGTGCCCCTCGCCGATGTGCGCGTGCTCGTCCTTGTTGGTGCCGCAGGCGTGTTTCGAGTCGTTGAGGTGGATGTACTCGAGGTGCTCTAAGCCGACGACGTCGTCGAACTCGGCGACCGTCTCGTCGACCGCCTCGGACGTCGAGAGGTCGTATCCCGCCGCGAACGCGTGGGCCGTGTCGACGCAGACGTCGATGTCGGTGTCGGTGCGGTCGATGATCCCCGCGAGGTGCTCGAACTCGTCGCCGAGCTTCGTCCCGGCGCCCGCGTCGCTCTCGATGAGGATCGTGACGCCGTCGGGAACGTCGATGTCGTCGATAACGCTCGCGGCGTTGTCGAGACCGCCCTCGACCCCCGCGCCCGTGTGCGCGCCGAGGTGAACGTTGACGTACGGAATATCCAGCTTCGCGGCCGCGTCGACCTCCTTCTGCATCGAGTCGAGCGACTTCTCGCGGAGCCCTTCCTTCGGCGTACAAAGGTTGACGAGGTAGGAGGTGTGGATCACCCACGGTCCCACCAGGTCGCGTTCGGTCCCCTCGCGGAACTGCTCGGCCTCCTCGTCGCCGATGTCCGGGTCCTGCCACACCTGCGGGGAGTGCGTGAATATCTGCCCGCAGTTGCCGCCGAACTGCTTCTGTCTGAACACCGCGTTCGCGATGTTTCCGTACGGCGGGGTTTCGGGATCGTTGGACGCGCGCGACCCGGAGATCGAGACGTGCGCGCCGACCTTGAGGCTCATACCGCCACAACGGGGGCGACTGAAAAAGCCCCTTCGGAACCGGGCGGTCCCGCCTTCCCCGTCTCCGGCGACTACGCGCCGTCGTTTCCCGGTCGCGTCCGGACCCACCCGTCGTCGCGGTACTTCTCCTCGACGAGCTCCTCGGCCCGGGCGAGCTCGGCGCTCGACCACGATCCGTCACGGTCGAGCGCGACCGCGTCGCCCTCGGCGTCGTCGCTGTCGTCCGCTCCGACTACCCACGCGACGAGCGCGCCCTCGACTGCCGCCACGGCGTCCGCCCGATCGACCTCGACCAGCTCGTCCATGCCGACGACGCGCTCGCGGAACTCCTCGGGGGACACCGGCGGGTCGGAGAAGACGCCGAGGTGGCGTTCCGCGTCGACGGCGAACGTCAGCGAGCCGTGCTGGATCACGGCGTCGCGCTTGCGGTACTGCGCGTTGCCGGCGATCTTCCGGCGGTCCGTCGCGCCGTCGTCGCTCGATCCCTCCGAGCCGTCCGCTCCGTTCGACCCCGCCACCACGTCGTGCGCGGGGTGGAGCTCCCGGAGGTAGCAGGCGGGGTGGTACAGCTCCGGCATCGACTCCTCGACGTAGCCCGCGTCGATCCCGAGGCGGTCGAAGGCGTCGAGGACCGGTTCGCAGAGCAGGTGGTAACAGTCGAGTAGCTCGCCGGGCACGTCGGCGGCGGGCACCGCGATCGAGTAGGCGACGTCTCCGTGCGCGTCGTGGTAGATCCCGCCGCCGCCGGTCTGGCGGCGAGTCACGTCGATCCCCTCGCGCTCGCAGAACGCCCAGTCGACCGTCTCCGGGTCCTGTCGGTAGCCGAGCGTGAGACAGCTCGGGTCCCACCGGTACGTCCGGAGCGTCGCCGGTCCGCCCGCGGCGGCCGTCTCCGCCGCCACCTCGTCGAGCGCCATCTGCATCGGCCCCGGGCGGGCCTCCTCCCGGATCAGCCGCCAATTCCCCGTCGGCGCGGTCATGCGCGCCTCTCCGCCCGCCGCCCCGAAAGCGGTTGCGCTCGCGCGGCGGCGGCAAATCCGCATTTTCTATCGCGGAATACCATTTATTGACACCGCTCGCGGAACGCGCGCCTCTTTTAGGAATCGCCGGAGTAGGGGCCGTATGGTTCGAAACGTCGCCGGCGACATGGCGGAGCTCGATCCCGAGGACTTCTACCTCCTCTCGGGCGTCGAGCAGGGGATGCGGTTCTCCGAGTGGGTCCGCCGGGACAAGCTCCCCGACTACGCCGACCTGACGCGCGAGGAGGTCGACTACCGGATCGACCGGTGTCTCGACCGCGAGCTGATCGAACGGAAGACGATCCAGTACGAGGGGTACCAGCTCACCTTCGAGGGGTACGACGCCCTGGCGCTCCGCACGTTCGCCGAGCGCGAGACCATCGACGGCGTGGGCTCGCCCCTGGGGTTCGGCAAGGAGGGAGACGTGTACGAGGCGCAGTCGTTCAAGCCGCTCGCATTGAAGTACCACCGCGAGGGGTACACCAACTTCCGCGAGGTGCGCCGCGAGCGCGAGTACACCGCCGACCGCGACCACGTCTCCTGGATGTACACCGCGCGCAAGGCGGCCGAGCGCGAGTACGAGGCGATGGAGGCGATGTACCCCGACGTGAGCGTGCCGCGGCCGGTCGACCACAACCGGCACGCCATCGTGATGGACAAGTTCGACGGCGCGGAGCTCGCGCGCGCGAAACTCGAGCCCGAACAGGCCTCCGCGGTCCTCGATCTGGTCCTCCGCGAACTGGTCACCGCCTACGACCTCGGCTGGGTCCACGCCGACATGTCCGAACACAACGTCGCGGTCGCGGAGAGCGGCGTCACGATCTTCGACTGGCCGCAAGCGGTCCCCGTCGACCACGAGAACGCCCGCGAGTTCCTCGAGCGCGACGTCGCGAACCTCATGCGGTACTTCAGTCGGAAGTATCCCCACGAGGTCCCCCGAGACGCCGATATCGAGGGAATCGCCGGCGCTATCGCCGACGGCTCGTTCGAGAGCGTTCGGGCGTTCGCGGCCGAATAAATCATCTGTCGCTATATCGAATACGCTTCTCGTCGCTCGGGTTCCGTCCGCTCTGCCGACGGCCCCACTTTCGGTCGCGTCAGTGATCGAGCGGCTTCCTTCCGCAACTGGTTTATATTGTTAGGCTGGCCTAAAAATATGGCCGCAGCAGGCGATCGAGGGGGCGGGCGGGTACCGCAGTACCTTCTCGCCCTGTACATCGCGGAACATCGGGGGAAGCCTCCGATTCCGTCCGGGCGCGTCGCCGACCTGCTCGACCGCTCTCCGGCCGCGGCGACCGAGATGCTCCAGCGGCTCGAGGCCGACGGCCTCGTCGTCCGGGAGCCGTACGCGGGGGCGACGCTCACGGACGGCGGCCGAGAGCGCGCGGCGAAACTCCACGAGTCGTACGTCCTGCTCTCGTGGTTCTTCCGCGAGGTGCTCGGCCTCGACGCCCACGAGCGCGAGGCGATGGAGATGGCGGGGCTGATAAGCCCCGACGTCGCGGACCGCCTCGTCGGGCTCCTGTCCGAAGGTGCCGACCTCTCTCCCGACGAATTGGTGGTCTCGTCGCCCGAGACCGAGTGAACGGCGCCTCGGACGACCGACCCCGCGCCCGGTCGCGCGTCTCGCGGCCCCGAGAGCCCTCCCGACCGTTGACCGCAACCGCATCCTTTTTGTTTTAGGTTTGCCTAAAGAGGCGCAATGTCAACGGCCGCGCGGTCCAGCATCGAGGCTCGATCCGAATCGGAAACGACTCGAACTCCGGCTATCAACGTCTGTGAGGGGCGTCCCGGTCGGTCCGTGTTCATGGAGGTCGACAACACGGACGGGTGGATCGCGAGCGACCTCGTCGTCGACGTGAGTCGATAACATGTCCAACGAACCGTCCGCCACCGATCCCGATTCCGACTCGGACCCGGAACGGTCGTCCGAGCCGGACGGCGATCGGACGGTGATCGCGGGTCGGAACTTCGAGCAGGAGTACCGGCTCGACGCGAGCGAGGCCGGCGAGTTCCTGATCGCGCTCGGCGAACAGCTCCGCGACGGCGACGAACTCAGGATCGAGACCGAGGAGTGGGAGCTCCCCTTCGCGTTCGGCGAGCCCGTGGAGCTCGAGATCGACTTCGAGGGCGTCGGCGAACCGGAGCTGGAGATCGAAGCGACGCTCCCGGGTCGGACCGACCAGACGGCGCCGGACGTCCGCTGAAGGGTCTCGGGCGTCTCGATCGGCGTGCGTTCCCCGACTACTCCGTCGCGGACTCCGTGACGAGCGTGTCGTCTTCGAGGTAGTGTTCGATGTGGTGGGCGTGTTCCTCGATGTCCTCCAGCTGTTCGCGGAGCATCTCGCCGGTCGCGTAGTCGCCGAGCCCCTCCGCCAGTTCGATGTGCTGCCGGTAGCTCTCGATGATGTCGCCCATCATCTCGAGGTCGTTCGCGAGCGACGTGCGGATGTCGTACACGTCCTCGTCCTCCGGCTCGACGGTGGCGTTCTCCGCGAGCGTCGTCATGCTGGCGTGCGGCACGCCACCGAGCGCCTGCAGCCGTTCGGCGAGTTCGTCGGCGGCCGCCTCGACGTCCTCGTACACCTCTTGGAGGAACACGTGGACGTCGAGGAACTCGGCCCCCTCGACGTTCCAGTGGTGCTTGTGAAGCTGGTGGTAGAGGACGTAGGCGTCGGCGAGGTCGGTGTTCAGCGCCTCGACGATCTGCTCGGCCTTCTCCGGTTCGACTCGCAGCGCGTTCTCCTCGACGGTGCCGGCGCGCTGTCGCGTCTCTTTCTGCGTGCTCATGACGGTTAGGCGTACGCCCCCGCTCCACTTATATCTTATCAACGTAAAAACACTTTTTCGCACCACCTAAAACACGAGAAAGCGGGCTACAGCGGATTCAAACGAGCAGATACCTCAGAACATATTAGATATAATATCTGTATTTTCTCCCGGATCAATCAGCCGAGAGCGACCCGACCGATTACGTGTCACTCTCGTTTTAGGCTCTCCTAAAATTCGAAAGCGATATATTCCTTTAGGGTGGCCTAAATCATATGTCGAACGACGCGGACGGAGACGGGCCGACGCGACGTGACGCGATCAGGTACGGCGGCGCGGTGATCGGCGCGGGCGTACTGGCGGGCTGTACCGGTGACGGCCCCGCCGGCTCTCCGGGGACGACCGACGGCGAGGCGGGCGACGGGGGCGACGACTCCGCGAACGAGTCCGACGACGGTGCGTCCGATGAGTCGGCGTCGAGCGACTCGTACGCGGTCGAGATGGCGCCGGTCGGCGAGCTCCGCTTCGAGGCGCCGCCGGAACGCGTCACGACGTACTTCCCGGGGTACGCCGACATGTGCGTCGCGCTCGGCGTCGAGGATTCGCTCGTCGCGATGGGTGAGAACTCCCGGTATCACGACCACCACTACGACGAGCTCGACGGGGTCGACGTCGACGTCGAGGGGCTCGACGACATCGTGCTGGACACGGGCATCGACAAGGAGGTCTTCTACGAGCTCGACAGCGACCTCCACCTCATCGACCCGGAGTGGCTGGTGAACAACTCGTTCTTCGGCCTCGACCGCACCGACGTCGAGGAGATCCGCGACAACGTCGCCCCGTTCTTCGGGAACACCGTCTTCCGCCGGACGGACCCGTGGCACGACTACCGGTACTACACGCTGTACGAGACGTTCGAGAAGGTCTCGCGGGTGTACGGTCGCGAGGACCGGTACGAGGCGCTCGAATCGTTCCACGACGAGTACGTCGCCGAGGTCCAGTCGCGGCTGCCGCCGGTCGACGACCGACCGACCGCCCTCCTGACGTACGGCGCCGGCGACGAGCCCGACCAGTTCTATCCGTACCGCGTCTCCGATCGGGGGACGAACAACAAGCAGTGGCACGACCTCGGCGTCGAGGACGCGCTCGCCGGCACCGGCGTCAGCGGTCTGAGCACCTCCGACCGCGGGACCATCGACTACGAGACGATGCTGGAGGTCGACCCCGACGCGATCCTCGTCCGCAGCGACACGATTCGGACCGCCGGCGAGTTCGAGGACACCGTCCTCGCGTACATGCGCGACCACGACGTGGCGAGCGAGCTCACGGCGGTCCAGGAGGGCCGGGTGATCCGCGGCGGGCCGATCTATCAGGGTCCACTCATCCACCTGTTCACGCTGGAGGCCGGCGCGCAGGGGCTGTATCCCGACGAGTTCGGCGCCGACGAGGAGCTGTTCGACCGCGAGGAGGTCGCCGCGATCGTCTCCGGAGGCGCGGAATGAGCCCCCCCGTCGATCGCGACGTCGTCGTGGTCGGCGGCGGTCCGGCGGGCTGTTCGGCCGCGATCTTCGCCGCGCGCGAGGGACTCGACGTCGCCGTCTTCGACCGCGGTCGGTCGTCGCTCGCCCGCTGCGCGCATCTGGAGAACTACCTCGGCTTCCCCGCGGGCGTCGACGTCGAGACCTTCGCCGACCTCGCGCACGCCCACGCGGAGCGCGCGGGGTGTTCGGTCGTCGCGGACCTCGTCGAGTCCGTCGACCGGCTGGACCCCGAGGCGGGCGAGCCCGACGGGGTCCCCGCCGGCTTCCGCGTCACGCCGCAGGCGGGCGATCCGGTCACCGCCCGCCGCGTCGTCGCGGCGACGCGGTACGGCGGCGGCTACCTCCGTGGGCTCGACAACGACGAGGCGATGTTCGAGACCCACGAGTACGACGGCGAGCGACGCGAGCACTTCGACCGGGGGTACGCCGACCGCGACGGGACGACGCCGGTCGAGGGGCTCTACGTCGCCTCGCCGTCCGACGCCGACCGTCAGGTCGTCACGGCGTCCGGGCGCGGCGCCCGTGTCGGGAAGCGGGTCGTCGCCGACGCGCGGATCGACGACGGCTGGTGGCCCGCGGCCGCCGAGGGCGTCGACTGGCTGCGTCGCGAGGCGGAGATGGACGACGAGCGGGCCGACCGCGACCGACGGGCCGAGCGGTTCGACGAGCGCCACGCCGACGGCCCGGTCGACCCGGACTCGGAGCGGTTCGCGCGCGTCCGCGAGGCCGCGATCGACGCGTCGCTCTCGTCGTACGTCGACGCCGACGAGGCCGAGTCGCGGGCGGCGACGGGGCGGCGCGCGCTCGCGGCGCACCTCGATCCGACCGCGGTCGTCGACGCCCACGGGGCCGAGGCGCTGCTCGACGCGATCGACGACGGGGCGATCGCGTCGTACGCGGCCGACGGCGGCTCCGCGGACGCCGAGGAACCGGCCGACGCCGGGACCGCCGCCGGAGGGACGCGATGAGCCGGGAAGGCTCCGCGGTGGGCGGCGGGGCCTCGACCCGCCGCTCGCAGGGGGCGAGCCGATTCGGCTGGCTGTTCGACCCCAAGCTGGTCACGGTCGCGCTCGCCAGCCTCGCGGTGGTCGTCGCCGCGGGGCTCGTGCAGGTGAGCTTCGGCGCGTACTCGATGACGGTCGGCGAGGCGTGGCGGGCCGTCCTCGACCCGGCCGTCCTGCTCGACTCGCGGTGGCTGCTCAACTTCCTCGTCGGCGAGGAGCTGATGCGGGCGGTCACGGGGTTTCGGGGCGAGCTCCCGGAGCTGTCGCACGGCACGCTGATCGTCTGGAACATCCGCCTGCCGCGGGTGATCGTCGGGGCGATCGTCGGGATGAACCTCGGCGTCTCGGGGGCGATCTTCCAGGCGGTCACGAGGAACGAGCTCGCGAGCCCGTTCATCCTCGGCGTCTCCTCCGGCGCCGGGCTGATGATCCTGCTGACGTTGGTCGTGTTCGGGAGCCTCTCGGCGTTCCTTCCGCTGATCGCGGCGCTCGGCGGCGCGGCCGCGTTCCTGATCGTGTACGCCATCGCGTGGAAGAACGGGACGAGCCCCGTCCGGCTCGTGCTCGCGGGCGTGATCGTCGGGACCGTCTTCGGGAGCCTCCAGACGGCGCTGTTCTTCTTCGCCGACGACATCGGCGTCGTCCAGTCGGCGATCCAGTGGACGACCGGCTCGCTGACCGGAACGGACTGGGAACAGGTGCGGCTGGCGCTGCCGTGGACGGTCGTCGCGGTGCTCCTCTCGATCGCCGGCTCGCGGCAGCTGAACCTCCTGCTCTTGGGCGAGCAGACCGCCAAGTCGCTCGGGATGTCGATCGAGAAGGTGCGGTTCGCGCTGTCGGGCGTCGCCGTGCTCGCGGCGGCCGCGAGCATCGCGGTGGCCGGCATCGTCAGCTTCGTCGGGCTGATCGTCCCGCACGTGGTGCGGAACCTCGTCGGGAGCGACTACAAGCGGGTGATCGTCGGGTGTCTGTTCGTCGGCCCCGCGCTGATGGTCGCCGCCGACGTGGGCGCCCGGCTCGGGATGAGCGTGGTGACGGGCGCGGACGCGCAGATCCCGGTGGGGATCGTCACCGGGCTCGTCGGCGGGCCGTACTTCCTGTACCTGATGCGGAGACAGCAGAACATGGGTGAACTCTGAATGTCCATCGAACGCGCGAACGCGACGGATCCGGACGAACTGAGCGGCGCGAACACACCGAGCGAAACGGACGGGGAGCGCGCGGCGGCGGACGCCGCCGACGCGAGCGACCTCGACGCCGAGGGGCTCGTGTTGGGGTATCCGACCGCCCCTGAGCCGGTCGTCGACGGCGCCTCGCTCGCGGCCGAACCGGGGGCGGTCACCGCCCTCGTCGGCCCGAACGGCTCGGGCAAGAGCACCCTGCTGAAGGGGTTGGCGAACCAGATCTCGCCCGAGGACGGCTCCGTGCTCCTCGACGGGCGCGACGTCCACTCGATGGACACGAAGGCGCTCGCCCGGAAGCTCGGCCTGCTGTCACAGGAGAGCACGTCGCCGGACGGCATCACCGTCGAGGACCTGGTCCATCACGGTCGCTATCCGCACCGCGGCTTCTTCGAGCGGACGACCGCCGAGGACGCCCGCGCGGTCGACCGCGCTATCGAGCTGGCGGGCTGTGGCCACCTCAGGGACCGCGAGGTCGGGAGCCTCAGCGGCGGACAGAAGCAGCTCGCGTGGATCGCGATGGTCCTCGCGCAGGACACCGACGTGCTCCTCTTAGACGAGCCGACGACGTTCCTCGACTTACACCACCAGATGGAGGTGATGGAGATCGTCGAGACGCTGCGCGACGAGAGCGACGTCACGGTCGTCGTCGTGCTCCACGACATCGAACAGGCCGCGCGGCTCGCCGACCGGATGGTCGCGCTCAAGGACGGCGAGATCCGAGCCCGCGGTCCCCCGGAGGAGGTCGTCACCGAAGACCTGCTCGCGGACGTGTTCCGCGTCGACGCCGAGGTCGTCGCCACCGAAAACGGCCCCCGCGTCACGCCCCTGCGCGCGCGGCACGAGGATCCGGAGTAGGGGCCGGGTCCGAGCGGCATCGGTTGGTTTAGGTTGGCCTAAAAACCGAAGCGGTTAAATCTTTTTAGGCTAGCCTAAAAGTATGCCCAGAGACGACGCGGCACGCGGAGCACCGACTCGCAGAGCGTTCGCGAAGTACGGCGGCGCGGTCGCCCTCGGCGGCCTCCTCGCCGGCTGCACCGGCGGCGGCGACGGCGCCGACGGCGGTGGCGGCGCGGAGAGCGGCGACGGCGACGCGGAGAGCAACTCGACGGCCTCGACCGAATCGGAACCCGACGACGACGCGTCCGCCGGGCTCCCGTACACCGCCTCCATGGAACCCGTCGGCGAGGTGACCTTCGAGGCGGTCCCGGAGCGGTGGATCGCGTACGACGGCGGCTTCGCGGACATGGCCGTCGCGCTGGGGAAAGGCGACGGGCTGGCCGGCATCGGCAACGCCGACCGGTACTACACGTACGTCTACGACGAGCTCCCGGGCGTCGAGGTCGACCGGAGCCCGATCGAGGCGTACCCTGAGGTCAGGACGAAAGAGGAGTTCTACGAGCTCGACGCTGACCTCCATCTGTACGACCCCCAGATGCTCGTCAACTGGTTCGACTGGGGGGAAGGCGACGTCGAGGAGATCCGCGACAACGTCGCCCCGTTCTTCGGCAACCTGATCTTCCGGCGGTCGGACGGGTGGCACGACTACCGGTACTACACGCTGTACGAGGCGTTCGAGCGGGTCGCGGCGGCGTTCGACGAGCGCGAGCGCTACGAGGCGTTCGCCGAGCTCCACGAGTCGTTCATCGCGGACGTGCAATCGCGCCTTCCGCCAGCGGACGACCGGCCGAGGGTGTTCCTGACGTTCGAGGGAACCGACGAGCCGGAGACGTTCTCTCCGTACCGACTGGTCGACAAGGGGACGAGCAAGAAGCAGTGGCTCGATCTGGGCGTGACCGACGCGCTCGCGGGGACGGACGTCGAGAACCTCAGCACCACGAACCGCGGCGAACTCGACTACGAGAACCTGCTCGAAGTGGACCCCGACGTGATCCTCGTCCGCGGGCACGAGCGCAAATCCCCGACGGAGTTCCGCGACACCGTCCTCGCGTACATGGAGGACCACCCCGTCGGAAGCGAGCTCACGGCGGTCCAGAACGGCCGCGTCTACCGCGGCGGCTACCTCTACCAGGGGCCGATCCACAACCTCTTCCTGACCGAACGGGCCGCGAAGCAGATGTATCCGGACGAGTTCGGCCCCGTCACCGACGACGCGGAGCTGTTCGACCGGCAGCGCGTCGCGGACATCGTCAACGGGGACCTGTAGATGCGCGCCCGCGAGTGGGCCGTCGCGGCGACCTACGGCGACCCGACCGACTACGACGTCCCGGCGCTGCCCGCGTGGCGGGTCGAACGCGGCGCGTGCGGAGACCTCGCGTTCGCGGCGACCGACGGCGAGGAGCCGTTCATCGCCGCCGCCAACCCGGTTCGGGTGCGGCGATGACCGGTCCGTCCTCGCTCTCTCGGCTCCCGGGGCCGGTCGCGACGCGCGACCGAAGCCACTTCCTCGTTCCGCTCGTGTCGACGGGTATGGATTCGAACCACGCGTCGGCGGCCCAGCACCGAGACCGTCTCCGACGAAGCGGACGGGTGTTCGACCGATGACCGAGACACGGACCACCGAGCGCGACGTGGTCGTCGTCGGCGGCGGCGTCGCCGGGCTCTCGGCGGCCGTCTTCACGGCGCGCCAGGGGCTCGACACGCTCGTCGTCGACCCGGGCGAGTCGCTCCTCCGACGGAACGCTCACTTGGAGAACTTCCCCGGGTTCCCGCTCGGCGTCAACGCCCGCCAGCTGCTCGACCTCCTCGGCGAGCAGGCCGAGACCGCCGGCGCGGACCGGCTCGACGCCCGAGTGACGCGGGTCGAGATCATCGACGCGGTCGACTCCGGCAACGCCGACGACACGGACGAGACCGATCCGAACGACGACGCCCGGTTCGCCGTCACCACCGACGGCGACGACCGGATCCGGACGCGGTACGTCGTCGCGGCGACGAAGAACGAGGTCGGCTACCTCGACGGCGTCGACGGCGTCGGGATCCTCGACCGCGGGAAGGCGTACATCGACGTCGACGAGCGCGGCCGGACCGGCGTCGACGGGCTGTACGCGGCGGGGCGGCTCGCGGAGAAACCCCACCAGGCCGCGGTGTGCGCCGGCCACGGCGCCGAGGTCGCGGTCACGCTGTTGGAGGACGACGACGCGCCCTTCTACCACGACTGGGTGGCGCCGGAGGGGTACTTCACCGACCGCGGCCGCGACCTGCCGCCGGGCTGCGAGGAGATCGGCGCCGACGAGCGCCGCGAGCGCGAGGCCGCCTCGCTGGACGCGACCCGCGAGCGGTTCGCGGAGCCGCACCCCGACCCGCAGGAGACCCACCCGAGCCTGGAGGAGTAGCGCGACGTTCGGTGCGGCTCTCCCGCGTTATCTCCCGTCAGCCTCAGTCCCGCCCGCTTCGGTCGGCTCGCCGGCCTCGATCCGAACGAGGTCGGCCTCCACGTCCTCGACGAAGGCGCCCTTCCCGCCGACGGTGACGGTCCCCTCGTCGGTCTCCACGACGAGCGAGTGCTGGACCGGGAACTCGTTGTTCGTCGGCTCGACCGTCCCCTGTTTCGCCGCGACGACGCGCCCGACGACCTCGGCGGCCTCGCCGCTCTCGGTCCACCGTCCGCCGACGGTCACGCGCGGCGTCTCGCCGGCGCGGAGGCGGAGCGTCGCCTGCAGGACGGCGTGCCGAAAGTTCTCGTACTCGACGGGAAGCGGCGCCGGCGGCGCGGTCGCGACCTCGCTCGCGGCCGGCCAGTAGTTCCCGAGGAAGGAGCCGACGATGACGGGCGCGAGCTGCTCCTGCGAGAAGCGGATCGCCTGCCGGTCGGTGTCGGACCGGCGGAGCAGCTCGGGCGGCGCGACGACGCCGGCCGCGGAGTCGACGGTGAGCAGCGTGGGCATCGCCTCGCCCCACGTCCGGACGACGCTGGCGACGCCCTCGAGGTCGACCGCGTCGCCGTCGGAGTCGACCGCCTCCCCGTCGGCGCCTCCGACCGACGTCCTCTCGACGTCGGAGACGACGAGGAGCACGAGCACGCCCCGGTCGACCGCGTCCGCGAGCGACTCTCGGACCTCCGGGAGGTGGTCGGCCGCGATCGACAGCGTCACCTCCGACTCCGCGTCGTCGAGCAGCGACCGGATCCGCTTGACGACGGTGACGCGGGACTTGATCACCTCGAACTGTTCGGCCCGCCGCTCCACCCGCGAGAAGCGCTCCTCCAGGCCGGGCCGGATCGCGTCGACGTCCGAGCGGAGGCGGTCGATGACCTCGTCGGGCGGGTTCGCGCGGATCGTCGTCGGCACGACGTGGTCGTTCACCTCGACGAATCCGCGGTCCGCGAGCGACTCGCTCACGCTGTAGACGTAGCGCTTCGACACGCCGGCGGCGTCAGCGATCGTGCTCGCCTTCGCCTCGCCGTGCGCCAAGAGACTGAGATACGTGTCGATCTCCTTGTCCGAGAGCCCGAATCGGCGGAGGAGGTCGTTCAGCGTCCGGTCGTCCATACGGACAGAGGACGGGGCGTCCTCTTATAAGGGCCGGACGACGCGGCGGTCGCGGGAGCGGGAGTCGCGACGGAGAGGGCCCTATCTGAGGACGGCGACGGCGTCGACGGCGACCTCGGGTCCGACCGCGCGGTCGCCGAACAGGTCGGTCTCGATCCCGTCCGGAACCCGAACGATCGCCGGCTCGCTCCCGAAGTTGACGACGACGATGAGGTGGATATCCTCTCCGCCCGCCGCGTCGCCGTCTGCCGCGTCGCCGTCCGCCTCGTCGCCCCCCTCCGCCGTCCGGGCCCACGCGGTCACCCGATCGGGGTCGCCGTCGACGACGCGTACGTCAGCGGCGGAGTCGTCGAACGCGACGGCGCCTTCCCGCAGGAGCGGCTCGCGCTCGCGGAGCGCGGCGAGCTCGCGGTGGAAGTCGGTGAGGTCGTTGTCGCCGTCGTGCCAGCGGATCGGGCCCCGGTACGTCTCGTTGCCGCGCTCCTGGCCGGCGTATATCATCGGCGCGCCGGGGAGCGCGAAGACGGTCGCGGCGGCGGCCTTCAGGGCGTCGCGGCCGTGCTCGGCGAGGTACCGCTCTTCGTCGTGGTTCTCGACGTAGCGGAGCTGCGCGCCCGGGTCGTCGAAGCCGAGCCACGCGGCGCGGTCGAACGCCTCGGCGACCGCGTCCGCGGGCGCCCTGCCGGCGCCGACCTCGCCGAGGGCCCCGTACAGCGAGCTGTCGTAGTGGAGGTCGAACTCCCCCTCGCCGTAGAAGGGGTCGTGCGGGAGCGTCTCGTCGAGCAGGAGGACGTCGTCGGGGACGCGGTCGGCGACCTCCTTCCAGAAGCCGTGCGGGACGCCCCACGCCACGTCGGCGCGGAAGCCGTCGACCACGGCGGCCCACTCGTCGACCACGTCCAGCAGCCACTCACGGACGGTCGGACTGTCGAAGTTGAGGTTGGGGATCCGCCGCCAGTCGAAGTAGTACTCCGGCATGTCGCCGGGCGCAAGCTCCGCCCAGTCCGTTCCGGTCACGTCGAAGTCGCCGTCGGCCCGCCGGTAGTGGTCGGCGTACTCCTCGACGCCAGCGGCGTGCATCTGGAACGCGGGGTGGTCCCGGGAGGTGTGGTTGATAACGAGGTCGAAGATCACCCGGATCCCGGCGTCGTGACAGGTCTCGACGAGCGACTCGAACGCCGCCCGGGAGCCGAGGTCGCTCGCCGTCTCGTAGTAGTCGGTGACGTGGTAGCCGTGCTCCGTCGGCGAGGCGAGCACGGGCGTCAGCCAGAGCGCGTCCACGTGCAGGCTCTCTAAGTACGGTACGCGGCGCTCGATCTCGCGGAACGTGGTCGGCAGGGTGTCGCCCGCGAACGACCGGACGAAGACCTCGTAGATCGTCGGCGCGTCGGCCCACGCCGGCGGCGCGTGGGGGTCGGTGACCGCGACCGGCGCGCCGTCGCCTTCGGCTGTCCGTCCGTCGTCGCCGTCACGCCCGATCCGCACCGTCTCAGCCGCCCCGTACCGCTCCGCGTGCGGGACCGCGTGGACCCTGAGTCCGTCGCCGTCGAGCGCGTCGTCCGGGATCTCCCCGAGCGGGACGGCGAGCGTGGTTCCGTCTGCGAGCGACTCGATCCGCGCGACCGCCTCGGGGGTCGCGTCGCGGTCGTCGACGAGGAACTCGACGCCGACGGCGGACGCGCTCGGCTCGTCGCGGTCGCCCAGCGCGGGCGGCGCGTCGACGTCGGCCGTCAGGACGACTGCAGGCTCGCCGCTTCCGGTGTCCGTCCCGCCTTTGCCGTCCCCGCCGCCCTCGACGCGCGCGTCGAGCGACAGCCGGGGGCGTCCGGGGCCCGGGACCTCGACGACGTCGCCGCGCTCGTCGCCGAGGTCGTCGTTGGCGACGAATCCGAACCGGTGGCGGCCCGGGGGCACGCGGGTCTCGAGGACCCAGTCGTCGCCGTCGCGCTCGGGGCGGTCGCGGGCGAGGAGGCGCTCGTTGTGCGCCCACATTAGCGAGACGCGGTCGACGTCGGCGTCGGCGACCGGGAGGTCCGCGGCCGGGACGCGGAGTTCGACCTCCCGGCGCTCGTCCGGGAAGGCGCGCACGCGCTGGCGGTGCGTCCCGTCGGGCGCATGGAGCGTCAGGACGTAGGTCCCCGGCGCGTCCGGCCGGAGGTGGACGACCGGGGAGTCGGACCGACTCGTCGCGCCGCGGGCGAGGACCGGCGGGCTTCCCGTTCGTCCGCCCTCGCTCTCGGCTCGTGGCCCGTCGCCGGCGTCGACGGCGCTCGCGGCCGGCGCGTCGCGGACCGCCCACTCGTACGTCCCGTCCGGGTCCGGGGACCGCGGCGCCAGCTCGACCGACTCGCCGACGCTCGTCGTCCGCGGGGGTCCGGGCTCGTGCATGGGGGTACCCGGGCGCCCCCCGGCTTGAGGGTTTCCGTCTCTGAAACTCACGAACAATAATTACACCAAAACTTCATACGCTGAGGGGCCGTTCGTCCGCGTAATGCAACTCCGCGACGCGCTCGACGACTACAAGCGCAACGCCGGACACGCCACCCGGTTCCCCGGTGAACGGCGGACCGTCACGGGGCGGTTCTCCGGGGGCGAGGGGCGGCTCGTCCACGTCGACGGCGACGGCGAGCTCCGCGACTTCGGCTACCCGCTGACCGGGCAGACGGGGCTGGTCCGCTCGCGGATCGGGCTCGCGGTCGGCGACGAGATCACCTGGCTCGACGAGACTTCAACCGAACAGCGGTACGTCGGCGACGCGACGCTGATCGAGACCGTCCACGAGGCGGACGCCGCCACCGTGACCCGCCACGACGTCACGCTCGGGGACGCGCACGTCACGCGCGCGACGGTCGACGTCGGCGAGGACGGGCACGCGAACGTCGATCCCGACGCCCTCTCGCTCGTCGTCTACGCCCGATTCGCCCCGGACGGCCGCGATGACCGGATCGGCCAGCTCCGGTACGACGACGCGGTTGAGGTGTACCACGCCGACGAGCGCGACTTCCTCGCGAGCGCCACCGGCTTCTCGGACCTCCGCGGTCAGCTCCCGGCGACGTTCCACGAGCTCGTCGACGACGCCCCCACCGACCTCCCCCGCGATCGCGACAGCGACCGCTACGAGGAGGAGCGCCTCTCCGGCGAGGTGATCGCCGACGTCCCCTTCGATGGCGGCGTCGCGACGGTCGCGTCGCTGCTGACCGACCGCGACGAGACTCCGCGCGAGGCGGCCCGCGCCCGGCTCGACGAGCTGTTCTCGGAGCTCGACTCCGTCGACGCGCTCGCCGCGGCGGCGGACGAAACGACGCCCTCGGTCCCCGCGTCGGCGCCGGCCCGCGAGTCGCTGATCGCCGACCTCCGCGTGCTCTCGCTGCTCTCGGCCGAGTCGGGTCTCCGGATCGCCGGCCCCGACTTCGACCCGTTCTACGCGACCTCCGGCGGCTACGGCTACACGTGGTTTCGTGACGACGCGGAAATCTCGACGTTCCTGCTCGGCGCCGACGACCGGCTCGGGCTCGGGCTCGACGACTGGCACGCCCGCTCGGCCGAGATGTACGTCGCAACCCAGCGCCCGGACGGCTCGTGGCCTCACCGCGTGTGGCCGCGGAACGGCGCGCTCGCGCCCGGCTGGGCGAACGCCCGCATCGAGGACGGTCCCGACGTCGACTACCAGGCCGACCAGACCGGGAGCGTCATCGCCTACCTCGCGCAGGCGCGGGCGACCGGTGTCGACGTCCCCGACCTCGACGCGACCCTCGTCGCCGCGCTCGCCGGGCTCGACGAGACGCTGGAGGACGACGGCCGCCCCGTCGTCTGTCAGAACGCGTGGGAGGACAGCGCCGGACGCTTCGCCCACACCGCGGCGACGTTCCTCGAGGCGTACAGCGAGCTCGCGCTCCCCGGCGACGGGCTCGACGCCGGCGCGCTCGAAGCCGGGACGGACGCCGCCGATTCCCCCGACGGCGACGCGGCCGCCCCCGGTGCCGACTTCGACGCGGACGCTCTTCCGGACGACCTCGCCGGCCACGCCCGCGACCAGGCGACGCGGGTGTACGACGCGCTCGACGACCTCTGGGTCCCCGAGCGCGGCTGTTACGCGCTCCGCGAGACGCCCGAGGGAGCGATCGACGACAGGCTCGACTCCTCGACGCTGTCGCTGGCGAGCGCGCACCGGTCGTACGACGCGCTCGGCGAGAGCGACGGGAGCGGCGGGGCGAGCGGGGCCGTCGACGACGAGCGCCTCGACCGGCTCGTCTCGCACGTGGAGACGGTCGTCGACGGGCTCGCCCACGAGAGCGACGAGATATCGGGACTAATCCGGTACGAGGGCGACGGGTGGCGGCGGGCCGGGCAGCTCTCGGAGAAGGTGTGGACCGTCTCGACGGCGTGGGGCGCGAACGCCTGCGCGGAGCTCGCGGCCCTGCTCGCGGCTCACGACGATCCGCGCGCCGACCGGATGGCCGAGCGCGCCCGCGAGCTCCTCGCGCACGTCTCGCCGGGCGGAACGCTGTGCGAGTCGACGAGCTACCTCCCGGAGCAGTTCTTCGACGACGGGACGCCCGACAGCGCGACCCCGCTCGGCTGGCCGCACGCCATCCGGCTGGCGACGGTCGCGCTGCTCGACGACCGCGACCTGCTGACGGCCGACCCCGTCCCGGCCGACGACTGACCCGGAGCGATCGGCGACGCGATTCGACCGACGCGGTGTCGGGGTCGTCGTCGGAGACGGGACGACCGCGGTCTCACGTCGCGTCCGCGAGCGCGGCGCCGCCGATCTGCTGGACGACGTAGTAGACGATGATCGAGACGGTGACCAGCGGGTCGGCGAACGGCAGCGAGACCAGCAGCGCGATCCCGAGGTTCTTCAGGTTCGTGGTGAAAAACAGGGAGAACGCCCGGTCCCGGTCGATGCCGAACGCGCGCTGACAGCCCGCGGTGAGCGCCGCGCCGACGCCGAACAGGAGGCCTGAGACGCCGACGACGGCGAGCAGCGCCGCGGCGTCGACCCCGCCGACGCCGGCGCCGGCCACGGCCGTGTAGATCAGGAGGAGTATCGCGAGCGTCGAACTTCGCTCGATCGCCTCGGTCGACAGCGCGTCGGTCGGGACGGCCGCCGCGAGCAGCACCCCGCCGCCGACGATCACGGCCAGGTCCGTGAGGATCGACGCGGTCGGCACGGCGATACGCGAGCCGACGAGCCGGGTGAGCACGAGAGGAGTCGCCACCGGCGCGAGGAGCAGCGACGCGATCGAGGTGAGCGTCGCCAGCTGTACGTCGCCGCGCGCGAGCCGCGTCCAGATTATCGCGCTCCCCGCGGTCGTCGGCACAGAGAGCGCGATCGCGAACCCGAGGGCGGGCGCGTCCCCGAGCGCGACCGCGACGAGACGCATTCCCGCGAGCGGCAACACGACGTACGAGAGACAGAGCGAGAGGGCCACGACCGCGACGTACGACGAGTAGTCGATCGACGCGAACCGGACCCCCCGGAGCGACGTGAACACGAGGAAGACGACGAGCGGCGTGATCAGCGGATCGAGGTACGGCGACAGCTGCGGAACGAGAACGCCGACGGCGGCGGCCCCGAGCACGAGGAGAACGTTCGAGAACCGCGAGACTGGACCCCGGATCATCTGTGAAATCGACGTGGAATGAGATGTCGCCGGCGGTCGGTTAATAACCCGATGGTTACGGTCACGGGTCCTCACCGCGCGCCTCGCTCCGCCGGCGGCGGCGGTCAGCGACGCTCGCGACTCGCCTTCGATGCTCCGTTTCGAGTCCGACGCCGACCGTGCCGGGAGGCCCCGTCGGCACCGGTCCGGTCCCCCCTACCGCCACTCGGCGCGCGGCACGCAGTCGGCCTCCCGGACCGTGATCCACCGCGTCGTCCGCTCGTCGGGATCGCGGTCCCGTTCGAAGAACGTCACCTCCCCGTCTCCAGAGCCGTCGTCGGTCCGCCTGCAGACGAGCTCCGGGCGCTCGGCACGGACACGCGTCGATGACGTGGACATACGTCGCGATTCGCTCGGCATCACATAATAACTGTTGATTTCGATCGATACTATTGAAAACTACAACAGTTGTGAATGGTAATTATTCTCTTCCGAGTAAGGACGGACGACGGCTCGGCTACAACCGGACGGGAACGCCGCGCTCGTCGAGGTACCGCTTCGTCTCCTCGATGGTGTAGTCGCCGAAGTGGAAGATGGAGGCCGCGAGCCCCGCGTCGGCGTTCGCCTCGGTGAACACCTCGTACATGTCCTCGGGGCCGCCGCAGCCGGAGGAGGCGATGACGGGGGTCGAGACGGCGTCGCAGACGGCCGTCATCAGCGGGATGTCGTAGCCGTCCTTCGTCCCGTCCATGTCGATGGAGTTGACGAACAGCTCGCCGGCGCCGCGCTCCTCGGCCTCCTTCGCCCACGAGACGGTGTCGATCCCGGTTCCCTCGCGGCCGCCCTTCTTCGTGCATTCGAACCACACCGTCTCGCCGTCGTCGTCCTCGTAGAAGTGCTCGCCCGCGTCGTCGTGTCGGCGGCGCGCGTCGACGGAGATGACGATACACTGGCTGCCGAACGCCGCGGCGCCCTCCTCGATGAGCTCGGGGCGCTCCAGGGCGCCGGTCGTGATCGAGACCTTGTCGGCGCCCGCGCGGAGCGTCTCCTTGATGTCGGCCTTCGTGCGAATTCCGCCGCCGACCGTGAGGGGGATGAAACACTCGTCTGCGACCGCGTTCACCACGTCGAGCATCGTCTCGCGCCCCTCGGCGCTCGCGGTGATGTCGAGGAAGACGAACTCGTCGGCGCCCGCGGCGTTGTACTTCTTCGCCAGCTCGACGGGGTCGCCGGTGTACTCCAAGTTCTCGAAGTTGACGCCCGTGTACACCGCCGCGTCCCCGTCGTCGTCGAGGTCGACGTCGATACAGGGGATGATCCGCTTCGTGAGTCCCATTCGTTACCGGCGGTAGACGACGACGGAGGTTAAAAGGCGCGGGGACGGACGAGCGCTCCGCGCCGGCGGTCGGTCAGCGGTCGACCGATCGTCCGTCGGTCCCTTCGTGGGCGGCCCGTCACTCCTCCCGCTCCCGCCGGTCGTACTTCGCCACGGCGCGGTCGGCCCGGTCGGTGATCCCGTTCGGGTTTCGGGCCGGGCTCCGGTCGCGACCGCGGGCGACGAGCCCGTCCGAGCCACCGCCCGCGAGCCCGACGAGCACGTCGCGGCCGGTCGCGGCCCACCGGGAGGGCGTCGACTCGCCGCGGACCACGTCGACGGCCGCGCCGATCGCGTCTGTCGCGGCGTGCGACCCGACCCGTGCCACCACCGTCGGCCTGACGCCGTAGTTCTTTAAGAGTCGGTAGGCGAGCGCCCGGTACTTCCAGCCCCACTCGCGGGCGCTGCGCCCGCCGTCGGCCGCGGTCGGGCTCGGCAGCTCCTTCGTCGCGGCGAGGTCGTCTCGCCACGCGACCTCGCGGCCCATCCGCGCGAGCCGGTGGGCCGCGTCACGCGCGCCGCCGGTCCGGAGGTACTCGTCGAAGCCGTCGAGGTCCCGGAGCGTCTCTCGCCGGAAGGCGACGTTCCCGCCCGCGAAGTAGGTCACGTCGCGGCCCGCGATCGTCCGGCGTTCGGGGCCGGTGTTCGGCTCGTCCACGTTGTCCGCTTCGTTCGCGTCGTTCGCGCCGTTCGCGTCCGCGTCGTCCTCGGCGCCGGCGCTGTCCCCCTCACCGTCAGCACCCGCCTCGGTCCGACGGGAGGGTTCGGCCGGCGTCACCGGTCCCGTCACCGCGTCGGCGTCGGCGAGGCCGGTTCGGAGGGCGTCGAGCCATCCCTCGCCGATCCGGTTGTCGTAGTCGACCAGCGCGACTGCGTCGCCGGTCGCGACCTCGATGCCGGCGTTGCGGGCGACGTTGACCGTGCGGTCCGAGATCTCCACGAGCACGTCGACGTCGTCGCGGTCGCGGACCATCCCGGTCGTCCCGTCCGCGGAGGGGCCGTTGGCGACGATCACCTCGGCGGCTGGGGCGTGCGTCGCCAGCGCGTCGAGACAGGCGGCCAGCCGGTCCCGCCCGTTGAGGGTCGGTACGACGACCGAGAGCTCCATACGCTCGGGTATCGGGACGAGGGATTAAAAAGGGCTCCGTGCGGCGTCGACGGTCGGTTCGCTCCGACGGTCGAGCGACCGGCTCAGATAGTCAGGTAGTACACCTGTTTGCGCGCGTCCTTGAAGCTGTAGCGGGAGTCGACGAGCCCCTCCTCCTCCAGGCGGTTGAGCGCGTAGCGAACGGTCCGGTCGGGCAGGAGCGACTCCTCCGCGAGTCCGCCCTGCGAGAGCGGCGAGTCGCCCTCGAGCACTTTGGCGACGAGCTTGGCGCTTGGCGGTAGCTCGCGCAGACGATCGCGATATTCGCTCTCCGAGAGGCGGTCCTGGTCGGCGGTCTCCGCTGGACTGGTACTCATGTTACTTCTGAACTCTTTGCCTATTGGTAAAGGTTAGCTACATATTGGGGAATCCGATTGGGATAATATAATGTGTTAATATCACGTTTGGGTGTGGAAATTATGCCGATCGATCAGGTAGAATTCTCCCGGTTTCCGCCGTACGCGTCTCTGCGACCCCCAACCCCCGCGTTCGCCCGCTGACGGCCGCCGTCCACGTCCCTACCCCCGCGTCGCCCCCGGGCGACGTCGGCGCCGTCCCCGACCGCATCCAGTACGGTTTTGTCGGTCGGGCTTGCAGTACGGACAACGTGAAGGGACAGGACTGGTACCAGGCCGACGAGGTCGCGGAGGAGTACGAGGACGTCCGATTCTCGGGCGGCGGCGAGCTCATCGATCGACGCGAGAAGGAGGCGGTGCTCTCCGCGCTCGGACCGATCGAGGAGGGTCACCGCGTGCTGGAGGTCGCCTGCGGAACCGGCCGGTTCACGACCATGCTCGCGGACCGGGGCGCCGACATCGTCGGCATCGACATCTCCCGGGAGATGCTCGAACAGGGCCGCGCGAAGGCGGTCGAAGGGGGGTTGTCGGACCACGTGGAGTTCGTTCGCGGCGACGCCTCGCGGCTCCCGTTCCCGGACGACCACTTCGATACGGTGGTCGCGATGCGCTTCTTCCACCTGATGGACGACCCGGTGCCGTTCGCCCGGGAGCTGTGCCGCGTCAGCGCGGATCAGGTGTTCTTCGACACGTTCAACCGCCGCAGCCTCCGGACGCTGTACACCTGGCTGCTCCCGATGGGCTCTCGGCTCTACTCCGAGCGACAGGTCGTCGACATGCTCCGCGCTGCGGACCTCACGCTCGCCGGCGAGGAGCACGACTTCGTGCTGCCGTACGGCTTCTACCGCGAGCTCCCCGGTCCCGTCGCGAAGCCCTTCCGCGTCCTCGACGAGTTCGTCGGCGACACGATTCCGGGCGACTACGTGGCGTCGGTCTCCTACTGGGACGCCCGCGTCTCCGCCGACGGCGACGACTGATCTGCCCCGCCGACGGCGACGACCGACTCCCTTCCCCTCGACGTCACCGCCGCCCGACAGCCTCCCGTCCCGCGCGACCGCGTCCCGCCCAACGCCCCAGCGCGACCGCGTCCCGCCGAACGCCCCCGCGCGACCGCGTCCCGCGCGACTCAGTACGTGTGGACGACCTCGCCGCACCGGAGACACTCGATCGTGTCGCTCCGGAACAGCCGCTCCTTCTTCTCCGTCGGCCCGTTACACTCGGGGCAGACACCGAGATTCCGCCCGTCCGCGACGCGCGCGGAGAGGTCGAGGAACCGGTTCTCCAGCGTCTCGATCCGCTCGGACTGCTCTTCGACCACGGACTCGAGCGCCTCGACGCGGTCCTCGTACGTGTCGAGCGCCTCCACGTCGATGGCCGTCGTCCCCGCGGGTTCCGTCTCCGTCGTCCGCTCCGTCCCCTCTTCCGTGTCGTCCGCCGTTCGGGTCGCCGTCTCGGTCTCGTCGTTCGCCATGCGGGTACTACGGACGCCAGAGCGGTTTCGTTTCGGGTCACTGGTAAGGTCCGCGCCGTCGGCGACGGTCGACACCGGACGGAGACCGCGGTCGTTCGCGGCGCCGAGCGCGCTCAGACCCGCGGAACCGGTGTTTCTTTCTAGGCTTCACTATTAATATAAAATCTCGTTCCGATCCGGCGAGAACGCGTACCTTACTATGCTGTGTCGAAGTTGATTGTTTTATGGGCGGTATCCGTAACTGCGTATGGATCCGACAGTACTACAGGCAGGGTTCGACGTCCTCGGGGACGGCCGGCCCGAAACGCTGTGGCTAGGTATCGGGACGCTATTCATGCTCGTCGGGACCTTCTACTTCATCGCCAAGGGCTGGGGGGTCACGGACAAGGAGGCCCGTGAGTACTACGCGATCACGATCCTCGTGCCGGGCATCGCGTCGGCCGCGTACCTGTCGATGTTCTTCGGCATCGGGTTGTCGGAGGTCGAAGTCGTCGGGCGCGGGACGCTCGAAATCTACTACGCGCGGTACGCCGACTGGCTGTTCACCACGCCGCTGCTGCTGCTCGACCTGTGTCTCCTCGCCAAGGTCGACCGGGTCACCACCGGGACGCTCATCGGCGTCGACGCGCTGATGATCGTCACCGGCCTCATCGGCGCCCTCTCGGAGACGATGCTCGCGCGGTACTCCTGGTGGCTGTTCAGCACGATCGCGTTCGTCTTCGTGCTGTACTACCTCCTGACGAGCCTCCGCAGCGCGGCGAAGCAGCGCTCGGAAGAGGTACAGAGCACGTTCAACACCCTGACCGCGCTGGTGGCGGTCCTCTGGACGGCCTACCCGATCCTGTGGATCCTCGGGACCGAGGGCGCGGCCGTCGTCGGCCTCGGCGTCGAGACGCTCGCGTTCATGGTGCTCGACGTGACCGCGAAGGTCGGGTTCGGGTTCGTCCTGCTGCGCAGCCGCGCCATCCTCGGTGACACCGAGGCGCCGGAGCCGTCCGCCGGCGAGGCGTCGGCCGCCGACTGAGGGCTCTCGCCCCTTCGAACCGACCGAAGAATCGTTGTAGCACCTTTTTGTACGACTCAACGGGTATGTCTGACGACTCGTACGACCCCGTCGCCGTACTGAACATCGGGTCGGTCGTCGGGATCGGGGTCTGCGCCGTTCTGGCGGCCGTCGGGATGTTCGCGCTGCCGACGCTCCGGCGGTACGGGCTCGGGTTCACCGCCGCGTTCTGGACCGTCTCGGCCGTGGAGCTGCTCGCGGCGATCGGCATCGCCTACTTCGTCCACAACCTCCACGAGGAGCGCGGGTAATCCGCTCCCGCTCACCGAGGACGCGGTCGGTCGGCGCCGACGCTCAGTCCCGGGGCGGAACGGCCCGCCCCTCGCCGTCGCTCACCGAGGGCGCGGTCTCGGCGATCGCGCGCTCGAAGTGGTCGACGTCGACCGCGATCGCCTCGCTCGGCCCGTCGGCACCGCCCCCGTCGACGATCGTCTCCTCGATGGCGAGCATCGCGGCCTCGCGGACCAGGGCGGCGATGTCGCCGCCGCTGTAGCCCGAGGTCCGCGCCGCCAGCGCGTCGAGGTCGACCGACGGGGTCGTCGGCGTGTCGCGGGCGTGGATCCCGAGGATCTCCCGGCGGGCCGCCTCGTCGGGCAGCGGGGTCTCGACCGCCTTCTCGATCCGCCCCGGCCGCAGCAGCGCCTCGTCGATCGAGTCGGGGCGGTTGGTCGCCGCGACGACGACCACGTCGGTCAGGGGCTCGAGCCCGTCGAGCTCCGTCAGCAGCTGGGAGACGACGCGCTCGCCGGCGCCCGTGTCGTCGCCGCTCCGCTTCGGGGAAATGGCGTCGACCTCGTCGAAGAAGACGACCGCCGGAGCGTTCTCCCGCGCCGTCGCGAACAGGTCCCGGACCGCCCGCTCGCTCGCCCCGACGTAGCGGTTGAGCAGCTCCGGCCCGTTCACGGAGATGAAGTTCGCGTCGCTGAGGCTGGCCGCGGCCCGAGCAAGCAGCGTCTTCCCGGTGCCGGGCGGCCCGTACAGCAGCACGCCGGAGGGCGGCTCGATGCCGGCGCGCTCGAAGCGGTCGGCGTACTCCAGGGGTCAGTAGACGGCGCGGACGATCTCGCGTTTCGCCGCCTCCAGCCCCCCGACCTCGTCCCACGAGACCGACGGGACGTCGACGGCGACGTCCCTGAGCCCGCCGGGGTCGATCGACGCCATCGCGGCGTCGAGGTCGGCCCGCCGGACCGCGGTGTCCTCCTCGCGCCGCACCGCCCGCTCCAGCGCGGCGTCGACGAGCACCGCGACGTCGGCGAGGACGAACCCGTTGATCCGCGTCGCCGTCTCCGCGAAGTCGACGTCCGCCGCGAGCGGGACGTCGCGCGCGACGCTCTCTAAGGCCGCCCGCCGGTCCTCGACGCTCAGCGGCGCGAGCTCGACCTCGCGGTCGAACCGCCCACCGCGCCGCAGCGCCTCGGGGACGCGGTCGGCGTCCGTGGTCACCCCGATCGCCACCGTCCCGTCGGTGGCCCGTAGCCCGTCGAGCGTCTCGCGGAGGCGGTCGCCGAGCGTCGCGGCGGCGCCGTCGTCGCCGAGGACCTCGAGGTCGTCGAGCAGGACCACCGCCCGGTCGGCGTCGCTCGCGGCCTCGACGACGCGGTCGAGCCGGCGCTCGCGGTCGCTCGCGCCCTCGCCGCGCAGCCGTGCGGCCGAGGCCCGAACGAGGGTCGCGTCGACCGCGGCCGCGACCGCCTCGACGAGCGTCGTCTTCCCGGCTCCCCGCGGTCCGCACAGCAGGAGCCCGAGCGTCGTCGGCCGGCCGGCCGCCGCGAACGACTCGCGCCCGTCGAGCCGGGTCGCGGCGGCCTCGCGAAGCTCACGGAACGTCTCGGCGGGCACGGCACCGTCGATCCCGGACGCGTCGGGCTCGCTGACGACCGCCGCCGTCCCCTCCTCCGTCTCGACCTCGATCTCGGTCTCCTCGCCCACGATCCCGGGCGAGGACGGCGCCACGTCGTCGACGACGAACGTCAGCCGCAGCGCGCCGCCGAGCAGCGCCGCCCCCACCTCGTCGCCGACCGAGACGGCTGTCCCGTCGAGACGCCGCCGGATGGCGGCCGCCGCGCGGGTGAGGTCCATCGCCTCGTCGAGCCGGAGCGTGACCGCGGACGCCGAGACGGCGTCGACCGGATCGAGCGTCACCGCGTCGCCGATCTCGGCGTCCGCGTTCCGGCGGATCGGCTCGGGCAGCCGGGCCCCGTCGGGATCGCCGTCGACGCGAGCCGCGACCGCGACGGTCGTCCGGCCGCCCCGGACGCTCACGGGGTCGCCGTCCTCGATGCCGAGTTCCGCCAAGACGGAGGGGGAGAGCCCGACTCGGCGGTCCCCGACCGATTCGGGGACGTCCGCGACCGGCAGTCGAACGCTCATGTTCGGCATGGTCGTCGGGAGAACCGCTCGTCGGCGACGCTCGTCGACGTCATGTGACGGGATACGCGCGGATCGCACATAGTAGCCACGACGGTTCGGGTCGTCCCGGCCGCCCTCGGTTCCCTCTCGCTCGGCGTCGTCGTTACGCCGACTCCTCGACGACCTCGCCGACCGCGAAGTTGGACTTGACCTCCGTGATCTCGATCTTCACGCGCTCGCCGACCTCCGTGTCGGGGACGATGATCACGTAGCCTCGCTCGACGCGGGCGATGCCGTCGCCCTGCTTGCCGAGATCTTCGATCTCCACGTAGCGCATCTCGCCCGGCTCGACCGGGGGCTGCGGCCCGTCGTCGTCGCGGGACGCCGAGACGTCGGTGCCCCCGTCGGCGTCGTCGCCCGCCTCGGTCTCCGAGCGCGAGATGAGCGCGACCCGGTACGTCTCGCCCGGTTCCAGCGATCCGGTCTCGATCTCGCGGCGCGGGACGTCGACGACGTACTCGCCGTCCGCC
Source organism: Halorubrum depositum (assembly GCF_007671725.1). Taxonomy (NCBI): domain Archaea; kingdom Methanobacteriati; phylum Methanobacteriota; class Halobacteria; order Halobacteriales; family Haloferacaceae; genus Halorubrum; species Halorubrum depositum. Next base: position 989,450 of record NZ_VCNM01000002.1, on the reverse strand, counting down.
TCGCGAACGTCGGCGCTGAACAGACAGAGGAGCTTCTCTGAGATCTCCATAGTAGAGTTCACCCGTACGTGGCGACGGACCAGTATAGTTGTACCGCCGGCCCGGATCCGCGCGGCGCCGAGCGCCTCGCGGTCGACGACGTTCGAACGGCCCTCGATACCAGTTAACGAATAAACATATATCGGTCGGCGCCGACGTTTCCGCTATGAACCCTCCGTTCGGCACCGCCAGACGCCGTCGTATCGCCGTCGCCCTCGCGATCGTCGCGCTCCTCTTCCCGCTCGCGACTGGGATCGCGGCGGCCCAGTCTGCTCAGGGGGCGTCCGGAACGATCGTCGTCGACGAGGGCGAGACGGTCGACGGGATCGAAGGCGTCGCCGGGACGATCGTCGTCCGCGGCACCGTCGACGGCGATCTCTCCGGCGCGGCCGGTTCGATCCGCGTCGCGGAGACCGGTCGCGTCGCCGGAAACGTTCGGGCCGCCGCCGGGACGATAACCGTCGACGGAACGGTCGGCGGGAACGTCGAGGCCGGCGCCGGCTCGTTCGAACTGACCGACACCGGTCGGATCGACGGCTCGCTCGACATCGGCGCCGGCTCGATAACCGTCGACGGCGCGGTCGGCGGCGACGTTCGGGCGGCCGCCGATTCGGTCGTCCTCGGCCCGAACGCGGACGTCGGCGGGGAGTTCCGGTACGACGCCGAGACGTTCACCGAGAGTCCGGACGCGACGGTCGCCGGCGGCGTGGTCGAGGACGACGGCCTCCGCGGCGACACCGGGATCGCGTTCGGACCTGACCTCGTGCCCTCGTGGGCCGGCTCCGCGTACGGCGTCGCCGTCAACCTCGCGCTGGGCGCCGTGCTCCTGCTCGCCTTCCCCCGATTCTCGCGCGGTGTCGCCGACCGCGTCGGCGGCGACGCGCTCCGCAGCGGCGGCGTCGGCCTGATCGCACTGATCGTGACGCCGATCCTCCTCGTCCTCGTGGCGATCACGGTCGTCGGGATTCCCCTCGCGCTCGTTGGGATCGGGGCGTACATCGTCGCGATCTGGGTCGGCTCCGTGTACGGTCGGTACGCCCTCGGATCGTTGGTCCTCGACCGGCTCGACAGGCCGAATCGGTGGATCGCTCTCCTCGTCGGCGTCCTCGGCGTCGCCGCGATCGGGCTCGTTCCGTGGGTCGGCGGTCTCGTCGACTTCGTCGTGCTGCTGCTCGGGCTCGGGGCGCTCGGAATCGCGCTGCTGGACCGGTACCGCGGCGGCTCCGGAGTCGCCTCCGAGCCGGGGTCGGTCACCGCGGAGTGACCGCGGCGCTCGTGAGCGGGGGTCCCGGTTCGGACCTCCGGGCTCCGGCCCGTTCCGGCGCGCGTCCTCACGTCGACCGCCGCCGTTGGGCAACGCCTTTCTCCCGGCCCGCCGAACCCGGGATCATGACCGACCTCGACTTCCGGTACGGCGCCGTCTCGCCCCCGATCGTGACCCCGTTCGACGCCGACGGCGACGTCGACGCCGACGCGCTCGCGAGCCACGTCTCGACTCTCGTCGACGCCGGCCTCGACGGGATGGTCCCCTGCGGCACCACGGGGGAGTTCGCCAGCCTCACCGACGCGGAGCGCCGGACGGTCGTCGAGACGACGGTCGAGGCGGCCGACGGCCGGATCCCCGTGATCGCGGGCGCGGCGGACACGACGGTGTCGGGCGTCCTCGACTCGCTCCGGGCCGCCGACGCGGCCGGCGCGGACGCGGGGCTGATCACGCTCCCGTACTACCACAACTCGACAGCGCCGGCCGGCCAGCGGGCGTTCCTCGACGCGGTCGCCGACGAGACGCCCCTGCCGCTCGTCCTCTACGACATCCCGTCGACGGTCGGCGAGGCGATCGACCCCGACGTCCTCGCCGCCGTGGCCGAGCGCGAGTCGGTCGTCGGGCTGAAGGACACGAGCGGCGACATCTCAGCGGTCGACGTCGCCGTCGACCGGACCCCCGAGGAGTTCACCGTCTTCCAGGGCGTCGACGCCCTGCTGTATCCGAGCGCGTCGCTCGGCGTCGACGGCGGGATCCACGCCCTCTCGCAGGTGATCCCGGAGGTATTCGTCGCCCTCGGCGAGGCGCTCCGCGACGGCGACGACGACCGCGCGCTGACGCTCCACCGCCGGGCGATCGCGCCGCTGTTCGACCGGTGCGGGGACCACGGGTTCGCGCCCGCGACGAAGGTCGCGGCCGCGCACCGCGGGTTCATCCCGGACGCCCGGGTCCGCCCGCCGCTCACGCTCCCCGACGACGCGGCCCGAGAGGAGATCGTCGCCGACGTGGACGCGGCGCTCGACGTCGTCTGAAGGCCGTCGACCGGCGATGAGTCTCAGGTCTCACTCCCCGTCGACTGGCGTCCCGTCGCCCTCCTTCGGTCCTTCCGAGTCGAAGACGACGACGTCGCCGTCGGCGCGCTCCGCGGCCGCCGGGTCGTAGCCGTCGCGCACGCCGATCGCCTCCTCCAGCTCGCGGACCGCGCGCTCTTTGAGCGACGCGGCGAGCGCCTCGGCGTCTTCGCGGGAGATATCGCGATCGAGCCCCTCGCACTCGTGGGCGCGGACGATTCCGGCCTCGTCGACCGCCTCTCCCATCGGCTGGCTCGTCCCGTCGAGCGCGACGCTGAACGGGTAGGTCCGGCAGATGAGCGGTCTGGAATCGTGGACCGCGCAGGCGCCCACACCGTCCGTCTCCTCGTAGAAGGTGCAGTCCCCGCAGTCGTCGGTCGCGAGCGCCCACTCGAACGTCTCGCCCGTCGGCTCGCCGTCGTCGCCCTCGGAGAGCCCGAACGGCATCGGACGGGCGACGTCGCGCCAGTCGTACGACTCGCCGAACCGCTTCTCGGCCGCGGTCGCGACCGCGCGGACCTCGTCCGGGAAGACGGTCGCCGTGTGGGGCTCGCGCTCGGGAGCGGCGGAATCGTCTTCGGGGTCGTCCGCCCCCTCCCCCGCCGGCGCGCCGCCCGGCTCGTCGGGGGCGTACCCCGTACAGCAGCCCCCGCAGCGCGTGCACTCGAAGCCCATCGCCTCGATGGCGTCGGCGAGGTCGTCGACGGCGAGCCCGCGGGCCCGCGAGAGCTCGGCTTCGAGCGGTTCCATGGGGGTCGGTTGCGGCGCGGTCGGGTTAACGTCGTCCCTTCTCGGAGACAGCGACCGCGGCGCCTCCCGAGGGCCGCGAGTCCCGCTCCGCCGAAGGAGCGAAGTGCGACCGCTCCCTACCCGCGGCCGTGAAGAAGTACGAGCGGAAGGGGCTCCTCGAACGCGTGAACCGCGAGGCCGCGACGGTGGGCGCGGACATCCCCGAGGAGATCGAGGTCCAGGGGGAGCCGATCGAACTGCGGTCGTTCGTCTTCGAGATCAAGCGGCGCGACTCGATCCCCTCGGGCGAGCGCGACCGCGTCGAGCGCGCGAAGCGGAACCTCCGCCGCGAGCGGTTAGAGCGGCTCGAACCCATCGAGGAGAACGAGGTGAGCTACGAGGAGGGCGAGGAGCTCGCGGCGTCGATCATCGGGATCGACCGCGCGCTGGAGGCGTTAGAGGGGCTCGACGCTCCCGACCCGGAGACGGAGGAGCAGCGCCAGAAGGCCGCCGACCGCAAGCGCTGGATGAGCTTCCTGAAGAAGGCGCTCGGGCGCGACGACGCCGGCGGAGCGAGCGGGCGGACGCGGTTCTGACGGGAGCGGCGTCCGGAACCGGAGGCGGTTCCGACGGCGCGCCTCAGGCCGACTCGAACCGGAGCCGGTAGTCGTAGTATCGGTCCCCGTAGCGGATCCGCTCGGATCCCGATTCGGTCCACGCCGCGTCTTTCCGAACGTTGCCGTCGATGTACGGGCGCTCGTGCAACGCCCGAAGCAGCTCCGCGTAGCCGTCCGAGTACGGGTGTGACTCCTCGTACCCGCCGTGTCTGGCGGCCTCGATCACCTCCCTCGCGTCGGCCGAGAGGTCGTCGTCGTCGATCCGCGCGCCGACCGTCTGCGCTCGGAGGATCGCCTCCATCCCCTCCGTCGACTCCGCGACCGGCTCGGCGACGGCGCGGTAGACGGGCTCGTAGAACTGCTCGCGGGTGACTTCGACCCGATAGGCCGAGTCTCGGTAGGTGACGCGGTCTGGTCCGTCCGCCGCGGGCAGTTCGCTCGCGTCGACCGCGTCCGCGTCGCGGTAGACGTAGCCGCCGCGTTCCACCAATCCGACCGGGACGCCGCCCGGATTCCCTCGCGCCCGCGTCGACTTGTGCGCGATTTCCACGGCGTTGCGGTCGCTTTCCGGGAGCGTCTGTGTCTCGACGGCGTCGGTCTCGTCGTCATTGTCGGTCTCACCGTCGTCGTCGGCCTCGAACAGGCGGAGCACGGGTCGTGTCTCGACCGCCTCGTTGACGACGACGGAGTCCAGCCGGTAGTACGTCTCCTCGTGGACGGCGTACGTCGGATCGTCGGTCGCGGCCGGGAGCGGTTTCCGGTACTGAGCGGTGTACCGCTCTCCGTCGCGGGCGGCCGCGAACGCCGCCTGGTTCCACCTCGGATCGCTCTCCGCGGGGTCGATGACGGCGCCGTCTCGGAGGGTCTCTCCCGCGTCGTCGAGCGAGAGTCTCAGGACTCGGCCGTCGCCGTCGTCGTTCGCGGGACCGCCCGTCACTGATCCGTCGAGACAGCCGGCGACCGCGCCTGCCGCCGCGGCGAGACCGGTGGCGAGCACTCGGCGTCTGGAGGGCTTCGGATCGCTCATACCCGTCTTTCATCGCCCCGACATAAATGCGCCGGCGTTGCACAAACAGCCGCTGTCGTCTCCGCCTCAGTTCCCGGTGAAGTCGATCCGCGAGTCGCCGGCGTCGCCGTCGCGTCGGGCGGGACCGAGCCTGACGAACTCGTAGGCGGCGTCGGTGAGGTACACGCCGTCGCCGTCGACGGTCACGTCGACGCCCTCCAGCACGGCCCCCTCGCAGGGGCCGAAGTTGCAGTAGCCGCCGTCGGCCTCGAAGGTGGCGCCGTGCTTCTGACAGAACACCTCGCCGTTGCGGACGAACGCCCCGTCGTCCTTGTCGAGGCGCACGTCGGTCCAGTGCTGGCAGTAGTTGCGGAACGCGCGCATCTCGCCGGCCGCGCGGGTGAGAATCGCCTCGACCTCGGGCGTCCCGTCCTCAGACTCGCCCACGTCGCCCTCGCCGTCGTCGACGCTCTCGGGGTCGACGGGCCGCAGCGTCACGAGCAGCGTGCTGTCCTCGGGAACCTCCTCGACGGCGGCGATCCGACGGTCCGCGTTCATATATTTTCGTGGCCTGCGCCGGGTTTGAACGCTGTGATAGCGGCTGGGACCGGGCTCGAACGTCGGGTGTTGCCGAGCGGTGACCCACAGAGAGCACCCCCGAAGCTCCAACCAATCGCTTATAAATGATTGATACTGGATCGACGGCGAACACCTCCAAAGCCCCAGTCGCGAGGCGGTCGCACGCTCGCTGTGCCCTCAGTCGCTCACTCCGTTCGCTCCCTGCGGTGCTTACGTCGCCTGCGACCGCCTCGCGACTGCCCCTTTGAGTCCCGCCCGACCGCACCGCAACCGCGCCTCACGCCTCCCCAGCCTCGTCGGTCGCCTACGGCGACCGACTCCCTCGCACCGTCGGTTCGCGGCCCTCCGGGCCGCTCACCGGGGCGCGCCACCGCTGTGTTCATATAAACAAACGCCGCCGACTACAGCCGCTCGCCGTCGTAGTAGCGCTCCTCCACGCGTCGGTCGAACAGCCGCGAGAGCAGGGTCGTCAGGGGCCCCTCGACGCCCTCGCCGTCGCCGTCGACCGCGAGGCCGTCGACCGTCTCGACGGGCCGGATCTCCCACGTCGAGTTGGTGAGGAAGACCTCGTCGGCCTCGCGGACCGCGTCCGGCGCGTACGTCCCCTCCTCCACCGGGATCCCCTCCTCCTCGGCGATCTCGATCACGGTCCGGCGGGTGACGCCGGGGAGGATCGGCCCGTCGAGCGAGGGCGTCTTGAGGGCGGTCCCGTCCGCGAAGAAGACGTTCGCGGTCGCGCCCTCCGCGACGTCGCCGGCGGGGTCGAGCATGAGCGCCTCGTCGGCGCCGGTGACCCGGAGCTCCAGCCGTGCGAGGATTCCGTTGAGGTAGTTGTGCGTCTTCGCGTCGGCCGGGAGCGCGCGAGAGGAGGGCTTGCGCGTCTTCGTCGTCTGGACGGCGGCCGGCCCGTCGTGGACCGGCTCCGAGTCGATGCCCCCCCGGGGGAGCGGCTTCGCGATGACGACGACGGTCGGGTCGACCGCCGGTTTCGGGTCGAGCGTGCCGGGCTGGACGCCGCGGGTGATCGAGAGCTTCACGTAGGCGTCGGCGAGGTCGTTCGCGGCGAGCGTCTCGTCGATCCGGGCCTTCAGGTCCGCGTCCGCGAGATCGTGATCGAGCCCGAGGGTGTCGCAGGTGTCGGCGAGCCGGGTGGCGTGGTCCTCCCACCGGAAGACGGCGCCGCCGTACGCGCGCATCGTCTCGAAGGCGGCGTCGCCGTAGGCGAACCCGCGGTCCTCGACCGAGACCGTCGCCTCGCTGGCGGGCACGACCTCGCCGTCGACGTGGTATTGAAGTTCCTCACTCATGCGTCTCGCACCCCTCCACGAAGTTCGCCACCATCGCCTTCCCCCGCGGCGTGAGGATGCTCTCGGGGTGGAACTGCACGCCGATGTGGGGGCGCTTGCGGTCGCGCACGCCCATCACGACCTCCCGTTCGTCCTCGGTGCGAGCCGTCTCGACGAGCTCGTCGGGGAGGTCGCCGCGCTCGACGCACAGCGAGTGATACCGCCCGACCCGGAGCCGGTCTGGGAGCCCGGCGAAGACGCCAGAGCCGTCGTGGGTGATCGTCGACGGCTTCCCGTGGACGACCTCCGGGGCGTGGCGCACCCGGCTCCCGCGGTTCGCGCACAGCGCCTGGTGGCCGAGACAGACGCCGAGGACGGGACGAGCAAGGTCGAAGACGGCGGTCGAGACGCCCGCCTCCGCCGGGGTGCCCGGCCCCGGCGAGACGACGACGCCGTCGGGATCGAGCGCGCGGATCCCGGCGAGGTCGACCGCGTCGTTCCGCCGGACCGCGACCGCGCCGGCGACCTCGCCCACGTACTGGACGAGGTTGTACGCGAACGAGTCGTAGTTGTCGACGACGAGCACCCGGGCGTCGGCGTCGCCGGCGCCGGGTCGCCAGCCGGTCGCGGCGTCGGCCGTGCCGCCCGCGGCATCGGCGGCCCCGCCGGGATCGGGCCACGACGCGTCAGTCATCGCTCGCCTCCGGTCCCTCCGCGTCGCTCGCGGCTCGGGCTTCGTTCACCGCCATCTCGCCCGCCGCGAGCGCCTCGTCGATGGCGGTCACGAGCGCTCGCGCCTTGTCGAGCGTCTCCTCGTACTCCGCGTCGGGCTCGGAGTCGTGGACGATCCCGGCGCCGACGCGCAGGTGGTACGCCGCGGCGTGCCGGACCAGCGTCCGGATGACGATGTTCAGCGTCGCGCGGCCGTCGAAGCCGGCGGCGAGCATCGAGCCGGTGTACGGCCCCCGTCGCGTCGCCTCCAGCTCGTCGATGATCTCCATCGTCCGCGGCTTCGGGGCGCCCGTGATCGTCCCGCCGGGGAAACAGGCCGCGACCGCGTCGGCGACCCCCACGTCCGGGCGCGCCTCGCCCTCGACGACGCTCACGAGGTGCATCACCTCGCTGTACCGGTCGACGCGGCGGTACTCCGCGACGTCGACCGTGCCGAACCGGGAGACCTTCCCGAGGTCGTTGCGCTCCAAGTCAACGAGCATCGCGTGCTCCGCGCGCTCCTTCGCGTCGTCGGTCAGCTCCGCTTCGAGTGCGTCGTCGTCGTCGGCCGTCGCCCCCCGCGGCCGCGTCCCGGCGATGGGCTCCGTCACGAGTCGGGCGCCCCGGTCGGAGTCGTCGGTCGGGACGCGCTCCAAGAGGAGCTCCGGGCTCGCGCTCACGAGGTCGACCCCGGATGGGACGTCGCCGCCACCGCCCTCGTCCGCCTCCCGCGAGAACTCGATCAGCCCGGAGTACGGCGCCGGGTTCACCGTCCGGAGCGCGTCGTACGCCTCCACCGGGTGGACCGCGGCCGGCGCCCGGAGGCGCTGCGAGACGTTCGCCTGGAAGGTGTCGCCGTCGCGGACGTACCCCTTCACCCGGCGGACCGCCTCGGCGTACCCCTCGCGGCCCACGTCGCTCTCGAAGGTCGCCGTCGACGCGTCCGGATCGGGCGCCGGGCCGACGCCGGGGTCGCCGGTCTCGATCCGGTCGATCAGGTCGCCCGCCCGCGACGCCCCCGCGTCGAACAGCGCGTCGAGGGCGTCGCGGTCGGCGGCCGGGTCGTCGAGGCCAGCGGGGACGCGCGGACAGGCGGTCACGCGGAGCGTGACGGGTGGTGCCTCGTCCGCGCCCGAAGTCTCGGTCTCGGCGTCGTCGCCGTCCCCTTCGTCCCTCCCGGCGACCGGACACTCCCACGCCGCGACCCGGTCGAAGACGCCGACTTGGAGTCGCGGGAGATCACGGTCGTCGACCGCGCCGGGACCCGTCGGTGCGGGGGCCGGGAACGACTCCAGCTCGCGGGCGACGTCGTAGGAGAGCCAGCCGAACGCGCCGCAGGGGTAGGGGACGTCGCAGTCGCCGCGCGCGAGGCGCTCCCCGTCGAGGAGCCCTTGGAGCGCCGCGAGCGTTGGGCTCGGGCGGCGGTAGTCGCCGGTCGGGCTCCGGCCGCCGGCGTCCGAGCCGTCGGATGCGCCGCCGAGCGACGCGCCGTCCTCGTCGCCCCCCGCCGCGACGACCGCCTCGCCCGAGACGGTCAGCCGCTCGACCGGGTCGACGCCGAAGTACCCCCACCCGGACTGCCCGCCGGTGGTCTCGTAGCAGAAGCCGCCGGGGCCGTCGCGGGCCCGGCGGTAGGCCGCGAAGGGGTCGTCGACGGCGACCCGGCGCTCGACCGGGACCCGAGTCCCCGCGGGCGCCGCGGCGGCGACCTCGCGGAAGCGGTCCCGGTCGGTGTGTACCGATCGCTGCATGTGGGTCGGTTCGGCGGGCGCGACGAAACAGTTGCGGTCGGCGGCCTCAGAACTCGTTCGCCCGTTCGATCCACGTCGCGGCGCGGCTCTCGCCGACGCTGGCGCCCTCCGCGACCGCGTCGACGTCGGCGGCCGCGAGGTCCTCGACGCTCCCGATCCCGATCTCGGCCAGCCGCTCGGCGTACGCCGGGCCGATCCCCTTGAGTTCCTCGACGTCGGTGCCCGGCTGGTCGACCTCGACCTCTTCGTCGTCGACCTCGACTTCCTCGTCGTCAACCTCCTCGTCTGCGACCCCCGCCGCTTCCGCCGGCTCGGCCGCCTGGGACGGATCCTCGGCGGCGCCCTCCTCGTCGACCAGCGAATCGGTCGATGCGGCCGCCTCAGTCTCCGCGGCGACCGGTTCGTCGCCGTCCGCTCCCTCGTCCGGGGCCGCCTCACCGGCGTCGCTCGCCGGTTCCGGCTCCGACTCCGATCCCTGCTCGGGGTCGCTCTCGACGGTCACTTCCGTCTCCGTTTCGTCGCGTTCGGCGCGGCCGGTCCCGAACCCGAGTTTCTCCTTGATTTTCTGCAGTAGGGCCATCGACGAAGCATACGAACGTGGGATATTTAAAAACCCTCGCCGTCGCCCGTTCCCCGTCCCTGGCCGCCCCCGGCGTCCGGCGACCCCGTCTCGCCTGTTTATAAGTGGCGTCGGTCCTTCCGACGGATATGGATATCGTCAACCCGGTCGTGTGGTCGCTCCACGTCGGCTTCGCGGTCCTCTGGACCGGCAGCGTGTTGTTCGTCACCCTCGCCGTGCTCCCGCCGGCGCTCCGCGGCGACGTGGACGGCGACGCCCTCGGGGCGATCGTCGGCCGACTCCGATGGATCACCCGGATCGCGGCCCTCGCCTTCCTCGCGTCCGGCGGCCACATGGCGGGGACGCTGTACACCTTCGAGTCGCTCACCGGGACCGGCCGCGGCCACCTCGTCCTGACGATGATCGCGCTCTGGTTCCTGATCACCGGGCTCGTCGAGGTCGCGAGCGGGAAGCTGACCGACGGGCTCGACGCCGGGAAGCTCCGCGAGCCCGCGCGCGAGGCGAAGCCGTTCCTCTACGGCGCCGCCGGGCTCTCCGTGGCGCTCGTCGTCACCGCCGGGCTGCTGGCGACCCCCGGACTCATCTAGAAGACCGACGCTCTCGGACGCTCCGCGCCTACTCCAACTCGGCCCGCAGCGCCGCGTTCATCGCGTCGACGGGCGCCTCCCGGTCGGTCCAGATCTCGAACGCCTCGACGCCTTGGAACAGCAGCATCCACGCCCCGTCGACCGTCGTCGCGCCCGCGTCGGCGGCCTCCCGCAGGAGCCGCGTCTCGATCGGCGCGTACACCGCGTCGAGGACGGCTAGGTCGCCGTGGAGGTGCGCCGCGGGCACCGGCGTCTCCCCGGGGGCCTCCATGCCGACGCTGGTCGCGTTGACCAGCACGTCCGCGCCGGCGACGCGCTCGCCGAGGTCGTCGAGGCCGCCGCCGGTCGCCCGGGGAACCGCCTCGGCCAGCGAGACGGCTCGCTCGGCGGTGCGGTTCGCCACGTGGACGTTCGCGCCCGCGTCCGCCAGCGCGAACGCCGCCGCCCGTCCCGCACCGCCGGCCCCGACGACGACCGCCGCCCGGCCGTCGAGTTCCACGTCGTGGCGCGCGAACGCTCGCTGCACGCCCGCCGCGTCCGTGTTGTGACCGCGGGGGCGGTCGGCGTCGCCGTCGCGCAGCGGCCCGAAGTCGACCGTGTTGACCGCGCCGATGCGCTCGGCGAGGGGGGCGGCGTCCACCGCGTCGAGGACGTCGCGCTTGAACGGCACCGTGACGTTGAGCCCGGCGACGCCGAGGTCGGCGGCGCCCGCGACCGCCGCGGCCGCCGCGTCGGCCTCGGGCTCGAAGGTGACGTAGCGCGCGTCGATCCCGAGCGCCTCGTAGCCGGCCTCGTGGAGCGGCGGCGACAGCGAGTGCTCGACCGGGTTCCCGATCAGTCCGTACACGTCCATGGGCGCTCACGCGGCCGCGACCGAGAAAAGTGGCGCGATCCCCTCACCGCGTCGTCCCTTCCCTCACTTCCCGTCCGTCTCTCGGTCCGCGTCGATGACGTCCTCCAGCGTCTCCGTCCCGACGTCGCTCGCGAGCTTGACGCCGACGAGCGAGACGACGATCCCCGCGACGATGAACCCCGCGAGCCGCTGGACGGGGGTCACCCCGACGCCGATCGGCTCGAACGGGTCGATCACCGACTCCTGCGCGAGGAAGTAGCCCGCGAACCCGCGGACGACGAGCGAGACGGCGACGATGACGAACGGGAGGTTGAGGTAGGGGGTCCGGATCCCCTCGTCGCGGATCAGCTCGTCGAGGAGCCGCCCCACGGCCGCGGTGACGCCCGCGACCGCGAACCACGGGACGGCGGCGTGGGTGAACTCCATCGCCTCCACGATCCGGGGGGCGCTCGCGAGCTCCGAGGCCGACAGCACGCCGAAGAAGCCGCCCACGAGCGCGAGCCCGGCGGCGACGACGTACGTGACGATCGACACCTGCCCGGCGTACAGCGCCTCCCGGACCCGCTCCGGCATCCCGGCGACGAACCGGTCGATCGCGAGCCCCTTGTAGAGGAGCGCCGCGCCGAGCAGCCCCGCGACGCCCGCGACCGCCTCGGCGGGAGAGAACCAGTAGAACAGCGCCGGCAACAGCAGGAGGGCGACGCCGAACGGGACGAGGATCGTCGACCGGAGCTGCTCGTCGGCGAGGAACTGCTTCAGGAGGTAGTACGTTGACTCGATGTCGCGGGCCTGACGGACGACGACGCGGTCGACGGAGTCGACCGGCATCCGCGACTCCACGATCGGGAGCACCTGCTCGTCCTCCGCGGAGTCGACGACGACGACCGCCGCGCGGGGGTCGTACCGGTCCACGAGGTCGTCGAGCTGGGCGGCGATCGAGCGGTCGGCGCCGACGGCGGTGTCGCTCTCGGCCGACACGACCGCGACGACCGCCTCCTCGCGCTCGTCGCGGAGGTCGCGGGCGACCCGCAGCGACTCGAGCAGACAGTTGACGCTGGCGTCCTCCGGGTCGCTGAGCCCGGCGTCGGTGACGAGCGAGCGGACCGCCTCCCAGCCGGCGACCGGCATCGGGACGTTGGTGGCCCGCCCGATCGCCCCCGAGCGGTCGATGCAGATGACCAGCGTCGTCACGCCTCGACTCTCGATCCGCCCGGATAAAAAGCTCCCCGTCGGCGAGGGGGTCGCCGGGGGCGGGTCCCCTGCCCGCCGGAGCCGCCGATCGACCCACTGCGGCGGGCACGCGCCCTACCGCAGCTCGACGTCCACGTCGCCGCCTTCGCTCGCGAAGACGCTCGCGACGCCGCTGCCGGCGGCGAACGCCACGCGCTCCGCGCCGATGCCGAGCCGCTCCGCGAGCCCCCGGTCGGGCGTGAACTCGCGGACCTCCGGCTCCGCGTCGATCAGCTCCCCGAGCCGATCCTCGACGTCGCCCTCGGTGCCGAGCTCGTCGACGAGCCCGATCTCGAGGGCGTCGGTGCCGAGGTACACCCGCGCCTCCGTCTCCCGGATCGCCTCGGGGTCCATGTCGCGTCCCTCGCTGACGGTCTCGACGAACTGCTCGTAGTAGCCGTCGATGATCCCCTGGAGGTACTCCCGCTCGTCCTCCTCGATCTCGCGCAGCGGGACGCCGGCGTCCTTGTACTCGCCGGCGGTGAACTGCTCGTAGGAGATCCCGAGCTTGTCGGCGAGCCCGGCGGCGTTCGGCCGGGAGCCGACGACGCCGATGGACCCGACGAGGCTCGCGTCGCGCGCCCACAGCTCGTCGCAGCCGCTCGCGATCCAGTAGCCGCCGGACGCGCAGGTGTCGGTCGCGTACGCGACCGTGGGGCCGTCGAAGTCGGCGGCCGCGCGCCGGATGTCGTCACTCGGGAGCACCTCGCCGCCGGGCGTGTTGAGCTCGACGACGAGCGCCTCGACGTCCTCGTCCTCGTCGGCCGCCTCGATCTGCTCGACGACGTCGTCGGCGGTCGTGCCCCCCGGTCCCGACAGCGGCGAGGGACGCCCCTTGTCGCGTCGGATCGGTCCCGAGACCGTCACCTTCCCCGCGTTGTACTCTTCGCTCTCGCCGAACCGCCCGCGGGTGAGCCGGGCCACGAGCCGCCTGCCGGCCACCGTCGCCGTCGCGCCGACCACGGCGGCCGCGAGGAGGTTCCGTCCGTCCGAACGCGCGTCGCTCTCCATACCGTCGGTTGGGGGCGCGGCCGTTTATATGGTGGCGCTGCGGGGATCGGCGTCGGGCGGCGATTCGTCGGCCCGACTGAGCCCGACGCCGTCGCTGGCGGAATTGGAAAGACCGCAAAACCGGGGGAAATCGGGGTCCGACTTACAGCAGGCCGGTCTTCTGGAGCTTCATCAGGTCTTCGGTGTCGAGCGTCTCGCCCTCCTTGAACTTCTGGTAGATCTCCTCGGCCTCCTCCTTCTCCTCCTCGCGCTTCTCCGCGCGCTCGTCCTTGCGCTCGCGCTCCTCTTCCTTGTCGAGCTCGCGCAGGCGCTTCTGGACGCGCACGAAGTCCTCGTGGTGTCGGTCGGCGGCCTCCTGGGCCTCCACGAACAGCTCGTGCATCTCGTCGGCCTCGTCGCGGATGTCGTCGGCCTCGCGGTAGGCCTCGATCATCTGGTTGTGGTGCTCCTGGGCCTTGTCCGCGAGCTCCGTCACCTTCTGGTGGTGCTGGGACGCCTCGGACCGGACCTCCTCGGCCTCCTCGACCAGCTCGTCGAGCTCGCTGGTGTCGTCGACCTTGTCCTTCTTCTCGGCGAGCTTCTCGCGCTTCTCGTCGATCTTCTCGATGAGCTCGCGCTCGTCCTCGGCGTCGAGGACTTCGGTCTGCTGCCGGAACTCGAGGTCTTCGATCTCCTCTTTGAGCTCCTCGATGGACTTGCCGGAGCCGAGCTCCATGTCCTGTTTGAGGTCCTCGACCTCGTCGAACAGCTCGTTGGCCTCGGCGTTGAGCTCGTTGCGCTTGTCCTTGTGCTCCTGGACCTGCTCGTTGAGCTCGTCGCGCTTCTCGCGGTGTTCCTGGGCCTCGTCGACCTTCTCGCGCGTCTTCGCGTTGAGATCGTCGCGCTTGGAGGCGCGCTCGGAGGCCATCTGGTTCAGCTCGTTGCGTCGGTCTCGCAGCTGACCGGCGCGCTTGATGAGCTGTCCCTTCGACCCGTTCTCGAGGTCGTCCTCGGAAAGGTCCACGTTGTCCGCCTCGTCCATCGGTTCGATGTCGTACTGATCGATGACTTCGTCTTTCGTTACCATTTTTTATCTCTCCATCACCGCTCCGGGGGTAGCGGTCGCTCGCCGTCGTGCGTCGGGCCGTTCACAAGAGCTCCCGTTCATTTCAGCGTGCGATCCCACCAGCGCCGGAGGCGTTCTGGTACCAGATCCTACCGCAGGCCGACATATAAAGACTTCGGTGGATCGGGTGTAACCCGGTAGCACGGGCCGTATACCCGCCGATCCGTGGCGAACGATCACACACCCATCGCTATTTATGAAACGTTCCTCGGAGCACCGCCGGTCACCGTTCGCGGGCGCTACCGGGCGTCGCCCGCGGGGTCTCGGGGGCGGCGCCGGGGCCTCACTCGGCGTCGCCCCGGACCTCGTACGAGAGCACGATCCCGTCGTCGAGCCGCTCCGCGTCGACCAGGTCCAGCCGCGGGAACGCCTCGGTGAACCCCTCGCCGTCGGCGAGCGTCGGCGCGTCGCGGCCGCCGACCACCAATGACCCGACGTACACGTGGAGCTCGTCGACGAGCCCCGCCGCGAAACAGGAGTAGATCACCTCGCCGCCCCCCTCGACCATCAGGCGGTCGACGCCGCGGTCGGCCAGCGCCGCGAACCCGGCCGCGAGGTCGACGTGCCCCCCGTCGGTCTCCTCATCGACCGCGACGACCTCCGCGCCGGCCGCGGTCAGCGCCTCGCGGCGCTCCTCGGCCGTCGCCGGCGAGACGAGCAGGTACGTCGTCGCCGCGTCGTCGAGGATCCGGGCGTCGGTCGGCGTGCGTCCCTCCGAGTCGACGACGACGCGGGCCGGGTGGCCGGGGCGCCCGTTCCGCAGGCGCTGGACCCGGCGGTCCTCCTCGTCGAGCGTGAGGTGCGGGTCGTCGGCGAGCACCGTCCCGACGCCGACGAGCACCGCGTCGGCGGCGGCCCTGACCCGGTCGACCCGGTCGAAGTCTTCCGGCCCCGAGATGCGGAGCTGCTCCCGGCACCGCGTCGCGAGCTTCCCGTCGACGCTCTGGGCGGCGTTGACGACGACGTGCATACGCGTGCGTGACGGGGGCGGGGAATGGTCGTTTCGGTCGACTACTCCGCGTCGACGCCGGCTATTCCACGTCGCCGGCGCCGTCGCCGCCGACCCCGTTCCGCACCTTCACCGCGACGCCGCTCGCGAACGCCTCGGCCTCCGCGCCGGAGAGCTCCGCGCGGCCGACCGCGAACAGCGCGTCCGCCTCGTCGACGACGAGCACCTCGTCGCCGGGGCGGATCCCGTCGTCGGCCGCGGTCACGAACTTCGCGAAGGCGTTGCGCCCCTCGCGGACGAACGGCTCGCTCTCCTCGCCGACGACCATCCGGTGTCGCGGCGGGGCGAGCGCCTCGCGCAGCCGCCGGCCGCCGGCGACCCCGAGCGTGAAGCGCCCGTCGGTGCCGTACGAGACGAGGCGGTCGCCCTCGGAGCTCCCGGGCGTGTCGTCGACGTCGCCGACGATCACCTGTCGCGGGCGGCCGCCGCTCGACCGGCGGACCGTCAGGGGCTCGTCCGGGGGGAAGAGGGCGCGGCCGGCGGCGGCGCCGAACTGGTAGTCGGCGCCGGTCCGTAAGTCCGCGAGCGCGTCGGCGTCGGTCATACCCGCACTGTCCCGGCCACGCGCAAAGCCGTTACGACACGGGACGGTCCTGACCGCCCGACACCGAGCGGCCCGGGCCGCACGAGACGGGACGGTCCGCTCACAGCTCGATCCGGTCGACGATCGACTCCGTCCCGTCGCCGTTGCTGTGGGTGTTGATCGCGATCGTCTGGATCCGGTCTTCCAGCAGGGACCCCTCCATCTTCGCCTTCAGCAGGGAGTCCACCTGGTAGACGCCCGCGGCGTTGTTCATCCGGATCACGATCTGCACGGGCGTCTCCTCGCCCTGGCGTAGCGAGACGCGCTCGATCGCCTGCGAGGAGACGGTGTTGATCCCGCGGCCGCCCTCCTCGTAGGGGACCCGCGAGCGCCCGCGCTCCATGTCGAGCCCGTCGGCGATCCGGACGACGCCGGCCTCCAGCGTCAGCGGCTGCTCCTCGGTGTGGTGACAGAGGATCGCGTGGAGCACCTCCGCCTTCACGCGCACCTGCTCGGTCACGTCGTAGAAGGAGGGAAGGAGGTCGTCGAGCAGGTCGGCCGCGAGCGGGATCGAGTAGTACGGGTGGTCGTGGCGGTGGACGACGTGGCCGATGTCGTGGAGCGTCGCCGCGAGCGCGATGACGACCGCCTCGTCGGCCTCGTCGAGCCCCTGCTGGCGGGCGCCGTTGAACTCGACGCCGCCGGCCTTCAGCAGGTCGTACAGCCGGAGCGCGCGGTCCCGCACGATCTCGATATGCTTCGCGCCGTGGTCGTTGTACCCCTTCCGGTCGACGGGGTTGACGTTCTGCGCCGCCAGGTACGCGGTGATCTCCGCGTCCGAGGCGATCCGGTCGAGCATCTCGTTGAGCCGGTCGTCGGGGAAGGCGTGCTCGGCGTCGGGGTCGTACTCGTGGCGGTCGGCGTCGGTGTCGGGATCGATGTCCGGGTTGCTCGGAGACTCGGCCGGGTCGGTCATGAGATCGGTGAAGACGCGTCGGCGACCTAAAAGGTGTGCGTGCTCGACCCGTGGACGGCGCTCCGGGAGCCCGTCCGTCGACCGGCAGTTTCGACCAGAGACACAACTTATAAGCGGTACAGGCGTCCAGTACGGGTGTGACCCGACCCGCGTCCGGACGCGGCTCGCCGACGCCGTCAGCGACGCGGCTCTTCTCGAAAAAACGCGCGTGAGCCGTCCGCCGGCGGGAGTGGCGACCCCGTCCCGGACGACCCCCGACCCGCGCGCAGTCCGTTCGACCGATCGCAGACACCGACGAATCGCAGACACCCGCACTCACCCATGACAGACGCGACCACCACGACGCCCTACGGAGCACAGACCGAGACGGACCGAGAACAGACCGACGAGCCCTTCGAGGGGGTGTACCCGGCGATGACGACCCCGTTCACCGAGGACGACGAGGTCGACCACGAGCAGCTCGCCGACAACGCTCGCTACCTCGAACGCGCGGGCGTCGACGGGGTCGTCCCCGTCGGCTCCACCGGCGAGTCGGCGACGATGAGCCACGACGAGCACGTCGACGTGATCGAGACGGTCCGTGACGCCCTCGACGACATCCCCGTGATCGCCGGCACCGGATCGAACAACACCGCCGAGGCGCTCTCGCTCTCCCGGCGCGCCGCCGACGCGGGCGCGGACGGCCTCCTCCTCATCTCCCCGTACTACAACAAGCCGGAGGCGCAGGGCTTCCTGAACCACTACCGCACCATCGCCGACGAGGTCGACCTCCCGCAGATCGTCTACAACGTCCCGAGCCGGACCGGCCAGTCGATCCCCGTCGACGTCACGGCCGAGCTCGCGGAACACCCGAACATCCAGGGGTACAAGGCGGCCTCGGGCGACCTGAACCTGATCAGCGAGGTTATCGAGCGCACCCGCGGCGAGGCGTTCTCCGTGCTCTCCGGCGACGACGGGCTCACCTTACCAGTCATCTCCATCGGCGGGACCGGCACGATCAGCGTCGTCGGCAACGTCGAGCCGGAGCGCTCCTGCGCGATGGTCGGCGCCGCGCTCTCAGGGGATTACGACCGCGCCCGCGCGCTCCACCACGAGCTCTCGCCGCTCGTCCGCGAGCTGTTCGCCGAGACGAACCCGATCCCGGTGAAGGAGGCGATGCACATCCGCGGCCAGGGCGGGCCGCTGGTCCGCTCGCCGCTCTCGCGGCTCTCCGCCGAGCGCCGCGAAGTCCTCCGCGAGCTGCTGGCCGAGTACGACGAGAGCGCGCCCGGCACCGTCGACCCCGAGGCCGTCGAGCCCGCGGCGGCGGGGGACGCGGAATGAGCGACGGCCCGACCGACCCCCTGTCCGTCGCCGTCACCGGCGCGGGCGGTCGCATGGGCCGCGAGGTGATCGAGGCCGCGGTCGACCGCGAGGGCGTCGCCGTCGCGGTCGCGGTCAACCGCACCGCGACAGAGCCCGTCGCGGGCGTCGCGGTCGACGACGCCGACCGGCTGGGGGAGCTGCTCGCGGCCGAGTCCGCGGACGTCCTCGTCGACTTCACCGGGCCGGCCTCGGCGGTCGCCTACGCCGAGGCCTGCGCCGACGCGGGCGTCCCGCTGGTCACCGGGACGACCGGCTTCGAGGGCGGGCAGCTCGACGGCCTCCGGGCCGCGAGCGACGCGGTCCCGGTGCTCAAGGCGTCGAACTTCGCACGCGGCGTCGCCGCGCTCCGCCGCGCGGTCCGCGAGGCCGCGGCCGCGCTCCCCGGCTACGACGTGGAGCTGACGGAGACGCACCACAACGGGAAGCGCGACGCCCCCTCGGGCACCGCGAAGTCGATTCTCGACGACGTGGAGTCGGTCCGCGACGACCTCGACGAGCGGGTCCACGGCCGCGAGGGCGACGCGCCCCGCGAGGCCGGCGAGATCGGGGTCCACGCCCGGCGCGCGGGCGACGTCACCGGCGAGCACGAGGTGCTCGTGGCCGGGAACCGCGAGACGCTCTCGCTCACGCACCGCGCGGGCGACCGCGGGGTGTTCGCCGAGGGCGCGCTCGACGCCGCCGACTGGCTCGCCGGCCGCGACCCCGGCTGGTACGGCTTCGACGACGTGCTCGACGCCGGGAGCGAATAACCGCAGAACATACACATATCGACGAATAAATACCGACACTCATCCATACTTCACCCAATGACGCTCGAATCCGACGTATCCGACCTGTGGGACCGCTATCAGGAGGGACTGACCGTCGCCGACGCGACGAGCGAGGACGCCGAGGTCCTCGAGTCGTTCCTCTCGGCGCTGGAGGCTGGCGAGGTCCGCGCCGCCGAGAAGACCGGCGACGACGTGACCACCTGGGAGGCCAACGAGTGGGTCAAGCGAGGCATCCTGCTGAACTTCGGCCTGCGCGAGACGGAGCCCCGCGAGCACGGCGGCGTCACCTACTACGACGTGCTCCCGTTGCGCGACACCGCCGACCTCGGCGAGCGCGGCACCCGCAACACCCCCGACGGCACCGTCATCCGCCGCGGCGCGTACCTCGGGAGCGACTGCATCATGATGAGCCCCTCGTTCGTCAACATGGGCGCGCACGTCGGCGACGGCACCCTCGTCGACTCCTGCGACACGGTCGGCTCCTGCGCGCAGCTCGGCGAGAACGTGAAGCTCGGCGCCAACACGCTGATCGGCGGCGTCCTCGAACCCGTCGAGGACGCGCCGGTCGTGGTCGAGGACGGCGTCTCGCTCGGCGCCGGCTGTCGGGTCACCTCGGGCTTCCGCGTCGGCGAGAACTCGATCGTCGGTGAGAACACCCTCCTCACGCCGCGGATCCCGGTCTACGACCTCGTCGAGGAGGAGGTCCTCTACGGCCACCTCCCGGCCGACCGCCGGGCGTTCACCCGGATGGTCGAGTCGTCCGTCGGCGACCACGAGCTGTTCGAGGGCGGCGCGTACAAGCCCGCGGTCGTCGCGACCCACGTCGAGGAGGACACGCTGGAGGCGACGCGGCGCGAGGACGCCCTCCGCGAATGAGCGACCGCGACGCGGGGGCGGCGGCCGACTCCGGCGGCGACGATCCCGCCGACGGCGACCCCCCGGTCCGGCGCGTGAGCGACTGGGACGCGGACCGCCTCGCCGCCCTCGCGGCCGAGCACGGCACGCCCCTCTACGTGCAGGACCTCGACCGCGTGCGCGAGAACTGCGAGCGCCTGCGCGACGCCTTCCCGGACGCCGACGTCCGGTACGCCGTGAAGGCCCACACCGGACGGGCGGTCCTCGAAGCGGTCCGCGAGGCCGGGCTCGACGCCGAGTGCGCCTCGGCGGGCGAGGTCGACCGCGCGCTGGCGGCCGGCTTCGGCGGCGACCGCCTCCACTACACCGCGGTCAACCCGCCCGCCCGCGACCTCGACTACGTCGTCGGCGTCGCCGAGGCGGAGCCCGACCTCACTGTCACCGTCGGCGCGGTCGACACCCTCGACCGCCTCGCCGAGCGCGGCTACGACGGGCGCGTCTGCGTCCGGGTGAATCCCGGCGTCGGCGCCGGCCACCACGCGAAGGTCCGGACCGGCGGCGCGGCGAAGTTCGGGATCCCGTACGACCGCGCGGCCGACGCGGCCCGCGCGGCCGCCGAGCGCTTCGACGTGGTCGGGATCCACGCCCACGCCGGATCCGGCATCGACCCCGACCAGCTGGACAGCCACCGCGAGATGGTCGCGCGGATGGGCGAGCTGGCGCGCGACCTGACCGATCCGACCGGCGACGCCGCCCCCCTCGACCTCGAGTACGTCGACGTCGGCGGCGGGTTCGGCGTCCCCTACGAGGAGGCGGATCCCCCGCTCGACCTCTCGGCGGTCGCCGAGGCGACCCGCGAGGCCGTCGCGCCGCTGCCCGCGGGCGTCGACCTCGCGATCGAGCCCGGCCGGTACGTCGTCGCCGACGCGGGCCTCCTCCTGACGCGCGTGAACACGGTGAAGCCGACGCCCGACGAGCGCGTCGTCGGCGTCGACGCCGGGATGACGGACCTGCTTCGCCCGGCGATGTACGACGCGTACCACCCGATCAGGAACCTCGGCGGGGGACGGGGAGCCGACGGGAGCGACGCGCCGGCCCCCGAGGAGCGGGAGGCAACCGCTGTCACGGTCGCCGGACCTATCTGTGAGACCGGCGATACCCTCTGTAGGGACCGAGCGCTCGCCGACCCGGTCCGCGGGGACCTCCTCGCGGTCGGGATCGCGGGCGCGTACGGATACGAGATGGCGAGCCAATACAACTCACGACCGCGGCCGGCGGAGGTCGCGCTCGACGACGGAACCGCGACGATCGCCCGACGCCGGGAGAGCCTCGCCGACGTGACGGCCGCCGAGCGAGCGGCCGACCGGCCGGAGACGGCGACGGAGCCCGGAACGCCCACCGAACCGGAGACGGGGGGAGAGCGATGAGCACCCACGCCGTCCCGGTCGAGAAGTACCACGGCACGGGCAACGACTTCCTCGTCGTGGACGCGAGCGCGGAGAGCGTCGGCGACCGCGCGGCGTTCGCGCGCGCCCACTGCGACCGAGAGACGGGCGTAAACGGGGCGGACTTCGGCGCCGGCGTCGAGGGCGACGGCGTCACCGGCCCCGACGGGAACGCCGACCGCCGCGGCGCCGACGGCGTCCTCTTTTTAAGCGTCGAGGAGCGGTTCGACCCGACGCGCGTCGTGATGACGCTGGTCCAGCCCGACGGCTCGACGGCGACGATGTGCGGCAACGGCGCGCGCGTCGTCGCCCGGTGGGCCCACGACCGGACCGGCGACCGCGAGTTCATGATCGACACGCAGGCCGGCACCCGCCGCGCCTCGGTGAACGCCGACGCGACCGCCGCGACCATCGAGATGGGCGAGCCGACGTTCGACCCGCGGCGGGTGCCGGTCGCCCGCGACGAGCCCCTGATCGACGAGCCGGTCGCGGGGCTGACCGTCACGGCGGTCAACACCGGCGTCCCGCACGCGGTCGCGTTCGTCGACGGCGGGCGCGACGACCCCGACGGCATCGACGCGGTCGACCTCGACGCCGTCGCCCCGCCGGTCCGTCACGCCGACGTCTTCCCCGAGGGCGCGAACGTGAACCTCGCGGCGGTCGTCGACGACGGGAGCGGCGACGGGCCGGCGGTCCTCGACCAGCGCACCTTCGAGCGCGGCGTCGAGGGCGAGACCCGCTCCTGCGGGACCGGCGCGGTGGCGGTCGTCGCCGCCGCGCGCCGGCTCGACCTGATCGACGGTGAGTCCGCCGTGAGCCGCCCGCCGGGCGGTGAACTGGAGATCACGGTGCCCGACGCGGGCCACGCGACGCTGACCGGGCCCGTCGCTCACGAGTTCACCGGCACGCTGCCGGCCGACCCCCGATGAGCGACCCGTCGTTCGACCCCGTCTCCTTCCTCGACCGCGCCGTCCGGACGCCCTCTCACGAGTCCGTCGACGGGACCCGCGAGCTCGTCGTCGAGACGCTGGACCGGTTCGGCGTCGAGAGCGAGGTCGTCGCCGGCGGCTGCGTGCTCGCCGAGAAGCGGTCGCCCGCGCCGGACGCCGGGCCCCACCTCGTGGCGAACACCCACCTCGACACGGTGACGCCGCACGTCCCCTTCGAGCGGGGAGCGGCCCGCGAGGGCGAGCGGACCGGGGCCGAGCCGGGCGACGCGCCCTCCGAGGAAGTGATCCGTGGACGCGGCGCCTGCGACGCGAAGGGACCGCTCGCGGCGCTCCTGTCTGGATTCCTCGCCGCCGACCCGGAGCGCGGCCGGCTCACGCTCGCGCTCACGCCCGACGAGGAGGCGCTGTCGCTCGGCGCGGCGGCGCTGACGGGGAAGCTGCCGGGGACCGAGGACCGCCTCGACGGCGACCTGTACTTAGTCGGCGAGCCCACCGGCCTCGACGCCTGCACCGCCGCGAAGGGACGGTTCCAGGGGACCGTCGAGCTGTCGGGCACCGCGGCTCACGCCGCGGAGTTCGCCGGCGCGAACGCCGTCGCGGCCGCCGAGGGCGCGCTCGCCGCGATCCGGACGTTCGACGCGGACGCCGACGAACACCCGCAGCTCGGCCCGCCGAAGCTCACGCCGACCGTCATCGAGGGCGGCGAGGCGACGAACCAGGTGCCCGCGGACTGCGCGATCACCGTCGACCGACGGAGCGTCCCGCCGGAGACGGCCGAGGGGTTCCGCTCGTCGCTCGCGGCCGCGGTGCGATCGCGCGTCCCCGACGACGTCGGCGTCGACGTCGCGCTCACCGACCGCGAATCGCCCTTCTTCGAGGCGTTCTCGACTGACCCCGACCACGAGCTGGTGGAGGCGGTCGCGAACGCGGCGCGGACGGCGGCCGATTCGGTCGGGCTTCCGGCGGACCGCGGCGGCGCGGTGCGCCCGTTCGGGGCGGCGACGGAGGCGTCGTACTTCGCGCCGGCGCCGACCGTCGTGTTCGGCCCCGGCGACCTCGCCGACGACGCCGGCGCGGTCGCGCACGCCGAGCGCGAGTACGTCCGCGTGCGGGAGGTGGAGGCGGCCGCGGCGACGGTCGAGCGGTCGATGGCGGCGCTGCTCGGCGACGCCGAGGCGCGAAACCGGTCCGATTGACGCCGTCGTCTAGAGCAGGAACGTCTCCTCTTCCTCCGAGAGGTCGACGAACTCGTCGGCCGCCTCGATCAGCTCGTCGGCCGCGGAGTTGCCGAATCCCATCGCCTCGACGCGGACGCCCTCGTGGCGGAGGTGCGAGCAGAGCCGGGCGAAGTCGCCGTCGCCGGTACAGAGCACGACGGTGTCGACGTGGCTCGCGAGCGAGACGGCGTCGAGGCTCATCCCGAGGTCCCAGTCGGCCTTCTTCGAGCCGTCGGCGAACGTCTTGATCTCCTTGATCTTCGTCTCGAAGCCGATGTCGCGCAGCGCCTCGAAGAAGCTCTCCTCCTCCGGCGAGTCGGCCCGGATCACGTACGCGATCGCCCGGACGAGCGCGCGGTCGTCGACGGCGCTCTCCAACAGGCCCGAGTAGTCGATGTTGCGGGAGTAAAAGCTCTGTGCGGAGTGATACAGGTTCTGCGAATCCGCGAGCACCGCGACGCGCTGGTCGGGATGGATCTCGGTCATACCGTCCCGTTCTCCGGCGCGGCTTAGGGGCTTTGGGATCCGCGTCGCCGACCGGACGGCCCGTACCGCCCGAACGAGCCGTCGCGACCGAAAGATGTGCCTGTCCGTTTACAAATTGACATTTTGTGGTGAGTTTATCCGCCCTTAACGGTCGAATTTGGCGGATATACACCGATTCCGTCTGAACATCTGAAGTTTTTAGTAGGTACACTCGTTGTCTCTTGGTATGTCACGGCGACACACTGACGGCAACAACGACGGTCGGCGTCTCGGACGTCGGCAGTGGCTCTCCATGCTCGGTATCGGCGGCGCGACCGCGCTCGCCGGCTGCTCGGGTAACGGCGGCGACGGCGGCGACGGCGGCGACGGGGGAACCGGGAACGGGACCGACGGCGGCGACGGGACGGACGGCGACGACGGCGGGACCGACACGTCGACGTACGCGACGGCCGCGGCGGCCTCGTTCACGACGCTCAATCCGATCTACAACACCGAGAACGGCGCCGGCAACGCGATCGCTCGCGCGCTCGATCAGGGGTACACGTTCGACGCGGAGAACGAGTACGTCCCGCTCCTCTACGACATGTCCACCGAGGACGGCGAGGTGTGGACGTTCGAGGTCCGCGAGGGGCTCCGGTTCAGCGACCCGTACGGCGAGGTGACCGCGAGCGACTTCGTCTACCTGATCCAGGAGATCCACCAGGGCGGTTGGGCGAGCTCGGCGGCGACGACGAGCTGGCGAGGCGTCACGGTCGAGGAGACGGGCGAGTACGAGTTCCAGGCCACCCTGGAGAGCCCGTCGCTCCTCTGGCCCGAGAGCTACGACCCGCTCCTGTACCCGATCCCGCAGGCCCTCCTCGAACCGTACGTCGCGGAGGAGGACACCGAGGGGCTCCGGCAGGACGAGGAGCTCCTCGAGCTCCAGTTCTCGGGGAACCTCGGGCCGTACGTGCTCGACGAGTGGCAGCGCGACGGCGGCACCCAGTACAGCCGCAACGACGACTACTACCTGCGGGACGCCGACGACCTCCCGGACGTGTTCAACGAGGCCCCGTACTTCGACTCCGCGGAGATCCGGGTACTTGGCGAACAGGCCTCCCGGCTCGGCGCGTTGGAGACCGGCGAGGTCGACCAAGCGGCCATCCCTCCGGAGCGGGTACAGGAGTACCGCAACAACGACGAGATATACGTCAACCAGATCCCGCAGCCGTACAACGAGAAGATCTCGGTCAACATGCGGGACAACGGCTGGACGACGGGGCCGGGCAACATGTTCCGGCACACGGCGTTCCGGCAGGCGATGGCCGCCGCGATCGACAAGCAGAGCCTGATAGACGGCGTGTTCCGCGGCTTCGCCGAGACCCACTTCACCTGGCAGCCCCGCTTCAGCGAGTTCTACCCGCCGGAAGAGGAGATCCCGCAGTTCGGCGTCGGCGACCGCTACGGCAGCGAGTTCGCTCGCGGACTGGCCGAGGACGCCTTCGAACAGTCGGAGTACGACTACGGCTTCGACGGCGAGACGATGGTCGACCCGGACGGCAACCAGGTCCAGCTCAGCATCTACCACAGCGCCGGACAGGAGACCGAGCAGCTGATGGGCGAGTTCATCGCGCAGGAGCTCGGGAACAACCTCGGCATCGACGTGAGCGTCGAGGCCATCGACGGCACCCGGTTCAACAACGAGTACTGGACCACGACCGAGTTCCCGACGCCTGAGCGCAACGAGGAGGGAGAGGTCACCGAGGTCCCCGACGAGCTCGTCGACACCGTGAACGGCGAGGAGGTCGAGTGGACGTCGCCGAGCGCGACGAACCCCGGGCCGCGCAACGTCACGGCCAACGAGGAGTGGGACATGGAGATCGTGTTCGGCCTGAACACGTACCCGCGGAACCCGATCACCAACAACGCCTTCTTCGACGGGGCGACCGCGTTCTACAACCCGGTCGGCTACTACCCCGGATTCGACGCGCAGGAGCTGTTCGACAACGCGCAGCAGGCGACGAGCGAGGAGGAGCTGGCGGACGCGCTCGTCGAGCTGTTCGCCAACCTCGCGGAGGAACAGCCGTACATCATGCTCGCGTTCCCCGACAGCACGGTCGGCTACCGCGAGGGGCTCGAGGGCCCGATCGAGAACTTCTCGAACGGGTGGAACCTGCCGGCGTGGAGATACGATCAGTAACGCCGCCCCCACCACACCTCCTAGACTATCATAATGGGATTCGGAAAGTACGTCGGCGCGCGCGTGCTGTGGGCAGTCGTCGTCTCGCTGATCATCACCACGATCACGTTCCTCCTGCTCGCGGCCGCGCCCAACCCGGCGATCCGCGAGGCGGCGACGCAGGCCGCGCTGCAGGGCGGTGACCCGGCGGCCGCGGTCGAGCGGGAACGCGAGCTCCGCGGCCTCAACCAGCCGCTGTACGTCCGGTACATGGACTTCATCCGGAGCGTCTACACCCTCGACTGGGGCTGGTCGGAGAGCCGCAGCCAGCCGGTGATCGAGGCGATGGGACAGGCGCTCTACTACACCGCGCAGTACTCGATCCCGTGGACCGTCCTCACGATAACCCTCGGGCCGCTCGTCGGCGTCTACTCCGCGGCGAACATGTACAGCTGGCGGGACCACGTCGCGACCGGGTTCGCGTTCTTCGGCTACGCCATCCCGAACTTCTTCTTCGGGATCATCCTGCTTCTGGTCTTCGGGGTCTGGTTCGAGGCGGTCCCCATCTCGTACGACACGAGCGCCCCGGTGTTCAGCTTGGAGAACGCCAGACAGCTGATATTACCGGTGTTCGTGCTCGTGACGGGTTCGATCGGCGCGACGATGCGGGTCTCGCGGAACGAGTCCGCGGAGTTCCAGAACTCCGACTTCATGAAGACGGCGAAGGCGAAGGGCGTCTCGCCGCTTCGCGCGTACGCCTACCACGTGATGCGGCCGACGATGGTGCCGGTGTCGACGACGCTCGTCGGACAGCTCCTGGCGCTTTTCATCGGCTCGTCGCTGCTCGTGGAGGTCGTCTTCGGCATCCCCGGACTCGGCAGACTGACCTTCGAGGCGCTCCTCTCGCAGGACACCAACCTCGTGTTGGGGTCGACGCTCGTGTTCACGTTCGTCGCCGTCGTCGGCAACCTGCTGGAGGACCTGGTGTTCACCGTGCTCGACCCGCGGATCAACTACGACGACAGATAACTCACACATGGCAACCGAGAAACCGGAGCAGTTCGACCGCGTCGACTGGAGCGAGCTCTCTCAGTCGGGCCGGTTCGACCTGTCGATAAACTCGATCGGCATGCTGGCGGCGACGCTGCCGCTGGCGCTCCTCTGGCTGTACGACTACCTGTTCGTCGGCGAGCGCGAGGCGACGTTCCAGGCCATCGGCCTCGGCAGGAACCTCGACCCGCTGGACTACGCCTTCGTCTTCACGCTGTTCCTGTTCGTCTTCTACCTACTCCTCCCGCTGTACCAGAACCCGCGGATGACGCGGTACTACTGGACGGAGTTCAGGCGGAACCGCCCCGCTGTCGTCAGTCTCGGGTGGCTGGGGATCGTGTTCGTCGGCGGGCTCGTCGGTCCGCTCCTCATCAGCGCGCCGGAACAGAGCATCCTCACCGGCCACCAGCCGCCGGTGTTCCTCTCGATCGACGCGGCGAACGTCGCGAACTGCGTCGGCGAGGTCGCGAACGGCCGGTGTCAGGGGACGTGGCAGCACCCGCTCGGGACCACCCGCGGCGGGAAGGACGTGTTCGCCGGGGTCGTCTACGGGATGACGATCAGCATGCAGATCGCCTTCATCACGACGACGATCGTCGCGGCGATCGGCATCACGTTCGGCACCGTCAGCGCGTACGCGGGCGGCTGGGTCGACGAGGTGATGATGCGGTTCGTCGACATCATCCTCTCGTTCCCGACGTTCCTGATGTTCCTGCTCATCCTGTACATCTACGGCGCCGGGCTGGGGATGTTCATCCTCGTCTTCTCGGCGTTCGCGTGGGGCGGCACCGCGCGGTACGTGCGCAGCAAGTCGCTGTCCGTCTCCGAGGAGGAGTTCATCAAGGCGACCCGGATCAGCGGCGCGAGCACGTACCGCGTCGTCCGGAAACACGTCGTCCCCAACGTGGCGAGCAGCATCATCACGCAGCTCACGCTGCTCATTCCCGGCTTCCTGCTCGCCGAGGCGCAGCTCGCGTTCCTCGGGATCGGCGACTCGGCGGTCCCCTCGTGGGGACAGCTGATCTCCGCCGGGCGGAGCGACCTGGCGTTCGCCCCGTGGATCGTGTTGGCTCCCGGCATCGTGCTGTTCCTGACCATCCTGGCGTTCAACTTCATCGGCGACGCGCTGCTGGACGCCTTAAACCCCGAAGCGGAGGCGGAGAACGCGTAATGTCCACCCCACTGCTCGAGGTCGAAGGCCTCACGACGACGTTCAGCACCGACAGCGGCGAACTCACGGCGGTCGACGGGATCGACTTCTCGGTCGACGAGGGCGAGACCGTCTGTATCGTCGGCGAATCGGGCTCCGGGAAGACGGTGGCGACGGAGTCGGTGACGCGGATCGTCAAGGAGCCGCCGGGGCGCGTCGAGGGGTCGGTCCGGTTCAAGGGCCGCGACCTCCTGGAGATGAGCGAGCCGGAGCTCCGCGAGATCCGCGGCTACGAGATCGCGCACATCTTCCAGAACCCGCAGGAGGCGATGAATCACTGTTACACGGTCGGGTGGCAGATCGTCGAGGCGCTGCAGATCCACCGCGACGTCTCCGACGACGAGGCGCGGGCGAAGGCGATCGACCTGATGGACAGGGTGGGGATCGCGAACGCCAGCTCCCGGTTCGACGACTACCCGCACGAGTTCTCCGGCGGGCAGAAGCAGCGCGTGATGATCGCGATGGCGCTCGTCGGCGACCCCGACCTGCTGATCGCCGACGAGCCGACGACGGCGCTGGACGTGACGGTGCAGGCGCAGATCCTCCGGCTCCTCGAGGACCTCCAGGCGGAGTTCGACATGGGGGTCCTCTTCGTCACCCACGACCTCGGCGTCGTCGCCGAGATCGCCGACCGCATCGTCGTGATGTACGCTGGCAAGGTGATGGAGCGGGGCGACGTGCTCGACGTCTTCGAGCGCCCCGCGCACCCGTACACCCAGCGGCTCCTCAACTGCCTGCCCGAGATCGGCGGAAAGAAGGGCGGGATCCCGGGGACGCTCCCCGATCCCCTCGACCCCCCGGACGGCTGCCGGTTCGCCCCGCGGTGCGAGCACGCGGTCGACGCCTGCGTGACCGGCGACCAGCCGGAGGAGATCGAGATCAACCCGGGACAGCGCGCCTCTTGCGTTCACTACCGTCCGGGCCGCGACGACTCCGTCGTCCGCGACGGGATTCCGGACGCGGGCGCCGACGACGAGGGGGTGCGCTCCGCCGATGACTGAGGAGCCGCTCCTCTCCGTGCGGGACCTCGAGAAGCACTACCCGATCCGGAAGGGCCTGTTGAATCGGCGGGTCGGCGCCGCTCGCGCCGTCGACGGCATCAGCTTCGACATCGCGCCCGGGGAGACGCTCGGGCTCGTCGGCGAGTCCGGCTGCGGGAAGTCCACGGCGGCGACCTCCATCGTCCGGCTGGAGGATCCGACGGGCGGCGAGGTGATCTTCAACGGCGGCGGGCGAGGCGGCGCGACCCGGAACGCCGACGGCACGCACCCGAACGACGTGACGCGCTTCGACGACCGGGAGCTGAAGGCGTTCCGCCGCGACGCCCAGATGATCTTCCAGGACCCCTCCTCCAGCTTCGACCCGCGGATGTCGGTCGGGAGCGCGGTCGCGGAGATGCTCCAGATCCACGGGATGTCCGACCGCCACCGGCGGCGGGCCATCGTGGAGGACCTGCTCGAGCGGGTCGGGCTCTCGCCCGCGGATTACGACCGCTACCCGCACGAGTTCTCCGGCGGCCAGAAGCAGCGGATCGCGCTGGCCCGCGCCTTGGTGTTGAACCCGGAGCTCATCGTCGCCGACGAGCCGGTCTCCGCGCTCGACGTCTCGATCCAGGCGGAGATCCTCGACCTGATCGCCGACCTCCAGGCGGAGTTCGACCTCTCGCTTCTGTTCATCAGCCACGACATGTCCGTCATCCGTGAGATATGCGACCGGGTGGCGGTCATGTACCTCGGCGAGATCGTCGAGATCGGACCGACGGACCGGGTGTTCGCCGACCCGCAGCACCCGTACACGGAGGCGTTGCTCTCGGCGATCCCGACGCCGGACCCGCGCTCGACCGCGAAGGGCATCGAACTGACGGGGACCGTGCCGAGTCCGGAGGACCCGCCCTCCGGCTGTCGGTTCCACACCCGATGCCACAAGGTGATCCAGCCGGATGACGTCGACCTCGACCAGTCGAGCTGGCGGGGACTCCTGAACCTCCGGGACGCGCTCGCCGCCGGCAGCGTCGACGTCGAGCAGATCCGCGAGAACTTCCGGACCGGGAGCGACGCCGAGGCGACGCCCGAGGCCGTGAAAGGCCAGATCCGCCGAGAGTTCGACGTCGAGGAGGCGGTACCCGCCGCCGAGATGGAGTCGCTGCTCGACGCGGCGCTCGACGAGGCGCTCGACGGCGACCCCGAGGGCGCGGCCGCGACGCTCTCCGAGCGCGTCACCACGCCCTGCGAGGAGACCGTTCCGGAGCGGACCGACCACGGGGCCGGTCACGAGTCGGCGTGTCTCCTCCACGAGCGGGACCGGTCGGCGCCGTTGAACCCGGCCGACGACTGAGGCGATCGCCGCCGTTCTCGCCCGCTTCGTCCTAGCGATCGCCGACCGTCGGGAGCGTCACCCGAGGCGAGTCGCCGTCCTCCCGCTCGACGGTCACGGTCGGTTCACCGTCGTCCGTCGCCTCGCCCGCGAGGACCGACGTCGCGCCCGCCGCGAGCGGCGCGACGACGCCCGCGGCCAGCGCCCGGGAGTCCGCGAGGTCGCCGCGGAGAACGGCCCTGTCGCCCTGTTCGAGCCTCAGTTCGTCGACGACCGACCCGGCGGCGTCGAGGAGCGCGCGGTGGGAGACGTCGCCGGCCTCGTCCGGCTCGTCGCCGTTCGCTCCGCGGAGGACGGGATCGTCCGGGCCGACTCCGCTCGGGGGCATTCCCGGGTTCTCGCTCCACAGCTCCTGCTCCCAGTGGGTCGTCTCCGGTCGCTCCGGCGGGCCGCCGAAGGCGGCGAGGCTGGTACCGGGCGCCGGCTCGGTCGTCGACTCGTCGGCGACGTCGACGAGGACGACGCGGTCGCCGCGCACGATCCCCGCCGCGGGGTCGAACCGGACCGGCGCGCCGAGTCCGGCGGCGCCGAGGAAGGCGAGCGTCGTGTGGAGCCCCGGCGCCGGCTCGACGGCGACGGTCGACCCCTCGCGCGCGCCGAGGTAGCGGAGCACGTTCGCCGCCTTGTACGCGTTGGTGATCAGGTCGCGGTACGTGCGCTCGCGCCCGTCGGGCGTGACGAGCGCGACGTCCCGGCTCCGTCGATCCCGCGCGAGGAGGTCCCCGACCACATCCATATCCGGGGCTCGGAGCGGCCGAGACTTAAAAACGAGGAGTGGCGCGGTCGGGCGCGCCGATCCCGTGGGAGGCCGGGGGCGCGCCTCGTGTCAGGGCGCGCCCCGCGTCAGGGCGCGCCGGCGACGACCATCCGCGAGCCGTCGGCGGAGAAGGCGAGGTCGCGCGTGGAGTCGGCGTCGACCCGGACCGCGTCGCCGGGGCCGAGCTCGACGGGCTCGCCGTCGACCGTCAGCGTCGCCGCGCCGTGGAGCAGCACGTACACCTCCTCGTGGTCGGCGTCGGCGTGGTCGTGTTCCATCCCCTCCCAGCCGTCGTCGGCCTCCACGACGGTCACGCCGAGCTTCTCGCAGTCGAGCGCGTCGCGGAGGAAGTACATCCCCGGCGCGCGCGGTTCGACGTCGTCGTAGGCGGTGGTGTCGTAGCCCATATCCGCAGTACGTGGCGCGTGTTGGAAAAACTACGGGACGAGAGCGGTCAGAAGGAGCTCTTCAGCCGCTCGAAGAAGCCGCCGCCGACGTCGATGTCCTCGCCGCCGGCCTCGGCGAACGCCTCCAGCGCCTCGCGCTGCTCCTCGTTGAGCGAGTCCGGGATCACGACGCCGACCTGCACGTAGAGGTCGCCGCGGCCGCGCCGACGCAGCCGAGGCATCCCCTTCCCCTCGAGCCGGAACGTCTCGCCGCTCTGGGTGCCGGCGGGAACGTCCATCTCCACGGTGCCGTCGACGGTCTCGACCTCGACCGTGTCGCCGAAGACGGCCTGCGGGAAGGAGATCGCCTCGCTGACGCGGAGGTCGTCGCCGTCGCGCTCGTACCGGTCGCCCACGTCGACGTCGACCTCGATCAGCAGGTCGCCGTTGGGCCCGCCGTTCTCGCCGGGGGCGCCCTCGCGCTCCATCCGGAGGCTCTGCCCGGAGCGGATCCCCGGCGGGATCTCCACGGAGAGCGTCGCCTCCTCGCGGACGACGCCGTCGCCGCCGCAGTCGGCGCAGTCCTCGCTGTACAGCTCGCCCTCGCCCTCGCAGCGCGGGCACGTCGAGGTCTGCTGGACGCGGCCGAGCGGCGTCTGCTGGACCTGCTGGACCTGCCCGCGCCCGTTACACTGCGGACAGGTCTCCACGTCGGCGTCCGGCGGGTGCCCCGCGCCGTCGCAGGTGCTACACGCCGTGGGTCGGGTGAGCGTGACCTCCTTCGTGGCGCCCTCGAACGCCTCCTCGAGGTCGATCGTGAGTCCCGTCCGGAGGTCTTGGCCCTGCCGCGGGCGATCGTCGCGGCCGCCGCGGCCGCCGCGGCCCCCGCCCCCGCCGAAGAACTGGTTGAAGATGTCCTCGAAGCCGCCGGCTCCTCCCGCACCGCCGGCGCCGCCGAAAGGCCCGCCGGCGCCGCCGGGGCCGCCGCCCGTCGCGCCGCGCTTGTCGGCCTCGGTGAAGCGGTCGTGGCCGAGCTGGTCGTACTGGCGGCGCTTCTCCTCGTCGGTGAGCACCTCCTTGGCCTTCTGGATCTTCTTGAACCGCTCCTCGGCGTCGTCGTCGTCGCTGACGTCCGGGTGGTGTTCGGCGGCCTGCTTGCGGTACGCCTTCTTGATCTCCTCCTCGCTGGCGTCCCGCGACACGCCGAGGACGTCGTAGAAATCTTCGCTCATGCGTTACGTTCGTTGTTGAGTCGTTCGTGGCTGGGTCGTGTTAAGGGGCCCGTCCTCCCGACGGCCGACGCGTGGTCGACGCTACTCCTCGTCGTCGTCGTCCACGTCCTCGAAGTCGGCGTCGACGTACTCGTCTCCGTCGCCGTCGGCGCCCGCGCCGCCGGGGCCGGCCGCACCGCCCGGACCTGCCGCGCCGCCCATGCCGCCGGGACCGCCCGGACCGCCGGCAGCGCCGCCGGCGCCGCCCGGACCGGCCTGCGCGGCCTGTCCCTCGTACATCTGCTTGCCGATCTCCTGGAGCTGCTCGGTGAGCGCCTCGGTGACCGATTCGATCTCGTCGGTGTCGGCGTCCTCGTCTTCGAGGACCTCCTCGACGTCCTCGATGGCCGCCTCGATGTCGGCGACGAGCTCGTCGTCGTCGAGCTCCTCCTCGTTCTCCTCTAAGAGGGTCTCGGCGCGCTGGATCGTCGTCTCGGCCTCGTTGCGGGCCTCGATCCGCTCGCGGCGGGCCTCGTCCTCCTCCTTGTGCTTCTCGGCCTCTTCCTGCATCTGGTCGATCTCCTCGTCCGAGAGGCCGACGCCGCCCTCGATGGTGATCGACTCGGCGTTGCCCGAGCCCTGGTCTTCGGCCTCCACGTTGACGATGCCGTTCTCGTCGATGTTGAACGAGACCTCGATCTGCGGGGTGCCCGCGGGCGCCGGCGGGATGCCGGAGAGCTGGAACGCGCCGAGCAGCTCGTTCTCCTCGGCGATCTCGCGCTCGCCCTGGAAGACGCGGACGTTCACCGACGTCTGGTTGTCGGCGGCCGTCGTGAACACCTTCGACTCCTCGGTCGGGATGGTGGTGTTCTTCTCGATGAGCCGCTCGAAGAGGCCGCCCTTCACCTCGATCCCGAGCGAGAGCGGGGTGACGTCCAGCAGGACGATGTCGTCGACGTCGCCGGAGAGGACGCCGCCCTGGACCGCCGCGCCGAGCGCGACCGCCTCGTCGGGGTTGACGTTCTTCTTCGGCTCCTGGCCGACGAGCTCCTCGACTTGCTCTTGGACCTGCGGCATCCGGGTCGACCCGCCGACGAGGATGACCTCGTCGATGTCGCCCTTGCCGTAGCCGGCGTCGGAGAGCGCCTGCTCGGTCGGTTCGACGGTGCGCCCGATGAGGTCCGAGGTGAGGTTCTCGAACGTCGCGCGGGTGATCGACTGCTCGAGGTGGACCGGGCCGCTGTCGGTCGCGGTGATGAAGGGGAGGTTGACGGTGGTCTCCTTCTTGTTCGACAGCTCGATCTTCGCCTCCTCGGCGGCGTCCTTCAGGCGCTGGAGCGCCTGCCGGTCCTCGCGGAGGTCGATCCCGTGGTCGTTCCGGAACTCGTCGGCGATGTGGTCGATGAGCGCCTCGTCCCAGTCGTCGCCGCCGAGGTCGTTGTCCCCGTTCGTGGCGACGACCTCGTAGACGCCGCCGCCCAGGTCGAGGACCGAGACGTCGAACGTGCCGCCCCCGAGGTCGTACACGAGGACGGTCTGGTCGGACTCGTCGTCGAGGCCGTACGCCATGGAGGCGGCGGTCGGCTCGTTGACGATGCGCTCGACGTCGAAGCCGGCGATCTCGCCGGCGTCCTTCGTCGCCTGGCGCTGCTTGTCGTTGAAGTACGCAGGGACGGTGATGACCGCCTTCTCGACGTCGTCGCCGAGGTACTCCTCGGCGTCGCGCTTGATCTTCTGGAGGATCATCGCCGAGACCTGCTCCGGCGTGTAGTCGTCGTCCCCGATCTCGACCGTGTAGTCGTCCTCGCCCATGTGCCGCTTGATCGACTGGATCGTGCGGTCGGGGTTCTGGACGGCCTGGTTCTTCGCCGGCTTCCCGACGAGCCGCTCGCCGTCGTCGGCGAAGGCGACGACGGAGGGCGTCGTCCGGTCGCCCTCCGCGTTCGCGATGATCTCGGGCTCGTCGCCCTCCATCACCGCGAACGCGGAGTTGGTGGTACCGAGGTCGATACCGAGGATCTTGTTGCTCGCCATCTTAGCCAAAGTTAGCGGCTTGTGTCGGTTAAAGGTTACTAGACGGCGCGATCTCACCGGACAGCCGATCCCGCTCACGTCGTGCGGTTTCGACGATCGTGTGAACCGCTCGCACCGGTGTCTTTATACAGATCCGCAAGCGCAGGGACCCGCGACGGTCGCCGGTGTGGTACGATCGAGCGGTTCCAGCGGCCCTCGCCGCGCTCAGAGCCCGGAGACGAGGTCCTCCAGCGCCGCCCGCGGGTCGTCGGCCTTCGCCACGCCGGAGGCCAGCAGGATCCCGGACGCGCCGAGGTCGCCCGCGGCGGCCACGTCCTCGCCGGTCGAGACGCCGGCGCCGCAGAACACGTCGACCGCGGGGTCGACCGCGTCGGCGGCCGCGACCGCGTCCTCGACGATCCCCGGGTCGGCCGTCGAGACGGAGACGTCGCCGCCGATGAGCTCGGGGGGTTCGACGGCGACGGCGTCGGGGCCGAGCGCGGCGGCCGCGCCCACCTGTGCGGGGTTGTTCGCGCAGACGATCGTCTCCAGGTCGGCGCGCTCGGCGGCGCGGACGGCGCCGTCGACGTCGGCGAGCTTCAGCCGCTTCTCCGAGTGGTTGATCAGCGTCCCCTCGGCGCCGTTGGCGGCGACGGCCTCGGCGAGCGTCGACCCGGTGTGGGAGCCGTGGTCGTTCGGCGAGACGTGCTGGGCCCACGTCTCGACGCCGGTGTCGGCGACACGGGCGAGGTCGGCCGCCTGCGGCGAGACCGCGATCCGGGCGCCGGCCGCCTCGGCGACGTCGCGGGCGGCGGTCGCGACTTCGATCGGATCGCACGGGTACGCCTTGAGGTTCACCAGAATGAACATATCCGGGCTCGGGGCCGCGGGCGCAAATACCTTCATGCTCCGGCGACGCTGCGCCGGAGATCGACGCGGTTCCGCCCGCCGACTCGCCCCGTCACACCGCAGGGAGCATAAACGTCCTTATACCCCGGTGCTGTGGGTCGGAACGAACGATGTCCCTCATCGAGCTCATCGCCGGCGTGGAGGCTCGCGAGGCCACGCTGACCGTCTTCAACGCCGACCCGGCGGTCACGGAGGAGCTCCGCGAGCACTTCGCCGACCGCAACGTCCGGATCGTCGAGGAGCGGACCGACGGGGGGCCGGACGGGTACGCCGTCCTCTCGCGCGACGGCGAGTTCGTCACGGCCGCCACGGTCGACGAACTCCTCCCCGGCGTCGGCGGGGAGACGGGGGCGGCCGACGACGGCTCGGCCGAAGGGGACGCGGCCGGCGACGACGCGACCGCCGAGGTCGGAGCCGGCTACCGGCGACGGGTCGGCGAACCGATCCTCGATCACCTCGACGAGACGATGTTCACCTCCTACTCCCACGCCGACATGGTCGCCGCGTCTCGGGAGATCGAGGACCGCGCGTGGCGCGTCGGCGACGGTGAGCTCCACGCCGGCTTCCAGACCCTCGATGTACTCACCGGAGAGGCGGACACCTACGACCTGCTGGGCGGCAAAGAGCGGCTCGACGTCCACGCGTACGCGGCGAACGAGGGCAACCCGCCCGACGTGGAACACTACACCGTGCACGTCGGCGAGACCGCGGAGATCCGCGAGACCTGGTTCGTCGCGTACGACGGCGGCGGCTACGACGACGCGAAGTGCGCGCTGCTCGCCGAGGAGCGCGCCCCGGGCGAGTTCTTCGGCTTCTGGAGCTACGACCCCGAGACCGTCGACTACATCATCGGCTACCTGACCGAGCAGTACGGGGATTCCGAACGGACGGACGAGGGGGGAGCGACGGTGTGAATAGCCGTTTCCCGGAGGCGGCCGTCTGGCTGTCGGCCGCGACGCTCGTCGCGACGGTCGCGACCGCGGGGAGCCTCTGGTTCAGCCTCGGGCTCGGGCTCGCGCCCTGTGACCTGTGCTGGTACCAGCGGATCCTCATGTATCCCCTCGTCGTCGTGATCGGCGTCGCGGCGATCGAGGGGAGGCCGGCGGTCGCGCGGACCGCACTGCCGCTCGCGGGGCTCGGACTCGGCCTCTCGACGTACCACTCCTACCTCCAGGCGACGCAGGCGCAGTGCACGCTCGGCGGCCCGTGCGCGACGGTCCAGTGGCAGAGCCCGGCGCTCGGGCTCACGATCCCGAACCTCTCGCTCGTCGCGTTCGCGCTGCTCGCGGTGCTTCTCGGCGGGACGTGGCTGCGCGTCGAATAAGAGCGGAGCGGCGAACGTCGCGAGGCGACCGCTTCAGTCCTTCCGCTTGACCACGTCGCCGAGCGTCATCGTCCCGGAGTCGCCGCTGTCCCAATCGGCGTCCTCGACCGACTCGCCCTCGACGAGCGAGACGTCGAGCGCGCGCTCCAGCTTCCGCTGGACCTCGTCGGTCGGGAGGGTGTCGCCGCGTTCGAGCTTGCGGATGAGGCTGGCCTTCTCGTTCAGCTGGTCGGCCAGCTCCTCCTGGCTCAGCCCGCGGGACTCGCGGGCGTTCCGGATCTGATCGTCGTAGTCGGTGGCGATCTCGTCCATGTCGTCGAACATGTCGCGCGGCCGCGTCGAGCCGCCCGAGGAGCCGCCGGACCCGGAGGACGACGACGAGGAGGACGACTTCCCGGTGCTCGAGCTCGTGGAGTACTTGCCGCCGCCGGAGCCGGTGGACTCGTCGCGGACCTCGGTGCCGAAGTCCGTACAGGAGCTACACAGCTCCAGCTCGGCGCCTTCGACCTTCGTCGTCGTCAGCGAGGCCTGGTCGGCGCCGCACATCTCACACTGGGGCATACGCGACGGTAACGCTCCCGGTGGTATAAAGGGTGCGCCGGGGCGCTCCGCCGGCCGATTCGGCTCGCACCGTGGACGGCGCCCGCCCGCCCAATCGTGCCGCGTCCGGTACCGACTTGTCGCCGGGGACGGCAGGGACGGTATGGACGCCCACGTCACCAACTCGACCGTTCGGGGGACCGCTCGCGCGCCGCCCTCGAAGAGCTACACGCACCGCGCGCTGCTCGCCGCGGGGTACAGCGACGGCGCGACCGTGCGGTCCCCCCTCGTCTCCGCGGACACGCGGGCGACCGCCCGCGCCGTGACCGCCTTCGGCGGCGCGGTCGGGCCGGAATCCGGCGGGGACGCCGATGCCGCCGACACCGCCGACGCGCTCGTCCCCGACGATGCCGAGGCGCTCGCCGTCGACGGCTTCGGCGGTCGCCCGTCGGTTCCCGACGACGTGATCGACTGCGCGAACTCCGGGACGACGATGCGGCTGGTCACGGCCGCAGCCGCGCTCGCGGACGGCGCGACGGTGCTGACGGGAGACGGGTCGCTCCGGTCGCGCCCGCAGGGACCGCTCCTGACGGCCCTCGGCGACCTCGGCGTGCGCGCGGAGTCGACCCGCGGCAACGGGCAGGCGCCGCTGGTCGTTTCCGGCCCCCTCGCGGGCGGCGAGGTGGCGATCCCGGGCGACGTCTCCTCGCAGTACGTCACCGCGCTGCTGATGGCCGGCGCGGTCACCGACCGGGGGATCGACGTCGAGTTGACGACCCCCCTCAAGTCGGCGCCGTACGTCGACATCACGCTCGAACTGCTCGACGACTTTGGGGTGGAGGCGACGCCGGTCGGCGACGACGGCGAGGCGCTCGACGGCGCCGCCGGCGCGGCGGGGTTTGTCGTCGAGGGCGGCCAGTCGTACACGCCGGCCGGCGGGAGCTACGCCGTCCCCGGCGACTTCTCCTCGATCTCCTACCTCGTCGCCGCCGGGGCGATCGCCGCCGAGCCCGGAGAGGCGGTCCGGATCGAGGGCGCCCGTCCGAGCGCGCAGGGCGACTCCGCGATCGTCGGGATCGCGGAGCGCATGGGCGCAGACGTCGAGTGGGACCGCGACGGGGGCGTCATCACCGTCCGGCGCTCCGACCTCTCCGGCGTCGAGGTCGACGTGGGCGACACGCCCGACCTGCTCCCCACCATCGCCACGCTCGGGGCGGTCGCCGAGGGCGACACCCGCATCACGAACTGCGAGCACGTCCGGTACAAGGAGACGGACCGCGTCGCCGCGATGGCCGAGGAGCTGACGACGCTGGGCGCCGAGACGACCGAGGAGCCGGACGTCCTGACGATTCACGGCTCCGAGAGCGACCTGCGGGGCGCGACCGTCGACGGCCGCGCCGACCACCGGATCGTGATGGCGCTCGCCGTGGCCGCCCTCGCCGCCGAGGGCACCACGACGATCCGGGGCGGCGAGCACGTCGACGTCTCCTTCCCGGACTTCTTCGACGCGATGGCCGACCTCGGGATGGCCGTCGAACGCGACGGCGCGAGCGAGTAGACGAGATATATAAAGACCGCCAGACTGCGACGGTAATTATATATGAATAAACGGCGGTGCGGTGGCGCGTGCCTCCGAGCGGCCGATAGGCCGGGAGGAGCACGCGCGAGGGACGCGGCGACCGTAGGGAGCCGCGAGGCTGGGGAGGCGTGAGGTGCGGTTGCTGTGCGGCCGGGTGGGACTCAAAGGGGCAGCCGCGAGGACGACGCTTGGCGACGCAAGCACTGCAAGGAGCGAGCAACGCGAGCGACTGAAGCGCGCAGCGAGCCACGCGAGTCGTCGCGGCTGGGGCTTTGGATGTCCTCACCGACGATCCGGAGTCGACTAGTTATAAACGAGCGACTGAGAGCTTAGGGGCGTTCGTCGCAGCAAGACTGGCGTCTCGGCTCGTCTCATTATCAACCGCTCACGCTTCATCTTCCTCGCAATACCGACGGGTACACGTACGCGCCGCACGCACGACCCGGTATGGACGACATCGACGTCGAACCCGTGGATCGCGTCGAGGAGCCCGAGAGCGACGACGAGGCCGCGGACGACGGCGAGCACGGAGCCGGCGGTCACGAGACCGACGCCACCGACGCCGACCTCCCGGCCGAGACGGACGCCACGGCCCTCCCGGAGGGCGTCGACGCGCCCGAATACGTCCTCTACGGCGGGAAGGGCGGGGTCGGCAAGACGACGATGGCGGCCGCGACCGGGCTCTCCTCGGCCGCCGGCGGGGTCCGGACCCTCGTCGTCTCGACCGACCCGGCCCACTCCCTTTCCGACACGTACGAGACCGATATCCCCGCCGAACCGACGCGAATCCGCGAGGACGTGCCCCTGTTCGCCGCCGAGATCGACCCCGACGACGCGATGGAGGAGGGGATGTTCGGCGCCGAGGGCGACCCGCTCGGCGGGATGGGCGAGATGGGCGACGCGATGGGCGGGATGATGGGCGGCGATGCCGGCGCCGCGGGCGGCGACCCCGACGGCGAGGAGGGGCTCGGTTCGCTGCTCGGCGGGACGATGCCCGGCGCCGACGAGGCGGCCGCGATGCGCCAGCTGCTGGAGTACCTCGACGACCCGCGCTTCGACCGGGTGATCGTCGACACCGCGCCGACCGGGCACACGCTCCGGCTGCTCCAGCTTCCCGAGATCATGGACTCGATGATCGGGCGCGTGATGAAACTTCGAAACCGCTTCTCCGGGATGATGGACGGGCTCAAGGGGATGTTCGGCGGCGGGGACGACGACGCCGACCCCACCGCCGACCTCGACGAGCTCCAAGAGCGGATCGAGCGCCTCCGGGCCGTGCTGCGCGACCCCGCGCAGACCGACTTCCGCGTCGTGACGATCCCCGAGGAGATGAGCGTCGTCGAGTCCGAGCGGCTGGTCTCCCGCCTCGACGAGTTCGGGATTCCGGTGAGCACGCTCGTCGTCAATCGGGTGATGGAGGGCGTCGGCGACGTGGCAGACGTCGACCCCGCGTGGATCGTCGAGCCGAACCCCGACACTTGCGACTTCTGCGCGCGGCGCTGGGAGGTCCAGCAGGGCGCGCTCCGGCGGGCGACGGAGCTGTTCCGCGGCCGCGACGTGAAGCGCGTCCCGCTGCTCGCGAACGAGGTCCGCGGCGAGGCCGCGCTGCGGGTCGTCGCGGCGTGTCTGCGCTAGGACCGCTCGTCTAACGCGCCGTACAGCCCCTCGCGGACCCGCTCCGCGACGCCGGTGAGGTGCGCCTGGCCGAAGAGCGCCACGACCAGCGCGCCGATCGAGTTGTACGTCAGATCGGCCACGGTGTCGTCGAGTCCGAACTGCGCGAGCGGCATCGAGATCCCCGTCTCGTCGGCGACGATGTCGAGCGCGAACTCGAACAGCTCCCAGACGACGCCGAACGCGAGCACCACGACGAAGATGAAGACGAACGCGAAGCGCGACGGGATCCGGATCTCGTCGCTGTGAAGGTCGATAGCGCGGAGCGTCGTGTACCCCGCGCCCGCGATCAGCGACGCCGACAGCGCGTGCGTGAGGTGGTCCCACCACGGGACGCGGGCGTAGAACCCGGCGGATCCGACGGTGTGTAACAGCACCGCCGTCGTGATCCACACGCCGAGCCAGGGGTCGAGCGGGATGTCGTAGTTGCGTTCGAGCAGCGCCGGAACGAACGTGACGAACAGCCCGATCCCGCCGTTGGTGATCGCCTTCGGCTGGCCGAAGACCACGCCGTAGACGACGATGGCGGCGAGCAGGAGCTGCATCCCCCTTGTGAGCCGGCGCTGCGTCCGCAGCGATGGGCGAGCTCGGAAGGCGCCGCGGACGCTCATCGGCGCACCACCCGCCAGATGCTCCGGCGGAGCCGCGCGCCCCGCCGCCGGAAGTAGGCGTCGAAGAGGACGCCGGCGGCGAGCCCGGCCAGCGTCACGTAGATCCACTCGATCATCAGCGCCTCGTTCGTCGTCAGGTAGCCGGTTCCGAGCAGCCGGTCGGCGTTCCACCGGAGCACCGTCCACGCGGCCGCCGTCGCCATCGTGGTCAGCACGACGAACAGCACCGCGAACCAGTGGGTGACCCGCAGCGAGGTGAACATGTGGAGCTCGACGGTGACGATCAGCGCGAACGCGGCGATCGCGAGGTACGTCGCGAACGTCCCGAGTTCTCCACCGAGGAGCGCGCGCACGAGGATCGGCAACAGCGCGAGCCCGAGCACCTCCCACGGGAGCATCACCCGCGGATCCCGCGCCGCGACCGCCGGCGCGACCACGACCGCCGTGATCGCGGCGACGAGGGCCATCGGAAGGAGGTCGAACCCGAGCAGGCTCTCGACGAAGGCCCCGACGAGCACCGCCACCATCGCCCACGCGACCAGCGCGT
Organism: Halorubrum depositum; assembly: GCF_007671725.1. Taxonomy (NCBI): domain Archaea; kingdom Methanobacteriati; phylum Methanobacteriota; class Halobacteria; order Halobacteriales; family Haloferacaceae; genus Halorubrum; species Halorubrum depositum. The sequence goes on along the minus strand of NZ_VCNM01000002.1, from coordinate 947,094 downwards.
TCGTCCGGCCGCTGCGGAACAGCCGCGCCACCCGGTCCTCGATGGCGTCGCCGTCCGGGACCTCCGGCCCCCGCTCGCCCGGGGCCTCGCCGTCGGATCCGTCGGTGTCCATACCCCCTTTGACCGGCGCCCACTGATATGGGTTACCTCCGCGGCACGTCGAACGGACGGCCTTTTACCCGACACGCGCCTCCGTCCGGTATGAACTGCCGGCGGTGCGGCACCCCCCTCCGCAAGCCCGGGGACTACTGTCTCACCTGCAACACCGCCAACGCCGACGCCGTCGTCGCCGAGTTCGCCGAGGACCGCGCCCGCCTGACGATGCTCGACGAGGACGCGGTCGTCGGCGAGACGACGGTGACGACCCGGCCGGAGAGCGACGAGCGGCTCACCGAGGTCCAGCTCCGCAACTTCGCGGGCCGGGTCGCCGACGAGATCCGCCGGAAGCGCCCCGACACCGTCTACGCCGCCGGCGCCCGGAAGCCGCTCCGCGAGACGCGCGCGCAGGTCCACCACGAGTTCTACCGCGTTCCCGACGCCGACGTCGACGCGGGGGACGACGACGGTCGCGAGCGTGCGAGTCCCGTCGTCTCGTGGGTGCTCGACCGGCGCGGCGACCGCGCGCTGGAGGTGGTCGAGACGCCGCCGCGCGAGAAGATCGGCGGCTCCCACTCGACGCTGATCGGCGACCGAAAGGGGCGGAAGGCGGTGAGCACGGTCGCGCAGCACCCGCACGTCAAGAAGATCGTCCCCGGTCCCATCGACGCCGGGGGCACCGGCTCGCGGACCGGACTCCGCGCGAAGGCGACGCGCGCCGGGACCAACGGCAACGTCCGACTCCTTCTCCGAGACGGCTCCAGCGTGCAGGAGAACCGGATCGTCACCACCGCGATGGACCGCGAGACGGGTGAGCGCATCCGCGAGGACCTCAACGAGGCGCTGCGGGAGGCGGAGCTCCAAGACGAGTGACTGCGGATCCGCAGGAGTTCCGCGGACGCCGCGTCCGACCGTCGACCACTCCCGGTAGGTATTTCCGCCGTCGGCCGCGATCGCTTATAAATGCTGAGCGACGTCATGGAGGATTATCTGAAGGCGATCTACGTCCTCCAGTCCGAGCAGGGGCCGCCCGTCTCGACGTCCGCGATCGCGGAGTACCTCGGCAAGACCGCCCCGTCGGTCACGGACATGCTGGGGAAGCTGGAGGACCGCGGGCTCGTCGAGCGCGAGCCGTATCAGGGCGCGGAGCTCACGGCGGAGGGCGAGGCCGTCGCGCTGGAGGTCGTCCGCCACCACCGGCTGCTGGAGGCGTTCCTCGCCGACCGGCTCGACTACGACTGGAGCGAGGTCCACGACGAGGCCGACGCCCTGGAACACCACATCTCCGAGGAGTTCGAGCGCCGCGTCGCCGAGGCGCTGGGCGACCCCGCCGTCGACCCCCACGGCGACCCGATCCCGGGGGCCGACCTCGAACCCGTCGACGAGGGGAGCGGGCCGCGGCTCTCCGACCACATCGAGGGCGACCGCGTCGTCGTCACGCGCGTCTCCGACCGCGACGAGGACGAGCTCGACTACCTCGCCGACGCCGGGATCACGCCGGGCACCGAGCTCGAGGTCGTCGACGTCGCCCCCTTCGGCATGGTGACCGTCGCGACGCCGACCGGCGAGCAGAGCCTGCCGGCGGCGATAGCCCGGTCGATCCGCGTCGAGGACACCGACTGAGCGCGGAGCCGTCGGCGTACGCGTCGCCCCGGCTCGGGCCGTAGGCGTACGCGTCATCCGCCCGTCGCGACCGCACCACCCGCCAGTTCCGACCATCGATGCCCGCTTTCCGACCGTAACGTCCACCCGTCCTTCGCGGACTTTTTCACGAAAACGCCCGTTTCGAAGCGCGTGAACCTCCTCGTGACGCTCGGTGCGGGGGTCGTCTTCGGCCTCGCGCTCGCGGCCCCGCCCGGTCCGATGAACGCCGTCATCGCCGAGGAGTCCGTGCTCCGCGGCCGGACCGCCGGCTTCCGGGCGGGACTCGGCGCCGCGACCGCCGACGCGATCTTCTTCGTCCTCGCGTACCTCGGCGTCGTCGCCGTCGTCGACGCGCTCCCGCTGCTCCGTGCCGCGATGGTCGCGGCCGGCGGCGTCCTCATGTTATACTTCGCCGTCGGCGCGGCCCGCGGAGCGCGCGCGTCGTTCCGCCCGACATCGGGCGACGAACCCTCGATCGACGAGGGGAAGGGGTTCCGCAAGGCGCTGGTGCTCGCGCTGACGAACCCGTACCAGGTGCTGTTCTGGCTCACCGTCGGCGTCGGCCTGCTGCGCCCGGGCGAGCTCGACGTGCTGGCCCGGCTGCCGGTCGTCGGCGCCGACCTCGCCGGCACGTTCGTCGTCACCACCGGCTCCCCCGCGCTGATCGGCGGCTTCTTCCTCGGTGTACTGATCTGGATCACCGGATTCCCCGCGGGGCTCGTCGCCGCCGAGAACCGGACCGAGACGTTCGCGCCGCTCGTCGCGGTGGCCTCGGCGGTCGTGCTCGCCGGGTTCGGCGTCTTCTTCCTCTACGACGCGGCGACGACGTTCTTATAAACAGCCGATAGCACAGTGGCTGACTCGGAAGCTGCAGTATACATTTATGAGCAATCGATCTCGGATCGGCGTCCAACGGCGCCAACACCCCCGTTGCGAGGACTCGCGTCTGTCCCTTTGAGTCCCGCCCACCACCGCTCCGCACCTCATTCCTCCCCAGCCTCGTCGGTGGTCCTCCACTTCGCTCCGGACCACCGACTCCCTCGCGCTCGGGTTCGCGCCCCGGCGGGCGCTCACCGGATCGCGCCACCGCACCGCGATCTGTTTATAGACTGCCGTCGCGCTCCCGCTTGGTCCGTCGCGCTGCGTCCGGCGTCGTGTCGGTGATCCGTTCGGAAATCCGCATCTTCTAGACCCTCCGGTCGCGTATCTGAGCCATGTTCGACAAGTCCACGTGGATCAAGCTCCCGCGCAACGTGCTCGTCGGTCACGACGTGATCGACGACCTCGGCGCCGCGGTCGGCGAGCTGTACCTCACGGGGCGGCCGCTCATCGTCACGAGCCCGACGCCGAACGAGATCGCCGGCGACCGGGTGCGCGCGCAGTTCGACGACCCCGCGACCGCCGTCGTCGAGGACGCCTCCTTCGAGGCGGTCGAGGAGCTCACCGCGACCGCGGAGGCGATAGACCCCGGCTACCTGATCGCGCTGGGCGGCGGGAAGCCGATCGACATCGCGAAGATGGCGGCCGACCACCTCGACGTCGGCTTCGTCTCCGTCCCCACGGTCGCCTCCCACGACGGGATCGTCTCCGGGCGCTCCTCCATCCCCGAGGGCGACACGCGCCACTCGGTCGCCGCCGACCCGCCGCTGGCGGTCGTCGCGGACACCACGCTGCTCGCGAACGCCCCGTGGCGGCTCACCACCGCCGGCTGTGCCGATATCATCTCCAACTACACCGCGGTGAAGGACTGGCGGCTCGCCCGTCGCCTGCGGAACGTCGAGTACAGCGAGTACGCCGGCGCGCTCTCGGAGATGACCGCGGAGCTGCTCGTCGAGAACGCAGACATGATCCGGCCCGGCTTAGAGGAGTCGTCGTGGGTCGTCGTGAAGGCGCTCGTCTCCTCCGGCGTCGCGATGTCGATCGCGGGCTCCTCGCGGCCCGCCTCCGGCGCGGAACACCTCATCTCCCACCAGCTCGACCGGATCGCCCCGGGGAAGGCGCTCCACGGCCACCAGGTCGGCGTCGCCTCGGTCATGACGGAGTACCTCCACAGCGGCGAGAACGGGCGGTGGAGCGCGATCCGCGACGCGCTCGCGGAGCTCGACGCCCCGACGACCGCGGCCGAGCTCGGCGTCGACGACGAGGAGCTGCTCGCCGCGCTGACGACCGCTCACGAAATCCGCGACCGCTACACGATCCTCCAGGGCGGGATCAACGAGGAGGCGGCGATCGAGGTCGCGACGGCGACCGGCGTCATCGAGCGATAGCCGAGGCGGCGTCGCCGGGGGCGACGCGTCCCGACCGACGGGAGCACCCGAAGCCGACTTATCGCTCCGTTCCCTCCTCCCGATATGTCCACCGCCAGCGTTCGCGACCGGGCCAAGGAGCGGGCCGGCGCGATCACCGTGCTCCTCACGATCGTCGGCTACGGGGCCGTCGGCGGCGTCTTCCTGGTCCCCGAGTTCCAGGCGCTGTTCCCGACGCTCTCCCGCGGCACCGTCGACCTGCTCGCGCACGCCATCGCCGCGGTCAACACCGTCACCGTCGTCGCGCTCTCGCTCGGCTGGTACTGGATCCGCAACGACGAGGTGAAAAAGCACGCGGCGGCGATGACGACCTCCTTCGCCCTCATCCTCCTGTTCCTCGGGATGTACCTCCCGAAGGTCGCGGGCGGCGGCACGAAGGAGTTCGTCCTCGACTCCGCGTACTCGTGGGTGCCCCTGTGGGACTGGGTGTACCCGGCGTACCTGATCATGCTCGCGATCCACATCGTCCTCTCCGTCGTCTCCGTGCCCGTCGTCCTCTACGCGATCGTCCTCGGGCTCACGCACACGGAACGCGAGCTGCGGACCGAGACGCCCCACCGTCGGGTCGGTCGGATCGCGGCGAGCGCGTGGATCCTCTCGCTCGTTCTCGGCGTCTTCACCTACCTCCTCTTGAACCACCTGTACGACTCGACGTTCGCGGCCGCCGAGGCCGCGACGGTCCTGCTCCCGGTCGTGCCCGGCTTCTGAGCGGACATCCCCGTTCGACCGCCGGCACCGGCCGCCGCCACCGAAACGCTTGACCCGCCGCCACCGCACCTTCGGCCATGACCGACTGGATCGGCGACACCTTCACGAGCGACGCCGGCTGGGACCACCTCGAAGCCCTCGTCGACCTCGAACACCGCATGGCCGGCAGCGACGGCGAGCACGAGGGACTGGAGCTAACGCGCGACGCGCTGGCCGAGGCCGGCGCGCGGAACGCCCGGGTCGAGGCGTTCGAGATACAGGGCTGGGAGCGCGGCGACAGCGCGATTCGCGCCGGCGACGAGACCGTCGCGAGCGGGATGAACGCCTGCATCGCGCTCCCCCGGTCGCCGAGCGGCGAGGCGACCGGCGAGTTCGTCGACCTCGGCTACGGCGTCCCGGAGGACTTCGAGGCCGACCTCGACGGAAAGGTCGTGATGGTCTCCTCCGACACGCCCGACTCCGTCGACCGGTTCGTCCACCGCCGCGAGAAGTACTACCACGCCGTCGAGGCCGGCGCCGCCGCCTTCGTCTTCGCGAACCACGTCGAGGGGACGCTCCCGCCGACCGGCAGCGTCGGCACCGCGGACGCGCCCGTGGGCGACATCCCCGCGGTCGGGGTCTCGAAGGAGACCGGCGCGCGCCTCGCCCGCCGACACGAGGGCGACGACCTGGCCGTCGCCGTCGACTGCGAGACGCCGGCCGCGACGAGCGGGAACGCGGTGGCCGAACTCGGCCCCGAGACCGACGACTACCTCGTCGTCTCCTCGCACGTCGACGCCCACGACATCTCCCAGGGAGCGATGGACAACGGCGCCGGAACCGCCACGCTCGTCGAGGTCGCCAACGCGCTCGCCGCCCGCGAGGACGAGCTCGACCGGCGGGTCCGGTTCGTCGCCTTCGGCGCCGAGGAGGTCGGGCTCGTCGGCTCCTCGCTGTTCGCCGAGGGGGTCGACCCCGACCGGGTCGCGGCCGTCGTCAACGTCGACAGCAACGTGTTCGGCCGCACGCTGAAGCTCGACCACCACGGGTTCGACGCGCTGGAGGCGGCCGCGGAGCGCGTGAGAGACCGGTTCGACCACCCGGTCTCGCTCGGCGCGGAACTGGTCCCCCACAGCGACCACTGGCCGTTCGTCGAGCGCGGGATCCCGGGGTACATGGTCTCCGGCGAGACGGAGGGGCGCGGCCGCGGCTGGGGTCACACCGGCGCCGACACGCTCGACAAGCTGGAGTCGCGGAACCTCCGCGAGCAGGCGATCCTCCTCACCGAACTCGTCGCCGAGCTCGCCGACGCGTCGGTGACGACCGAGCGGCGGGACCGCGACGAGATAGCGGCCGCCCTCGATCGCGAGGGGAAGGCGACCGGCATGAAGATCACGGGCGACTGGCCGTTCGGGGGATAGCCGCCGTCGCGAACCGAGGGGTTTTCACGCGCGCCGGCCGCACCCCTCGCGTATGGAATCGTCGGAACGACGCGTCGCGGTCGTCGGCGACGACCGGGCGGCGGCGCTCCGGCGCGCCCTCGCGGGCCTCCCGTATCGGTCCGTCGAGCGGTCCGCCGCGGACGCGGTCGTCGCGGTCGGCGACGAGGCCCTCCGCGACGCGCTCGTCGACGCGCCGGACGCGCCGGTGATCCCGGTCGGCTCGCGGCGGATCGCGGTCGATATCGACGTCGCGGAGCGACGCGTCAACGCCCTGCTCGACGCGGCCCTCCGCTCCGACGGCCACTCCCCCGTCGACGGCGACCCTCTCGGCGACGACGTCCGACGCGTCGCGCACCCGGTCCTCGCGGTCGACGCGGGAGACGGGGAGACGCGGCGAGCCGCCTTCGACGTCGCGCTCGTCACCGCGGAGCCCGCCCGCATCTCCGAGTTCGCGGTCGGTCTCGTCGGAGGGCCGGACGAGTCGTTCCGCGCGGACGGCGTCGTCGTCGCGACCCCGCTCGGGAGCGACGGGTACGCCAACGCCGCCGGCGGCCCGGTCGTGGAGCCCGGCGGCGGTCTCTCCGTCGCGCCGATCGCTCCGTTCAGCACCCGGACGGACGCGTGGGTCGCCGCCGGGCGGCTCTCGCTCTCGGTCGAGCGCGAGACCGAGTCGGTCGCGCTCGTGGTCGACGGTCGGGAGCGCGGCTCCGTCGTGCCGCACCGACCGGTCGCGATCGAGGCGGTCGACTCGGTCGCGCTGGTGACGCTCGCGGACCCGCGCCGAGCGCGGCGATCGGAAACACTCTAATAACTCGTGACCGGATGTGTCGGTATGGACCCACTGCAGTTCCTCGTTCCCCTCGGCTGGCTGTCCGCCGTCGGACCGGTGCTGCCGTACGCGATACTGACGATGGCGGTGGCGAACCTCGCGACGCGTCACCTCGAACACAGACGACACGTCGAACAGGGCTCCGACGGCGACGACGTCGAACCGTACACGCCGCACGCGGTCACGAACATCGGACTGCTCCTGTTGAGCCTCCTGTTCGTGCTCGACGCGCCCGTGAGCGGCGTGATCCTCTCGGTGCTCGTGATCACGATGCTGGTCGCCGACCTGTTCGAGCTGGAGGCGCGTAACGTCGAGGCGCGCAACGACATGTCGATCGAGGCCCCGAAGAGCTCGATCGCCGCGTCGCTGCTCGTCATGGTGTTCGCCTCCTACTACGCCCTGTGGTTCCTCGTCGCGGGCATCTGGAACCAGTTCGTCGTCGCGTAGTCCGGCTCGTCCGGAGCCGCGAGAAAACGCGCCTTCTCCCCGTCACCGTCGGCAGTCGCAGTGCCGCGCCCGATGTCGCGTTCGCGCCGCGTCCCGCTCTCTTTTCGTCCCGGAGTCGTTCTCGACGTCGACCCTCCTGCCATCCCCGACTCCTCTCGGCGTCGCGTCTGCTCACCTCCGGTAGCCGTGCGGGCACGGGAAAGCGCCGACAGCGTCGACGCGGATCGGACGCTCGGCGAACTCAGGCGGCTGCAGAACGAGGGGCGAGGCGAGAACCGCTTCGGGCCGACGGAGGGAGGGCGGTCGTCAGTTCGCCGCGTCGGCGTCGTCGTCGAGGGCGTCGCGCAGCTCGCGGCTCGCCGGGATCAGCACCCAGAACGTGAGCGCGCCGAGTATCATCACCCAGAAGAACGCGTCGCCGGCGACGAGGCCGACCTGGCCGTAGGCGCTTTCGATGCCTTCGGCCGGGTTGACCAGCTGCACGACGTCGTAGTACGAGGGCGTCCGGTACCAGCCGCCGAAGGTGAGCCAGCCGAGGCCACCGAGCGTGAACAGGGCGAAGCCCTTCATGAACTCGTCTGCCATTACGTCACGATTCGCCGGAGTCGTCTTGAGACTTTCCCATCCCGCGGCCGCGGAACCGCGTCCCGAGCACGTACACCGCCGTCCCCGCGACGATGAACGCGATGCCCGTGACCGCCAGCGCGGCGACGAGCGTGTCGTTCGACGGGTAGAGTCCGGCGCTGTTCAGGAGATAGACGATCGTCGTCCGAACGAAGCTGATCTGCAGCGTCGCGGCGTCGACGAGCGTGAATCCGATCAGGTACGCGACCACGGCCGCGAGCGTCGAGAAGACGGTGACGGCCTTGTAGAGGCGGAACGGGACGACGACCTCGCGTCCGTCGGGCCCGATCCGGGGCCCGGTCGGCTCGCTGCGGGGATCCTCCCGTTCGTCAGCGGCGATCGGGTCGCCCGTCTCGTCGACCGCCTGTGCGTCGTCGTGGTCGGTGGGTGATGACATCGAAATAGTGTGCGACGGGCGGGATACCGGACGGCTCGCCCGGCGGACGGTCGGCGGCCGTTACTTCGGCGGTCGCAGCATGTAGTACCGCCGGTTCAGGTCGTACATGTACCCCTCACGCATCGTCTTCAGCACCGCGTAGGTGATGATGCCGCCGGCGACCGGCAGCATGAACGTCAGCGTGAGCAGCAGGTCAAGCGAGATCGGGAAGAAGTTCTGGATCGCGAGCGCCGCGAGCGTGAACGACAGGATGACGCCGGTCACGCCGACGGCCGCCCAGAACGGCTGCTCGACGGGACGCCGGGCGCTCCCCTTGTTGAGGAACGGAACGAGCGTGATGACGCCGAAGACTATCCCGTGAGCGATGATCCCGAGGAACTCGTTGGAGATGGCGATGTTGCCGCCGAGCACCTCGAGGCTCGGGTTGATCGGGTTGAGCTTCAGCAGGCCGAACGACCAGTAGAGGTACCAGTCCGGCAGGATGATCGCCGGCGTCGAGCCGGGGTTCGCCGGCTCCCCGAAGTGCGCGGGCATCAGCGCCGCGACGAGGATCATGATCCCGACGAAGAAGCTCGTGATCGCGAGGTTCCGGATCGTCTCGTGGGGCCACGCCGGGAAGCCGAGCACGTCGCGCTCGACGTACGTCGACTCCGCTCGAAGGTCTTCGTCCTCTCGGCGGGAGCGCTCGAAGTACTGATACGTGAGCTGAGCGAGCCCGCTGGACTGCTCCTTGCGCTCGGTCCAGGTGGGCGTCTCGTCGTCCGGCGGCACGGTCGCCGGCGGACCGCCGTCGGTACGTGCCTCCTCGTCGGTGCCTCCGTCCGTCATGGGGGTGGTGTCGTCGGTCATTGGATTAGTGCGGCTCGGCGATCCCCTGCACCCAGACGATGCCGACGTGGAGCGCGATGAGGCCGGTCACCACGAACGGCAGCACGAAGACGTGCAGGATGTACATTCTCACCAGCGTCGCCTGTCCGAGGGTGAAGCCGCCGAACAGGAGCTGCGCCGCCCACTCGCCCACGATGGGCGTCGCGAGCGCCATCTCGACGCCGATCTGTGCGGCCCAGAACGACAGCTGCTTCCACGGGAGCACGTACCCCGAGAAGCCGAACAGAAGCGTCAGACCGATGAGGACGATCCCGAGGATCCAGTTGACCTCGCGCGGCTCCTTGTAGGAGCCGGTGAAGTAGACGCGGAGCATGTGCAGGAACACCGCGGCGACCATGAACTGCGCCGCCCAGCGGTGGATCGAGCGGAGCATGTATCCGAACTGGACGTCCGTCATGATCATCACGAGGGAGTCGTACGCGGCCGTCGGGTCGCCCTGCGCGGCGGCGCCGGCGGTCGACGGGGCGTAGTAGAACCCGAGCAGCGCGCCGGAGACCGCCGCGACCAGGTACGCGATGATCGACAGCGACCCGAGCGAGTACAGCGGGTACCAGTACCAGAACTTGTTGTCGAGGTCGTACTGCTCCGTGTGGCTCTTCGGCATCTGGAGGTTCGCGCGGTAGTACATCGTCTCCAGCAGCTCGAGGTAGTCGACGATGCGGAGCCGCTTGTCGAGCCAGATGAGCGTGGTGAGGAACGCGGTCTCGATGACCGTCAGGTCCTGCTCTTTGAGCCACGCGTTGTGGTCCATCTCGTCTTGTTTCTTGAGGCTCATTGGGGGATCACTTCTTGTAGTAGGGGTAGATCGCGCGCTTGAGGGTGTCCATCGCGCCGCCGGTGTCTATCCCGACGCCGTCCTTCTCGTCTTCCCGGACGTAGAGGTCCTCCCACTTGCGACGACGCTTCTTCACGATCATCACGTCGGGGAGGAACTCCTTGCGGTACAACAGGAGGATGAAGGCGAGGTCGATGAAGATCATCGCCAGCAGCGCGCCGGTGTACATGTTGCCGAACTCCGTCGACGCCCACGCGGACATGAGCCCGTAGACGAACAGCCCGACGAAGACGACCTCGATGACGGTGAGGAGCACGATGGCGATCGCCGCGGCGGTGCTCTCGCGGGCCGGCTCGTACCGGTGGATGTCGCCGTACGAGGAGCCGCCGGAGCTCATTGGTTCCCTCCGTGACCGGTGTGGGCGGACTCGCCGTACTTCAGCAGGTAGAAGGTGAACACGAACGTGAGCGAGATGCCTAAGATCGCGGCGATCCCGACCCAGTGCGCGTGGAGCGGCACCCCGACGTGGGCGATGTTCTCCGGCCACCCGTCGGACGCCCCGCCGACCTCGACGGTGGGGACGTCACCACCGACGGCGATGCCGCCGTGCATCCCCGTCGCGGTGTGGGGGACGCAGTGGTAGTGGGTGATGCCGGCGTCCTCCTCGGTCACCTCGTACTCGTAGGTGTATCCCTCCTCGCCGACCGGGTCGCCGCTGTCGAGGCTGGCCGGGCCGCCGTCCTCGACGGTGACGACGTTGTGCGCGCCGCCGTTCCCGGTCCACTCGAACGTGATCGTCGTGCCCGTGTCGACCCACAGCTGGGTCGGATCGAACGCGAGGCCGCTGTCGCCCCCGCCGACCTGCACGGTCACTTCGCTCTCGCTGCGGGCGTCCTGATACGATCCGAGGTTCCCGCCCGTGACCCCGCTCGGCCAGTCCGGTTGTTGCTCCTGTGCGGCGGCCGTCCCGGTCGCGCCGGCACCGGCCGCGACCGCGGCGGTCGCACCCCCGGCCGTCCGCACGAATTCCCGCCTTTTCATACAGGTTGACTCAGGACGGCGACTGCTTAAACCCACCGACTGAATCCGTCGACGCGGGGGCATTTACAGGGCCTCTATCACCCGATATCGGCGCTTTACTCGTCGAGCTCCTCCTCGTCCACGGCCCCCCCTTCGACGGGGACGAAGTCGGGTCGCTCCTTCGCCTCGCGGAGGGCCCGCAGCCGCTCGCGGTACTCCTCCGAACGGAACCGGTCCGAGAGCCGCGCGTTCGCCACCATCACGAAGAGGAACAGCCCGATGAGCAGAAACACGATCCCCATCGCCGGCGCCACGATGGTGTCGAGGTCGGTGAGGAACGTGGCGGCGAGCAGCGCCGCGCCGGCGAGCACCTGCACGACAGCGATCACTTGGACCATCAGGTTGCCGAACTCGCCGGAGCCCTGAGGAACGGTGTCCGGGTGCGGGAGCGACCAGTCCTCGGGCGGCTCCGGCACGTCGTACGACTCCATCGCCGCCAGCGCGACGATCGGCTCGATGTCCCGGAGCACGGTCCCCTGTCCGGTCACCTCGCCGGTCGGCCTCACGATGGCGTACCCCTCGTCGGAGTAGACCAAGACCCGCTCCTCGCCGTCGGCCCGAACTCGTTCCAAGACGCCGAACACCTCCCGGCGGGCGATCCGCGACTTGAGCTCCGCCTCGGCGCGCTCGAGCAGGCGGTCGCCCGTGATCCACGAGTCGGGGTCGAAGGCGGCGTCCCACTCCTCGGCGCTCATCCGGGCCATGTCCGACGGGCCGAAGTCGTCGAAGTCGTACTCCTCCTCGACGCGCCGCCTGAGCTCGTCGAGGTCGTCGGGGTCGTCTCCGACGGTCGGTTCCCCCTCGTTCCCGGACGTTTCCCCGCCGGGAGACGCCTCGTCGCCGTCCGGTGCGCCCCGCGCTCGGTCCGGTCTCGGCTCCGACTCCGATCCCGTCGAGGTGTCCTCCATCGTCCGCCCGTACGGGCTCCGGACGCTAACTGTTTTCGTCCTCCGTCCGCCCCCGCACGCGGCGACCGCACCGACCGGATCGGAGGGGACGTCGATCGGATCGGAGTGGACGCGGTCCGGTGCGAGAAGCGGATCGGGGAGTTTTACGCGCCGGAGCCCGAAGCGCCGACAGATGGTAGACGAGTCGGTCTTCGCGGCGCTCGCGGGACTGTCGGTGACGGCGAGTCTCCCCTTCCTGCTGTACGGGGCGTGGATCATGATCGACGCCGAGACCGTGAGCTGGAACGTCCTCACGCACCACCTCCGATACATCGGCGTGGGGCTGACGCTGACGACCGTCCCGATCGTCGGGTGGATGATCCCCCGGGTCCTCCGGCGGCTGACCGGCCTCGCCGTGATCCACGCGTTCCTCGGGCTGCAGGCGTACGCGCTGCTGGCGTTCGCACTCACGGGTATCGTCCGTATCTTGCAGGCCAAGCGAAACGCCGACGCGTACGAGGACCCCGACGTCGACATCGACGAGATCCACGAGGACATGGGTCACTGGCGCGCCCGGCTCCGCGTCGGGGTGGCCGGGTTCATGCTCCTCTGGCTCTGCGCGTGGGTGACTGGGCTCTACCGGTTCTACTCGATCCACGTCGCTTCGGCGCTGTGAGGACGTGAGCGGCGCGGTCGTCTCTCCGCCTCGTCTCGCCGCCGTTTCGCCGACCGACAGCTTCAATCCCGTTTTGCCCCAAGAGAGGGTATCGTGGCAGTCACCTTCGACCTGTTCGGGACGCTCGTCGACGTCGAGTACCCCTCGGACCCCGCGGAGATCGTCGCGCGCGAGCTGGAGTCCCGCGGCGTCGAGGTGCCGGACGACTGGCACGTCGCGTACGGCGAGCGACACGTGGACGCCCCGGCGGGCGCCGAGGTTCCCCTCCCGGCCCACGTCGCGCACGCGCTCGACTCCCGCGGCGTCGACGCCGCGGAGAACGTCGTCCGGCACGCCGTCGTCGCGGCGTTCGACCCCGACGTGACCAGACGCGACGGCGCCCTCGACGCCGTCCGCGACGTCGGCGAGCAGGGGCCCGTCGGCCTCCTCTCGAACTGCGCCGTGCCGGAGCTCGTCTCCAAGACGCTGATCCGCGCCGGGCTCCGCGGCGAGTTCGACGCGGTCACCACCAGCGTCGGCTGCGGCTGGCGCAAGCCCCACCCCAAGGCGTTCGAGGCCGCGGCCGAGGCGCTCGACGTCGCCCCCGAGACCCTGATACACGTCGGCGACGACCCCGCGACCGACGGCGGCGTCGAGGACGTCGGCGGCCGCTTCGTCGACGTGACGGAGACGCCGCTGCCGCGGGTCGCGTCCGAGCTCGAGGCCGAGCCGTAAGCGCGGCCCCTCCGGGCGGCGGCGCCCCTCACTCCGCGCGCTCGCTGTCGAGCCGGTCCGTCCACGCCCCGTCGATCCGTCCCTCCGCGAGGAGCTTCTCCAAATGCGCGGCGACCGTCGCCCGCGCGAGGTCCGCGACGCCGGTCAGGTCCTTCTCGTAGGCGCCCTCGACGACATCGTCCACGTCGCTCGCGCCATCCGCCACCGCCGCGAGGACCGCTCGCTCCCGGTCGAGCCGGTGGTCGATCAGCCGGCCGCAGACGGTCTCGGGGTCGTCGATCACGGGGCCGTGACCCGGGTAGAGCCGGTCGTAGCCTCCATCACGGACGCGTTCCAGACTGTCGAGGTAGTCGCGGAGGTCGCCCTCCGGGGCGCCCACGACGACGCTCCCCTCGGCGACGGCGAGGTCGCCGCAGAGCAGCGCGCGGGAGGGGACCCCGCTGTCGGTTTCCTCCCTCACCGCGAAGGCGACGTGATCCGGCGCGTGGCCGGGCGTGTCGACCGCGCGGACGGCGGTGTCGCCCACGGTCTCTCCGCCCTCGAACGTCCCGTCCGGCTCGACGCCGGTCGCGTCCGCGAACCGGTCGACGCCGTCGGCGTGCGCGAGGACGGAAACTGACGCGAGGTCGGCGTACTCGGCGACCGCGCCCACGTGGTCCGGGTGGGTGTGCGTGACGGCGACCGCGTCGATGGCGCCTCCCTCCTCGGAAGCGCCAACGCTGACCGCCGCGTCGAGCGCCTCGGTGCGGGCCGCGGGGTCGACGAGGAGTTCCCCGGCGACGTACGCGTTCGTCGTCCCGCCGGGCGCGCGGGTGTCGACCGGGACCGGAACGCGCTCGACCGACGGGTGCGGGTCCGACGGCGCCATCGCCTCAGTCCCCGCGGCCGACCGAGGAGCCGTCGCGCCGGTCGAGGAGGGAGCGAGCGGCCGGACCGGGGCCGGACCCGGCGCGCTCGCGCCCGGGGATCGGCACGTCGACGTCGTCGGCGACGGCGAACCGGGAGAGGTCGGCGACGCCGGCGTCGACCTCGTCGACCGAGCCGTACGGGCGCCCGACGACGACGTCCCCGGCCTTGCTCCGGTTGATCCCGGGGATCGCGGTCAGCTCGTCCATCGACGCCGCGTTGACGTCGAGGGGGTACGGGACGCCCGTCACTGAGCGGTAGCCGTGGTCCGTGATCGCCACGTCGATGGCGGTGCCGAGCTCGCGCTCTCCGGGCACGGCGACGAGGAGGGCGTACGTGCCGAGCTGGCGGCCGAACGTCTTCCCGTCCTGGTGGTACTCCAGGTGCACGTCGGGGAGGACCGTCCCGGGCGGGACGACCCGGTCGAGCATCGGGTTGTCGACCGTCTCGCGCACCTCCCGCTTGTACGCCTGGAACTGGTCTTTGTGCTCCTGGGCGATGTCCGCGCCCGTCTCGGCCATCTCCGTGCCGGCGAACGCCATCACCTGGCGGATGTTGATCCGGCGGAGCATGAGCCCCTCGTCGTAGACGGTCTGGAGGAACCGCTTGTTGTGCTCGTACGTCTCCGGGCGCTCGCCGGCGAGGCCGTGAACGAGGTTGATCCCGGGGAGGAGCTTCGGGAGGCGCGGCGAGGCGTCCGGCCCGGTCGAGGGGCCGGTCACCCGGTCGTCGGGGCCGGGCGTCGCCGCCGCGGTGTCGCCCGGCCGCCAGCCGCCCTCCTCGTTGACGACGCGGACGGCCTCCAGGCACTCCTCGGCGGTGACGAGCAGGTTGTTCTGCTCCTGCACGACCGGGTCCGCCGACTCTAGGCCGAACGCGGCGGTGTCGCCCGGGGTGTTGTGCGCGGCGATGACCCGGATCGCCTCGCGGGAGGCCTCGGGGTAGTCGGTGATCGTCACCGGGTTCATGTTGTCGAGGTGGAGCGTTCGCAGGTCGGGCGCGACCTCCCGGATCCCGCCGTACAGCTCCCGGAGCGCGTCGGGGTTCGGCGCCTCGCCGTCGCCGCCGAACGCGAGGATGTCGGCCTGCCGGCCGAGCCGGAAGTGCCTGACGCCGCGGTCCGAGAGCGCGTCGACCTCGTCGACGACGGAGCGCGCCTCGCGGAACGCCGGGCTCCCGTACAGCGGCTCCGTGCAGAACGAGCAGCGGTAGGCGCAGCCGCGAGAGGTCTCCATCTCGCAGATGAGGTAGTCGGGGTGGTTGGGGTGCTGCTCGACGACGAACGCCCCCTTCTCGGCCCACCGGTCGATCTCGGCGTTGTCGCGCATCCGGTTGCCGAACCCCTCTAACCCCTCGCTGACGAGGTCGTACGCGGCCGCCTCCACGTCGCCCATGGCGACGAAGTCGTAGTCGAGGTCGTCGCGCTCGGTCTCGGTCGCGCCCGCGTTCTCCTCGCCGACGCCGAACCGCACGGGCCCGCCGAGCAGGGTGACGCCGTCCGCGGTCCAGCCCAGCTCCCGCACCTCGTCGGGTTCGGCCGGCGTCCCGCCGACGTACTTCCCCGGGACCGTCATCCCGCCGACGTACACCATGAGGCCGGCGTCGGCGACGTCGGCGCGCTTGCCTCGGTCGTCGCGCAGCTCGTCGATCGTGTGGTAGGTGATCTGCCCCTCCGGGACGCCCGCGTCGACGAGCGCGCCGGCCGTGTACCGCGGGTACGTCGAGATGTACGGCGGCACCCCGAAGTGCGCCGGCTCGTCGACGTAGCCGTCGACGACGGTGACGGAGAGATCGGCCGGATCGGGCGGAAGGGAGCCGCGGCCGGCCGCGGGCGAATCGGTCATGTTACCCGTCCGTAGTCGGCCGAGACGGGAAAAGCGTGCGGAAGGACGCGGTGCGACCGGCCCCCTCGGGAGCGGGGGTGGGTTCGAACCGACCCGAAGCGGATTGGGACCCTTCCCCAACCATTATACCGTCGACCGGTAAGAAGCGGACATGCCGGAGGCCGCCGAGGAGACGGTCCGCGTCCTCAGCGTCCCGGAGAGCGACGATCGCCGTCTCTTCGGCACGGACCGGGCGGACGACGAGTTCGAGATCGCGGTCGAGCCGAGACCGGACTCGGCCATCGAGCGACTGCGCCGGGAGCCGTTCGACTGCGTCGTCGCCGGGTACGACCTCTCGGAAAGCGACGGGGTCGAACTGCTCAGAGACGTCCGCGACCGCGCCCCCGCGACGCCGTTCGTGCTCGCGACCGCGTCGGGGTCAGAGCGCGTCGCGAGCGAGGCCGTCGCGGCCGGCGTCACCGAGTACGTTCCCCTCGACCGGTCGCGGAGGCCGGACGGCGACGACGGGGACGGCGACGAGGGGCCGACCGCCGACGGCGAGGCGCTCCTCGACCGCGTCCGCGCGGCGGTGGACGACGGCGGCGGGGACCGCGACGGCGGCGGCGCCCGCGACCGCGACAGGCGGCGGCTGGAGACGCTGATCGGCAACCTCCCCGGGATCGTGTACCGCTGCCGGAACACGCCGGGATGGCCGATGGAGCTCGTCCGCGGCGAGGCCGAGTCGATCACGGGATACACCGCGGAGGAGCTCGCGAGCGACGCGGTCGTCTGGGGGACGGACGTCGTTCATCCCGACGAGAGCGAGCGGGTCTGGGAGGTCATCCAGGAGGCGATCGACACGGGCGAGGAGTTCGAGATCACCTATCGGATCCGCGCTCGCGACGGCGGCGTCCGCTGGGTGTGGGAGCGCGGCTGTCTCGTCGAGTCGACCGTCGACGGGACCGCGGTGTTGGAGGGGTTCATCACGGACGTGACGGACCGGCAGGAGTACGAGGCGGAGCTGGAGCGGCGGAACGGGGAGCTGGAGGCGTTCACCAGCGTCGTCTCCCACGACCTCCGAAACCCCCTGTCGGTGGCGAAGGGACGGGTCGAACTGGCGCGGGAGCGGCACGACGACGCCGACCTCGATCACGCCGCTCGCGCGCACGACCGAATGGAAGGGCGGATCGAGCAGCTCCTCACGCTGGCGCGAAACGGGAAGCGGGTGACCGGCGCCGAGCCGGTCGACCTCGGTGCCGCCGTCGACCGCTGTTGGTCGGGGATCGAAACGGGCGGGGCGACCCTCGACGCCGACGTGGACCTGACCGTCGAGGCGGACCGCGAGCGGCTCGTCCAACTGCTCGAGAACCTCGCGCGAAACGCCATCGACCACGGGGGCGACGACGTCTCGGTTCGCGTCGGCGAGCTCGACGACGGGAGGGGGTTCTTCGTCGCCGACGACGGGCCGGGGATCCCGGAGGGCGAACGCGACCGCGTGTTCGACGCGGGCTTTACCACCGCGTCGGACGGGACCGGCTTCGGGCTCGGCATCGTCTCGCGGATCGCCGAGGCGCACGGGTGGACGGTCGACGCCGTCGATGGCGACGTCGGGGCGCGGATCGAGGTACACACCGATCCGACCGCCTGAGACGGGGACGCGCCCGCCGCCTCCACGCCGTTTAAGCCCTCGCCGCCACAACGGTCCCGTATATGCCATCGACGATGGAGGTCAAATGCGAGAGCGACGACTGCGAGCTCGACATGTTCGAGAACCACTACACGTACGACGTGCCCGACGACCACGCGGTCGGGGACCTGTCGTGCCCGTACTGCGGCGGGAGCGAGCTCGCCGAGATCGAGGTGTAACCCGTGAGCGGCTTCGTCGAGGCGAGCCGGTCGGCCGTCCGCCGCGTCCTCGAGCGCGTCGGCCGCGGGTGGAGCAGGATGCAGGAGCGCCGGCCGCTCTCGTACGACCTCCTCGAGAGCGACGACGCCTACCTCGTCGTCTTCGACGCCCCCGGCGTCCGCGGCGAGGACCTGAACGTGACGTTCCTCGACCGCACCGTCGAGGTCGAGCTGGACCGGTTCCGCGACTTCTACGACGGCTACGAGATGGTGTTCCCCGGACGCGGCGTCTCGCTCGCCGGGAGCGCGGAGCTCCCTCGCGACGCGAACGTCACGCCGCAGGGCGCGAACGCGACGCTGACCCGCAACGGAACGCTGCAGGTGGAGATCCCGAAGAACGACGACGCGCGGGACGTCGCGGTCGTCGAGGAGGACGAGGCCGACGAGACCGACGACGAGAACTGAGACCGTTTCCGCCTCCCGGCGGTCTCCCCCGCGCTCCGATCTCACTCCCCCGCCCGCTCTTCCACCGACATCCCCTCCGTGATCTCGAACGTCTCGTCGCCGTCGAACCGGTCGGGATCGAAGGCCTCGATCCACGGCGACTCGGGAGCCTCGGCATCCACTCCGTCGAGCGACGCCAGCACGCCCTCGGCGACGAGCTCGCCGACCGCCGGCGCGCGCATGAAGCCGTGGCCCTGCCAGCCGGCGGCGACGAACAGGCGGTCCGCGCAGTCGCCGTCGGGCCCGTCCCCGGCGTCTCCCGTCCCGCCGACCGGCCCGACGAGCGGGTCACCGTCCGGCGTCGCCGTGCAGAGGCCCGCCCACGCGCGCTCGACGTCCGGCTCGGCGGCCGACCTGCTGCCGCTCGCGGCGTCGAGGCGTTCGCGGAGCGTCTCTGCGACCGAGTCGACGAACCAGCCGTCGCCCTCGCGGTCGTAGCCGTCGGGATCGGCCGCGACCGGCTCGGTGCCGTCGCCGGCCAGCAGGCCGGTCGGGTGGGGTCGGACGTAGACGCCCGCGGTCGCGTCGTACACCATCGGGCCGTCGTAGGCGACCGCGCTCGTCAGCGCCTGCACCCGGTAGGGGACGACCGGGACCGCGATTCCGGCCCCGGAGAGGAGGTCGGCGGTGCGCGCGCCGGCGGCGACGACGACCGCGTCGAACGCGCCGGTCTCGGCGGTGCTCCCGTCCGCCGCGTCGACCCGGAGCACCGCGGGATCGCCCTCGGTCAGCGAGACGGCCGTCGCCGTCTCGACGGCGACCCCCTCGCGGCGCGCCCGTCGGCCAATCGCCGCGACGTAGCTCGCGGGGTCGCACCGGCCCGCGTTCTCGGCGACGGCGGCGACCGCGAGGTCGTCGGTCGCGATCGGGAACCGGTCGGCGAGCGCCGCGGGATCGACCACGGAGACGTCGCGCCCGTGCGAGCGCATCCGGTCGACCATCGCGGGGACGGCGTCGGCGTCCGAGTCGCCCTCGCGGACCGCGATCACGTACGGACACGGTTCGAAGGCGAAGCCGGGCAGCGACCGGTCGAACGCTCGGAACCGCTCCATCGCGCGGGCGGCCAGCGCGGCGTCGACGTCCTCGGCGTACGCGTCGTACAGCACGCCGGCGGCGCGCCCGGAGCTCTCGCTCCCGAGCGAGCCGCGCTCGTAGAGGGTCACGTCGGCCCCGCGGGCCGCGAGGTCAACGGCCGCGGTGACGCCGACGGCGCCCCCGCCGACGACCGCGACGGCGGGCGCAGCCTCGTCTCGTTCGGACATACGTCAGGGGAACGCGGGCGCAGACGAAAAGCCACCGGCGCGGACGGAGCCGCGCCGGCCCGTGCGCCGAGGCTGGGAAGGCGTGAGGTGCGGTTGCGGTGCTGTGCGGGGCGGGACTCAAAGGGGCAGCCGCGAGGGCGAAGCACACCGACGTAAGGACCGCAGGGAGCGAGCAACGCGAGCGACTGAGGACCGCAGCGAGGTGCGCGAGCCGTCGCGGCTGGGGCTTTGGAGGTCTCCACGATCGATTCTCAGTCGGCTGGGATTTCGAAGATGGGAACCGCGCCGGCAAGTATTTATTTGCGATCGTCATCCCCACGCTGATTCCACGCTTCGTACGGCCGGGTGACACGCACGTCCCCGCCCACGTTATGGGCGTCGAGCCCGTGAATCCGATATGAATCAACTCGTCGACGGCGAGTGGCGGACGGACGCGTACGAGGCGACGGACGAGGACGGCTCGTTCCAGCGCGGCGAGACGACGTTCCGGAACTGGATCGCCGGCAGCGACGTGCCCGACCACGTCGACGCCGAGCCGGACGAGCGCTTCCAGCCGGAGGCCGGCCGGTACCACCTGTACGTCTCGTACGCCTGCCCGTGGGCGCACCGCGCCCTGATCGCGCGGTCGCTGCTCGGCTTAGAGGACGCCATCGGCGTCTCGGTCGTGGACCCGTACCGCGCCGAGGGCGGCTGGCAGTTCACCCCCGAGAAGGCGGGCTGCACGCCCGACCACCTGCACGGCAGCGACTACCTCCGCGAGCTGTACGTCGCGGCCGACCCCGACGCCACCTGCCGGGTGACCGTCCCCGTCCTGTGGGACACCGAGGAGGAGACGATCGTCAACAACGAGTCCCGGGAGATCCTGCGGATGCTCTCGACCGCGTTCGACGACCTCGGCAACGGCGTCTCGCTGCTGCCCGGCGCCGACGCCGAGGCGACCGTCGCCGACGTCGACGAGGTGATCACCGAGATCTACGAGCCGGTCAACAACGGGGTGTACCGCGCCGGCTTCGCGACGTCGCAGGACGCGTACGACGAGGCGATCGACGAGCTGTTCGGCGCGCTCGACCGCTGGAACGACCATCTGGCCGATCAGCGGTACCTCGTCGGCGACTCCCTCACCGAGGCCGACCTCTGCATGTTCACCACGCTGGTCCGGTTCGACCAGGTGTACCACACCCACTTCATGTGCAACCGCAAGTTCATTCACCAGTACGAGCACCTCTGGCCGTACCTCCGCGACCTCTCCCAGACCGAGGGAGTCGCCGAGACGGTGAACATGGACCACATCAAGGAGCACTACTACACGACCCACCCGGACGTGACTCCCTCCGGGATCGTCGCGCGCGGCCCGGACCTCGACTGGGAGGTGCCGCACGACCGCGACCGGCTCGGCGGCGAGGCGCCGACGCCGACCGCCGACGACTGAGCCGACGGCCGGACACTCGCCGACCGCGGCGACAACGGCTTCAAGTGCGCGCTCGTCCCACCGGAGGGTAAGCAATGGAGCCGCCGAACATCGAGCGGTTGGACGAGCGCACCGTCCAGCGCATCGCGGCCGGCGAGGTCGTCGAGCGCCCGGCGAGCGTCGTCAAGGAGCTGATCGAGAACAGCCTCGACGCGGACGCGAGCCGGGTCGCCGTCTCGGTCGAGGCCGGCGGCACCGAGGGCGTCCGCGTCCGCGACGACGGCGTGGGGATCCCGGCGGACCAGCTAGAGGCCGCGGTCGCGGAGCACGCCACCTCGAAGATCGGCGACATCGAGGACCTCGACCGCGGCGTCGGCACCCTCGGCTTCCGCGGCGAGGCGCTGTACACCGTCGGCGCGGTCTCGCGGCTCACCGTTCGCTCTAAGCCGCCCGGCGCAGACGCCGGCGCCGAGATCACGGTCGAGGGCGGCGAGGTCGGCGAGGTCCGACCCGCGGGCTGTCCGGAGGGGACGTCCGTCGAGGTCGCGGACCTCTTTTATAACACCCCCGCCCGCAAGAAGTTCCTCAAGCGGACGGCCACCGAGTTCGACCGGGTCAACACGGTCGTCACGGGCTACGCGCTCGCGAAACCCGACGTCGCCGTCTCGCTGGAGCACGACGGCCGCGAGACGTTCGCGACCGAGGGGAACGGCGACCTCAGGTCGGCCGTGCTGGCCGTCTACGGCCGCGAGGTCGCGGAGGCGATGGTGGACGTGGAGTGGACGCCCGAGAGCGTCGACGGCGCGGACGCCGACGGCGCCCCGGCCGACCCGCCCGTCCGTCGCGTCACCGGCCTCGTCTCGCACCCGGAGACGACGCGCTCGACTCGCGAGTACCTCGCCACCTACGTCAACGACCGGTACGTCACCGCGAGCGCGCTCCGGGAAGCGGTGCTGGAGGCGTACGGCGGCCAGCTCGCCCCGGATCGCTACCCCTTCGCGGTGCTGTTCGTCGAGGTGCCGCCCGGCGACGTCGACGTGAACGTCCACCCCCGGAAGCTGGAGGTCCGGTTCGACGAGGAGCCCGCCGTGCGCGCCGCCGTCGAGGAGGCGGTCGAGGCGGCGCTGCTCGATCACGGGCTGATCCGCTCGACCGCGCCGCGGGGGCAGTCGGCACCGGACCAGACCGAGATCAACCCGGAGGGCACGGAGGCCGAGGCCGTCGGCGGCGCGGGGACCGACCACGAGCGCGCGGCGCTCGACGGGCGCGACGGGGGCGACGCAGGGGGATCCGAGGGGCCCGCGACCGACGCGGCCGAGCTCGATCCGACGGACGAGGACGCGTGGGCCGTCGGCGACGCGGGCTCGGACGGCGCCGTCGACGCCGGTGGTTCCACCTCCGGCTCCGCCGGACTCGGCGAGTCAACCGGCTCTCACGACCCCTCTGCCGACCGCCCCTCGCCGCGGAGCTGGCAGTCGGAACCGGACGACGGAGGAGAGAGCGAGGGAGACGACGGGGCGACGGCCGTCGAGACCGCCGCCGGGGAGGGGGACGGGTTCGACCGGTTCGGTGACGGCGAAGCCGACGCCGGCGCCAATTCGGCGGCCGGCGGCGTCACCGATTCCGGAATCGACGGCGTCGCCGGCGCACCCGACGACGTTGTCGGCGCGTCTGACGATGTCGAAGGCGCGCCGAACGAGCGACGGCAGCCGGCGACCGAGCCGCGCTCGACCGCGACCGCCCAGCGGACGCTCGCCGGCGACACCACCGAGGCCGCGGAGCGGAGCTACGACTCCCTCCCGCCGCTGCGCGTCCTCGGGCAGCTCCACGAGACGTACGTCGTCGCCGAGGCGCCGGACGGGCTCGTGCTGATCGACCAGCACGCGGCCGACGAGCGGGTGAACTACGAGCGACTGCGGGAGGCGTTCGCCGACGGCGCCGACGCGCAGGCGCTCGCGGAGCCGGTCCGCGTCGAGCTCACGGCGCGGGAGGCGGCGCTGTTCGACGACTTCGCCGGCGATCTCGCCGAGATCGGGTTCCGCGCCGAGCGCGCGGGCGAGCGCGATGTGGCCGTCGAGTCGGTCCCGGCCGTCTTCGACGCCGCGCTCGATCCGGACCTCCTGCGGGACGTCCTCTCGGCGTTCGTCGGGGACGCCACCCAGGGCGAGGAGCCGGTGACCGACGTCGTCGACGAGCTGCTCGCGGACCTGGCGTGTTACCCCTCCGTGACCGGGAACACCTCGCTGACGGAGGGGCGGGTCGTCGACCTGCTCGACCGGCTCGACGCCTGCGAGAACCCGTACGCCTGCCCGCACGGGCGCCCGGTCGTGATCCGGCTCGACCGCGAGGAGATCGGGTCGCGCTTCGAGCGCGACTACCCCGGGCACGCCGGTCGGCGCGCGGAGTGACCCGGCGGGGACGGCCCTCGCTTCCCGGGCGACCGCAGAGAGGTACGCTTTAGGCGGGCGCCGTGGACCCACGGGTATGGAACGCGTAGCGATCATCGGCGCGTCGATGACCCGGTTCGGGCAGCGCGACGCTTGGGTCCAGGAGCTGCTGGCGGAGGCGGGCGCGGCCGCGCTCGACGACGCCGGCATCGACGGCGACGACCTCGATCACCTGTACGTCTCGAACATGGCCAGCGGCGAGTTCGAGGGACGGACCGGCGTCCCGAACGCGCTCGCTCACGACCTGGCGGCCACGGGGGCGTACACCGCCCGGATCGACCAGACCTCCTCGTCGGGAGGCGCGGGCGTGTACGCCGCGTGGCAGTCGGTCGCCTCCGGCGCGAGCGACCTCACCATGCTCGTCGGCGGCGAGAAGATGACCCACCGGACGACGTCGGAGGCGACCGACGTGATCGCGTCGCTCACGCACCCGGTCGAGTACAAGCACGGCGTCACGCTCCCCTCGTTCGCGGGGCTCACCGCCCGGCTCTACCTCGACGAGTACGACGCGCCGCGAGAGAGCCTCGGGAAGGTCGCGGTGAAGAACCACGCCAACGGCGTGGACAACCCTCACGCGCAATTCCGGAAGGAGGTTGACCTCGACACGGTGCTCGACTCGCCGATCGTCGCCGACCCCCTCCGGCTGTACGACTTCTGCCCGATCACGGACGGCTCCGCGGCGCTCGTGTTCTGTCCCGAGTCCGTCGCCGAGGAGTACGCCCCGGAGAGTGAGTACGCGGTGATCTCGGGGATCGGCGGCGCGACCGACACCCACGTCGTCCACGAGCGCGCGGACCCGACGACGATGGGCGGCGTCGTCGACTCCTCGGAGATCGCCTACGAGATGGCCGGGATCGGCCCGGACGACGTCGACGTCGCGGAGCTCCACGACATGTTCACGATCCTCGAGTTCCTCCAGAGCGAGGACCTCGGCTTCTTCGAGAAGGGCGAGGGGTGGAGGGCGGTCGAGGAGGGGGTCACCGACCGCGACGGCGACCTCCCGATCAACACCTCCGGCGGGCTCAAGTCCAAGGGTCACCCGCTCGGGGCCAGCGGCGTCGCACAGGTGTACGAGATCTATCAGCAGGTCACCGGGAACGCCGGCCCCCGGCAGGTGGAGGCCGACACGGGCCTCGCCTGCAACGTCGGCGGGTTCGGGAACTGCGTGACCACCGCGATCCTGGAGGGAAGCCAATGAGCGAGAACACTCAGACGGACGACCAGACCTTCGAGGCGGCCGAGTACGCGGACGGGACGGTCACCTACCCGCCCCACACCGTGAGCCCGAACGGCGCCGAGCGGGTCGGGACGGTCGACCTCCGCGAGCGCGAGGGTCGCGTCGTCACGTGGACGACGTCGACGGCGACACCGCCGGGCGTCCGCGAGCCCAACACCCTCGCGATCGTCGAGTTCGACATGGGCGAGGAGTACGACGGCCCGGTGGTCCGGGCGCTCGGGCAGGTCGCGCCGCGCGCGGACGCTGACGACGCCGGCGAGTCCGGCGACGTCGACGTCGACATCGGCGACCGCGTCGAACCGGTCTACGCCGACGACCTCAGGGAGCCGGGCGCGGGGATCCGCGAGCCGGAGAGCCAGGAGTGGGACGGCTTCCGGTTCCGGCCGGTCGAGTAGCTAGACGGCCCGCCTCGCAACGGCCTCTCAGGCCCGGAACCGCGACGCCGCCGAGTCGGTGAGCCCGCCGAGCCGCTCCTCGTGGGCCCCGTCGAGCGTGTACACGTCGGGTCGGTACCGGATCGCCTCGGTCACCCCGTGGGCCTCTCTGAGCCGGCGTCGCACCCGGTCGACGTCCTCCCGGTCGAAGTAGTTGGGCGTGAACACGAGCACGGCGTGGTCCGTCTCGCCGAACGCCTCGCACCCCGCCAGCGTCGTGACCTTCGCGTCCCAGAACCGCTCGGCCGCGACGTCGTCGACCACACCCTCCCAGAGCTCGTCGACCGTCTCGGGCGGGCGCTCGATCAGCCACTTTCCGCTCAGGTACGTCGTTTCGAGCGCGAGCCGGTCGGCGTCGGCGACGGTCTCGGCGTCGGCCGGGAGCGCGTCCTCCCGCCCTCGGTCGACCGCCGGCAGGTCCGCCTCCGTCGTCGCCGCGGGCCGCGTCACCCCGTGTCTCGGGAAGTAGCCGTCGCGGGCCTCCCGCGGGAACCCCGTCACGCCCTTGACTCGGAGCCAGTGCCGCCCCGCCTCGTCGATCTCGGTCGGCGCGCGGTCGGTGACCATGGCCCGCGTTCCGCCTCCCGGGGGAAAACGCTCTCGGCGAGGGGCGCGGCGAGGAAACGGGTCGGCGCGCTCGACGGCCCCCTCAGATCCGCCGGAAGTCGCCGAGCCGAGTCCCGTCGAGCAGGTACGCGTCGCCCGCCGGGAGCGCGTCGGGGAGGAACGGCGCGAGGAACGACTGCCCGTCGACGTTCACCCACGTCCCCCCGGAGCGCTCGTTGAACGCCGGGAAGACGACGAGTTCGGGCGGGTCGCCGGAGGCGGCTGCCGTCGAACCGTCGTCATCGACGAACGCCGCCGGATCGAGCCGGCCGCGGAGCCACGCGCGCTCCACGCGCGAGCCGCCGACCGCGTCCTCCAGCCGCACCTGCGGGTGCTCGTGGCCCATACACACCACATCGGCGTCGAGCAGCGCCGGATCCGGCCACGTGTGGCCGTGGAGGACCGCGACGCGGCCGGTCCGGCTGCTCTCTCCGTCCGCTTCGCGGGCGCCTCCGCCTCCGATAACGCCGCCGCCGCCCCCGATCACGTCGAGGTCGTCGGCGAACGCCTCAGCGACGCCCGCGTCGTGGTTCCCCTCGACGAGCGTCATTGGGACCCGGTCGGTCACCGCCCGGATCAGAGTCTCCAGCTCCTCGCGCTCGTCGCCCTCTGGCGCCGCGATGCGGTGGGCGAGGTCGCCGAGGACGACGAGCCGGTCGGCGTCGGTCTCGGCGAGGAGCGCGCAGAGCCGCTCGCGGCGCTCGTCGGCCCGGTCGTCGAGCTCGACCCCTCGCTCGTAGCGGAGGCCGACCTCGATGCCGGCGTGGACGTCGGCGACGAGCAGCGCGCGCTCGCCGCCGAGGTCGGCCACGGCGGCGGGTTCGCCGACGATCGGCTCGACGCTGACCGGCTCGCCACGCGCCATCAGATCGGCTTGAGCACCCCGTCGCCGGGCTCGTAACACTTCCCGCTCATCAGCGTGTCCTGGATCGCGTCCTCGACCGGGTCGGCGGCGACGCCGTGCTCGTCGACCACGCGCTCGACGACGGCCTCGCGGTCGGCGCCGTCGCCGTCGTCGAGCGCGCCCATGGCGTCGATGACGGCGTCCTCGAGGTCGACGTCCTCGGCGGCCGCGTCGCCCTCATCCGGCTCGGCGGCCGCGTCCGGTTCGTCGCCTCCGGCCGATCCGCCGGTCGCGTCGTCGTCCACCGCTTCCGTTTCGGCGAGATCGGTGTCGAGGTCGGCCGCCGCGGCGTCCTCCGGCGTCTCCTGTAGCTCCTCCGGGTCGGGCACGTCGATGTCGGCCTCCCCGGGCTCGTCGACCTCGGAGCCGGTCGCGAAGTCGGTGCCGAACTCGGACTCTATCTCCTCGCGCTCCTCATCGTCGAGCTCGTACATCTCGTCGCTCGCGGGATCGGCGGCGTCCGCGTCGGTCGTGGCGTCCGCGCCGGCCGTAGCTTCCGCGTCGGCCGTGGCTTCCGCGTCGTCGAGCGCCCCTTCGGTTGTGTCGCTGTCGTCCTCGTCGCCCCCGGCCTCGAAGTCGCCGAGTCCATCATCTCCGGCGTCGGCGGACTCCGCGGTGTCGGCGCTCACGTCGGCCCCCGCGGCGTCGGCCGCGTCGCTCTCCTCGGCGTCGGCCGCGTCGCTCTCGACGACATCGG
Organism: Halorubrum depositum; assembly: GCF_007671725.1. Classification (NCBI taxonomy): domain Archaea; kingdom Methanobacteriati; phylum Methanobacteriota; class Halobacteria; order Halobacteriales; family Haloferacaceae; genus Halorubrum; species Halorubrum depositum. The sequence goes on along the minus strand of NZ_VCNM01000002.1, from coordinate 919,529 downwards.
TCGCGTCGGCCGACTCGATCGGCTCGGACTCCCCGCCGTCGTCCACCGCGGTCGCCTCGGTGTCGGTGGCAGCGGCCGACTCGACCTCGTCAGGCGCTTCGGTCTCGGTGGTCGTTTCGGTCTCGGCGGTCGTCTCGGCCTCGTCGGCCGATCCGGTATCGACACTCGCCTCGTCGGCTCCAGACGGCGCCGCGGCCCCGGTGGGGGCCTCGATCGTCACGTCGGTCTCCGGGAGCGCGCCGATGTCGCTCTCGCCGCCCGCGTCCGGGGCGAGGTCGAGCGCCCGGACCTCGTCGCGGTCGCCGGCGATCAGCTCCAGCGCGTCGACGGCGAGCCGTCGAACCGCCTCGACGTACGCCGTCGAGGTGTCGTAGTGGTCGATCGCCTTCGGGATCCCCGCCGCCAGCGACGCGGGCGCGCCGCCGGATTCGAGGGCGGCGCTGAGCTCCTCTCCGCGGAGGTCCGAGTCGAGGGCCTCGGCGAAGACGGCGAGCCGGTCGAGCGTCGCCTCGGCGGCGGAGACGACCCAACGGTCGCGCGTGTCGGCGTCGACCTCGTTGAGGCTCTCGGGGCGGACCGAGGTGAACACTCGATCGGAGTCCTCCGGCTCGAAGGTGCGCGCCTTCCCCGTGAGCGCGACGAACGACGGCGGGTCGGCGCGCTCCAAGAACGCCTGCGCCTCGGGCTGGTACTGGCCGGCGTATGTGACGAAGGCGCCGGAGGGGTCGACCACCCGCCCGCGGCGCGTCTCGTCGTTCACGCGCTCGATCTCGGTGAGCACCCCCGCGACGAACAGCCGGTTCACGCGCGCGCCGGTCGGCGTGACGACGTAGTTCGGGGCGCGCTCCTCGTCGCTCTCGGAGTACGAGAGGGAGGCGTCGTCGAACTCGGCGGCGAACAGCCGGTGGGCGACCTCGCGGGCGCCCGGTCCGTCGTCGCTCATTCGCCCACCTCCGCTAGCGCGGCGCGGGCGTGCTCGGCCGGGTCGTCGTCCGCGAGCTCGAACTCGCTCGCGTCGAGGTTGGCCCCGTAGTCGTCGACGGAGAGGTTCCCGCGGACGCGGTAGGCGCGCCCGACGAGCGAGTCGGCGATCTCCTCGGCGACGACCTCCTTGTCCATCGCGTCCTTCGCGGCGTCGAGGGCGTCGTCGAGCCCGCCGCCGTACACCTCGGCGGTGAGCTCGTCGTCGAGGACGACGGTGACGGTGTCGGTGCCGTCGTCGAGGATCGCCTTCACGCGGAGGTCGTCCTCGCCGTCGACGTCGCCGTGGCTCCGGCACTGGCCGTTCTGGACGACGCGGCCGCAGTCGGGACAGCGCTCGATGAGCCCGGAGCCGTCGCGGATCTGCAAGACGTTGCCGACGACCTCGACGTCGAACATCCCGCCGGAGGCGACCGCCTCGCCGACCGAGAGGTGGGGGGCGTCCTCGGCGACCTCGACGGGGTCGGGGAGGGGGGTGACCGTCGAGAACTCGGTGAGGTTGAGCGAGGGGACGCCGCGGAACTCGCGGACGTACACGTCCTCGATCCGGAGGTCGGCGCCCGGCTCCAGCTCGGCGCGCGGCTGCCAGTCGGTGAACGGGAGCTTCGCGGTCGCGTCGCCGACGACGCCCTCTAAGATCTCCGTCTCGCCGTCGCGCCCGGAGATCGTCTTCTCGTCGACCTCCAGCACGCGGACCTCGACGTTTCGCCCGCGGTCGCCCGCGTCGATGTCGACGAGGTTCCGATCGCCGCCGACATCGCGGTCGACCTCGACCGGCTCGTCCGCGATGGCGACGGTGGTGGAGTCGTTGAGGTTGAGCTCCGGCGCGCCCTCCCACTCCCGGACACCGGCGTTGCCGATCGTCAGCGAGTCGCCCGGTTCGAACCCGAAGTCCTGCCAGGCGGTGTAGGAGATGACGCCCGTCTCGTCGGCGATCTCTCCCTCGCGGATCGTGAGGTCGTCGCCCTGATAGCGGATCGTCCGCGTCCCCTGCGTGAGCACGCGCACGGTGACCGTCACGCCGTCGTGGTCGGTGGTGATCTCGCCGACGTCGACGGCGTCGGGGGTCGGGGTCGAGCCGCCCCCGCCGCCCCCGTGTTTCCGGCGGACGCTCTGTTTCGCCTCGTCGATCGGGACGCTGTACTCCAGTAAGTTCTCCAGGTCGGCTTTGACCTCCTCTTTGTCGACACCGAGGTCGGAGGCGAGCTCCTCGGCATGGCTGTTGACGTCCATCGGAGTCGACTTCGACGCGACCGCACAAAAGGATTCACCACCCGGGGGCGGTCGGGATGCGCGGGCGGCGCGGGCGGTCCGTCGAAGCGTCTCCGGGGACGAGCGGGTGTCGACGGCCGGTACTGCTAAACCGTCCCCGTTCGCACCGTGAGGTATGGACGAAGTCAACATCGACGCGCGCGTCACGGGGGAGCGAACCGTCATCGACGTGACCGGTACCCGCGACGTCGGGGTCGTCGTCCGATCGGAGGGCGGCGAGCGGATCTACCTCCCGCCCGAGAGCTTCGACGAGCCCGTCTCGGGGTCGCCGTACACCTCGCCGTATCAGGGCGCGAGCGGTGTCGACGGCGAGGAGAGCCCGTACGGCGGTACCTCCGGCAGCACCCGCGGCGTGGTCGAGACGGCCGAGGGGTTCCGGGTCAGTCACCCCGAGCCGGCGACGGAGTTCGACGTGTACCGGGGCGACGAGGAGTCGGCCGAATAGAAGCCGGACCGAGGGAGGCGTCTCACCCTTCGCAGCGTCTCGTACTCCGCTAATCCGTCCTACGCCACGTCCTCGTACACCGCCAGCGTGTCCTCCGCCACGTCCAGCCACTCCCGGCGCTCGTACTGCGGCGGCTCCTCGCGGTCGAGCGCCTCGACGAGCCCGTCGACGATCGACTCCGAGTCCGTCTCGACCTCCACGAGGCAGCCGTCGGGGAGCACCTCGGCGACGCCAGAGGGCGTCGCGACGACCTGCGTCCCCGCCTCCAGCGCCTCCGTGATCGTGATCCCGAACGGCTCCGCGTACGAGGGGGAGACGAACGCGTCCGAGGCCGCGTAGTAGTCGCCCAGTTCCGCCTCGGGGACGTAGCCGACGAACTCGACGCGGTCCTCGATGCCGAGGAGCTCGGCGAACCGCTTCAGCTGGTCCGTCTGGTGGCCCGACCCGCCGACGACGAGGGTGACGTCGCGCCCGCGGAGCTTCTTCATCGCGTACAGCAGGTGGGAGATCCCCTTCTGGTCGGTGTGTCTGCCGACGAAGAACAGCATCTCGCCGTCGATGCCGAGGTCCTCGCGGACGTCCTTGCCGGAGAACTTCGGCGTCGAGAAGCCGTTGTACACGACGCGGGAGTCGGCGTCGTACAGCTCCCTGATGTCCCCGCGGACGATCTCGCTGACGGCGATGTTCGTGTCGGCGGCGTTCGCGAGGCGGCGTTCCGTTTCGACCTCGCGGCTCGGCGGGTCGATGTTGCGGTCGCTCGCCAGCGAGTGGAACGACGAGACCCACGTCGCGTCCGACGCGCGGGCGGCCTGCCGTCCGGGCGCGTAGCCGAACCAGTCGTGGGTGTGGATCACGTCGTGGTCGGGCGCCAGCTCCGCGAACCGGTCGCTGAGGCGCTCTATGCGGGCGGCGATGTCGCCGTCGCCCGTCTCCACCGGTTCGAGGCCCGGCTCGTCGTCCGGGGCGAACTCCGCGGGCAACACCAGGGTGGCCTCCACCCCGAGGTCGTCGCGGAGCCCGGAGAACAGTTCGCCGACGTGGACGTCGAGCCCGCCGGTGATGTTCGGCGGGTACCCCCATCCCAGCATGAGTACGCTCGGTGGCATACCTCTCCGTTTCTGGAGTCGGCACTTAGGTATGCCCCTCGTTCGACCGAGCGGGGGCTGTCGGGGCGGGAAAACGGAACGAAAAGACGCTCGAAAAACTCAGTGACCCCGGTTCAGGCCGCCCGCACGGCGTCGCGCAGGGAGCCCGTCCGCTCGGTGATCGCCGCTGCGGCGTCGGCGAGCAGGTCGAGCGGGTCGTCGGACTCGGATTTTACCGTCAGTACCGGCTCCGTCTGGCCACCGGACTGCTCGGGGTTCATGTCGTAGGTCGCGGCCGCGACGCCGTCCGTCTCCAGCAGGACGCCCTTCAGCACGTTCATGAACGTGTGGTCCTCGCCGGCGATCTCGATGCGGAGTTCCGTGTCGGTCTTCTCGATGACCCGCAGTTCCATACTCGTGCGGTCGGGCGAGCGGCGTTTCAAGCTTTCGTCTCCCGGATCTCGGCGGATGCGGACGACCCGCACGCGACTCCCGTGCGACCCGAACTCGTATGCCGCCGGCGTCGATCACCGGCGTATGCGACTCCGACGACTGCCGGCCACCCGGGCCGCCGCCGCGCGGTACGCGGCCGAGCTGTGGCTCCCGTACCACCGCGACCTCGCCGAGCGCGTCGCCGACCACGCCCTCGCCGACCGACCCGACGGAGAGCTGATCGCCGAGGAGACCGCGTTCCGACTCGACCGACTGCGCGAGGACGACTACCGGCTCTGGGTCGTGTCGGTCGCCGTCGAGAGCGGACCGAGCGGCGACGGCGGTTCCTCGGCTCTCGGTTCTTCGACTCCCGGAGGCGCGGATCCCCGGTCGCTCGATCCCGCCGACCCCGCGCCTCCGGGCGTCCCCGACCCGGACCGGGACCTCGTCGCGTTCGTCTCGACCGGCGTCGACGCGTGTCCCGTCGTCTTCGACCGCCCCGACCGACTCGTCGTCGGGGACCTCTACGTCTCGGCGCCGTACCGCGGGACGGTGCTCGCCGACCGCCTAATGGAGCGCGCGGTCGCCGACGCTCGCGAACGGAACTGCGAGGAGATTCGGCTCGACGTCGACGTCGACAACGAGCGCGCGCTCGGCTTCTACGAGAAACAGGATTTCGAGGCGTATCGCAAGCAGTTGACGCGGGACGTGGAGTGATCGGGTTACGCCCGGCCCCCGGCGGCGACTCGCCGGCGCCGCGGCTACGCGGGTGATAAACGGAGAAGTCGGTCGGGTGCGCTCGGCGAGGCGTTACTCGTCGGCGTCGACGGCCACTTCGTCGGCCTCGACGTCGACGGAGGCCTCCTCCTCGGCGGCGACCTCGCGCGGCCGCGCCTCCAGCGTCAGCTTCTGGACCTCGACGCGGCGCAGCGGGTAGATCAGCTTCGCCTCGCCGTAGATGGCCGAGGAGAGGTTCCCCTCGACGATGGCGTCGACGAACTCCACGAAGGTGCGCTCCTCGGCGGCCGAGTGGACCTTGTCGATCATGACGCGGCGGATCGCCTTCTCCTGGGAGCGGTCCGCCTTCTTCGTCGTCAGCGCGACGGGCTGGACGCGGATGCGGTAGTCGTCCGTCGTCAGCACCGTGATCGACGCCTCGACCTTCGAGGCGCCGCGGCGGACGAGCGAGCGCAGGTAGTCCCGCGTGAGCTCGTACGTGATGAACTCGGTGTAGGCCGTGTCGCTGCCGACGTCGGTGATCTTGAAGGTCAGCTTCGTGTTGTTCGCGCCGGAGTCGCCGGTGAGCTCGCCGAGCGTCGTCGTGATCGTGCGGCCGACGACCTGGTCGGGCTCCTCGGCGAGCGTCTCGCCGAGCTCCTGTCGGTCGAACTGTTCGGGCGCCAGCACGGTGTACCAGCGCTTCTGTTCTCTGCTCTTGGATACGGATCGTTCGCTCATGTGTTGGTGGTGTCGCCGTTGGTGTCGGAGCGGCGCGCTCCGTCGTCGGCCGCGAGGTGGTCCCTCGCGCGCTCGACGATTCGATCTGCGACGCGCAGGTTCACGACGTGGTCGTCCGCGGTCGCCCGCAGCCCGCCGGTCGTCGGCCGCTCGATCGCGCACTCGATCGCGTCGCCGTCGACGCGGGTGGCCATCGAGTCGGTCTCGTCCGGGGCGAGCGCGGCGGCGACGAGGGCGGCGTCGGCGTGGGTCGTCCGGACGGTCGCCGTCCGGGTCGCTCCGTCGCCCCGCGTCTCGTCGGTGTCGGTCCGTGGCTCGTCTCCGCTCATAGCGCCTCCCTGAGCGCGGCGAGCGCGCTCGTGACGTCGCCGTCGGTCTCGCTCTCGCCCTCCTCGGCCGCGCCGACCGCGAGCCCGCCGCGCCCGGCGGTCCCCCAGCCGTCGCCGTCGACCTCGGCCGCCGCCGACCGGCAGGCGTCGCCGAGCCCGAGGGGCTCGACCGCCGCGGCGGCCAGCCAACCCGCGGTCTCGTCGACCGCGATCGCGACCGGCTCGGGCGACCGGAAGTCGCGGGCGAGCCGGGCGACGGTCGGGAGGACGGCGGCCGCGTCGCGCGCGGCGTCGCCGTCTCCGAGGCCGTCTCTCGCCCCCGCGACGTCGACGCGGACGACGACGCAGCCGTCGTACCGGCCGGTCGTCGCGGCGTCGAGCGCGCGGTGCGCCGCCAGCCCGTGGGTCCGCCACGCGTCGAGCGCGGCGGTCCGGAGGTCGTCGCTCGGGTCGGCGTCGAGCGCCATCGCGACCCCCGTGCCGGGGGCCTCGCGGGCGAGCGCGTCGAGCACGTCGGCGTAGCCGCCGACCGTCTCGAACGGGCCGTCCGTCGCGTACGGGCGCAGGGCGCGCTCGACCGCGGTGGCGGCCCGCGCGCTGGCCCCGTCCGCGTCCGCGACGTCGACGGCGACCAGCGACGCGAGGCGTCGGTGGGCGTCGTCGTCGAGGTCGGCCGGGAGCCCGAGATTCGCGAGCGCGGCGCGCGCGGACTCGGGGTCACCGGAGTACGGCGTCCGAACGAGCGCCGAGGCCGCGAGGCCGTCCGCGAGGTCCGCGGTCGGAATCCCGACGCCGGGTCGCCGGCGGACGCGCTCCGACGCCTCGGCGGCGGCGAGCGCGTCGCCGGAACCGTCCGTTCCGGGGACGGAGCCGGCCGCGACGACGCCCGCGAGGGCGACGACGGGGTCCGGCTCGACGCCGAGCGCGCGCGAGACCGCGAACGCGTCCGCGCTCGCCGGTCGTCCGGTGCCGGGGATCGCGTGTGGACCGCGCGCGGCGCCGACGGTCACCGCGACGCCGTCGCCGGCGTCGTCGGGGACCGGATCGGCGGAGACCCGGACCTGGAACGGCGTGCCGACGGCTCGCAGCGCCCGGGCGAGCAGCCCCGCGGCTGCCAGCGCGTCGCCGTCGTCGGTCGCGACGAGCCGGGCGAACGGCGCGTCTGCGAGGACGTCGGCGAGGGCGTCGGGGGCGGGCGTGGCGGTCGTCGCTTCGGTCATGGGTCGGGTAGTGCGGTCGTGGGCGGCTGTCGTGTGGTCTGCGTGTCGCGTCGTCTTCGGTTGCTGTCGGTTCGTCGGTGCGTCTCGTCGGCGCTTACTCGTCGTCGACGAGCTCGGCGGCGAGCTCGTACGTGTACGTGAACTCCTCGTCGATCTCGTCGCCGCGGTAGTAGTTCGCGAGGCGGCGGATCTTCGACTCGGTGTTCTGGAGCGCGCGCTTGTTCTGGTAGTCCTGGCCGTTCTCCGCCATGTGCTCGCGGAGGCGAACGGCGCGTTCCATCAGCTTGTAGAGGTCCTCGGGGTACTCCGGCTCTGCGTCGTGCTCCTCGAGGATCTCGGTGACCTTCTTTCCGGTCGCCAGCTTCACGTCGGGCACCGGAACGCCCTTGACGCCCTCGTCGCGCAGCTTGAGGCCGATGACGCTGGGGTCGTGGCCCTGCTCCGCCAGTTCGACGACGCGGGACTCGATGTCCTCTGCGTCGACGTCGCTCCACTCCGGGTTCTCGTCCGTCGCCGGCTTGTCCGAACCGGACGAACCGCGACGGCGCGTGTGCATTCGTGCCATTGTCTGAAATTGGAACGGCACAACCACAACGTGACCGCGGCTCCGCGCGGCGCGGCTGTCGGGCGCTCGCGTCGAGCGAGCGGTCCCGCGGCCCGATCCGCGCGAGCGGACCGGCCCGGGCCGCGACGCCGGAGGCGTCGGTGCACTGCTACATTCCCAAGCCGCGGGCGAAGAGGCCCCGGCGCGTCGGATCTGCAGCTGTGCTGTTCCCGTTCGTGACGTCGCCGCCGGGGTTCTTAAGCGTGTTCTTGTGGATCGCCGTGCGCCGGGACCGAAACCGATCGACCGTCGGACGGGCGGCGTGAGAAAGGAGGGTTTAGGTGGATCGTCCGTCACCGGGTGCGTAGGTGAGACACGTGATCGACCCACCAGACGACGATTCGGCGAATCGTACCCGCGAGGAACCGCGAGACGGCGATCCGGTGCCCGTCACCGACGGCGGGTTCGGAGACGAGTCGGCGTCGACGAACGAGCCTCGAATTAGCTTCTACGGCGGCAAGTGGGCGAGCACGGTGCCGATCGCCTTCTTCATCGTCTGGGCGATCGTCCAGAGCGGGGTCCTCGGGATCGGCGACACGAACGGCCTCGTCGTCGGCGCGCTCGTCGGGACCATCCTCGGGATGTTCTTCGCGCGCGGCGACTGGAAGGCGTACGCCGACACCATCTTCGAGGGGATGACTCAGCGCGTCGCCGCGACCGCGATCGTGGCGTGGCTGTGGGCCGGGATGTTCGCCGAGACGCTGCAGGTCGGCGGCTTCGTCGGGGGACTCATCTTCGCGGCCGACGCCCTGAACGTCGGCGCGACCACATTCCCCGCGGCCGCGTTCGTCCTCTGCGGCCTGCTCGCGACCGGGATCGGAACGGGGTACGGTGCGACCGTCGCGTTCGTGACGCTGTTCTTCCCGGCCGGCGTCCTCATCGGCGCGAACCCGGTGCTGCTGTTCGCCGCCATTCTCTCGGGCGCCGTCTTCGGCGACAACCTCGCGCCCGTGAGCGACACGACGATCGTGAGCGCGGTGACGCAGGACGCCGACATCGGCGGCGTCGTCGCCTCACGGTTCAAGTACGCGATCATCGCCGCGGTGCCCGCCTTCGCCGCGTACCTGATTATGGGCTCGGTCCTCTCGGGCGCGAGCCTGGAGGGCGCGGCCGCGCTCCGCGAGTCGGCGACGGCGCCCGGGCTGGTCCACCTGATCTCGATGGGGGTCGTCATCGCGACGGCGGTCGCGGGCCGCCACATCGTGGAGGCGATCTCGTGGGGGTTGATCGTCGCTATCGCGTTCAACCTCGCGTTCGGCCTCTCGTCGGTCGCCGACATCCTCGTGTTCACGACGACTGATCCCACGCCCGCCGCGGCGCTCCCGTTCGTGCAGGTCGGCGAGACCGCGGGCGTTGGCGGGAGCCTCTACTCGGGCGCGATCGGCTTCTTCCCGCTCATCGTGTTGACCCTGCTCATCGTGGCGATGGCGCAGATCATGATCCGCGGCGGCGGCTTCGAGGCGATCCTCGAGTTCCTGCTCGACTCGGTCGCGACCACCGTCCGCCGCGCCGAGCTGACGATGGTGCTCGGCACGGCGGCGATCAACGGGATGATCACGATCAACACGGCCGCGGAGATCGCGATCGCCCCGTACATCGCCCGGATCGGCGAGAAGTTCAACATCAACGGCTACCGGCGCGCGAACATCTTGGACGCCAACACCTCGGCGCTCGGCTACATCTTCCCGTGGGCCGGCGGCGTGCTGGTGGGGTACCAGGTGATGGTCGGGCCCGACGGGCTCGGCGAGCAGTACGGGCCCGAGATGGTCGTCAACCCGATCGAGGTGGTGCCGTACGTGTTCCACGGCTGGTTCCTCGTGATCGTCTTCCTGCTCGCCGCGGTCACCGGGTTCGGGCGGGAGTACATCCCCGACCGGATCTCCGAGGAGGTGTCGCGCGCATGAGCCGCTTCGAGAAGTTCCTCGCCGGCTGGTCGTTCCGGGGGTCGACCCCCGACTACGAGCCCGGCGACGTGATCGAGGTGATGGTCACCGGCGACGCGGGCGGCGAGACGGTCGCCCGGATCGGCGACTCGACGCTCCGCATCGAGGGCGCGCCCGACGACGCGGTGGACACCCGCGTCCGGGTCGCGGTCGAGACATGGGACGAGACGACCCACCGCGGCACCGGGACCTACCGCGAGACGGTCGGCGAGAGCGCGTTCTGAACGGTCGGCGAGAGCGCGACGTCGACTCTCGACGGAAGCGGTTCGCTCTTTTATAAGCGATCGACACCGGATCGTCGGTACACACCTCCAAAGTCCCAGCCGCTCGGCTAGACACGGTTGATTTCGGATCGTCGGTAAACACCTCCAAAGCCCCAGTCGCGAGGACGACGCACGCTCGCTGCGCTCCTCGTCACTCGCTGCGCTCGTTCCTGCGGTGCTTGCATCGCCTGCGTCGTCCTCGCGACTGCCCCTTTGAGTCCCATCCCGCACGGCACAGCACCTCACGCCTCCCCATCCTCGTCGGTGGTCCTCCGCTTCGCTCCGGACCACCGACTCCAGCGAGAGACCTCCGGTCTCTCTGGCAGCCGGCGGCGACGTCGCCGGCGACCTCGCACGGGCTCCTCGCGGCCGCCGATGGCGGCCGCTCGGAGGCGCGCCGCCGCTCTCGGGTTTGAATATCACGTCTCCGTCGGCGCCGTCGCCTGCGGCGGTCGGGACGGATCGCCGCGGACCGGGGCGCTTTTTAAGACGAGTACCGAAGTACGGCGCGTGCTATCGGTCGAGCTCCACGCGCACTCCGCGCTGTCCTACGACGGGCGCGACCCGGTCGACCTCCTGTTGGAGCAGGCGGCCGCGGTCGGGCTGGACGCGCTCGCCGTCACGGACCACGACGAGATCGACGCCAGCATCGAGGCGGCCGAGAAGGCCCCCGACTACGGGCTCGTCGGCATCGTCGGCATGGAGGTGACCTGCGCGGTCGGCCACGTGCTCGCGTTCGGCATCGACGAGCGCGTCGAGAGCGGGCTCCCCTTCGACGAGACGCTCGACCGGATCCGCGACCGGGGCGGGATCGCGGTCGTCCCCCACCCTTTCCAGAAGTCCCGCCACGGCGTCGCCGCCCACATCACCGACGAGCAGCTCGCGGGCGCCGACGCCATCGAGGTGTACAACTCCCGGCTGTTCACGGGGCGCTCGAACCGACAGGCGGAGAAGTTCGCGCTCCGGAATCGGCTCCCGATGACCGCCGGCAGCGACGCCCACATCTCTGAGATGGTCGGACAGGCCGTGACCGAGGTCGGTGCCGACGAGCACTCGGCCGACGCGATCCTCTCCGCGATCCGCGACGGTCGGACCAGCGTCGTCGGGAAGCGAACCCCGTGGCGCATCTCGCTCCGCCAGTTCGGCGGCGGCGCCAAGCGTCGCGCGCTCCGCGCGTTGAACGCGCTGCGCTGACAGCGATGGCGGGCCCCCCAGCCGCCGATCTCCGCGGGGCGCCTCCAGCCCGCGTCCGCGACGCCCTCCGCGACGGCGACCCCCTCCCCGGCGGACGCGGCTTCGCCGGGCGCCTCGACGATCCGCCCGGCCGCGACGGGCCGGTCCTCGTCCGCGACGTCCTCGGCCGCCAGCCGCTGTTCGTCGAGCGCGGGGCGATCGACCCGGCGGCCGACTCCGTCCCGGCGACTGGCTCCACCCCGGCGACCGATCGCACTCCGACCGACCCGGACGCGTGGAGCTTCTCGCGGACCGCCCTCAACGACCCGACGCCGGTTCCGGCGGGGAGAGTCGCCTCCGCCGCCGGCGTCGAACGGGTCTGGACGCTCCCCGACGCACCGCCGACCGACCCGGAGCCCGCGCAGGCGGCGGTCGACGCCGCGGTCGGTGACGCGCTCGGAGCGATCGCCGACGGCCGCGACGGTCTCGGCGACTCGGCCGGGGGGCTCGCGGTCGCCTTCTCCGGCGGCGTCGACTCCGGGCTCGTCGCCGCCGGCGTCCCCGACGCGCCCTGCTACGTCGCCGGATTCGAGGGGTGTCACGACGTCGCGGCCGCCCGCGACGCGGCCGCGGCGATGGATCGCGAGCTCCGCGTCGTCGAGATCACCCACGAGGAGCTCCTGCGCGCGGTCCGCGCAGTCGCCGACGCGACGGGGCGCCGTAACCCGATGGACCTCGCGATCGCGGTGCCGCTGTACCTCGCGGCAGAGGCGGCCGCGGCCGACGGCCTCGACCGGCTTGCGGTCGGCCAGGGCGCGGACGAGCTGTTCGGCGGGTACAGCAAGGTCGTCGACCCCGCGACCGACGACCGCGTGGACGCCGACACGGTGCGGGGCGCCCGGACCGAGACCGTCCTGACCCTCCCCGACCAGCTCGAACGCGACGTGCTCGCACTCCGCGCGGCCGGGGTCGAGCCGGTCGCGCCGCTGCTCGACGACCGCGTCGTCGCGGCCGCGCTGGCGTTGCCGGGCGAGCTGCTCGCGAGCGACGGGGAGCGGAAGGTCGCGCTCCGCCGGGCGGCGGCCGGACGCGTGCCGGAGTCGGTCCGGACGGCCGACAAGAAGGCGGTCCAGTACGGGACGTACGTCTCCCGCGAGCTCGACCGGCTCGCGCGGCGGGCCGGGTTCAAGCGGCGCATGGACGACCACGTCGGGCGGTATCTCGACGACCTGCTGGCTGGCGAGTGACGGGAGAGCGTTCGCTCCGCGGGCGATGTGTCCTGACGAAAAACGGCCCGTGAGGGCCGATGCTGACCAAGCCGCCGTATGGAGTACCAGTCCTACGGCCGACGCCCGATCGTTCGGGCGTCTGGTTACGAATAACGGGGACCGGTATAAAATACGGGGAGTAGTGACAAATATGGCTGCCACGGTCGGAGTATAGATGACGATCGGGCACCGAATGGCCTATCTCGATTCGGATGTGCCGATCCACACCTCGGAGGAGGGTCGAAACCGCACGCGCATCCGGCCGGATGTCGACGCGCGATCCGATCGGCTCACCGGAGACGACGAGGCTCGCTCACCGAACGAGGTACGGGTCGCTCCCCGCGATGAAGCGTCCGAGGTCGCTTTCGCGGCGGAAGTCCGTCGACCGCAGTTCGCGGAGTCCGTCGACGAGCCGGTCGGCGTCGTCGCCCTCCCACTCGGTCGGGTCCTTGATCGGGAGGACGAGCCACCCGGACCCGAGGAGCTCCTCGCCGTGGAGGGCGTCCATGTCGACCTCGGTCTTCCACGCCCGCGCCGTGTACTGCTCGAGGACGTGCTCGGTCGCCCGGGCGCCGACCGGGAGAAGGACGTGCGCGGCGATCGCGCGGAGCTCCGCGTCGAAGAACCGCTCCATGTCGTCGTACGACGCCGCCGTCGGCTCGCCGTCGGGCACGCACATGTGGAGGTACGAGAAGTACGTGCGCTCGGTGCGGACCGGTTCGGACTCCGCGTCTCCGTCCGGCCGGCCGCCGTTCGCCGCGATCTCGCGGTTCGCCGACGCCGCGGCCCCATCTGTCTCACTCGTTCCGTCCGGCGCCGCGCCCTCGGCGAGCCCCGCGAGCAGTCCCCCCCCGGTCAGCGCCGAGAGGAACGCCGCCGACCACGGCTCGCCGGTGAACGGGACGCCGGTCGCGACGCCGCCGTGGACGCCGGGGTGGTCGCCGACGACGTGGAAGTCGGCGTTGGCGTCGCCGTAGCCCGGGACGAACGACCGACAGTCCGGCCGCATCCCGAATGGATTCCGCGTCCGATCCGTAACGTTCTGCACGCCTCTCCGTACGCGACGCCCCGGATAAATCCCGTTCGGTCTGCGGGCGGACGCCGTCCGGTCTGCGGCCGGGCGGGCCTCGCCTGCGCGTCCCGACCGCGGTTGCGAGTGGTCGTCGCGACCCCCGGATGCGAGGCGCACGAGGCGCGTTAGTTACGCGTAACTTACGGAAACGAGCGGGGTTCACACCGCCGTGGATATCCCGATCGTGACAGTCCGCCGATTATATTTCATAATTGTTAATCTACAATGCGAAAACGCACGACTGCGTCGGGGTAGACGGCGAGCGAGCCCCGGAAAGTATTTATATACTCCTCCGTTCCGGTCGTCCGAAGACCCATGTTCGACCGCATCCGCTCGGCGGCCATCTTCGGCATCCACCAGGCGACCGTCGCGATCGGTATCTCGCTGTTCCCGGTGGCCGTCTTCGCTCGCACGCGCCTCGGCATCAACGTCCCCATCGGCCGGCTCGTCGAGACCACCGGCGAGGTGTACGAGCGCGTCGAGGAGTAAGCTCGACCCCACCCGTCCGTCGACGCCGTCGAACGACTGCGATAGCGCCGCCGCGACCCCGTTTTGCTCCCTCGTTCCGCCGCCGCCAGTCGCGTCTCACGGAGCGGCGGCCTCGTCGAGACGATCGACCGACGCGACGACGACTCGCGGGCCGCGACGGCCCGCGACGAATAGGCCCGTCGGAACCGGCGGGCGGTCCCCGAAGGGTTGCCTTTATCAGCGCGCCGGGCCAACGGAGGCGTAATGCGAACACCGACTGGCGACCTCTCCGACGGGACGGCCGACGAGCTGGGCCGCGACCAGCCCGTCTTCGGACCCGAGCTCGGCGAGTTCGAACACAGCGAGCGCCGCGCGGCGCAGGCCGACGGCGAGGGCGAGATGAAGACCGGCACGACGACCGTCGGCATCAGGACCGCGGACGGCGTCGTGATGGCGACCGACATGCGCGCCTCGCTCGGCGGCATGGTCTCCTCGAAGGACGTCCAGAAGGTCGAGGAGATCCACCCCCGCGGCGCCCTGACGATCGCCGGCTCCGTCTCCGCCGCCCAGAATCTCATCTCCACGCTCAAGGCCGAGACGAGCCTCTACGAGACCCGACGCGGCAAGGACATGTCGATGGAGGCGCTGTCGACGCTCACCGGGAACCTCCTCCGGACGGGCGCGTTCTTCATCGTCCAGCCGATCCTCGGCGGCGTCGACGACGAGGGCGCCCACATCTACTCCATCGACGCCCTCGGCGGCACCACCGAGGAGGAGTACACCGTCACCGGCTCCGGCTCCCAGTACGCGCTCGGTGTGCTCGAGCAGGAGTACCACGACGAGGTCACCGTCGACGAGGCGAAGACCATCGCCGCCAAGGCGATCCAGTCCGCCGTCGAGCGCGACCTCGCGTCCGGCAACGGGATCAACGTCGCCGTCGTCACCGAGGACGGCGTCGACATCACCCGGCACAAGGAGTTCGACGAGCTGCTGTAAGCGGCTCCGTCGCGGCCGCCTCGACGACTCGCTTTTCGTTTCGTTCTCGACTCGCTCCGTCCAACCACCGGTTCGGCGCGCTTTCCCTCGCCGTCGCGGATCAGACGCCCCGCTCCCCGGCGTCCTCGGGGGGCGACCGGATCCCGTCGCCCCAGTAGAACCGCGGGCCGAGGAGGAGGTAGCCGCACGCTAAAAAGAGCAGCGCGAACGCGAACCCCTCGCCGATCCACGCCGGGAGGGCGGCGGTGGCCACGTGTCCGACGGGGGTGAGGATGACGGCGGCCTGCACGACGCCCATCACGAGCGCGTCCTGCGCGTGGAGGTCCGGGTACGTGACCGTCGTCCCCATGAGCACCGCGAACGCGGCGGTCCCGGCGATCAGAATGCCGGGTTCGGTGTAGCCGGCGATCACCGCGGCCGCGAGGATCGTCGCCGCCAGCGTGGTCGGCACGCCCACCGTCTCGCGGGCGTCGCTGTCGTACGCCGTGTACAGCCCGAGCCGGGCGACCGCCGTCGCGACGAACAGGGCGCCGGCGCCGACGCCGACGGAGACGAAGACGGGCGCGCTCGCGAACGACGCCGCGTCGAGGACGGCGACCGCGACGAGGGCCGCGGGCGCGACGCCGAACGAGGCCACGTCGGCCAGCGAGTCGAGGTAGGGCCCGGCGTCGGTCGAACCGCGGTGTCTCGCGACCACCCCGTCGAGCCCGTCAGCGACCGCGGCGAGCAGCACCAGGCGGGCCGCGAGCTCGAGGTCGACGGTCGCCGCGACGACGGCGAGGAAGCCGACGGCCGCGTTCGCCACCGTCACCGCGTCCGCGAGCCCGAGCCGCCCGACGAACCGGAAACGCATACCGGATCGGTCGACGAGACGGGTTTTAGTGCTTGTTATCTGGCGTGCGGCCGGCCAGCGGAGGTTCGGCGGCGCGGTCTCAGAGGCGTCGGAGCGCGGCCCCGAGACCGGCGCGGACGCGATCTCAGGGGATGTACCAGATCCCCCGCCCGAAGTCGAGCCACTCGCCGACGACGACGTGCGGCAGCGCGATGATGCAGACGAAGATCGTGTAGAAGGCGACCGCCCCCGGCAGCAGCGAGCCGCCGGCCAGCGGGTTGGGTGCGACCAGCCACAGCGACGCCCCGACCGCGGCTGTCACGAGCGCGCCGACCACGAGCACGCCCCACGCCGTCACGACGGAGACGCCTTCGGTCCGACTCGGCCGCGCCTCCTCGACGACCATGCTCCGGGCGGACTGCCGCAGCGAGTACCACAGCGGGAAGTAGAGCCCGATGGCGATCACGACGGGCACGAGGGCGAAGTAGGCGACGAGCAGCAGCGTCTCGGCGGCGTCGAGCAGCCACGACCGCGTGACGCCGCCGCCCGTCGCGAGCCCCCCGCCGAGGTGGAGGAGGACGCCGAGGCCGTACACCGCGCCGAGCGCCGTCGTGACCGCCTCCGGCGACGTCGCCGCCGGCCCGACGAGCTGCCCGTCGAACACGTTCAGCATGTAGCCGGTGAACCCGTAGAACGTCTCCGTCCACGCGACCGCCGGGACGATCATCACGGCGCCGCCGCGGACGAGCGCGGCGAGCGCGCGCTGCGGCCGCGAGGCGAGGTGGTCGGTGCCGACGAGCGCGTCCATCACGTGGAGGTCGCCGTGCCCCCCCTTCGCGACCGCCGTGCCGAACGCGAGCGCGAGCGCCGGCAGCGGGGCGACGACGAACAGCCCCACGAAGCCGACGACGAACGCGAGGTAGAGCCCGACGTATCGCGCGCCGAAGGGGAGCCCGCGCCGCCTGAGGTTCGAGAAGTGCTCGTAGCCGCCGTGCGGGAGGTTCAGCGCGACCATCCCGACGAGGTAGGCGAGCATCTGCGTCCGGAGGCTCGGTTCGGTGCCGGCCGCGTACGCGCCGGCGAACGCGACGGTGAGAAGCAACAGCGCCGCGCGCGAGGCGTTCACGGCGATTCGCTCGGGCCGTTCGAGACGACGACCATCGGCGTGGCTCACGGATCCCGTCGACATGCGTGAACGTACGGGCGCCCGATCGTTGTGTGCTCACCCATACTATGTCGATTTCCACGACTCCCCGAAGGCGGTTCGCCGGTATCAACGCTTAATCCGTCGGACGACCAAGGGAATGTCATGCCGGGTTCTCGGGCGCTGTTGGTCCATCCGGAGGAGGGGAGCGACCGCATCACGTCGGCGCTCGGCGCCGCCGGGTTCGACGTGACGACGGTCAACAACGCCACGTCCGCGGTCGCGAAGGTGACCACCGGCGAGTACGACTGCATCGTGAGCGAGTACTCCCTGCCGGGGGACGACGGCCTCGCGCTGGCGGAGGCGTTAGAGGAGTCCGACGCGCGGGTTCCGGTCGTGATGTTCTCCGAGGAGGAGGACGAGGAGGTGTTGGAGGCCGCCTTCGAGAGCGGCGTCGACGAGTTCCTCCACAAGAACGGCTCCGCGTCGATCGACCGGCTGGTGACCGACGTCTCGACAGTCTGTTCCGCCGAGGGGGCGCCGGGCGCCAAACAGGACGTCTCTGGACACGAGCCCAGCACGGAGGAGGTCAGCCGAGCCGTGCGCGAGGCGCCCGTCGGCGTCAGCCTCAGCGACCCCGAACTGCCGGATTACCCGCTCGTGTACGCCAACGACGCGTGGGAGGACCACACCGGATACCCGGTCGAGGAGGCCCTCGGTCGAAACCCGCGCTTCCTGCAGGGCCCCGGGACGGACCCCGAGACGGTCGACCGCCTCTCGACGGCGATCTCGGACGAAGAGCAGATCACGGTCGAGATCCGGAACTACCGCCGGGACGGGACGCCCTTCTGGAACGAGCTCACGGTCGCCCCGGTGTACGACGCCGACGGCGACCTGGCCCACTACGTCGGGTTCCAGAACGACGTCACCGACCGCAAGCGGGCGGAGCGGCTCGCGGAGGAGCGCGCGGAGAAGCTCGCGACCGAGCGACAGGCCCTCGACCGAGTCCTCGGGCGGGTGAACGGACTGCTCAGCGAGATCAGCCGGATACTCGTCGAGAGCCGGGACTCGGAGATGATCGCCGAGCGCGTCTGCGAGGAGATCGCCGACGAGCCGGGGTACATGGGCGGCTGGATCGCCGAGGTCTCGTCGGCGACGGGGCGGCTGGACGTGACCGCGGCGAGCGGGGTCCCGGTCGAGGCGGGCGCGTCGTTCTCCCTCGACGAGACGCCCCGCGAGGTCCGGCAGGCGATCGAGACCGAGGAGGTTCACGGGGGGGCCGCCGGGGGCGACTCGGACGACGGGCTCGCCCCGAGCGCGGTCGGCGCCCCGCGGCTCCTCGTCGTCCCGATCACGTACGGCCACCGCCGGTACGGTCTGCTCGGCATCTACAGCAGCGAGGGGAACGCCCTCGACCGGCGCGAGCGGAAGGTGTGCGAGTCGGTCGGGAAGATGATCGCCAACGGGCTCCACTCGGTGGAGACGACCCGCATCCTCACGACGGACCGCGTCGTGGAACTGCAGGTCGCCATCGGGGACCGATCGTTCTCGCTCTCGCGGGTCGCCGACGCGCTCGGCGGGCCGATCGAGCACCTCGGAACCACCCGACTCGACGACGACGCCTGCGAGCTGTACCTCAGAGTGACGGACCCGACGGAGGACGTGAGCGCCGTCGAGGCGCTCCCGTTCGTCGAGGCGGTCCGACTGGTCTCCGAGACGGACGACGACGTCACCGTCGCCGTGACCGCCACGGAGTCGCCGCCGCTGACGCGGCTCTCGGAGTTCGGCGGCGTCGTCGTCGAGGCGACCGCGGACGCGACGAGCGCGAGCCTGACGATCGAGGCGCCGCCCGAGCAGGACGTCAGGGCGATGCTCGACGTGTTCCGCGCGGAGTACGACGGCGTCGAGCTCCGATCCCGCGTCGAGCGCGAGAGCCGGGATCGGAGCCTGACCGAGTTCGCGTCCGCCGTGGACGACCGGCTCACCGACCGCCAGCGGTCGGCGCTGAAGACGGCCGAGCTGAACGGCTACTTCGAGTGGCCCCGCCCGGTCGACGGCTCCGAGATCGCCGAGCGGATGGGGATCACGCGACAGACGTTCCACCAGCACCTCCGGGCGGCCGAGCGCAAGCTCGTCGAGGCGTACGTCGACCCGCGGTCGCGGAACTGAGGCGACGATCGAGACGCTCTGACAACGACTCATGTTCACGGCACGCGACTCGACCGCGGTCGACGCCGACGCGGCGTCCGTCTTCGACTTCCTCGACGACCCGCGCAACCACGCCGCCGTCACGCCCCGGCTGGAGGACGTCAGAGACGTCGAGCGGCTGCCGAACGGCGGGAAGCGGCTGGCGTACACCTATCGAATGGCCGGGATCGGGATCGACGGGGAGATCGTTCAGACGGTCCACGAGCCGAACGAGCGGATGACCTTCGAGCTCCGCGGTCGGCTGACGGGGACGATCGATCTGACCGTCGAGCCGGCGGACGGCGGGACGAGGCTGACGTACGCGGCGGAGTACGATCTCCCGGAGAACGCGCTGACCGCCCTCGGCGAGCCGGTCGTCCGTCGGTTCAACGAGCGACAGGTCCGAGCGACGCTCGACGCCGTCGCGGAGCGGTTCGAGGCGGACGAGGGGTGACCCGCGACGGCGACTCGCGCCGGAATCGACGGAACGAACCCTCACGCGGGCGAAGTATTAAGAACGAGATGGCCTAACTTCGGGGCATGGACCCGATCTCCCTCCAACTCGGTTTCGGCTTCGGCCTCGTGAGCGTCGGCCTGCTCTTCCTGTTGCTGGTGGTCGTCACGCTCTGGCAGTCGTTCGAGATCGTCGACGCCTACGAGAAGAAGACGCTCACGGTGTTCGGCGAGTACCGGAAGCTGCTGGAGCCGGGAATCAACCTGATCCCGCCGTTCGTCTCGCGGACGTACGCGTTCGACATGCGGACGCAGACGCTCGACGTGCCCCGCCAAGAGGCGATCACGCGGGACAACTCGCCGGTGACGGCGGACGCGGTCGTCTACATCAAGGTGATGGACGCCAAGAAGGCCTTCTTAGAGGTCGACGACTACAAGAAGGCGGTCTCGAATTTAGCGCAGACCACGCTCCGCGCCGTCCTCGGCGACATGGAGCTCGACGACACGCTGAACAAGCGCCAGGAGATCAACGCGAAGATCCGCAAAGAGCTGGACGAGCCGACCGACGAGTGGGGAATCCGCGTCGAGAGCGTCGAGGTCCGCGAAGTCAACCCCTCGAAGGACGTCCAGCAGGCGATGGAGCAGCAGACCTCCGCCGAGCGCCGCCGGCGCGCGATGATCCTGGAAGCGCAGGGGGAACGCCGCTCCGCGGTCGAGCAGGCGGAGGGGGACAAGCAGTCGAACATTATCCGCGCGCAGGGGGAAAAGCAGAGCCAGATCCTCGAGGCGCAGGGGGACGCGATCTCGACGGTCCTCCGCGCGCGCTCCGCCGAATCGATGGGCGAGCGCGCCATCATCGAGCGCGGCATGGAGACCCTCGAAGAGATCGGCAAGGGCGAGTCCACCACCTTCGTCCTCCCGCAGGAGCTTACCAGCCTCGTCGGCCGCTACGGCAAGGCGCTCTCCGGCTCCGACGTCCAAGAGATGGAGGGGTTAGAGGGGAAGGAGTTCGACGACAACACCCGGAAGATGCTCGGGCTCGACGACATCGACGAGATCCTCGGCCAGATCGAGGAGTCCGCCGAGATGGACGTCGAGGAGCTGGAGAAGGAGGCCGAGGCGGTCAAGGCGGGCGGCGCCGGGGGCGACATCAAGTCCGCGGACGAGGTCATTCAGGAAATGGACGAGGAACCGGTCGACGAAGAGGTCGAGCGAGAGACCTGATCGGGCCGCGACGGAACCGGTCGCGGAACCGGTAGAACGACCGGATCCGCCGATTCCGCCCCGAACGAAGTGCTTTTGTCTCGGGGTCGACTATCCTCTCGCGTGACTGATGGGTTCGACGGACGGAAGCGCGAGACGCTCCGACGGTTCGCCGCCATCGGAGCCGCCGCGCCGTTCGTCGGAACCGCGAGCGCCGACGGGGAGGACGACCCCAACGAGACCCGCGAGGCGATCCGCGGCTACGTGCCGACGACCCCCGGCGCCCACTTCTCGAAGCTCCGCGACGACCTCCGTCTCGGGACCGGCGAGGCGCAGTACCACCTCCGGAAGCTGGAGGAGGCGGGCGAGATCGAGTCGGCGAAGGACGCCGACTACCGCCGGTACTTCCCGGCGGGCCGGTTCGACGAGCTCGACAAGCGCGCGCTCGGCTACCTCCGCCGCGACACGCCCCGCGGGATGATCCTCGCGCTGTTGCGCGACCCGAACGCGACGGGGGCGGAGCTCGCGGCCGATCTCGGCGTCTCTCGACCGACGATCAGCGCCGCGGCCGCCGCGCTCGACGACGCCGGGCTGCTCGACCGGACCGACGGCTACGCGCTGACCGAGCCCGAGCGGCTGCTCACGCTCGTGGTCCGGTACGCCGACTCGTTCGACGCCGAGGCGGTCGCGTTCGCCGACGACGCCGCCGAGCTCGTCGCCTACGACCCGTAGTCGACGAGCCCAGCCGACGACGCCGTTTCCCGACCCCCCTCGCCGCTACTCCGTGACCATCCACGTCGTGCCGGAGGAGTACCCCCACTTCTCGACGTCGATGTCGGCGGCCGCGTCGGCGACGGCGCTCATGTTCGCGCCGACCTCCTTCGCGGAGAGGTCGAGGTCGTCGGCGATCAGCCGCGACTTGAAGTACGTCCGGTCGCCGGCGTTCTCGCGCAGGTACCCCAGAATCCGCGCCTGCTTCGCGGAGAGGCCGGCGGGCTCGACGACGACCGCGTCCGATTGGACCGTGCTCATATCCGATACAGGCGACGTCCGCTCATAAGCGGGTTGGTAGACTCGGTTAACACGCTGCAGTCGTGCGATTCTCCGTCGAATACCCCCGGCGAGTACCGGACCAGTCTCCGGTTTCGGTACGAACACCGAACCGCGCCGTTCGGTTCGATCGACCGCCGCCGACTCAGTACAAGTCGGAGACGAACGGGCCGAGCGCTCCGGCTACCGCCGTCGCCAGCGCGTCGGCGCGGTCAACGCGACCGGCCGTGAGCGCCCCTGCAGCGCCCCCGCGCCTCGCGACGCCCGTCGTGTCGAGGACGTCGTCCATCACCGGGCCGAGCTCCGCGCCGTCGTCGATCCGCGCGGCGACGTCGGCCGGGAGCGCGACGCTCGGCCCGCCCCCGCGGCCCGCCCGTGATCCGTCCGAGACCGCCGCCCACATGACGAGGAACAGTTCGTCGGCGCCGTCGAACCGCGCGACGCCCCCCTCGATGCCGACGCCGAGGTCGTACGCGCCCGCGTCGAGGACCGCCGCGGCGCGGTTCTCCGCGCCCGCGACGGTTTCGGCGTGGCCGGTGGGTTGTTCGCTCACGCCCGACGGGACGGGGACCGACTCGACCGCGACGGTCGTCGGATCGCCCGCGAGGTCGTCGGCGAGGTCGCGCCCCCGCGACGACTCCAGGACCCGTTCGACCGCGCGCCGCTTCACCGGGTTACCGCTGCCGACGCCGACTCGCATACCGGCGGTTGGGCGACGGGGTACGAATAGGCGTCGGGTCGGTTCCGGGGGCGGCTACGGGGCTGACTCCGGGGACGGCTACCGAGTCGACCTCGGGAACGCCTCCGGGTGGAACAGCCCGGCCAGTCGCTCGACGCCGTCGATCAGCGCCGGGCTCGGCTGGTTCAGGAGGGAGTCGTCGATCACGTGGACGGGGGCGTCCACCGCCCAGTTGCGCTCCGCGACGGTCGCGGGATCGACCCGGTCGCCGCGCCCGCAGACGTGAACGACCAGGTGGTCGGGGTCGGCCGCCTCGACGCTCGCGGGGTCGACCTCGCGGGAGCGCTCGCCGGGGTCGACGAAGGGGTAGCGACCGCCGGCGGCGCGCACGGCGTCGGGCACCCAGTTGCCGGCGGCCATCGGCGGGTCCGACCACTCCTCGCAGTAGACCGTCGGGCGCGGGCGGTCCGCCACCGCCTCGGCGACCCGGTCGAGCCGCTCGCGGGACTCCTCGGCGAGCCGCTCCCCTGCCTCCGGTCGATCCACGTCGGCGCCGCGGGCGACGAACGTCTCGACCGCCTCGTCGAGGGTGGCGGGCTCGCGATGCCGGACGTCGAACCCGCGCTCGCGGCAGTCCTCGGCGAGGTCGTCTTGGAGGCCGTCGCTCGTGAGAACGACGTCCGGGTCCAGGTCGGCGACGCGGTCGAGGTCCGGGTTGAGCCAGCCGCCGACGGTCGCCGGGATCTCGCCGTCGCGCGCCGGTTCGGCGTACGCCGACTCGGAGTGCACCGATCCGGCGTCGGCCGGCGGGTCGCAGTGGGCGGTGACGCCGACGAGGGTCTCGGCGGCGCCCAGGGCGGTCACCGTCGCGGTCGCGCTCGGAGCCAGCGAGACGACGCGGGGAGCGGTCATCGATTCGCTCTCCGGACGCCGGCGGCCCAAGCGTTTCGGTCGGTGGAGGGTCGGCGGTCGTCCGGGCGGCAGTCGGGCCGTGTCGGGTTGGGTCGAACCGAGTTGGTCCGGGTCGGGTTGAGCCGGCTCGGTTCGGGGATCGTGTCACTCGCCGAAAACCCGTGATAGATCGTGTCCTTTCGTCGGGTTTCCGGCGACACGTTCCGGTCGTTTTAAGTTCGGTTCCGCCGTCTATCGGGTAAGATCGCTCTCGGACCGTGTTCAGTTACCGAGAGGGGGTTTAGCCATGAGTGAACGATTACACACGCGGGGGAGTCGCTCCCGAACGGAGACCGACGAGGAGGAATCGGAACGAACCGACGAGACGCTCAGCTGTCCGGAGTGCGACGGGAACGTCATCAACGACGAGGAGCACGGCGAGAGCGTCTGCGCCGACTGCGGGCTCGTCGTCGAGGCCGACTCGGTCGACCGCGGGCCGGAGTGGCGCGCCTTCGACTCCCGCGAGAAGGACGAGAAGAGCCGCGTCGGCGCCCCGACGACCAACACGATGCACGACAAGGGGCTCTCGACGAACATCGACTGGCGCGACAAGGACGCGTACGGCCGGTCGCTCGGCGCGCGCCAGCGCCAGAAGATGCAGCGGCTCCGCAAGTGGAACGAGCGGTTCCGCACCCGCGACTCCAAGGAGCGCAACCTGAAGCAGGCGCTCGGCGAGATCGACCGCATGGCCAGCGCGCAGGGGCTCCCGGACAACGTCCGCGAGACCGCCTCCGTCATCTACCGCCGCGCGCTCGACGAGGACCTCCTCCCCGGCCGCTCCATCGAGGGCGTCTCCACCTCCTGCGTGTACGCCGCCGCGCGGATGGCCGGCGTCCCGCGCTCGCTCGACGAGATCGCCGACGTCTCTCGCGTCGAGAAGGCCGAGATCGCCCGGACGTACCGCTACGTCGTCCGCGAGCTCAAGCTGGAAGTGAAGCCGGCGGACCCCGAGCAGTACGTCCCCCGGTTCGCCTCCGACCTGGAGCTCTCCGAGGAGTCCGAGATGCGCGCGAAGAGCCTCCTGCGCAACGCCAAGGAGAAGGGCGTCCACTCGGGTAAGTCGCCCGTGGGCCTCGCCGCGGCCGCCGTCTACGCCGCCGCGCTCCTCACCAACGAGAAGACGACGCAGGCCGCCGTCTCGGAGGTCGCCGACATCAGCGAGGTCACCATCCGGAACCGGTACCACGAGCTGTTAGAGGCCGAGGACGGCCTCGTCGCCTGAGCCGCGCCGCCTTTTTACTCGCGGGATCTGCGTGACCCGCTTCGCCACGGACGCACACACATAAGTCCCCGCCCCCGGAACCCCCGGGTATGTTCGAGGAGTTCGTCCTGACCGCGAGCACGGCCGACCTCTCGGAGGAGCCGCGCGCGCGCGAGCACGCCGACGCCGCGGAGTTCCGGATGGACCTCGCGGACGCCCCGCTCGCCCAGCTCGACGCCTACGACGGGGAGCTCCCGCTCCTCGTCACGAACCGCGCGTCGTGGGAGGGCGGCGAGGCCGAGGACTTGGGTCGGTACGACGCGCTCTCGACCGCGCTCGGACACGACGCGGTCGCCGCGGTCGACGTCGAGCTCGCCGCCCTCCGCGGGAACGCGCCCGAGGGCGAGCAGGCACACGCGATCGCGCTCCGCGACACGGCCCGCGAGGAGGACGTCAGCGTCGTCGTCTCGGTCCACGACTTCGAGTCGACGCCCGAGCCCGCCGCGCTCGTCGACCTGCTCGCCGACGCGGTGAGCGAGGGCGACGTGGGGAAGCTGGCGACGACCGCGACCGCCCCTCGGGACGCGCTCGCGATGCTCGAAGCGACCCACGAGGCGACCGCGGCCGGCCACCGCGTCGCGACGATGTGCATGGGCGAGCCCGGGCGCCACACCCGCGCCGTCACCCCCCTCTACGGCTCGAAGATCGGCTATGCGCCCGTCGACCCCGCGAACGCGACCGCGCCCGGGCAGTACCCGCTCGCGACGCTCCGCCGGCTCGTCGACGGGCTGCGGGAGGGCGAGACGGACGGGTGAGCTATTTATAAATAGACCGCGGTGGCGTGCGCCGGTGAGCGCCGCGAAGCGGCGCGAACCGCCCGCGCGAGGGAGTCGCTGGCGCCGGCGGCGTCAGCGACGAGGCTGGGGAGGCGTGAGGTGCGGGGCGGTTGCGGTCGGGCGGAATTCAAAGGGGCAGCCGCGAGGACGGGGCAGGCGACGCAAGCACCGCAGGAACGAGCCCAGCGAGTGACGAGGAGCGCAGCGAGCGTGCGCCGTCCTCGCGGCTGGGGCTTTGGAGGTGTTCAGCGTCGAGTCACCGATCTCATTCGGCCGAGCGGCTGGGGCTTTGCGAGTGTTCGCCGCGTAAATTCCGAATTATACGCGAACAGCCGGTGCTACGTCGGCGCTACCCGATCGAACTCCGTTCTGCACTTATAATATATCACCGTACCCATCAACTGCTATCCCACATACCGAGTCAGAGAGCCAAACCGCTTTAGGAGCGCCCACGTAAGGGGCGGTAATGGCGACGTGCGACGTCTGTGGGGAGTACGAGAACCTCCCGTACCAGTGTAAGCGGTGCGGCCAGACGTTCTGCGCCGAGCACCGTCTGCCGGAGAACCACGACTGCCCGGGGCTCTCGCAGTGGAACGACCCCGGCGGCGTGTTCGACAGCGGCTTCGACGAGAGCGTCGAGGCGGGCGGATCGGGCGCCTCCGGCGGCGAGTCCGCGGGCGTCGCGGACCGCGTCAAGCGCCGCATCGACCGCGAGACGAGCACGGGCGGGCTCGTGAGCTACGTCCGCGGCAACGCGACGTACGCCCTGCTGGCGGCGATGTGGGTCACGTTCCTCGCGCAGTGGGCCGTGACGCTCACGCTCGGCGAGGCCGCCCACAGCCAGATCTTCGTCCTCCGGTCGGACGCGATCGGCAACGTCTGGACCTGGTTCACCTCCGTGCTCTCGCACTCTCGACTCCAGCTGTTCCACATCATCGGCAACAGCATCGTGATCCTGTTCTTCGGTCCCCTCGTCGAACGCGCGGTCGGATCGAAGAAGTTCGTCGCGTTCTTCTTCGGCGCGGGGATCCTCGCCGGCCTCGGCCACGTCCTGTTCGCGGTCGCGACGAACGCGCCGACGACGGGCGTGCTCGGGGCCAGCGGCGCCGGCTTCGCGATCCTCGGCGTGCTCACCGTCTGGCGGCCGAACATGCAGGTGCTGCTGTTCTTCGTCATCCCGATGAAGATCAAGTACCTCACGTGGGGGATCGCGCTGATCTCGGCGGTGCTCGTGATCCAGACCGGGACGGGCGGCGTCGGCGGCATCGCCCACCTCGCGCACCTGATCGGCTTCGCGATCGGGCTCGCGTTCGGGAAGCGCAACGAGAGCCTCGCGCGGTCCGCGGGCGGTCCCGGCGGGATGCAGATGGGTGGCGTGCGCGGCCCGCGCGGTCCGGGCGGACCGGGCGGACCGGGCGGGCGCTATTAAATGTCGCCGCCGGATTCGGTGCGGTCGCCCCCGGTCGACCCGGGGGCCGTCGCGCGCCCGGAGTTCCTCCCGGATCCCGTCCTCTCTCGAGCCGAGATGGAGTCGCTCCAGCGCGAGCTGGCCGCGACGGCGACGTTCGCGGACGATCACGGCCTCGACCCGGCCGCGGTGGCGATCGACGACCCCGCGGATCTGACCGACGGGCTCCCGGACGCGCACCAAGAGACGCTCCCGGGTACGCACCGAGACGTCGGCGACCCCGACGCACCGGTCGTGGTCGGCGTCGATCAGGCGTTCCTGACCCCCGACGACGGCGAGGACAGGGCGGTCTCCGCTGCGGTCGCGGTCCGCGACGGGGTCGTGATCGAGTACGCGAGCGCGACCACGCCGCTCTCGATCCCGTACGTTCCGGGCCTCCTCGCGTTCCGCGAGGGGGAGCCGATGCTGGCCGCGCTCGACGCACTGGAGGCCGAGCCGGACCTGTTGGTCTGTGACGGCTCCGGCCGGATCCACTTCCGGGAGGCCGGCATCGCGACCCACGTCGGCGTCCTGCTCGACGTCCCGAGCGTCGGCGTCGCGAAGAGCCTGCTGTGCGGCGAGCCCGACGATCCGACCGACGAGCGACCCGAGGGGTGGCGGACGCCGATCCGCGCCGACGACTCGATCGAGACGGCGGACCCCGGTGAGTCCCTGGTCATCGGCCACGCCTTCCAGTCGCGGCAGTACCCGAACAGCCGCCGCGTGAATCCCCTGTACGTGAGCCCCGGACACCGAGTCTCGGCCGAGACGACCGTCGAGCTGGTCGACGCGCTGTGCGCGGGGTACAAGCTCCCCGAGCCGACTCGGCTCGCGGACGCGTACGCGGACGCCGTGAAGCGCGGGGAGGACTGACTCGCGAATTCGCCCGGCTCTTCCGATCCATCGCCGCTCGATCCTGGCACGGACTGTCACGGACCGCCGGTTTATATATTGTGGCCCGCGAACGCGAAGACATGGGAGACGAAGACACGGACGGACCGATGTCTGCCGAGGAGTTCCGCTCGCTGCGCGACGGGCTGGTGCGTCAGAGCTCCGGCGGGGGGACGACCGTTTACAAGAACGCCGCCGGCGTCGGGTGCCCGAACCCGGACTGCGACCGCGGCGTGTTCCAGACGCTGTTCGTCAGCGACCACGGCTGGCAGCAGATCGGCGCCACCAGGGACGGGATCGACCTCTGTCTGTGTAACACAGAGACGAAGCGGCTCGTCTTCATCCACGACGAGTGACGCGACCGTGAGCGACGAGTCCGATCCGGTCGCGGCGTTACGCGACCACCTCGCGGCCACCGAGGAGCGCCCGATGGAGCGCGAGGCCGGCTGGCGACTCGGCGAGGCCCAGGCGCTGGCCGCGGAGATCGCCGACGGCGAGGTCGACGACGCGACCGTCGTCCGACGAGCCGCGGAGATCCGGACGCTGCTCGCGGAAGTCGACGGGACCGGCGACCCGGAGGCCGACGATCACGTCGACGCCGCGCGGGAGCTCGCGGCCCGGATCGCGAACCGGCCGGACGGCGGGTGACCGATAACCGGTGGTTTAGTCGTCCGCCGTCGACTCCCCGCCCGCGTCCGCCGCACACCGGTTCGGTCCGAGCTCTAACTCGATCGCCGCGGTCTCGTCCGGCGGCGACTCGACCCCGCGGTTCGCCGCGATGACGGACTCGTAGTTCGGCGGCTTCTCAGGCAGCGTCGCCGTGATCCGCTCCACGAACGCCTCGCGGTCGAGTCCGAGCACCTCCAGCTTTCGGCGCACCGCGCCCACCGTCGTCGTCACCGGCTCGCCGGGCACGACGTCACCGGTCGTTCCGTCGTTCCCGACCGCGAAGTGGCCCGGGCAGACGACGACGTCGTCGGGCTCCGCGAGCAGCGTCCCGTGGAGCGAGTCGTACAGCTGTGTCGCGCCGTGCGTCGCGTCCGCCGCGTCCGCGGAACCGTCCGGCGTCTCTTTCGCGCTATCGTCGGCGTCCCCGAACTGTAGCTCCGTCCGGCCGACGCTGTCGGTGAACAGCGCGTCGCCGGTGAGCACCGCCGACCGACCGACGAGGTAGCTCGCCATGTCAGAGGTGTGGCCGGGGGTCGCGAGCGCCTTCACGTCGGCGCCGCCGACGTCAAGCGTCTCGTTGCGCCCGAGCGGCTCGAAGTCGTACGCCACGTCGCGCTCTGCGGCCGCCGCCGGGAGGTAGTAGGGGACGCCGATATCGTCGGCGAGGTCCCGACCGCCGGAGAGGTGGTCGGCGTGGACGTGCGTGTCGAGGACCGCCGCGATCGACGCGCCGCGCTCGGCGGCCGCCTCCCGCCACTCGTCGCCGTGACGGGAGACGTCGACGGCGATGGCGACGCGGTCGGAGCCATCGGGATCGGCGACGGCGACGCGGTCGGAGCCGTCGGAAGCGGCCTTCTCCTCGGCCGAGCGCCCGCCCACCACGAGATACCCCAGACACCCCTTCGCGCGCCGCTGGATCTGGACGACGTCGAGGGGGTCGTCTCCGGCATCGGGAAGCGGAACTGCCGTCCGGTCGTACACGCCCGACCAGCCGCGCATCCCGTCCGCGACGACCGTCACGTCGTCGTACCCCGCCGCTTCGAGCTCCTCGGCGAAGTCGAGCGAGGCCTTCCCCTTCGCGCAGACCGTGACGACGGCGTCGTCGGGGCCGACCCCGGTCTCGGCCGCGAAGTCGTCGGCGTCGAACTCGTGAAACGGCTTGTAGAAGTAGTGGACCGAGTCGGCGATCCGCCAGCTCTCGTAGCTCTCGTCCGGCCGCGTGTCGACGAGGGCGAAGGACCGCTCGCCGCGGCGGCGTTCGTCGATCCGGTCGCGGAACGCGTCGGCGTCGATGACGGTCGGCATGGTCGCCGTTTGGCGCCGAACGGCAAAACGCTGTGCGGTGGAGTCGGCCGTAGCCGCGCTCCCTCACGCCCGCGATGGGTGGGATTCGCGATGGACAGGCTTTAGCCGAGCGACCGGACAGGTGTGCGCATGGTCGAGGCGTTCGCGGTCGCCAGCGGGAAGGGCGGCACGGGCAAGACGACGAGCACGCTCGCGCTCGGGATGGCGTTGGCCGACGAGCACGACGTCACCGTCGTCGACGCCGACACGGGGATGGCGAACCTCCTCTTTCACGCCGGGCTCGACGACGCGGCGGTCACCCTCCACGACTTACTCGTCGAGGGGACCGCGACCGACGTCGCGGAGGCGACGTACGACCGGTTCGGGCTCTCGGTCGTCCCCTGCGGCACGTCGCTCGCGGGGTTCGAGGCAGCCGAGCCGGGACGGCTCCGGGACGTCGTCGCCGAGCTCGCGAGCGACACCGACGTGCTCCTGCTCGACTCGCCGGCCGCGCTCGGCTCCAAGTCGGCGGTCCTCCCCGTCGTCCTCGCGGATCGGGTCGTCGTCGTCGTCGAACCGACGATCCCCGCGCTCTCTGACGGGCTGAAGGTACAGGAGTACGCCCGCTCGTACGGCACCGAGACGGCGGGCGTCCTGTTCAACAAGGTCCGGGACGATGCCGCGGACGTGGCCGAGCAGGCCGAGCGCCACTTCGGCGGGCCGGTGCTCGCACGCGTCCCCGACAGCGACGTGGTCAGGGCGGCGCGTCGAGCCGGCGAACCCCTCCTCGCGCACGCGCCGGAGAGCGACGCGGCGGCCGGCTACCGACGGGCGGCGGCCCGGCTCGACGTGCGCGACGGCGACGGCGACGCGGTCGCCGACCGGTTCCGGAGCGCGGTCGTGCCGGACACGCCATGACGGGTTCCGCAGACGGGACGGGAGAGTCGGCGGAACCGAGGGGAGACGGGAGGGGGGAATCGAGCGACGCGCCGGAGCTCCGGATCCCCCGCGGGACCCTCCTCCGATCGCGGGTCGTCTCCGACGTGGCCACGACGCTCTCGCGGGCGCTGGACCGCGAGCTGACCGGCTACGCGACGCTCGTCCCGCAGGAGACGCTCCTGTTGGAGGGGGACGCGCGCGGCGTCCTCACCTTCGCGGACGGGGTTCCCGTGCTCGCGTACAACACGGTGAGCGACAGCGGCGGCCCCGACGCGCTCGCCGAGCTCGCGGTGCCCGGCCCGTACCGCGTCGAGCTGTACGCGGTCGACGACGGCGGACTCGACGCGGCCCACGAGACGGACGCGCTCCGCGTCGCGCCGGGCGCGGCGGCGACGGAACTCGCGGACGACCCGTCGCTCGCCGACCGCACCCGCGAGCGGGCGCCCGACGAGCGGCTGACCGACCCGGAGGCGGACGACGCCGACGCCGTCGCGGCGTTCCTCGCGGACGACGACCGGATCGAGGCGATACGCGAGCAGGCGCGGGAGGAGGCGGCCGAGCGCGCCGACGAGTGGGGGCTCGACGCGACGCTCTCGGACGACTCCGGCGACGCCGACGCCGGTGAGGCCGAACTCGGTCGTACTCCAGAGCGTTGAGCGGAGCGGTTTTGTCGGCCGCGGACGTAGCCGAGGCATCACGGTCCTCCGACTCCTCCGGCTGACGGGCCCCGCCGACTTCGCGGACTGGTACGCGGCGAGCCGCGCGTACACCCGGCACGTCGCCGACGGCATGGGGCTCGCCGGTGTCGACGCGATCGACGGCACGCGGGTCGTCGACCGGCTCCGGACCGACCACGCGACGCTGTCGCCCGCCGAGGCGCGGTCGGTCGCGGCGACGCTGCTCGCCGACGGCGCCTTCTCCGAGCCCTACTGCGAGTGGCTGCCGACGTGGTACGAGCTCGCGCTCCTCGCGCCGGTGCGGTACGGCGACTGGCGCCTCCGACGCGTCGCCGCCGCGGTCGCGGGAGCCGCCGGCGTGACGGTGACCGCCCCGCGGTTCTCCCGCCCTCGGGACGTGACGATCGACGGCCGGCCGGCGCTCGCTCGCGTCTCGGGGTTCCGCGACCGCTTTCTCCTCGCCGACGCGCTGTTACATCTGGAGTGGTTCGTCCACGCCGCCGCGGCCGACGGGGTCGACGTCCCGTCCGCCCTCGTTGAGCGGACCCGCGAGGAGTCGCTGTCCTACTACGCCGGCGACCGGGCGTCGCTCTCGCCGCGCGTCCGTCGGTTCCAACGCCTCCTGTTCGCCGACGACGCGTGGGTCCGCCGGGTGAACGACCGATACGGCCTGAACAGCCGGCTGTTCGGCGTCTGGGAGCGGCTCCTCCGCGCGGAGCGCGAGCGGCTCGTCGACGACTGACCGTCCGGAGAGTGGTGTTACAACACCTGTAACACGTTACTGGGGCTGATTCCCCTGTTGGGAGGTAAGTATAGGATAGACGGGAATGAATGACGGGGTACGAACCGACAGACGGTTCGTCGTTCCCTGACTGCTTCGGCCCTCTCCCCACGTTCGCGCTCTGCGA
Organism: Halorubrum depositum; assembly: GCF_007671725.1. Classification (NCBI taxonomy): domain Archaea; kingdom Methanobacteriati; phylum Methanobacteriota; class Halobacteria; order Halobacteriales; family Haloferacaceae; genus Halorubrum; species Halorubrum depositum. Next base: position 887,169 of record NZ_VCNM01000002.1, on the reverse strand, counting down.
CCGACTCTTCGGCGCGCTCTGCGACCCGCTTCCCGCGTTTGATCCATTAAGCGACTGCGACGTCCGGTTCCGGCCGCGCCCCTCGGCCCGCCCGTAACTCGCGACTGAGTAATCTTTTATTCACCGTTTCTTCGGCCGGAAGCTTCATAGGTCGGCTCGCGGATCCTCCGGGTACACGAATGGCAGTACTCTGGCTGGAGGACGTCGACGCCGACGACGTCGGGACCGTCGGCGGGAAGGCCGCTTCGCTCGGTGAACTCATCGGTGCCGGACTCCCGGTTCCCCCGGGATTCGCCGTCACCGCGGGCACGTACCGGACCTTCATCGAGGAGGCGGGGATCGACGAGGAGCTGTTCTCGGCCGTCGACGTCGACCCCGAGGACTCCGCCGCGCTCCGCGCGGCCGAGGAGCGCGCCGAAGAGCTGATCCTGGAGACGCCGTTCCCCGAGGAGGTCCGCGAGGAGATCCTGGAACGGTACCGCTCGATGGGCGACGGGGACGACGAGGCGTTCGTCGCCGTGCGCTCCTCCGCGACGGCCGAGGACCTCCCGGACTCTTCGTTCGCCGGCCAGCAGGAGACGTTCCTCAACGTCCGCGAGGACGACCTGCTGCGCCGGGTGAAGGAGTGTTGGGCGTCGCTGTTCACCCAGCGGGCGATCTACTACCGCCAGCAACGCGGGTTCCCGCACGCCGACGTCGACATCGCGGTCGTCGTCCAGCGGATGGTCGACGCCGAGAAGTCCGGCGTGATGTTCACCAGCCACCCCTCGACCGGTGATCCGCAGATCACCATCGAGGCCGCGTGGGGGCTCGGCGAGGCGGTCGTCTCCGGCACGGTCTCGCCCGACAACTACGTGTACGACCGCGAACGCGGCGCCGTCGAAAATGTCACTGTCGCGGACAAGAAGGTGGAGATGGTGAAAGACGACGAGACGGGCGAGACCGTCCAGCTCGACGTCGACGAGGAGCGCCGCACCGCGCGGGTCCTCTCCGACGCGGAGATCGAGGAGCTGGTCGCGCTCGGCGAGCGCGTCGAGGACCACTACGGGACCCCTCAAGACGTCGAGTGGGCGATCCGCGAGGGCGAGATCTACATGCTCCAGTCGCGCCCGATCACGACGATTCAGGAGGACGCGGGCGACGAGGGCGACGAGGGCGACGAGGGCGACGCGGATGCGGGCGGAACCGGCGGCGAGACACCGAGAAAGTCCACCGCCGGGGACGCGGCGTCTGGCCAGCCCGGCGCGGCCAACGGCGGAACCGCCGGGTCGGACGAGGACGTCCTCGTCGACGGGCTCGGCGCCAGTCCGGGGGTCGTCTCCGGGGCGGTCCGGATCGTCCACAAGCTCGACCACCTCGACCAGGTCCAGGAGGGCGACGTGATGGTCACGGAGATGACGATGCCGGACATGGTCCCGGCGATGAAACGCGCCGCGGGGATCGTCACCGACGAGGGCGGGATGACGAGCCACGCCGCGATCATCTCCCGCGAGCTCGGCGTCCCGGCCGTCGTCGGCACCGGGAACGGGACGCGGCTGCTCGAGGACGGCCAGCAGGTCACCCTCGACGGGGACAAGGGGACCGTGCGCGCCGGGGCCGACGCCGAGGCCGAGTCCGGCGAGGAGTTCGAGCCCGTGGAGGCGGCCCGCCCCGAGACGCCGGTGAAGCCGATGACGGCGACGGAGGTGAAGGTGAACGTCTCGATCCCCGAGGCGGCCGAGCGCGCGGCCGCGACGGGCGCCGACGGGGTCGGGCTCCTCCGGATCGAGCACATGGTGCTCTCGCTCGGGAAGACGCCCGAGAAGTACATCGCCGACCACGGCGCCCGCGCGTATCAGGACGAGCTGATCGAGGGCGTTCGCCGCGTCGCCGACGAGTTCTACCCGCGGCCGGTCCGCGTGCGCACCATCGACGCGCCCACCGACGAGTTCCGCGAGCTGGAGGGCGGCGAGGGCGAGCCGAACGAGCACAACCCGATGCTCGGCTGGCGCGGGATCCGGCGCAGCCTCGACAAGCCCGACCCGTTCCGGCAGGAGCTCGCGGCGTTCGCGCGGCTCTTCGACATGGGGTACGACAACCTTGAGGTGATGTTCCCTCTCGTCAACGACGCGGCCGACGTCGAAGCGATCACGGGCCACATGCGCGACGCCGGCATCGACCCCGAGACGCACCGCTGGGGCGTGATGATCGAGACGCCCGCGAGCGCGCTGCAGATCGAGGAGCTGGCGAACGCCGGGATCGACTTCGCCTCCTTCGGCACCAACGACCTCACGCAGTACACGCTGGCGGTCGACCGCAACAACGAGCACGTCGCCGGCCGGTTCGACGAGCTCCACCCCGCGGTGCTCCAGCTGATCGGCGACACGATCGAGACGTGCCGCGAGCTCGGCGTCGACACGAGCATCTGCGGGCAGGCCGGCTCCAAGTCGGAGATGGTCGACTTCCTCGTCGAGGAGGGCGTCTCCTCCATCTCCGCGAACATCGACGCCGTCCGCGACGTACAACACGAGGTGAAGCGGACCGAACAGCGGCTCCTCCTCGACTCGGTGCGCTGACGCGGCCGGTCCTCCGGCGGTCGCGGGCCGCGATCTCCCCGTCCGGCGGCATCGGACCGCGGTCCGCCGTCGGGCGGCCGCGAGACCCGAGAGCGGAACGGGTAAGACCCTCCGCGGCGACGTTCCGTCGAATGCAGGGGCTCGAGCCGCAGTCGTTCGACCGGGTGCTCTCCTCGATGTGTACCGAACCGCACCCCGCGGCCCGGGCGGCGGCCGAGCGCTACCTCGCGACGAACCCCGGCGACCCGGCCACCTACGAGGCGGTCGCGTCGCTGGAGGAGCGCGCGGTCGAGCTGCTCGCGACCCTCGCGGACCACCCGTCGCCGACCGACGCGGCCGGCTACGTCACATCCGGCGGGACCGAGGCGAACGTGCAGGCGCTCCGGTCCGCCCGGAACCGCCACGACGCGAGCGACGTCAACGTCGTCGTCCCCGAGAGCGGCCACTTCTCGTTTCACAAGGCCGCGGAGCTGCTCGACGTCGGGCTCCGGACGCTCCCCGTCGACGGCGACTACCGGGCCCGGATCGACGCGGCCGCCGCCGCCGTCGACGACGCCACCGCCCTGGTCGTCGGCGTCGCCGGCAGCACGGAGTACGGGCGCGTCGACCCGATCCCGGCGCTGACCGAGATCGCCCACGACGCCGGCGCGCTGATGCACGTCGACGCCGCGTGGGGCGGGTTCCTCCTCCCGTTCACGGACCGCGCGTGGTCGTTCGGCGACGCCCCGGTCGACACGCTGACGATCGACCCCCACAAGTTCGGACGGGCGCCCGTTCCCGCCGGCGGGCTCCTCGCCCGCGAGCCGGCCGCGCTCGACGCGCTCGCGGTCGACACGCCGTACCTGGAGACGCGGTCGCAGGCGACCCTGACGGGCACGCGGAGCGGCGCGGGCGTCGCCGGCGCGGTCGCCGCGGTGGAGGCGCTGTGGCCCGACGGCTACCGCGAGGCGACCGAGCGGGCGACCGGGAACGCCGCGTGGCTCGCCGACGCCCTCGCCGAGCGCGGCTACGACGTGGTCGAGCCAACGCTCCCGCTCGTCGCCGCGGCGCTCCCCGAGGCCGAGTTCGACGCGCTCCGGGAGGCCGGCTGGAAGGTGTCGCGGACGGCCGCGGGCGAGCTCCGCGTCGTCTGCATGCCGCACGTGACGCGCGAGGCGCTCCGGGCGTTCGTCGCGGACGTCGACCGGATACGGGAGTGAGGCCGGAGCCGGATTACTCCGCCCCGTCGGCGGCGTACGTCTCCAGTGCCGCCAGCCGCCCGTCAGCGACGTCGAAGACGTCGACGAACGCGAACACCTCGTCGCCGTCGGCGTCCAGCAGCCGCCCGCGGACCGCGACGCCGGGGCCCGCCGGGTACACCGCGTCGACGGCGTGGGTCGTGTCCGTCATCGGCCGCTCGTCGCGCATGAACGCCACGAAGCGGTCGCGGCCCTCGAAGGTGCGGTCCGGGCGCCGCTGGACGAAATCGGGGGCGAGCAGCTCTCGAAGCCGCTCGTAGTCGCCGGCGTCGAGCGCCTCGTAGTAGGCGCGGGCGAGGCCCTCGGGGTCCGCGGCCGACGAGGCGGTCACGACGCGAGCGCCTCGAACTCCTCGGCGGAGGTGCGGGTTCCCTTCGAGATGACGGCGTCGCCGGGGCGCAGGACGGTGTCGATGTCGTGCCCGATCAGCCACCCCTCGTCGGGGCGGCGGATCGCGATCACGCTCGTGGAGACGTCGGTCGTCGGGATCCCGTTCTCGACGCTCGCGCCCGCCAGGTCGCTCCCCTCCCGGATCACGGTCCGCGTGATGATCTCGTCGGACTCCTGGACCGCCATCTCCACGACCGGGTGGACGCCGAGGTCGCGCGCGACGCCCTCGGTGATCTCCAAGGCGGCGTCCGATATCTCCTCGGTGGCGACGCCGAGGTGGATCAGCCCGCGGAGCGAGACGGGGTCGTCGGCCTCCCGCGCGGCGCGGAGCGTCCACGCCTCGAACCGTGACTGGAGCGCGTCGACCTCGATCTCGAGGTTGGACACCTCCTCCGCGAGCTCCTCGTTGTTGAACAGGATCGAGCCGTACGCCAGGTCGACTGCGAGCTCGGAGAGGTTCTTCATCAGCACGATGGAGTCGACCGCGCGCTCCAAGTCGTCGATCGCGGGCTCGACCGGCTCCTCCGGCTCGAACGGCTCGCCCGCCAGCTCGGGATACGCCTCGGCGACGCCCGTCTCCGGGCCGCGAAGGAGCGCCACGTCGCCGGCCTCGAGCCGCGTCTTCGGCCCGGGGTTGAGGATCCAGTCGTCGTCGCGCCGGATCGCGATGACGCGGACCCCCGTCTTCGACTCCAGGTCGATGTCCTTGAGCGTGCGACCGGCGTAGCCGGAGTCCGGCGCGACGGCGCCGCGGACGAGCGTCTCGACGCCCCCGGTGAGCGCGCCGCGCATCGCGTCGGGGAGCCCGATCTCCTCGGTGACGATCTTCGCGATGTCGCCCGCGGCGTCGGAGATCTTGTCGGCCGCGCCGATCACGCCGAGCACCGGGGCGAGCGTCTCGGCCTCGTCGGGGCTCCGGGCCGCGAGCATGAGGCTCATCCGCGCGCGCATCTGGAGGACGTCCATTCGGTGTTCCAGCTCGACGACCTCCTCGGCGATCGTCGGGCTCCCGTGGAGCACCGCCGAGTACGACAGGTCGATCAGCAGCTCCGCGGTGTCTTTCATCTCCACGAGCAGGTCCTTCACGCTCGTCGGCTCGTACGTGACCGACAGCGGCGACTCCCGCCGGTCGAATCGTCCCATGCGAACACCCTCTCCGGCGCCGAGTAAAAGGCTTGTTGCGGGCCGTTCTCGCCGATTCGGAGCGGGACGCGCTCAGGTGCCGATCTCGGCCGCGTCGCCGGCGACGTAGGCGGGCGACGCCTCGGTCCCACCGGTTCCGTCCCCGTCGACGCGCTCCGCGAGGTCGACGAGGGCGAGCCACGCCAGCAGCCGGGCCGCGCGGTCGCGCCACGTCGCCTCCCACTCCGGGTCGCGGGCGCGGTCGTGCCGCGGGACCGACTCGCGGGTCGCCTCGAACAGCGCGTCGGGTGTAAGCGGGTCTTCGGGCGTCACCTTCCGGAGCGCCGCGAGCGTCTCCGGAACGAGCAGGACGCCCTCGCGGAGCCTCTCGCGGACCAGTTCGGGCGTCGGCTCCGCGTCGGCGCGCACGAAGCCGCGCGGCGTCTCCCGGACGAGTCCGAGCGCGCGGAGGAACGCGAGCCAGTCGTTCGCGGTCTGACGGTCGGGGAGGTCACAGCGGTCGCGGAGGCGAGCGCAACAGTCGTCGGTGCTCCCGGGAACGAGCGGCACCGCCCGCTGAAGCTCGCGGAGGTCGTTGACGGCGGCCGGGGGATCGGGGACGGGCTTGAGTCGCATCGAACCGACCGGGTCAGCGGTAGTCGAACGACTCGGCGAGCAGCTCCTCGTCCGTCTCGCCGACGGCGTAGACGGGACCGTCGACGACGTCGACGGTGACTTTCGCGGGCGCGAAGACGCGCTCGTCGACCTCGTAGAAGTCCCAGTCCGCCTCCTCGAACACCTCGACGAAGGGGGTGCCGTACTCCTCGCGGGCGGTCGAGACGATCTGGTCGAAGCGGTCGTCGTCGCGAGCGACCTGGAGGTGGACCTCGCCGCCGTACGCGAGGGCGTCGTTCGTCCGCCCCATCGCGAGGTCCTCGTCGCGGGTCACGGGGGCCATCGGCGCGGACCCCGAGGCGTGGAGCACGTCGGTCGGCTCGTAGCCGAGCTCCAGCAGGCGGAAGACGGCGAGCTCCGCGGCGCGGGCCGCGGTGGCGACGGAGCCGGCGGTCGAGCCGGTCGCGTACGCCGGGAGGAAGACGCCCTCGGCGTCGACCTCGGCGAGGTCGGCGACGTGCTCGGCGACCTCCTCCGTCGGGAGCTCGGTCGACTCCACCGCGAGCGTGGCGAACTCCGAGGAGTCGTAGTAGCCGACGCGCTCGAACTCCGCCTCCTGCCCGACGAGCGCGCGGGCGGGGCCGGAGCCGAGCCCCTCGTAGCCGGACTCGAAGCCGAGCTCCCAGCCGGCCTTCTGCGAGCAGAGCAGGGCGATCGCGGGGTGGTCCGTCGACAGCTCCACGTACTGGCGGGGCGCGCCGGCGACCTCGCCCATTCGGGTGCGGAGGTTCGCGAGGCCGGCGGTCTGGATCTCGGCGAGCAGCAGCCCCGCCTCGACGCCGCCGGCGGCGTCGATCCCGAAGTCGACGACCGTGGCGCCGTTCTCCAGCTCGTAGCCGACGACGTCGAGCTCGCCGGCGAAGTCGAGCGCCTCGTCGACGAGCTCGATCGCGGTCCGGTTGATGCTTTCCATACTCGATACGTTTCGCTCCCCGGTTAAGGGGTTTGTCTGTTGGCGTCGCTCATCGGGCGACGCCGCCCTCCGCATCGGTCAGTTGCCGTCGACTACGCAGATCGGTCGTCGTCGACTACGCAGATCAGTCCCCGTCCCCGGTCGAGACCGGTTCGACGCGGAAGACGTACCCCTCGTACGCGCTGTCGAGATTGGCCGGGCCCTCCGCGACCGTGTGGTCCACGCAGAGGAGGGCGGTCGCCTCGACGGCGCCCGTTCCGGTGTCCTCCTGATACCGCTCGGTGACCTCGAACGCGGCGGGTTCGTCGCAGCCGCGTCGGTAGCACGTCGGCGGACCGTTCTCCGACGGTTCCGCCTCGTCGCCGCGCTCGCGGGCCTCGGAGATGTCGCGCTCGATCCGTCGACGCTCCTCGTCGCGGGCCTGCTTGTCGCGCCCCGATTTGGTGTCCGGCATGCCTGACCCGTAACGCCTCACGGGGATAATTGTACGGTCGATAATGACAGACTGATGTCGAGGACCGGATCGCGGCGTCGCGCTACCAGAAGCCGCCGTCGGAGTCGCCGGCGTCCCCGATCCCGCTCGGTCCGCTCGGTCCTCGCGGACCGCTCGGCCGCGGGTCGGGGTCGATCTCGACCAACTCGCTCTCGGCGCGCGGGTCGACCTCGCGCCCCTCGTCGTATCGGACGAACGAGAGGTAGAACGGCTCGCCGCAGCCGGGGTCGTCGCCGTCGACCTCCCCGCCGCCGTCACCGTCGCCGTCGCGGTCCCCGCCGACGTCGGTCCCGCGCACCCCGTCGCGCGGGTCCCAGACGACGCCGTCGCTCTCGCCGCAGACGAACCTCACGCCGTCGACGTCGTCTTCGTCCTCGAACGACTCCGCGGGGGCGACGTACGTCCAGCCCTCGAGGGGGTACGGCGTCACCGCCTTGTCCGCGAGGTAGCCGTCGCGCTCCAGCTCGACGAGGGTCCCGCAGTGCGGGCAGTAGTAGGTGACCGGGTAGCTCATGCGGGAGTTACGGGCGCCGTTTTTATACGCCCGTCGGCGACACGTCGGTCCTCGCCGCCGGCCCTCGCCGCCGGGCGAGACGCCGACGCCGCTCGCGCCCGGATCAACATATTCACTACAACCCGTCACGAACCGGGTGGTATGAGCTCGGACGACGTCTCCCGGCGCGCGTTCATGCGGACCGCGGGCGGCGCGACCGCTGCCGCCGGGGCGGCGACGGCGACGGCGGGGACCGCGGCGGCACAGGAGGAACAGCCGGTCTGGCCGAGCGGGGCCAGCAGCGGGAACGTCGGGTCGTACCAGGACGCCCGCGGCGAGAGCGAGGTGACCGTCCAGGTCGGCGCGGGCGACAGCGGGCTCGCCTTCGACCCGACCCTGCTGTGGGTCGACACCGGCACCACGATCACTTGGGAGTGGACCGGAAGCGGCGGCGCCCACAACGTCCAGACCGTCGAGGGCGGCGGCCCGGCGAGCCTCGACAGCGGCGACCCGGTCGGCGAGGAGGGGGCGACCTACGAGTACGAGGTGACCGAGGAGGACGCCGGCATCACTCACTACCACTGCGTCCCCCACACCTCCGTGGGCATGCACGGGGGGCTCGCCGTCGGCGGGGACGTCGAGACCGAGTCGACCGGCGGCGGCGGCGGCTCGAACGCCGTCTTCGTCCCGCAGGGCGCCCGCGCGCTCGGCGTCGCGACGTTCATCGCGATGGTGAGCACGCTCGGGCTGGCGTTCGTCTTCATGAAGTACGGCGGGACGATCACCGGCGACGAGGAGTAGTCGGCGTTCGGCGTTTTTTCTCACTCGCCGAGGAGCCCCCGGTACGCCTCGACGTACCGGTCTAACACCGCACCGTGGTCGTAGCTCGCGAAGTCGCGCTCGATCGGCTTGCGCTCGAGGTCGCCGACTGCGACGAACTCGTCCGCGAGCTCGGCCGGGCTCGTGACGAGGCGGCCGCGCTCGCGGCCTTCCACCAGCTCGTGGGCGCTGGAGTCCGCCTGGTACTCGACGAGGGCGACGCAGCCGCACGCGAGCGCCCACAACAGCTCCGTCGCGAACGTCTCCCAGGTCGCCGTCGCGGCGACGACGTGGGTTCCCTTAAATAGCTCGACGCGCTCGCGGCGCGGGAGGTCGCCGAGGAACGACACCCGGTCGTCGATCCGGAGGTCGCTCGCTGTCGCCTCGATCCGCTCGCGCTCGGGGCCGTCGCCGACGACGGCGGCGGTCCAGTCGCGCCCGCGGAGCTCCGCGAGCCCGAGCAGGAACGTCTCGACGTTGGCGTGGCGGTCCAACCGTCGCGCGTACACCGCGTCGAACCGGTCGTCGACGCCGGCCGACTCGACGAGGTCGAAGTCGACGCTCTCCGGGACGACCCGCACGTCGGCGCCGTCGGCGCCGTGCTCGCGGACCCGCGTCTTCGTCGTCCGCGAGGGGGTCGTCACCCTATCGGCGCTCCGGGCGAGGATCCGGTAGCGGCGGGCGGCGTCCGCGGGGTGGTCCCGCCACCAGTCGACGACGACCGGCGTCCGCGTCAGCGTCCCGGCGACCGTCGCGCCGAGCCCCGGCGTCGGCGGGCTGTTGACCGCGTGGACGACGTCGGGATCGACCCGGCGGAGCGCGAGCGGGAGCCGCGCGGCGAACGCCGTCGGCGACGGGTCCGCCGTCACCGACCGGTACTCGATCCCCTCCTCCTCGAAGACGTCGTGGTCGCCGCCCCACCAGCGCGCGCAGAGCCAGACGACCTCGTGGCCGCGGGCGGCGAGCCCGCGGGCGACCCGTCGCGTCCGCTCCCGGGCCGGCGTGTCGCCGTGACCCGGGGCGAGAAGCGAGACGAACGCGACGCGCATACGCCGACCGGACGGCGGGCCCGGGTAAAAAGACACGGCATCGCGGCGGGGGCGGCGGGGGCTCGCCGCGCCGGGATCGGGGACCGAGGCGGTCCGGAACCGTTCCCCCGCCACCCGAAACTGTTTCCCACCGCGGCCGGAACCGGACCCTATGCACCGGTACGACATCGAGCGGTACCTCAACGTGCGCAGCGCCGGCGGGGCGGACCTGGGTCCCGACGGTCGGCTCTCCTTCCTGCTGAACACGACCGGCACCGGACAGGTGTGGTCGCTCGGCGAGCCGCTGGGATGGCCCGAGCAACACACGTTCTTCGAGGAGTCGGTCTCGTTCGTCGACTCCTCGCCCGAGCGCGCCGAGGCCGTCTTCGGGATGGACGAGGGGGGTAACGAGCGCGCGCAGCTGTACCGGCTCAACTACGAGTCCGGCGAGATCGTCGACCTCACCGAGCGCCCCGAGGCGAAGCACCGCTGGGGCGGCTGGGACTCCGAGGGCGACCGCTTCGCGTTCGCCTCGAACCGTCGCGACGAGTCCGTGTTCGACGTGTACGTCCAAGAGCGCGACGCGACCGGCGACGACGCCGAGCTGGTGTACGAGGGAGACGGCTGGCTCTCCGTCGCGGGCTGGTCGCCGAGCGACGACCGGCTGATCGTTCACGAGGCACACTCCTCGTTCGACCACGACCTGTACACGCTCGACGTCGCGAGCGGCGACCTGACCCACCACACCCCCCACGAGGGCGACGTCCGGTACGGCAGCCCGGAGTGGGGGCCGGACGGCGAGGGCCTCTACCTCGTCACCGACCGCGACAGCGACACGCTCCGCTTAGAGCGGCTCGACCTCGCGACCGGGGAGTTCTCGGTGGTCGCGGACGGGGCCGGCGGGCGCGCGGCGGGCGACGGCGAGGCGAGCGACGAGTCGAACGACGCCCCCGAGAAGCCCGGCGGCGACGACGGCTGGAACGTCGACGGCGTGGCGGTCCACGAGGAATCCCGGCGCGTCGTCTACTCCGAGAACGTCGACGGCTACACTGAGCTCGCGGTCGGCGAGCTCGTCGAGCCCGACCGGATCGATCCCTTCCCGGCCCCGGACCTCCCGAGGGGCGTCGCCGGCGGCGTGAGCTTCGGGCCGGACGGGAACCGCTTCGCGGTCACCGCGACCGGGAGCACCCATAACGCGAACGCCTACGTCGTCGACGCGACGACCGGCGAGACGGAGCGCTGGACCGCGGCCTCGACCGCCGGGATCCCGCCGGACACGTTCGTCGAGCCCGAGCTCGTCCACTACCCCACCTTCGACGGCCGAGAGATCCCCGCGTTCTTCTCCGTGCCGGAGACGGAGCCGCCCGAGGGCGGCTACCCCGTCGTCGTCGATATCCACGGCGGCCCCGAGTCGCAGCGTCGTCCCTCGTTCGCCTCGGTGAAGCAGTACCTGCTGAACAACGGCTACGCCGTCTTCGAGCCGAACGTCCGCGGCTCCTCGGGGTACGGCAAGGCGTACGCCGCGCTCGACGACGTGGAGAAGCGGATGGACTCGGTGGCCGACGTCGAGGCCGGCGTCGAGTGGCTCCACGACCACCCCGAGGTCGACCCCGATCGCGTCGTCGCCATGGGCGGCTCCTACGGCGGCTTCATGGTGCTCGCCGCGCTCACCGAGTATCCCGATCTGTGGGCCGCCGGCGTCGACGTCGTCGGCATCGCGAACTTCGTCACCTTCCTGGAGAACACCGGCGACTGGCGCCGCGAGCTCCGCGAGGCCGAGTACGGCTCGCTCGACGAGGACCGGGAGTTCTTAGAGTCTATCTCGCCGATCAACAACATCGAGCGGATCGAGTCCCCGCTGTTCGTCCTCCACGGCGCGAACGACCCGCGAGTCCCCGTGGGCGAGGCCGAGCAGATCGTCGAGGAGGCGCGCGAGCAGGGCGTCCCGGTCCGCAAGCTGATCTTCGACGACGAGGGGCACGGCTTCTCGAAGCTGGAGAACCGCATCGAGGCGTACCGCGAGGTCGTCGACTTCCTCTCGGAGCACGTCTGAGGCGGCTCCCGTAGTCGGACGCGAAACGGGACGCGCGCACCGCCGTGACCGTTATGTTCCCGCGCGAAAGACCACGAAGAAATGAACGGGTCCGAGCCGCTCGGCCTCCTGCTCGACCAGGCGCAGGACAAGATCGCCCTGCTGGACGAGGCGGGGCGATTCACCTACGTCAACGGGGCCGCGGAACGGATCCTCGGATTCTCCCCCGAGGAGCTCGTCGGCGGGAACGCCTTCGAGTACGTCCACCCGGAGGACCGGGAGGCGGCCCGCGGCGCCTTCGACAGAACGATAACGAGTGACGGGTTCGCCGAGGAGACGGTCGAGTACCGGCACCGGACCGCGGACGGCTCGTGGGTCTGGCTGGAGAGCCGCATGTCGAACCTCACCGACGACGCGCTCGACGGGTACGTCGTCAGCTCCCGCGACGTCACCGACCGGGTGCGGGCCGAGCGAGACCACGCGGAGACGGCCTCGCACCTCCGGGAGATCGCGGCCGTCTCGGGCGACGTGTTGTGGATGTTCGACGCCGACTGGACGGAGGTGCTGTTCGTGAACCCCTCGTACGAGGAGATATACGGCGGGTCGATCGAGGAGCTCGAGGAGGATCCGCAGCGGTTTCTCGACGCGATCCACCCGGACGACGTCCCGGCGGTCGAAGCGGCGATGGAACGGATCGCCGCCGGGGCGTCGGTCGACATGGAGTACCGGGTGAACCCCGAAGAGAACTACAACCGGTGGGTCTGGGTGCAGGCGGAACCGATCGAAGACGACGGCGAGGTCGTCCGCATCACGGGGTTCACCAAGGACGTCACCGACCGGCGGCGGCGCGAGCGCCAGCTGGTCGTGATGGACAATCTCCTCCGGCACAACCTCCGGAACGACCTCAACGTCATCCTCGGCACGGCGGAGCTCCTCGAGTCGTCGGTGCCGGAGTCGACCGAGCACACCGCCGTGATCCGTCGTGTCGGCGAGCAGCTCCTCGAGACCGCCGAGAAGGAACGCGACATCATCGACCTCATCACCGGGAAACAGGAGTGCGAGCGGGTCGAGCTCCGCGAGGCGGTCGCCGACTGCGTCGAGACCGTCCGGGACCGGTATCCGGACGCCTCGATCGAGGTCGAGACGCCGGAGCCGGTCGCGGTCGAGGGGCGTCCGGAGCTCCGGGCCGCGGTGACCGAACTGTTGGGGAACGCGGTCCGACACGCCGACGGCGTCGATCCGACGGTGAGCGTTTCCCTCCGCCGGACGCAGGCCGGCGCGGAGGTCGTCGTCCGGGACGACCACCCGCCGATCCCGGCCGTCGAGGCCGACGTGCTCACGGGCGACCACGGCATGACCGACGTGTACCACAGCAGCGGGCTGGGGTTCTGGCTCGTCTACTGGAGCGTGGAGCTCTCGAACGGCAGCGTCGCGGTGGAGTCCGGCCCCGACCGCGGAAACGAGATCGCGATCACTCTCACTCGGGTCGTCGACTGACGGGGCGACGAGACGCGGCGCCCCGTCGCGCTCGAAGCGAACGCTACTCCCAGTCTGGACCGAAGTCCGGGTTCAGCTGGCGGTCGGTCCGGCCGAGCGTGTCGATCTCCTCGACGTCCTCGTCGTCCAGGTCGAGCCCGAGGCTCGCCCAGTTGTCGGCGATGTGGTCCTCGCCCGTCGCCTTCGGGATGGCGGTGACGCCCTTCTCGCGGAGCCACGCGAGGCTCACCTGCGCGGCGCTGACGCCGTGCTTCTCGGCGATGTGGGTGATCGCCGGGTCGTCGAGCACGTTCCCGCGGGCGAGCGGGGAGTAGGCGACGAGCTCGACGCCGTTGGCGTCGGCGTACTCCCGGAGCTCCTCCTGCCGGAGCAGAGGGTGCATCTCCACCTGGTTCGCGAACGGCGCCTCGCCGAGGGCGTCGGTCGCGGCGTCGAGGTGGTGCGGCTCGAAGTTCGAGACGCCGATCCGGTCGATCAGGCCGTCGTCGCGGAGCTCCGCGAACGCGGGCAGCGTCTCCGCGGGGTCGTACGCGCCCGCCGGCCAGTGGACGTACAGCAGGTCGACGTAGTCGGTGCCGAGCTTCTCTAAGCTCTCGCGGGTGGACGCGACCACGTCCTCGGGCGCGAGCTGGTCGATCCACACCTTCGTCGCGAGGAAGACGTCGTCGCGGTCGACGTCGGCCGCGGCGATCCCGTCGCCGACGGCGGCCTCGTTGCCGTAGATCTGGGCCGTGTCGATGTGGCGGTAACCGGTCTCCAGCGCCGTCGTCACCGATTCCGTACACTGAGCGGGCTCGTCGTTCTCCCACGTGCCGAGCCCGAGGACGGGCATCCCGTCGCGGGTCGAGACGTCGAAGGACTGCTGTCGCTGTGACATGGTAGTGGGTAGTCGCGTGAGGGGAAAGTCGGTTGCGGTCGCGGCGGGCCGGGCGGGGGAGCGCGGGGACGGGGGTCCCGGCCGCGCCCGCCGCGACCAAACCGGAGTTCGTTCCCGGTCAGTCGTCGTCCAGCAGCGCCCGCGAGGAGTTCGTCACGACGAGCAGGCTCGAGGTACCCATCGCGACCGCGGCGAAAAGCGGGTTGAGGAGGCCGGTCACCGCGAGCGGGATGGCGACCGCGTTGTACAGGAACGCCCAGCCGATGTTCCCCTTCACGCGCCGGCCGGCCGCCCGCGAGAGCTCGAAGACGGTCGCGACCGAGCCGAGGTCGTCGTCGACGATCGCCACGTCGGCGGCGTCGGCCGCCATCGCCGTGCCGCCGCCGAGCGCGATCCCGAGGTCAGCCGCGGCGAGCGCGGGCGCGTCGTTGGTCCCGTCGCCGACCATCACCGTGAGCCCGCTCGCCTTCAGGCGCTCGATCGTCTCGGCCTTCCCCTCCGGCGGGACGCCCGCGAACACCGAGGCGACCGCCTCGTGCTCCTCGAAGACGGTCGCCGCGCGCTCGTCGTCGCCCGTCAGCACGACCACGTCGACGCCCGAGTCGTCGAGCGCGGTCACCGTCTCTTCCCACCCCTCGCGCAGCTCGTCGCCGACCACGACGACGCCCTCGGCGGCGCCGTCGCGCCCCACCGCGACGGGGACGCGACCCACGTCGCGCGCCTCGGTGACCGCCCGCCGGATCTCGTCGGGGACGGTCCAGCCGCGCTCGTCGAACAGTGCGGGGTGGCCGACGACGACGTCGGTCCCGTCGACCGTCCCGGAGACGCCGCGGGCGTGGCTCTCGAAGTCGGCGACCGCGAGCGCGTCCGTCGCGTTTCCGGCGTCGCCGCCGCCCGCGCCCGCGGGCTCGTCGGCGGCCGCCGTCGACTCGGCAGTCCCGCCGTCGGCGACCGCGGCGGTGGCGGGCGACGCGTCCGGTTCGCCCCGAGACCCCCCGCTCGCCCGCGCCGCGGCGATGGCCCGCCCGACCGGGTGGGCCGAGCGCTCCTCTAACGCGGCGGCGAGCCGGAGCAAGTCGTCGTCGACGTCGGCCGCGATCAGCTCCATCTCGCCGGTGGTGAGCGTCCCCGTCTTGTCGAAGACGACGGTTTCCGCGTCGCGCACCCGCTCGAAGACGGTGTCGTCGAAGATCACGATCGACCGCTCCAGCGCGTCGCGGATCCCCGCGGCGACCGCGAGCGGGGTGGCGAGCCCGAGCGCGCACGGACACGAGACGATGAGCACCGTGAGTCCGACGAGCATCGCCTCCGTCACGCCGTTGCCGAGCGCGAGGTTCGCGGCGGCGGCGACGATCGCGACCGCGAGGACGACCGGCACGAAGACGGTCGCGAGCCGGTCGGCGAGCTTCTGGACGCCGTGGTTTCCGCTCTGGAGGTCCCAGACGAGCTCCGCGACGCGGTCGAGGCTGGAGCTCGCGTCCGGGCCGACCGCGACCGTCAGCGAGCCGTCCGCGACCACCGATCCCCCGACCACGTCGTCGCCGGCGGTCTTCCGGACCGGCATCGACTCGCCGGTGACGACGGACTCGTCGACCGCGGCGTCGCCGGCGACGACCGCGCCGTCGACCGGGACGCGCTCGCCGGCGCGCACGAGCAGGCGGTCGTCGGGTTCGAGCGCGTCGATGGCGACCTCCTCGGTCTCGGCGGCGGCCGCGTCGGGCGCGTCGCCGCCGGCGGTCAGCCGCCGAGCGCTGTCGACCTGCACCGCGGTGAGATCGGAGAGGAGCTCCGTCGCGCGCTTCTTGATCGAGTCCTCGTAGCCGTTCCCGACGGTGACGATCACGATTATCGCGACCGTCACGTCGTAGTAGATCGACGGCGACTCGACGAAGATCACCGCGAGCGTGCTGTAGACGTACGCGCTCACCGCCGCGATGGCGACGAGCAGGTCCATGTTCGGCGACCTGGTCTTCGCGCTGACGTAGGCGCCACGCAGTATCGGCTTGCCGGTGAAAAACAGGACGACGGTCGTCAGGGCCGCGATCACGATGAAGAAGTACGTCCCCGACGTCGACGACATCGCCTGGTTGAGGTACTCCAGGGTGCGCTCGTTGTAGAACGGGAACGCGAAGTACGTCGGGTAGATGATGACGATGTACTGCAGCATGACCGCCATCCCGACCATGACGCCGGCCGCGAGCCGCGCCGTCGCCATGTTGTCGGCCTGCCGGCGCGAGAAGGCGTCGTCGCGGGGGTACGCGCTGTAACCGAGGCCGCTGACCGCCTCCGAGAGGTCGTCGGTCGAGACCGACCCCGGGTCGTGGTCGATCCGGACGGTGTCAGTCACGTAGCTCGCGCTCGCGTCGCTGACGCCCTCGGTCCGGGTCGCGACCGCCTCGATGAACGCCTCGCAGGTCGCGCAGTGCATCCCGTCGACCTCGAGGAACGTCGCCTCGTGGTCGGGGGGGACGTCGGTGCGGGACCCCTCGTCCGCGCTCTCCCCGTCTCCCTCATCGGCGCGGCGCCGCTCGCGCACCGCGTCGGCGTCCACGTCGGCGTCGCCGAGGGCCGCGTACACGTCCCGGCAGCCGGGACAGCAGAACTCGTTGCCCGCGTCGTCGGTCACGTCGACGCCGTCGGTCGGGAGCTCACAGAGGGTGCAGTCGGCCGCCATCGTCACATCCCCCCCATCCCGGCGTCGAGCGGGTTCCAGAACGGGAGCCGCGGGTGCGGCACGTGGATCCCGACCGACATCAGCCCGTGCGCGAACAGGACGTAGCCGAGCGCGACGAACGCGACGCCGAGCAGCCGGTGGATCCGGCGCCGGTGGACCGCGTCGACGCCCTCGATCACGGTGCCGTAGAGGAACACCGCGGGCATCGTGCCGACCCCGAGCGCCGCGAGCGCGATCCCTCCGCTCACCGCCGAGCCGCTGGCGAACGCGTAGAGGTACGCCGGGTAGAGGATCGGACAGGGTAAGAGTCCGTGGACCGTGCCAAGCGCGACGATGCCGGGCCCGTTCGCGAGCCGGTCGACGTGGCCGGTGAGCCAGCCGGTGACCCGTTCGAGCCCGGGGAGGTGGACCCCGCCGGTCGCGCCGCCGAGCGCGTACCGGACGCCGACGAGGATCACGGCCGCGCCGACCCCGAGGCCGACGACGCCCCGGACGACCTCTGCCGCGCCCGTCAGCGTCGCCGTCGTAACGAGAACGACACCGCCGAGCGCGCCGAGCGCCGTCCCGATGGTCGCGTAGCTCGCCGCGCGGCCGAGGTTGAACAGCGCGTGCTGGCGGACCTCGTAGGTCGTGAGGTGACTCCCGCGGCGGTCGGAAGCCGCGGACGCGGCGCCGCCGGTCCCGCCGCTCGCCGCGCCGCCGTCGGTCCGGCCGCCGCCTTCTCGCATCCGGCCGGCGTACACCGTCACGAGCGGGCCGCACATGCCGATGCAGTGGGCGCCGCCGAGCAGCCCGATGGCGAGGAACAGCAGGACGTCGGTCCCCAGAAGCGTCGAGATGTCCATGGGCGTGTGTTACCGCGTCTTGGCGTCGCGGGCGGTAATGGGTTTCGTCGGTCGCGGGTCGGATCGGCCGGGAAGGCTCCGGCGCATCACTCCTCCACGAAGACGGTCGCGTACATCCCGCCGGTCTCGTGCGGGATGCAGACGTAGTCGTAGCGCCCGGCGACCTCGAAGGTGTGCGAGTAGCGGTCGCCGCTCTCCAGCCCGCCGCCGAAGTCGGACGCCCACGCCTCGCGGGCGGTCTCCTCGTCGTCGTAGCCGCCGGAGGCGAAGTAGTCGGCCGCGTCCGGGATCGCCGCCTCGTAGGCGGTCACCGTGTGCGCCCGCGAGCTCGTGTTCTCCCAGACGACGGTGTCGCCGACCGACACGGTCAGCTCCGCGGGGCGGTAGGCGGACGCGAGCATCCCGACGTCGTAGCCGGGGTCGCCGCCGACGCCGGCGCAGCCGGCGAGGGCGGCGGTCGCTCCGGTCCCGACGCCGGCCGCACCGACCCGTCGGAGGAACCGTCTCCGTTGCATACCCCACCTCGGGGCCTCGGTCGTTTCAATATCGCGGTTCGCCCCACCGCGTGGGAATCGCTCGGGCTCGCCCACGCGATGACGCGGACGGGACCGCTCCTCCCCGTGCCGCGGTCGCAGCGGTCGTCGCCGGCCGCCCTCCCCCCGACTGGCTCCCGAAGGTCGGGCGCTGATGGAGATCCGCGGAAAACGATCGTCCACGATCGATTTTACGAATCGGAACATTTCGAACTATCCGGTCTGAGATCGAAATCCGTCAGAAAACCCTTACTCGTCAGGTTTGGACGTTTACTGAGGTCGACGCCTACCCGCGGACGTCGCATGATCGAAACAGCCGCGGCCGACCTACTCGCAAGCGGAACGGTCCCGCTCCAAATGACCCAAGCCGACGCGTTCCAGGCGATTCGGGACGACGCGCTCCTGAGCGCGTCGCTCTGGATAAACATCGCCCTCGCGGGCCTCTCGATCCTCCTGTTCGTGTACATGGGGAGGAACGTGGATGACCCCCGCGCCCAGCTGATCTTCGTCGCCACGCTGATGGTGCCGCTGGTGTCCATCTCCAGCTACACCGGGCTCGTCTCCGGGCTCACGGTGAGCTTCCTCGAGATGCCGGCCGGACACGCGCTGGCCGGCCAGGAGGTGCTCACGCCGTGGGGCCGGTATCTCACGTGGGCGCTGTCGACACCGATGATCCTCATCGCGCTCGGTCTGCTCGCCGGATCGAATCTGACGAAGCTGTTCACGGCCGTCGTGGCCGACGTCGGGATGTGCGTCACCGGCCTCGCGGCCGCGCTGACCACGTCCTCCTACATGCTGCGCTGGGTGTGGTACGCCATCAGCTGCGCGTTCTTCGCCGTCGTTCTCTACATCCTGCTCGCCGAGTGGGCGGAGGACGCCGAGGTCGCCGGAACCGCCGAGATCTTCAACACGCTGAAGGTGCTCACCGTGGTCCTCTGGCTCGGCTACCCGATCTTCTGGGCGCTCGGCGCCGAGGGGTTCGCGGTGCTCGACGTCGCCGTCACCTCGTGGGCCTACAGCGGGATGGACATCGTCGCGAAGTACCTCTTCGCGTTCCTCCTGCTGCGGTGGGTCGTCGACAACGAGCGGACGGTCGCCAAGATGGCCTCGGGCCTCGGCTCCGCCTCTGGCGGCGCCTCGCCCGCCGACGACTGAGGTCGGTCGACCGCCCCGCGGCTCGAATTTCTCCTCTGGCATCTTTCGGTCCGCCCGGTCAGCCGCCGGTCCGGTCGAGAGCAAAGCGCTAAACCCGCGGCGGCGGTGGTTCGGGACATGAAACAGGCCATCGTCGCCCGGACGGACATCGGCATGGGCGAGGGGAAGCTCGCCGCGCAGGTCGCGCACGCGTCGCTGTCGGCGTACCAGGACGCGGGGCGCCGCGCCCGGAAGAAGTGGCAGGGCGAGGGACAGAAGAAGGTCGTGCTGAAGGGCGACTCCGAGAGCCAGCTGTTCGAGCTGGCCGACAAGGCGGACAAGGAGGGGCTCCCGTACGCCATCGTCCGGGACGCGGGCCACACGCAGCTGGAGCCGGGGACCGTCACCGCGCTCGCGGTCGGCCCCGCCCGCGACGACAGCGTCGACCGCGTGACCGGCGACCTCTCGCTGTACTAGATGGCCCCCGAACACGCCCTCCGCGAGGCGCACCCGACCGAGCGCGCGGTCGGCATGGACTACTACGTCAGCGACGCCGACGGGATCGGCGGCCGGCTCCGTGAGTCTCCCGAGGACTTCCGGGTCCGCGAGCTGGAGGCGTTCGACCCGGAGCCGCTGGGCGCCGACCGCGGGAGCTACCCCGAGTTGGTCGTCCGCGTCACGCTGCGCGACTGGGACACGAACGACTTCGCGCGCCGGATCTCCGACGCGCTCGGGATCAGCCGCGAGCGCGTCTCGTGGGCCGGCACGAAGGACAAGCGCGCGGTCACGACGCAGCTGTTCACCCTCCGCGAGGTCGACCCGGACGACCTCCCCGCGATCCGCGGCGCCGACATCGAGCCGCTCGGCCGGGCGGGGCGGCGGCTCTCCTTCGGCGACCTCGCCGGCAACGCCTTCGAGATCCGGGTCGCCGACGCGGTCGCGGAGGCGCCCGAGCGCGTCGCCGAGACAGTCCGTGACCTCCGGGCGTTCGCGGGCGACGAGGGCGACGCATCCGACACCGAGGACGCGCCCGCCGAGGCGACCGTCGGCGTCCCGAACTACTTCGGCCAGCAGCGCTTCGGCAGCCGGCGGCCGGTCACCCACGTCGTCGGGCTCGCGATCGCTCGCAACGACCCGCGCGAGGCGGTGCGGCTGTACGCGGGCAACCCCGCCGAGACGGAGCCGGACGACACCCGGGCCGCGCGCGACCGCGTCGACGCGGCGTTCGGCGTGGACCCCGACGCCGCCGGCGGCGCCGCCGAGGAGGGCCTCGCCGGGGACGTCGCCGCCGGCGTCGACGACGCGGAGCGCTCGGCCGCCGACGGCACCGGCGACGGCGACTGGGGGGCCTGCCTCGACGCGATCCCGGGCAAGCTCCGATTCGAGCGCTCGATGGTCCACCGGCTCGCCGACCGCGGCGTCGCCCCCGACGCGCCGCCCGACGACGGGGACTGGTGGCACGCGCTGGAGGCGGTGCCGTCGAACCTCCAGCGGCTGTTCGTCAACGCCGCGCAGTCGTTCCTCTTCAACCGGATCCTGAGCGAGCGGCTCCGCCGCGGGCTCCCCTTCGACCGCCCCGTCGCCGGCGACGTGGTCTGTTTCGCCGACGGCGACGCCCCCGACGAGCTGTACGCGCCCGACACCGACCGGCTCCAGCGCGTCGACGCCGACCGCGTGTCGGTCGTCTCGCGGCACTGCGAGCGCGGGCGGGCGTTCGTCACGGCCCCGCTCGTCGGCACGGAGACCGAGCTCGGTGACGGCGAGCCCGGCGAGATCGAGCGCGAGGTCCTCACCGACGCCGGGATCGAACCGGGCGACTTCGCGCTCCCCGGCGACTTCGACTCGGCGGGCACTCGCCGGGCGATACTCCTACGCACCGACCTCGACGCGTCGGTTGCGGACGGCGACCCCCGGTTCGCGTTCGCGCTTCCAAGCGGCTCGTACGCGACCGTGTTGCTCCGGGAGTTCACGAAGCGCGAGCCGCTCGACCTCTGATCGGGGGCGTGGATCCCTCGATCGATCCTCGTTCGTGCATTACCGAGGCGTTGAGAGAGTCGAAACCACCACGATACTGCGCCCCGTTCCGAGCCGTTTTTGTGCCGGAGCCGTCAATCGGAGCCATGACCCGAATCGTCGTCATCGACCTCCACGGCCAGTTCACGCACCTCGAGCGGCGGGCGCTCCGCGACATCGGCGTCGACACCGAGATCGTCGACGCCGACGAGCCGGCCGACGAGGTCGAGGCCGACGGGATCGTCCTCTCGGGCGGCCCCGACATGGACCGCGTCGGCAACGCGCCCGACTACCTCGACCTGGACGTCCCCGTCTTCGGGATCTGCCTCGGCATGCAGCTGATCGCGACCGAGCTGGGCGGCGAGGTCGGCGGCGGCGACTACGGCGGCTACGCCGACGTCGACGTGGAGATCGTCGACGACGAGGACCCCCTCGTCGGCTCGCTCGCGCCGTCGACCCGCGTCTGGGCCTCCCACGCCGACGAGGTGAAGTCGCTCCCGGACGGGTTCACTCGGGCCGCCACCTCCGACGTCTGCGGCATCGAGGCGATGTCGAACCCCGAGGCGGACCTGTACGGCGTCCAGTGGCACCCGGAGGTCGCCCACACCGAGCGCGGCGACGAGGTGTTCGAGAACTTCGTCTCGATCTGCGAATCGTCGTAGGGCCACCCGCGCTGCGCTTCCCCACCCGCGCCGCAGTTCCGACTGCCCTCTCACTCCTCCAGCCGCGCGGTCAACACCGGCGCCTCGCTGTGTCGCACGACCCGCTCGGCGACCGATCCGGCGGCGAGGAACCGACCGACGCCGGTCCGACCGTGGGTCCCCATCACGATCAGGTCGGCCTCGTAGTCGCTCGCGGCGTCCAGGATCTCCTCGTGCGGGCGCCCGCGTCGGAGGTGTCTCTCGACCGGGATCCCGCGCTCCGCGCCGACCGTGGCGACGGCGTCGAGCGCGCGCTCGCCGCGCTCCTCCTCGCGCTCGACGACCACGTCCCAGCCGTCGGCGCCCGCGATCGTCTCGTCGACCACGAACAGCGCGTGGATCCGTGCGTCGGCCAGCTCGGCGAGGTAGCGCGCGTGTTCGACGGCCGCGTCGCTCCCGGGGCTCCCGTCGGTCGGACAGAGGATCTCGTCGTACATCGCGGCGGGGCCTCCCCTCCCGTCTCAGAGACGGTACCGCCGGACGTGCTCGGTCCCGCAGCTCGGGCACTCCCGTCGGTACTCGACGGTCGCGCCCGTCGTGACCGCCTCCCACCCGCCTTCGTCGTCGACGAACCCGCACTCCTCGCAGGCGTGGGGGCGCTCGTCGAGCCGCTCGCGAAGTCGCTCGAACGCCGACCTGCCGCCGTAGCTCGATGACATGCGGTAACAGTACACACGGAATCGATTAATAGCTGTCGGTGAGGGATCCGTGCGGACCGCGCCGCTCCCGTGCGTCGCTCTCGGACCCGGGACGCGCGTCGACGCCGCGACGGTCGGACCCGTCGTCAGGCTCGTCGGACTCGTGGAAAAGCGGGAGGAAACGACCGCCTACTCCGCGAACAGCTCGTCGACCGCCTCGCCGGCGGTCTCGGCCGCCTCGCGGGCGACCGCGTCGGGGTCGGGGTCCTCCGGGGCGTTCAGGTAGACGTCCACGTCGAGTACGCCCTCCTCGAACGTCACCGTGACGTCGAGGTCGGTCACCGCCGACTGGTCGTAGTGGGCGAAGACGACGCCCTCCGCGGCCTCGGCCGCGGTGCGGACCACTTCGTCGTCCGTCGGCTCGTCGCTCATCGCTCGCTTACGCGCCGCCCGCGCCCGGACCGCCCGGGCCCATCGGACCGCCGCCGCCGGCGCCGCCCTGGAGCATCTGCTGGAGTTCGCCCTGCAGGTCGTCGAACTGCTCTTCGACGCGCTCTTCCTGCTTCTCGAGCTGCTCGGCGCGGACCTCGAGCGAGTCGACCTTGTTCTCGAGGTCGTCGTAGGCGGACTCGTAGTCCGTCTCGACGAGGACCTCGCCGATCTCGCGGTACATTCCGGCGTCCTCGTCGACGTCTTCGAGGGCGTCGAGCGCCGTCTTCGACTCGTTGAGCGCGGTCTGCGCCTGCTCCTTCTGCTCGGCGACCTGCTGTGCGGTCTCCTGCAGTTCCTGAAGCTCCTCGATCTTCTCCTGTGCCTCGGGCGGCATGTTCCCTTGCATGGGCGAAGCGAGGCGGTCCGGACGGAAAAACCCCCGTCTTCTAGCCTGTCGGCCTGAAATGGCGCGAGGAGCCGCGAGCGGATTGATTCCGTCGGATGATCGAACCGGATCGGCGTTACCCGCGGTCGAGTTTGGCTTCGGATCGCCCCGCGAGTTCACCGATCCCCGACGCGCTCCGCGACCTCGACGAGGCGGGACCAGCTGTTGACCCCGGCGCGGAGGGCGACGAGGTCGTCCGCGGCGACTCGGACTCGGACCGCGTCGCCGTCGCGGGAGACGGTCGCGGCCGAGCGCGCGTCGTCGATCTCGCCGACCTCGGGGGCGAGCGCGTCGGCGACGACCCGTGCGCGCCGCTCGGAGGGGTAGGCGAACGAGAGGACCGTCTCGTGTGCGCGGGACGCCGTCACGGTCGGATCGGACCGGACGGTTACTCGACGTTGACTTCCTTCACGTCGCCGCCGCGCTCCTTCAGGAGGACGCGGTGGCCGCAGTACGGGCAGCGCACGCCGCCGTACTCGTCGAGGGTGACGTCGCGCTTACAGCGGGAGCACTTGTAGCTCATTACCTACTCCTCGTCGGCGAGCGCGGCGCGGATGGAGCGGCGGACGGTGCGGCCGCCGGGCGTCTCGGGGCGGTACGCCCCGCCCGTGAACGTCTCGCCGGTCTCCTCGTTCACCCAGATGCCGGTGCCCTTGCGCGTGACGTCGTCGCCGTCGACGGTCGCGTTGCGCATCTCCTCTTCGATGTCCTGGACCCGCTTGCGGGAGACCCGGCCGTAACGGGCGCCGAATCGGCCCGCACTACCGGTGCTTCGTGCCTTGTCCTCAGCCATAGTGAGTCCGTCTACCGCCAGCGCGGGTAAAAAGGCTACGAGTCGGGGGCGTCACGAGGGGCCGCCGGCGCCCCTCGGCAAGACGGGCTTGCCGCCGACCGCAACGCCTTTGACAACTGAGTAATATCACTAAGTTGTATGCACGGATTCGACGGCTTCAGCGACGTGAGCGAGACCGACGTGACGAAGGCGATCGGCGAGGAGTGGACCGACGGGTTCCTCGAGTTCACCGACTCCGAGGTCATCATCCTCGGCGGCGGTCCGTCCGGGTTGATGGCGGCCAAGGAGCTCGCGGAACGCGGCGTGAAGGTGATGATCGTCGAGAAGAACAACTACCTCGGCGGCGGCTTCTGGCTCGGCGGGTTCCTGATGAACACCGTCACGGTCCGGGACCCCGCCCAGGAGATCCTCGACGACCTCGACGTCGACTACGAGCCGGTCGAGGACGTCGACGGCCTCTACACGGCGGCCGGTCCCGAGGCCTGCTCCGGGCTGATCAAGGCCGCCTGCGACGCCGGCGCGCGCGTCCAGAACATGACGGAGTTCACCGACCTCGTCGTCCGCGAGGACCACCGCGTCGGCGGGATCGTGATGAACTGGACGCCCGTTCACGCGCTCCCGCGCGAGATAACCTGCGTCGACCCGATCGCGGTCGAGTCCGACCTCGTGATCGACGCGACGGGCCACGACGCGGTCGCGATCAGCAAGCTCGACGAGCGCGGCGTCCTCTCGGCGCCCGGCATCGAGCACGCGAAGGAGCACAACACCGGGATGGACCAGACCGGAGACGGCGAGTACGGCGCCCCCGGCCACGACTCGCCCGGCCACGACTCCATGTGGGTCGGCGAGAGCGAGGACCAGGTCGTCGAGCACACCGGCGTCGTCCACGACGGGCTGATCGCGTCCGGGATGGCGGTCGCGACCGCCCACGGCCTCCCGCGGATGGGGCCGACGTTCGGCGCGATGCTCGTCTCCGGGAAGCGCGCCGCGCAGGCCGCCCTCGACGAGCTGGAGGTCGACGGCCCCGACGTCCGTCTCTCCGCGGGCGACGCGCCCGCGCCGGCCGACGACTAGAGAGCGGCGCGGACCCCGCGGTCGACGCTCGGAACGCGACGCCAGCGACGGCGACCCCGCTGACGGCTCTCACCCTCCCTCCCCGACGGTTTTATTATCCGTATCTCCCGAGCGTCGCTCATGTACTGGCGGGGCCACGTCGGCATCGCGCTGCTCGCGTACGCGCCGGTCGCGGGGGCGGTCCGCGTCGCCGGCGAGCCGGGGCTTGCGACCCTCGGCGCGGTGGTCGCGGTCGCCTTCGCGACGCTCCCCGACGCCGACGAGTGGCTGCCGGTCGCGCACCGCGGGCCGACGCACACGGTCGCGTTCGTCGTCGCCGCGGGAGTGGTCGCGGCCCTCGCGGCCCTCGCGGCGGGGGTCGTGCTCCCTGCGAGCGCGCCGACCGGGACCACCCTCCCGCCGTGGACTCCGGCCTTCGTCGGCGGCGTCGCGGCCCTCTCGGTCTGCTCGCACGTCGCCGGCGACGCGATCACGCCGATGGGGATCCGGCCGTTCCGCCCGCTCTCGGGGTGGCACGTCACGCTCGACCTGACGCCGGCGGCGAATCCGCGCGCGAACCGGCTGTTCCTCGGGCTCGGCGTCGCCGCCCTCGCGCTGTCGATCGGGCTCACGCCCTGAGCGCGCCCGCGAACGCGGGGGTGTCACCGGTCGTTCGACTGCCCTTCCGGGAACGTCACGAACGTTCACTCGCCCCCGACTCAACCGTGTGCCTTTTTGCGGCCGTGCGCCGAAGCCGGCGGTATGCGCAACGCCAAGATCGTCTGTACGATCGGTCCCGCGTCGGACGACCGGGACGCGATCCGCGCCCTCGCCGACGCGGGGATGTCCGTCGTCCGGCTGAACGCCAGCCACGGGACGACGGCCCACCGCGAGAAAGTCATCGAGCGGGCCCGCGCGGTCGACGACGCGATCGACGACCCGCTCGCGGTGATGGTCGACCTGAAGGGCCCGGAGGTCCGCACCGCGGAGCTCGACGAGCCGATCCAGCTCCCGACGGGCTCCGAGGTGACGTTCGCGGAGGGCGACGACGCCACTCCCGATCGCGTGGGACTCACCCACTCCATCGCGGCCGCCGGCCCGGGCGACACGATCCTCCTCGACGACGGGCGGATCGAGTGCCGCGTCGAGCGGGTCGACGGCGACTCGGTCGTCGCGACCGTCGTCTCCGGCGGGAAGCTCAGCTCGCGGAAGGGCGTCAACCTCCCGGGCGTCGCCATCGACGTCGACCTGATCACGCCCGAGGACGAGGCCGAGCTCGACCTGGCCGTCCGGACGAACGCCGACTTCGTCGCGGCGTCGTTCGTGCGCAACGCCGACGACGTCTACCGTATCGCCGACGAGTTAGAGCAGCGCGGCGGCGACGACATCCCCGTCGTCGCGAAGATCGAGCGGGCCGGCGCGGTCGAGAACCTCGACGGCATCGTCGACGCCGCGGACGGCGTGATGGTCGCGCGCGGCGACCTCGGCGTGGAGTGCCCCCTGGAGGACGTCCCCGTCATTCAAAAGCGGATCATCCGCAAGTGCGTCAACGCGGGCGTCCCCGTCATCACCGCGACGGAGATGCTCGACTCGATGGTCCACTCGCGGCGGCCCACCCGCGCCGAGGCCTCCGACGTCGCCAACGCGGTCCTCGACGGTACCGACGCCGTGATGCTGTCCGGCGAGACCGCCATCGGCGACGACCCGGTCAACGTCGTGGAAACGATGGACCGGATCGTCCGCGAGGTCGAGTCCAGCGACGAGTACGCCGAGACGCGCGAGCAGCGCGTCCCGGCCGCCGCGGAGGGCTCCCGGACCGAGGCGCTGGCGCGGTCGGCGCGCTACCTCGCCCGCGACATCGGCGCCTCCACCGTGGTCGCGGTGTCGGAGTCCGGCTTCACGGCCCGCAAGACCGCGATGTTCCGACCGGGCGTCCCCGTGGTCGCGACGACTCCGGACGACCGGGTCCGGCGACAGCTCGCGCTCTCGTGGGGGGTCCGCCCCGTCCTGACGGAGTACGCCCGCGACATGGAGGCGATCCTCGACAACGCGGTCGACGCCGCGCTCGACACCGGCGGCGCCTCCTCCGGGGACACGCTCGTCGTGCTCTCCGGCATGCTGACGGAGTTCGAGGGGACGAACACGACCAACACGCTGAAGGTCCACGTCGCGGCCGAGACGCTGGTGACCGGGAAGGCGGCCGTCGCGGGCCGCGTCGCAGCGCCCGTCTACCGGACCGACGACGGCGACCTGACCGAGGTCCCTGAGGGGTCGATCGTCGCGCTCGGTCCCGGCTTCGAGGGCGAGTTCTCGGGGGACCTCGACGCGATCGCCGGCATCGTCGACGCCCGCGAGGGGATGACGGGCTACCCCGCCGTCGTCGCCCGCGAGCTCGGCGTCCCGATGGTCTCCGGCGCGACGCTCCCCGAGCGCGTCGCCGACGGGACGGTGGTCACGCTCGACGGCGAGCGCGGTATCGTGTACGACGGCGACGTGATCGCGGCGGCGCGCGAGCGATAACCGACCTCTCTGCCGAACGCACCCGCCAGCCATTTACCCGTCACCCGCCTACCGCCGGGCATGTCCAGCGACGAGGGGACCGACGACAACGCCGCCGACGACGACACGCGGAGCCGGGCGAACGAGACCCGGGACGCCGACGGCGGCGACGAGCGCCAGTGGCGGTTCGCCGTCGACGACGTCGGGCCCGACGGGATCACGGAGGACACCGGCACCCCCGAAGAGGAGCCGATAGAGCCCGGGTCGATCGACCTCGAGAACGCCGCCCTCGTCGCGCTCGGCGTCGCGATCACGGTCGGCGTGCTGCTGTTCGGCTTCTGAGCCGGCCCGCGCTCGGCGGGTGCACGCCGTCCCCGACTCCCCGGCGCCCGCACCACCACTTATACCGACGCGGCCGTACGTCCGGACATGGATCTGCTCTTGGGATCCGGGTCGCTCCTCCAGTCCGGGCTGATCGGACCGGACACGCTTCCCCTCCTGCTGTTGACGGCCGGCCTGCTGCTCTCGATGGCGGAGGCGCTCGCACCCGGCGCGAACTTCATCGTCGTCGGTATCGCGCTGATCGGCGCGGGACTGGGCGGCCTCCTCCTGACGTCGCTCGGCGTCGCGGGCGCGGGTCTCACGCTGATCATGGCGCTGCTGACGCTCGTCGTCGGCGCGGCCGCCTTCTACGGCTACCACGAGTTCGACCTCTACGGCGGGAAAGGCCAGCGACAGACCAGCGACAGCGACTCGCTAAAGGGGAAGACCGGCACCGTCACCGAGCCGGTGACCCCGTCCGGCGGCGAGGTGAAGCTCTCCGGCGGCGGCTTCAACCCCTACTACTCCGCGCGCTCGATCGAGGGGGAGATCGAGGAGGGCGAGGAGGTGATGGTCGTCGACCCCGGCGGCGGCAACGTCGTCACCGTGGAGTCGATGGGGTACGTCGAGGACGACATCGACAGGGAGCTCGCGGCGGACCGCGCCCGGAAGGAGGCGGCGGAGGGCGCGGAGACGGACGAGCGCGAGGAGGACTCCGAGGGAGAGGGAACCGAGGCCGACGCGGAGACCGAGACCGAACGCGAGTGACCGCGTTCGGGGGTCGGCCGCGGTCCGGTCTGGTCAACCGAGGCCCGGACGGACAAGACACTTGTGCGGCCCCGCGGATCGCACGGCTATGCCCTCCCCGATCGCCCCCCTCTCCCGAGCCGTCGGTTCGCTCCTCGACCGCTCCCGCGCCCACTTCGAGGCGGTCCGCCCGCGGTCCGGCGCGGTCGCGGTCGGGCTCGTCCTGCTCGTCACCCTTTCGACGGTCGCCGGGGTCCTCGCGCTCGGCGCGGCCTTCGACGCGACGATCGACAGCGAGGTCACCGTCGACAACCCCGACCGGCCGCCGGAGGCGACCTGCGAGTCGTTCGGCGACGACGACTCGCTGATCGGCGAGCGGTGCGACCGGCCCGAGCGGATCGAGGTCGACGTCGGCGAGGAACTCCGGGGCGCGACCGGCGACTACGTCGCGTACGGCCTGTTCGGCGTGCCGGTCTGGTGGGGGATCTTCGCGCTCGCGCTCCACGGCGGCGCGCGCCTCGCCGGCGGGAGCGGCACCGCGGGCGACTCGTTCGCGATCGCGGCGTGGGCGCTCGTCCCCGAGCTCCTCCGACTCGCCGCCGGGCTCGCCGCGATCTGGTACGCGCTCTCGACCGCGACGGTCGACGGCGCGACGATCGAGGCGATCGCGAACGAGATCGTCGCCGCGATCGGGACGATGGAAGGCCCCCTGCTCGCCGCCTCCGCGGTCGTGATCGCGGTCCAGTGGGTGATCGTCGTCAGCGGGCTGGAGGCGGTCCACGACCTCGACCGCGGGACCGCGGGGACGGTCGCCGGCGCGTTCGCCGCCCTCGCGTTCCTGCTCGCGGCGGTGTGAAGCGTGGGCCGCGCGGCCGGCGACGCCCGCGCTGCTCCCGCGACGCTCTCTGACCCCCGCGACGACGCATTCGGGAGTTTTTAAGCCGAGCGGGCTCCGTCTCCCGACATGATCCTGTCGGACGCGGACATCCTCGACCGGCTCGCGGCGGGGGACCTCGTGGTCGAGCCGCTCGGCGACGTCGACCAGCAGGTCCAGCCCGCGAGCGTCGACCTGCGGCTCGGCGAGCGCTTCCTGGAGTTCCAGCGCACCAACATCCCCTGCATCCACCCGACCGAGGCCGACGAGGTCGGCGAGTACGTCACGGAGACCACCGTCGACGAGGGCGACGAGTTCATCCTCCACCCGGGCGACTTCGTCCTCGGGACGACGACCGAGCGCGTCGAGATCCCGGACGACCTCGTCGCGCACGTCGAGGGCCGCTCGTCGCTCGGGCGGCTCGCGATCGTCGTGCACGCCACCGCCGGCCTCTGCGACCCGGGATATAAGGGACAAATCACGCTTGAGCTGTCGAACCTCGGCACCGCGCCCGTCGCGCTCTCGCCGGGCATGCGCGTCTCCCAGCTCACGTTCACGGAGCTGAAGTCGCCCGCCGACCGCCCGTACGGCGCGGAGCGCGGCTCGAAGTACCAGGACCAGGACGGGCCGCAGGCCTCCCGGATCGGCGACGACCCGGAGTTCGACGGCGACCGCGAGGCGGAGACGCCGCCGGACGCCGCCGAGGGCGACGACGGAACCGCGGGGGACCGCCCGTGAAGTTCATCGAGGAGGTCGTCGTCGACGAGTTCCTCCCCACGGTCCGCTCGATGCTCGCGGAGGACCTCCGCGACCGCGGCTTCACGCAGCGGGAGGTCGCCGACGCCCTCGGGATCTCCCAGTCAGCGGTCTCGAAGTACGCCCACGGCGACGTGGCGCGTCACGACCGGATCGTCGCCGACGAGCGCGTCCGCGACCTGGTCGACCGCGTGGGCGAGGGGCTCGCCACGGGCGACCTGAGCCCGGTCGGCGCGCTCGTCGAGATCGAGGTGCTGATCCGTCGACTTGAGGAGGGGGACCTCCTCGCGGAGCTCCACGAGGAGGCGATGCCGGCGCTCGCCGATGCCGACGTGGAGTTCTCGGTCCACGACCCGGACAGCGGGCTCCGCGAGCGCGAGCGGGTCCTCGGCTCGGTGCGGCGCGGGCTCCGCACCCTGACGAACGCCTCGGGCTTCGCCGCGCTCATCCCGAACGTCGGCGCCAACGTCGCCGAGTGCCTCGACGACGCCCGGACGATCGACGACGTCGCCGCGGTCCCCGGGCGCCTCGTCGACGTGAAGGGGCGGGCCATGGTCCCCGGCGAGCCCGAGTTCGGCGTGAGCGAGCACGTCGCGACGGTGCTGCTCGCGGCCCGCGAGGCGGGGTCGACCGCCCGCGGCGCCGTGAACGTCCGGTACGATCCCGAGACCGTCGCGGCGCTCGCCGAGTCGCACCCGACCGTCGAGTTCGACGCCGAGCTCCCGACCCGCGAGGCCGTCGCCGACGCGGTCGCCGCGGCCGACCTCCCGGCGGGCGACGAGTCGGCGACGCTCGTCCTCTACCAGACCGGCGCCGTCGGCGTCGAACCGATCGTCTACGTGCTCGCCCCGACGGCGTCGGAGGCGGCCGCGGTCGTCCGCGAGATCGTGTAGGCGCGACGGACGACGCGTTCCGCCCTCGCCCCGGTCCGTGGCCGGTCTTCATTACCGTGCCCGTCCAAGATCGCGTATGAGCGCCCCCGACGCGGTTCGAATGGACGACGACGAGCGCGACGAGTTCCTCGGGCGGTCGGGAACTGGGGTCCTCTCCCTGTCGAGGGCCGGCGACGACCCCCCGCACTCGGTCCCGGTGTCGTACGGATACGACCCGGTCGAGGAGGTGTTTTACTTCCGGCTCGCCGTCGGAGAAGAGAGCGGAAAAGCGAACCCCACAGATCGCGGGACCACGTTCGTCACCTACGGGGAACGCGACGGCCGGTGGAAGAGCGTGGTGGCGAGCGGTCGACTTGTGTCGACCACCGACGAGTCCGTCTCCGCGGAGTCGCTCGCCGGTCTCGAACGGACGGACCGGATACCGATAGTCGACGTCTTCGGCGAGCCGCCGGGCCGGGTGGAGTTCGAGTTCTACCGGCTCGATCCGGACCGACTCACCGGTCGCGCCGAACGACCGATGGACCCCTAGGGGCGTCCCCGCGAGACCGTCGCCGAGCGGCCGCGTCTGACCCCCGTCCGAGCGATCGGGCACGGCTTCCCGCCGACGCGACCCACCCGTTTCGATCCCACCCGGAAATCAGCGGGCTTTAGGCCCGTATCCACGACAACTCGATACACGCACCTCATGAGCCACGACGACTTCCCCACCGACGACCCGGCGGTGGTGACCTGTGGACTGCCGTACGCCAACGGCGACCTCCACATCGGCCACCTGCGCACCTACGTCGGCGGCGACGTGTACAGCCGCGCGCTCGAGCGACTCGGTCAGGAGACCGCGTTCGTCTCCGGCTCCGACATGCACGGGACGCCCGTCGCGGTCAACGCCGAGCAGGAGGGCGTCTCGCCCGAGGCCTTCGCGCTCGACTGGCACGAGCGGTACGCCGCGACGTTCCCGAAGTTCAACGTCGAGTTCGACAACTACGGCCACACCCACGACGAGACGAACACCGCGGTCACCCAGGAGCTCGTCCGCGACCTGGAGGACGCCGGCCACGTCTACGAGAAGGAGATCATGGTCGCGTACGACCCGGTCGACGACCAGTACCTCCCGGACCGCTACGTGGAAGGGACCTGCCCGTACTGCGGCGCGCACGCCCGCGGCGACGAGTGCGACGAGGGATGCCAGCGCCACCTCGAGCCCGGCGAGGTCGAGGACCCCGAGTCGACGATCACCGGCAACCCCGCCGAGTACCGCGAGCGCACCCACAAGTTCTTCGCGGTCTCGGAGTTCTCGGAGTACCTCTCCGGCTTCCTCGACCGGCTGGAGGGGACCTCGAACGCCCGGAACCAGCCCCGCGAGTGGATCGAGCAGGGGCTCCAGGACTGGTGTATCACCCGCGACATGGACTGGGGGATCGATTATCCGGGAGACAATCCCCAGGACCTCGTCTTATACGTCTGGGTCGACGCCCCGATCGAGTACATCTCCTCGACGAAGCAGTACTCCGAGCGCGTCGGCGCCGACGCCTTCGACTGGGAGGCCGCGTGGAGGGAGGGCGCCAGCGACGCTCACCCCGAGGGCGGCGAGATCGTCCACGTGATCGGCCGCGACATCATCCAGCACCACACGATCTTCTGGCCCGCGATGTTAGAGGCGACCGGCCACGCCGAGCCCCGCGCGGTGATGGCGAGCGGCTTCGTCACCCTCGGCGGGAAGGGCTTTTCCACGAGCCGCGACCGCGCCGTCTGGGCCGACGAGTACCTCGACGAGGGGTTCCACCCCGACCCGCTGCGCTACTACCTCGCGACCAACGGCGGGTTCCAGCAGGACGTCGACTTCTCGTGGGAGAAGTTCCGCGACCGCGTCAACACCGAGCTTGTGGGCACCGTCGGCAACTTCCTCTACCGCTCGCTCCTCTTCGCGCACCGCAACTACGACGACGCGCCCATCGCGGAGGAGACGAGCGACGAGGTGCAAGACCGGATCGAGGAGGCGATCGCCGACGTCGAGGCCGCGGTCAACGACTACTCCGTGCGCGCGCTCGGCGACGCCGTCACCGACCTCGCGCGGTTCGGCAACGAGTACATCCAGCGGAACGAGCCGTGGAAGCTCGTCGACGAGGAGCCCGACGAGGCCGCACGGGTGATCTACGACTGCGTCGCGATCGCGAAGGCGATCGCCGTCCTCTTCGAGCCGATCGCCCCCGAGAAGTGTGAGCGCCTGTGGGCCCAGCTCGGCGAGGACGGCTCCGTCCACGACGTGACCGTCGCGGCGGCCCGCGAGGGGCCCGCCGGAGACCTCGCGGAGCCGACGGAGCTGTTCGAGCAGATCGAAGACGAGCGCGTCGAGGCGCTCAACGAGAAGCTGGAATCGCGGGTCGCCGAGGCGGAGGCGGCCGACGGCGACGAGAGCGAGGGCGACGAGGACGCATCGACCGACGAGGATGCGACCGACGGAGACGCGACCGACGGAGACGCGACCGACACCACCGACGACACCGACATGACCGACATCGAACCTCTCAGCGACGACCGCGTCAGCTTCGACGACTTCCAGGAACTGGACATCCGGGTCGGCCGGATCGACGAGGCCGAGGGGATCGAGGGGGCCGACGACCTCCTGAAGCTCCGCGTCGACCTCGGCGCGAAGACCCGGACGATCGTCGCCGGGCTGAAGCAGCTCCACGACGTCGACGACCTGCCCGGGACGAAGGTCGTCGTGCTCGCCAACATGGAGAAGGCGGAGCTGTTCGGCGTGGAGTCGAACGGGATGGTGCTCGCCGCCGGCGACGAGGCCGACCTCCTCACAACCTACGAGGACGCCGGCCCGGGCACGAAGGTCAAGTAAGAACGGTCTGGCTTTTCTCCGACCTCACGCGTCCAGCACTTCGATCAGGTTCCCCTCGGGGTCGACGACGAACAGGATCGTGGTCCCGCTCTCGGTCGTTCGCGGTTCACTGAGCGTCTCCACGTCGTCGTCGAGCTCACGGTAGAACTCCGCCACGTCGTCGACGGAGAGCCCGAGGTGGATCGCACCCGGTCGGTTCAGCTCCGGGTCGGGCGCCGGTTCGCCCTCCGGGTCGTACGCGACGAGTTCGACGACGGTCTCGTTGCCTCCCCCGTCGGCGACGAGGTGCGCGAACTCGGCGGCCGCGCCGTCGACGTCGACGGCGTCCGCGAACGCCTCGCCGCCCACGGCGAACTCGGCGGCGACGTCGAGGCCGAACGTCTCGGTGTAGAAGTCGACGGCGCGGTCGAGGTCGGAGACGGTGACGCCGACGTGATGGGGGGTCGGATCGGACACGGGTCGAACGACGCCGACCGATTTCAAAACCGTGTCGGCCGGGACTCGGTTTCCCCGCCGCGCCGACCGACCCCCGTCAGAGGAACCCGGCGAGTCCCATCGCGTCCGCGAGGGGGACCCCGGCGACGACGGAGCCGATCAGGTAGCCGCCGATGGCGCCGCCGTTCAACAGGGGGAGCCCGGCGTGCGGCCGGCCCTTGATCACCCAGCTCATCAGCACGAGGAGCCCGGCGAGGCTCCCGACCATCGCGAGCAGCGCGGGGAGGTTGATCCCGATCAGCGGGACCGCGAGCCCGGCCGCGGGTGAGAACGTCGCCGCGCTCGCGACCAGCACGGCCGGGATCACGGCGTCGCCGAGGCCGATGAAGAACGCGTCGCGCTCCTCGATCGGCGTGGGGTCCGAGACGTCGGCGCCTTCGCCCGCGCCCTCATCGTCGTCGGTAGTCGCGGGGTCGTCGCCGTCGGGGTCTCTCTCCCCCTCCTCGTCGGCGCCGAGGAGCGAGTACGACAGCGACAGCGGGATGACGAGCACCACGGGGATGTTCAGCTCCATCACGCCCTCCGCGAGCGACAGCATGTGCTCGGTGCCGTACACCGAGATCGCGTCGTAGACGGCGAGGAACGCGAGGAGGATCAGCGCGGGGAGCAGCCCGAACGAGATGCCGAACAGCCCGGCCGCGCCGGCGCCCATCAACACCCCGGCCGTGTCGATCACGTACCACTCGGGGTAGACGAGCAGCCCGACGCCGACCGCGGCCGCCGGCACGGCCGCCGCCAGCGGCGACACCAGCGCGGAGAAGACGTACCAGGAGAGCCACGCCGAGACGCCGACGATGAGGAGCCGGATCGCGCCGTCGAAGTCGTACTTGAACGCGGCGAGCATCAGCCCCGTCATGGCCAAGATTGCGAGGACGTACACGACGCTGTTCGTCGGGTCGTCCGGGTTCTCGACCGCCTGATACCCGCTCTCGGCGAACTCGGGGACCAGCGCTAGCGCGCCGAGCTGGACGACGAGGAACAGGCCGACGACGAAGGCGACGCCGCGGTACTCGCGGGGGAACATTCGACCGACGGTTCGGGATCAGGGGGTTTCGTCCTTGCGCTTCGCCCCCGTCGCTGGAGGGAATCGGGTGTCACGGACGCGGGCCGCGTAACCGTCGAGCGCGCGCCGCAGAACGGGTTCGGGTACGGTGTGGGAGCGGGTCGGACCCGAACCCGAGAGCCGACGGACGACGGACGGTGGAAGCGAGCGTCCGGCCGGCCCGCCCGAAACCGGACGAGCCGGCCGGGTTCGTCCGCGGCGTTTACGACCAGCCCCATTCGGAACAAGAAGCTACCGCTCGAATTATCGCGACCGATACTCGACGCGGACCGATGCGGAGCCGCGATGCAAAAGGGGGGACTCGGAGACGGGTCGACGCGTGACGCGGAGTGAAAAGCGGGAGACTTCGCGGGGCGAGGTGTGGCGCGGAACCGGAAAGGCGAGAGGCGAAGGTGGGATGGGAGGCGGGCGGGCGGCAGCCGGACAGCGGACCCCCGGGCTGTCGTCGGCGTCGCCGCCCGAGCGGTCGGGACGGGCGCGCGTTGTTGTCGCCGAACTCCAACGAGAAAAGCGTCGGACTTCGGCAACTCCTCATTGTCGCTTCTCCGGTATAAACCAGACGGTCCGACCTCGGCCGCCGGGGGGTCGACGCTCGGTGATCGGCGGTCAGCGCCGGTCCCGCAGCGCCGGGAACTCCTCGCGCACCGCCGCCACCCGCTCGGAATCGATCTCCGCGGTCACCGTGGTCGGCTCCTCCCCTGCGGACGCGAGCGTGGTGCCCCACGGGTCGTAGACGGTCGTCCGCCCGCAGAGCGCGTCGCCGTCGAACGCGCCGCTCCCGTTGACGGCGGCGACGTACGCGAGGTTCTCGATCGCCCGCGCCCGACCGAGCGTCCGCCAGTGCTCGACGCGCGGGTACGGCCACGCGCTCGGCACCAGCACGCATTCGACGCCCGCCTCGACCATCTCGCGGAACTGCTCCGGGAAGCGGAGGTCGTAACACGTCGTGACGCCGACGCGCACGCCCTCCAGGTCGACGACCGGGACCCGCTCGCCGGGGACCATCCGGTCGGTCTCCTCGGAGCCGTACCCGAACAGGTGGTGCTTCCGGTAGACCAGCCGCCGATCCCCGTCGCGGTCGAAGAGGACCGCCGCGTTCGCGAGGCCCTCCTCGGCCGGGACGTCGATCCCGTCGGCCGCGGAGGCCGCCAGGTCCTCGACGACGGTCCCCGCGAGGAGGTTGACGTCGGCCTCGGCCGCGACGGTCGCGAACCGAGCCAGCCGGTCGCCGGCGAGGCTCTCCGCCGCGCGGGCGTAAGCGTCGAACGCGAAGTAGCCGACGTCGAACAGCTCCGGGAGGACCACGAGGTCCGCGCCCTCGGCGGCTGCCGCCCGAACCCGGTCGACCGCGCGCTCGACGTTGGCCGCGACGGCGCCCCCCTCGACGCCGAGCTGGACGCAGGCGATCCTCATGCCGTGGGACCCAACGAGGCGCGGAGCGCGTCCTCGAGGTTGTCGAGCTCCGCGTCGAAGTTGCGCTCGAAGAACGACTCGACGCCCGGCAGTCGACCGTCGACGACGAACTCGTTGGCGAGCCGACAGCCGCCGTCGGTCTCGGTGATCGCGTGCTCGCCGGTGACGCGGAACGCCTTCGACCTACCGACGAACTTCACCCGATTCGGGGGGTCGCGCTCGACTTCCTCGGTCTCGACGGAGATCGTCGACCGGATCATCGGGATCGGGAGCGCGACGTGCCAGGTCGCGCGTCCCTCGCCGTGGACGTCGAAGGTGTCGACCACGCTGATCGCGCCGGCGCGCTTCTCTGCGTCCGAGATGAACGCCCACACGTCTTCCGCGGGCGCGTCGAACTCGAACGTCCGGGAGACTCGGACGGTCATACCACTCCGTTGGTGCCACGGGGGTTAAAAACACGCGAGTCCGGCAGGCGGATCACGGACCCCGGCGGAGTCGCCGTCGGCCGAGGGGCCCGTCCGACGCGCCGCCCCGCACTCAGTCCCGCCGGTCAGCCCTGCGGCGTCACGCGCCACGTCGTCGACCGGGAGCGGCCCCACTTCTCGATGTCGACGTCGTCGGCCTTCTCGGCGAGTCGGGGGAGGCGTGAGCCGACCTGCTTGGCCGTCAGGCCGATGGCGTCGGCGATCGTCTTCGAGCGGACGTACCGCTCGCCACGGGTGACGCTGTCCGTGAGGTACGCGAGGATCCGCTGCTCCTCCTCGGTGTACTCGCTCATGCTGCGAGCGTAGGCGTCAGACGTCCTTAACGGTTTCTCGTTCCCCGGTCGCTCAGTCGAACAGCTGCACGGCGACGACCGCACAGAGGGCGAAGACGAACGCCGCCGCGAACCCCCACGCGCGGCCGAGCTGCGACGGGTACCCGAACATCAGCGCCGTGCCGACGAGCGCGACGGCCCCCAACGCGAGCGCCACGCCGATCTCCATGTCAGACTCGATAGATCCCTCGCTCATACCCGTCGCTTCGCGGGCGGCTACTTAGTTCATACGAAGGGCGCGACGCGATCGTTCCCGCGAAGGAGGCGACGCGGCGTCGGAACCGGTCGCTCTCAGATGATCTCGACGTGTTCCGACTCCTCGTTGAGCGCGAGGTTCGCGGCGATCTCCGCGTTCCGCATCGCGTACTCGGCGGTGTGCTGGAGGCTGACGAGCACCTCGCGGGTCATCAGCAGCGTGTCGTTGTCGAGGTCGTCCGGCAGCTCGGCGAGGATCTCCTGTTCGCGGTCCTCCAGCCGGGCGAACAGGTCGCGGCATTCGACGGTGAGGTCGTAGTCGCGCTCGACGACGGCCCTGACCGCGAGCGCCGTCAGCTCGTCGACCTGGTCGGTGAACTCGCGGATCTGGCGCATCGTCGCGCTGTCGACGTCGAGCGTGTGGCCGTCCGCCTCCATCACGATGTCGGCGATGTCCTCCGCGTTGTCGGCGGTGAGCTCCAGGTTCTTCGCCACGGAGCGGTAGCCGATGAGGGGGAACCCCTCCTCTAAGCCGACCGCGCGGGCGAGGTTCGGGTTCTGGTACGCCGTGAAGATGAGCCGGAGCAGGAGGACGAAGATCTTGTTCGCCTGCCGCTCGCGGTTGAGCGCGCGTTGCGCGAGGTCGGGGTTGCCGTGCGCGAGCGCCTTCACGGCCTCGCCGCGCATCGTCGACCCGGTGTTCTCCAGCCGCTCGAGCAGGTTGTCGAGGGTGAAGTCCTCGGGGTCGACCGAGCAGCGGATGGAGATGTCCTCCGGCGTCTCCTCGATGACGCCGAGCCCCATCAGCTGCGTCTCGGCCTTGTAGACGGCGTTGATGTGCTCGCTGTCGAGCGTGCCCTCGCTCCGGACGTGGATCACGCGCCGCCCGAGCACGTACTGCGCGACGATGGCCCGCTCCAGCGACCGCGCGTCGAGCCCGTCGGCGTTGATGACCGCCTCCGACTCCTCCGTGCTCACCGACTCGGGGAGAACGGTGAGCGTTCCCTTGCCGCCCATCCGGAGCGACACCTCGTCGCCCTTGTTGACGCCGTGTTCCTGTGCCCATTCGGCGGGGAGGGTCATCGCCAGCGTCGACGGACCCAGCCGTTGGACCTTCCGCGTTTCCATGCGAGGAGATATCGCGGGATACACCTTAACGTTGTTCCTATGTTCATTATACGCTTGATCGAATATACAAGGGCTTGTTGTGCGGATCGGACGCGCCGATCGGGGCCGGCGCCGGGCGATCCGCGCGCTTATGTCGGTCAGTTGCCGATCGCGACCCATGACCGAGCGGGTGCTCGTCGTCGACGACTCCCCGTTCCAGCGGACCGTGTTCCGGGACGCGCTGGATGGGTCGTTCGACGTCGTCGGCGAGGTGGAGAACGGCGCGGAGGCCGTGGAGCTGTTCGAGGCGCACGAGCCCGACGCCGTGTCGATGGACGTCGTCATGCCGGAGATGACCGGGATCGAGGCGACGCGGGCGATCAAGGATCGGTGGCCGGACGCCGCGGTCGTGATGTGCACGAGCGTCGACCAGCGAGAGAAGATGATGGAGGCGGTGAAGGCCGGCGCCGACGGCTACGTCACCAAGCCGGTCGACCCCGACGATCTGGTCCCGGAGCTGGAGTGTCACCTCGGCTGAGCGACGGGGGTACGGGTCGGTTCGCTCCGGTCACGGCGGATCGAACGACCGGAGGAGCGACGCGAGCGCGCTCGCCAGCTCCTCGAAGCGGTCCATCTCCATCGAGTCGGTCGTCACCCACACCCCGTGACCGTTGGCGATCACGCGCGTGAGGTACCCGTTCTCGAACACCCGCACGGTGAACTGGTAGTCGCCGAGTTGGGTGTTCGCGTACAGCGACTGCGCGTGGAACCCGTGGCGCTCGCTCTCCGCGAACCCGACGAGGTCGGCCGTCCGGCTCAGGTCGCTGCGGAGGTACAGCTGTTCGACGTCGTCGTCGGTGAAGTAGGTGAGGCTGCGAAGCTCGTCGCCGGTCGCGGTTCGCGACGCGCTGAGAAGCTCCTCGGCGTTGGAGTCCGGAACATGTGTCATGCTACCACGATCGATCGTCTCATACATGAGCGTATGGGTGTCCGCAGGCCCGTCGGTGCGAGCGACGGCCGTCTCGAGAGGTGTCCGGAGCGGTGTCGCCGAGGTGTCCGGAGCGGTGTCGCCGAGGTGTCCGGAGCGGTGTCGCCGAGGTGTCCGGAGCGCCGCCGCCGACAACGCTCGCGTCGGAAGGGCAGAGTTTAGGGACCGCCCCGCCGTCGACCCGCCATGAGCGACTACGACGACGTCTGCGTCCTGCTGCCCACGATGGACGAAGTCGAGACGGTCGCGCGCGTCGTCGAGGCCTTTCGCGACGTCGGGATCGAGGAGGTCCTCGTGATCGACGGCGGCTCGACCGACGGGACGCGGGCGGCCGCCCGAGAGGCCGGCGCGCGCGTCGCCGAGCAGTCGGGCCGCGGGAAGGGACAGGCCGTCCGCGAGGCGGTGCGCGACCACGTCGACGCGACGTACGTCGTGATGGCCGACGCCGACGCGACGTACGACGCCGACGACGTCGACGCGATGCTCGAACCGCTGTTCGCCGGCGAGGCCGACCACGTCATCGGGAACCGGTTCGCCGACATGCGACCGGGGGCGATGACCCGCCTGAACCGGATCGGAAACCGGGTCATCAACCTCGCGTTCCGCGCGATCCACGGCGAGGGCTACAGGGACATCCTCTCCGGCTACCGGGCGTTCACCCGAGAGTCGTTCCTCCGGCTCCACCTCACCGCCGACGGGTTCGGGATCGAGACCGAGATGGCGGTCGAGTGCGTCAAAAACGAGGTCTCGGTCGCGGTCGTCCCGATCACCTACCGCGAGCGCCCCGGCGGCTCCGCGACCAACCTCCACCCGATCCGCGACGGCGGCGTGATATTCCTCGAACTGTACCGCAAGGCGAAGACGAACAACCCCCTGTTCTACTTCGGCAGCATCGGTGGGCTGTCGACGGCGGCGGGCGCGCTCATGACCGCGTACGTCCTCTACGAGTGGTTCGTCTTCCGCGTTACCCACGAGGTCATCGCCATCGGCGCCGTCGGTTCCGCGATCCTCGGGATCCAACTGCTGATCTTCGGCGTGCTGGCGGACATGATCCTCTCGCTGCACCGCGAACAGGTGGCGCGGCTCGAGCAGGCGATCGAAGACCGTGAGGCCGACGAGCGGAGCGACGAGGGTGCGGGCGGCCGGGCGGCCGACGTCAACGCGGGCGACCGGTCGATCGACGCCGACGACGATGACTGACGGTTGACGTTGACGACCGACGGTCGGCGCCGTCGACTGACGGTCGACCGTCCGATCCGGAGGCGCATAGTTTATGTCGGCACACCGAGACGAGCGGCCATGGACGAGAAGCGGTTCGTCATCGCCCTCTTCGGCCTCGCGGTCGCGCTCATCGTCGGATTCATCGGCTACCGGTTCGTCGCCCCGCTCACGGTCGCCGTGTTCCTGTACTACTCGACGCGACGGCTCTTCCACCGGCTCGAACGCTTCCGGCTCCCCGCACGGGTCCGGGCCGCGCTCTCCCTGTCGCTCATCGGCGTCCCGCTGATCGGGCTCATCGGCTACACCGTGCTGCTGGTGTTGATCGAGGCGCGTCGGTTCATCGAGCAGTACCCGGTCGCCGAGGCGGTCGGCGCCGAGAACTCCTGGGTCGGCGACCTGGCCGAGCTCTCGAATCCGACGCTCGACGGGGTCGTCGCCGCCTACCGCTCGGGCCAGCTCGACCCCTTGATCGAGTTCGTCTCCGAGCAGGCGCCGCTGCTGGCGAGCACGCTCGGCGGCCTCGCCCTCAACCTCCTGATCGTCGTCGTCGTCACGTACTACCTCCTGCTCGACGGCTCGAAGTTCCACGAGTGGCTGCTCACGTTCGACGACGACGCGGTGGTCCGGGAGTACCTCGAGACGGCCGACGCCGAGCTGGAGGCGGTGCTGTACGGGAACCTGCTCAACGTCATCGCCATCTCGATCATCGCCGTCGTGACCTACACCGCCTACAACGTGGTCGCGCCGGCGCCCGTGGAGGTTCCGTATCCGGCGCTCGCGGGCGCGCTCACCGGGATCGCGAGCCTCATTCCGGTGATCGGAATGAAGATCGTGTACGTCCCGCTGGCGGCGGTGACCGCGGTGCCGACGGTCCTCGGCGGCGGCGACCTCGCGCTGCTCGCCTACGTCGCCGGCTTCCTCGTCGTCGCGGCGGTCGTCGTCGACACGATCCCCGACGTCGTGCTCCGACCGTACTTCAGCGGGAAGACGACTCACGTCGGGCTGCTCATGCTCGCGTACATCTTCGGGCCCGTCGTCTTCGGCTTCCACGGGCTGTTCCTCGCGCCGATCGTGTTGGTGCTGGCTCTCACCTTCGCGGACACGGCGCTGATCCGGCTGCTCGGCGGCGACCCGGACGCGACCGGTTCCGAAGGGCGCTTCGCGCCGGTCCCCCGAGGGCAACGGCGGCTCGACGAGTTCTGACCGCCGGGCGCGGAGCGGGGGCTCTCCGGCACCGCCGAGCCGAAGAGATAAGCCCCCGCTCGCCGACCGGAGTGACGTATGCGCCTTCACGTCATCGGTCTCGGCGGCGCCGGTGGCCGGATCGCCGACCGGCTCGCGGCCGACCACGGCGGCGACCGGTTCCTTCACGGACTCAACGCGTTCGACACGGACGCGGCGGCCCTCGACGCCCTCCGGTCGCTCGACGAGTCGCGGCGCTACCGCTTCGGCGACGCGGCCGATGGGAGCGGACTCGACGGAGACCTCCACGCCGCCCGGCGGCTCGGCGACGCCCACGCGAGCGAGCTCGGCCGCGTCATGGACGACGAGAGCCCGTCGGCCGCGGAGGCGTTCCTGCTCGTCGTCGGCCTCGGCGGGGGCGCGGGGGCCGGGGCCGCGCCGGCGCTCGCCGGGGAGCTGTCGCGCCTCTACGACGTCCCGGTGTACGCCGTCGGGCTGCTCCCGACGCCGGCGGAGTCGGCGTCGAGCGAGGTCGACCCCGTCCGCGGGAGCGCGACCGAACCCGAGGATCGGGCGCCCCGGCGCCCGCTCGCGGAGAAGAACGCCGCTCGGACGCTTGACGGCCTCTCGGACCCCTGTGCGGCCCTGTTCCCGTTCGACAACGACGCGTGGCTCCGCCCGGGCGAGACGCTCCCGGACGCCAGAGACCGGCTGAA
Source organism: Halorubrum depositum (assembly GCF_007671725.1). Taxonomy (NCBI): domain Archaea; kingdom Methanobacteriati; phylum Methanobacteriota; class Halobacteria; order Halobacteriales; family Haloferacaceae; genus Halorubrum; species Halorubrum depositum. The sequence goes on along the minus strand of NZ_VCNM01000002.1, from coordinate 843,641 downwards.
CGGCGTCGTCGCCGACCGGATCGCGGCGCTGTTCGGCGCCGGCGAGGCGGGGGAGGCTGAGTCGACCCCGCAGCAGGTGCTCGACGCGAGCGACGTCGCCCGCGCGGTCGGCGACGACGGGGAGATCGCCGCGATCGGCCACGCGACGCAGGCGGTCGAACCCCCGGAATCGGGGTCGCGGTTCGGGCTCGGACTGTTCGGCTCGAGCGAGCCCGCGGAGGTCGACACCGGCGAAGCGGTGTCGGCGATCGAGACGACGATCCGGAAGGCGGCCCGCGGGAAGTCGACGGTCGAGGTCCCGGAGGGACGCGCGGACCGGACGCTGCTCGTCGTCGGCGGGCCGCCGGCGTGGCTCAACCGGCAGGCGATCGCCGACGGGCGGCGGTGGCTCGCCGAGGAGACCGGCTCGGACGCGATACTGAGCGGCGACGCGCCGGAGCCGGACGCCGAGGCCGTCTTCGCCGTCGTGCTGCGCTCGGGGGTCGACGAGCCGGCGCGAGTCCGGGAGATCCGGGAGTCGATCGCGTGACTCCCGGTCGGGGCCCGGACCTCGGGGCGCGGGCCGGACCCCGGACCCGAACCGATTAACCCCTTGTGGCGCCCAGATCGGCCGTGACCACCCACGCCGACCTCGGGCTCGACCTCGACGTGCGCGACGCGGACGCGGTCGCCGACCGCCGCGACGAGATCGTCGCCGCGGTCCGCGACCACGCCGGGACCATCGCCTACCAGCTCGCGAAGCTCCAGGGGGGCGACTACGGCCGACGGGAGCTGTCGACGCCGGGCGGGACGTGGACCGTCAAACACGAGGCCGGGGAGCTGGAGTTCCTGCTGTTCTCGCCGAAGTCCGGCTCCGACGTGTACGTGATCTCGACGAAGCAGCCGCCTGACCCGGAGGACCTCGCGGCCGCGCTCGAGGACTACGCGAACCTCGTCGCCGCCTGGAACGACTACGTGGCGTCGCTGTCGGGCGTCCTCGACGGGGTGAGCGCCGAGTTTCCGGAGCCCGCCTCGACCGACGGGGTCGTCGCCGAGCGCGACCGCGTGCTGGACCGGATCCGCGAGGCCTGCGCCGTCATGGCGGGCGAGATATATCGGTACGAGGGCGACGACTACGGGACGTACACCGCCCGCGTCGACGGCGACCGCTGGGAGCTGAAGTGGGACGAGGGGACGGTCTCGTACCTCCGCGTCGGCGGCTCCGGCGGCCTCTACCTCCTCTCGCAGTACGAGGCGCCCTCCGCGGCCGACGTCCGGGAGTACGCCGACTCGTTCCGGGGGTTCGTCGACGCGTACAACGAGTTCGTCGACGAGCTGGAGAGCGACCTGGCGACGGTCGAACTCTGAGGAGCCCCCGCTCGGCGTCCCCTCACCCGCCTCTTTCTCACTTACCTCCCGACCCGCTGAAGGCGCCGAACGTGTACTCCAGGCCGAACATGACGAGCGCCATCGTGAGGGCGCGGACGACGAGGAGGTCCCCGTTCAACACGAGGCCGACGGCGAGCACGCCGACGCCCGCAGAGCCCCCCAACAGGGCCGCGTACCGTCCGCGAGAGAGGCCGCGCGCCCACCCGTCGACCCGGTCGTAAAGTCCCGTTATTGCGGTCACGCCAACGGGGAGCACCCCCGGACGGAAAACGGTTCGTGGCCGCCGCCGTCGCTCGACGGTGTCCATGTTCGTGCGTATTTCTTCGTCCGATGTGGGAATATTTATGCAGTAACGTCGGGTAGCGACCGCGTATGTCGATCACTCTCCCGGGGCCGACGCTCGGCGTCGTCGGCGGCGGACAGCTCGGTCGGATGATGGGCGAGGCGGTCGCGCGGCTCGGCGTCGAGGTCGTCGTGCTCGACCCGACGCCGGACTGCCCGGCCGCCCCCGTCGTCAGCGACCAGATCGTCGGCGACTTCGACGACCCCGACGCGGTCCACGAGCTGGCGAGCCGCGTCGACGCGCTCACCTTCGAGATCGAGCTGGCCGACCCGGACCTGCTGGCGGAGGCGAGCGCGGAGCACGACGTGCCGGTCCAGCCGGACCCCGCGACCCTCGAGACGATCCAGGACAAGCTGGTGCAGAAGGAGGCGCTCGCCGACGCCGGCATCCCCGTCCCGGAGTTCGTCGCGGTCGCGACCGCCGAGGGGCTCGAACGCGTCGTCGAGGAGTTCGGCGGCGTCATGCTGAAGGCCCGCGAGGGCGGCTACGACGGCCGCGGGAACGTCCCCGTGGAGGACCCGGACGACGCCGCCGACGCCCTCGACGAGGTCGGCGGGAACGCGATGGCCGAGGAGCTCCTCGACTTCGAGCGCGAGATCGCCGTGATGGGCCTGAAGGGCGCCGACGGCGAGACGCGCACGTACCCCGTCACGGAGACGATCCACCGCGAGGAGATCCTCCGCGAGAGCGTCGCGCCCGCCCGCGCCGACGACGCGGTCGTCGCCGAGGCCGAGTCGGTCGCCGGCGACGTGCTGGAGTTCCTCGACGGGCGCGGCGTCTACGGGATAGAGCTGTTCGAGACGAAGGAGGGGGTGGTCCTCGTCAACGAGATCGCGCCGCGCCCCCACAACTCCGGTCACTGGACGATCGAGGGCGCGCGGACGTCGCAGTTCGAGAACCACGTCCGCGCGGTGCTCGGATGGCCGCTCGGCCCGACCGACCTCGTCGCGCCGGCGGTGACGGCGAACGTCCTCGGCGACGTGGACGAGACCGAACCCGCGATGCTCCGGAACGTCGAGACCGTCTTCGACGCGCCCGACGCCGACCTCCACTGGTACGGGAAAGACGACGTGCGCCCGCTCCGGAAGATGGGTCACCTGACGGCGACGGCCGGTCGCGACGACGCGGACGCTCCCGGTGACACCGACCGCGACGCCCTGCTCTCGCGGGCGCGCGAGCTCCGCGACGGGCTGACGTTCCGAGACGTGTAGCTGCGGGTCGGTCGATCATCACGAGTTCCGGGCGATCCACGCGCAGAACGCGTCGAAGTCGCGCGCTCCTGCGCTCTCGGCGATGTCCCTGAGCGTTCCCGCTCGAAGTTCGTCGTGTAACGGGACCGTGACCTGCCTCCTGTCCGCATCATTCGTCGGGTGTTCGTAGTAGAGCTGTGCGTGGTCGCCGGCGGTCCGTCGCCACTCGAACCCGCCGCGGTTGACGAGTACCTTCACGACCTCCTGTCCGGAGAACGTGCGTCTCGCCACGCTACTCGAGGACGTCGGGAGGTTCCGCCTCTCCCGTCGCGTTCCCATCGGGATCGATCCCGACCTCCCGGAGTTCTTCGTCTGTCGGTTCCCGGCCGATCTCTCCCCGACGAAGCGCGACAGCCTCGTCGAGGTTCTCCAGCGCGTCGGATCGGGACGCTCCCTGCGTCGTGACGCCCGTCCCAACGTCTCTGGCGATCCACCAGTCGTCCTCCCGCCAGAGTCGGATCTCGCCATCGCGGTCCGTCCCGTTTTCCGTCGAGCTCGCCATTACCGTACTATTCGTGCGATTTCGTTGATAAGGGTTGGGCAGATGAATCGCTGGGACTGGAAGTGTCCCCCGCGGCCGCACATCCGGCACTTCCTTATCGGCCTCCGCCGAACCACCGTCCATGCCAACGGTGCAGGACCTCATCGACCGGCTCGAAGCGGAAGCGGCGGCCGACGCCGATCCGGAGACCACCCCCGACGTCGGGATCGTCATGGGCTCGGACTCGGACCTCCCCGTCATGGAGGGCGCGTACGACGCGCTCGACGAGCTCGGCTTCGCGGAGCAGACCGACTTCGACGAGGCGCCGGACGCCCGGTTCACCTACGAGAGCTACGTCGTCTCCGCGCACCGCACTCCCGAACTGATGTACGCGTACGGGGAGACCGCCGCCGACCGCGGGCTCGACGTCGTGATCGCCGGCGCGGGCGGGAAATCCGCCGACCTCCCGAACATGACCGCGTCGATCGCGTACCCGATCCCCGTCATCGGGGTCCCGGTACAGGAGAAGTCGGTGGATTCCGTGATCGGGATGCCCACCGGCGCCCCGATCGTCGCCGTCGACGCCGGGAAGTCGTTCAACGCCGGCCTATCGGCCGCGCAGGTGCTCGCGCGCGAGCACGACGCGATCGAGGAGCGGCTGATCGCGTACCACGAGGACCTCAAAGGCGGCGTCGCCGACGTCTCCGCCGAGCTCCACGACCTCGGTATCGACGGGTTCCGCGAGCGCGACGACTCGTAGGAGGGCCGGACCGCCGAGACGACACCCGAGCCGATCCCCCGTCCGGACCGCTCGCCGTCGTTTTCGGCGGCGTGGGGGCGTTGCGGTGAAGACTCAACGCTTATGAGGGGGCGGTCCAAATCCCCGCACGTTACGGAGACCTATATGAGCGATTGGATAGCGATCGGCGCCTTGGCGGCCGTCGGCCTGCTCATCCCGATAGGGATGATGACCGTGTCGGCGTTACTCCGTCCGAGCGTGCCTGAGACCGGTAAAAGCACCACCTACGAGTCCGGCGAGACCCCGACGGGCGGGACCCGGATCCGGTTCAACATCCAGTACTACATGGTCGCGCTGTTGTTCGTCGTGTTCGACATCGAGACCGTGTTGCTGTTCCCGTGGGCCGTCATCTACCGCCCGGCGATCGAGGCGGGCGTGCCGATGACCGCCCTCATGTGGCCGATGTTGGCGTTCGTCGGGATCCTCGCGATCGGGCTCGTCTGGGCGTGGCGGTCGGGGGCGATCAGCTGGGCCCGGAGCCCCCGCGCGACCAGACGGAAAACGGAGCGTGACCTCAATTAATGAGCAGCGATCAACCATTTATCACCGACGAATCGCAGGTCGTAACTGAAACTCGGGACGCCCGGATGACCGGGCAGGGAGACCGGTTCAACTCCCGCCTCCGCGAGGCGTTCGGCTCCTCGCCGTTCATCCTCACCAAGTTCGACAAGTTCCTGAACTGGTGTCGCGGCTCCTCGATGTTCATGCTGCAGTTCGGCATCGCCTGCTGCAGCATCGAGATGATGCACACCTACGCCGTGAAACACGACCTCGACCGGTTCGGGAGCGGGGTCCCCCGCGCGTCGCCGCGGCAGGCCGACGTGATGATCGTCCCCGGGACGATCGTCTCGAAGTTCGCGCCGCGGATGAAGCGCGTCTACGACCAGATGCCCGAGCCGAAGTTCGTCGTCGGCATGGGCTCGTGTACCATCTCCGGCGGCCCGTTCCAGGAGGGGTACAACGTGATCAAGGGCGCCGAGGAGGTCATCCCGATCGACATCCACGTCCCCGGCTGCCCGCCCCGTCCCGAGGCGCTCGTCTACGGCGTCGTGAAGCTCCAGGAGCGCGTCGCCAACGGCGAGGCCGCCCCCGTGACGGTCAAACCGTACGAGCTGGAGGAGTTCTCCGACCTCGAACGCGACGAGCTCGTCGACAAGCTCGCCGACCAGATCGACGACGACGAACTCGTCATGCGGTACAACTTCGCTGATTCGCCATGAGCCTCGAACGACCGGACACCACCGACGACGCGGCGATCGAGCGCACCCCCGACGAGCTGGAGGCGCTTTTGGGCGACCTCGTCGTCAAGCGCGACGACCACCTGAACGCGCCCGGCTTCGTCATCCGCCCGGACGCCGTCCAGGAGACGCTCTCGATCCTGAAAGAGCGGGCGGGGTACGACCACCTCTCGGTGGTCACCGCCCAGGAGTACGAGAACCGCTACGAGTCGATCTACCACCTGAAGAAGTTCGACGACCCGACCCAGGAGGTCAGCGTCGTCGTCCCCGCCGACAAGGACGACCCGGTCTCGGAGTCGGCCGAGCCCGTCTTCCGCACCGCCGACTGGCACGAGCGGGAGGCGTACGACCTGATCGGCGTCGAGTACGACGACCACCCCGACCTGCGCCGGATCCTCCTTCCCGAGACGTGGCAGGGCCACCCCCTGTCGATGGACTACGACAAGGACCGGCCGCAGATCGCCACGCTACCGGAGCACGCGAACCCGCTGCAGGAGCACCACAAGGACAGCGAGTCCGACACGATGTTCCTCAACATCGGGCCGCACCACCCGGCGACCCACGGGGTGCTCCACCTGAAGACGACGCTCGACGGCGAGCAGGTCGTCGACGTCGAGCCCGACATCGGCTACCTCCACCGCAGCGAGGAGCAGATGGCGCAGTCCGGGACGTACCGCCACCAGATCATGCCGTACCCGGACCGCTGGGACTACATCTCGGCCGGGCTCCTCAACGAGTGGGCGTACGCCCGCGCGGCCGAGGACCTCGCCGAGATCGAGGTGCCCGAGTACGCGCAGGTCATCCGGACGATGGGCGCGGAGATGTGCCGGATCGCCGCGCACATGCTCGCGCTCGCGACGTTCGCGCTCGACGTGAACGGCGACTTCACGGCGACGTTCATGTACGCCATCAACGACCGCGAGCGCGTGCAGGACCTGCTGGAGGACCTGACGGGCCAGCGGCTGATGTTCAACTACTTCCGGCTCGGCGGGGTCGTCTGGGACCTGCCAGAGCCCCGCGAGGAGTTCTTCTCGAAGACGCGCGACTTCCTCGACCAGCTGCCGGAGTCCGTCGAGGAGTACCACAACCTCGTCACCTCCAACGAGATCTTCCAGATGCGGACGATCGACACCGGAATCCTCCCGCCGGACGTCGCGAAGGACTACGGCGCGACCGGCCCCGTCGCCCGCGGCTCGGGTATCGACTTCGACCTCCGCCGCGACGACCCGTACGGCTACTACGACGAGCTCGACTGGGACGTCGTCACCGAGGACGGCTGCGACAACTTCAGCCGCCTGCTCGTCCGGATGCGCGAGGTCGAGGAGTCCGCGAAGATCATCGAGCAGTGCGTCGACCTCCTCGAGGACTGGCCCGAGGACGAGCGGACGATTCAGGCGAACGTGCCCCGCACGCTCCGCCCGGACGACGACGCCGAGATCTACCGGGCCGTCGAGGCCGCGAAGGGCGAGCTCGGCATCTACATCCGCTCCGACGGCACCGACAAGCCGGCCCGGTTCAAGATCCGGTCGCCGTGCTTCTCGAACCTCCAGACGCTGCCTGAGATGGCCAACGGGGAGTACATCCCCGACGTCATCGCGGCGCTCGGGAGCCTCGACATCGTGCTCGGGGAGGTGGACCGCTAATGGGGACGGCGCCCGCACAGCTGTTCCCCGAGTTCCTCGCCGAGACGTTCGGGCTCCCAGGCGTGCTCGGCGAGGTCGTCGCGGCGCTGATCGCGGCGGCCGTCGTCGGCAACATCGTCCTCGCGTTCACCGGCGTCGCCGGTCCGTGGGCGAAACGGAAGATCACGGCGGCGTTCACCGACCGGATCGCGGTCAACCGGGTCGGGCCGTTCGGCCTCCTGATCATCCCGGCGTCCGCGGTCCAGCTGCTCGCGAAGGAGCTGATCATCCCCGAGGGCGTCGACCGCCCTTCCTGGGACATCGCGCCGATCATCCTGCCCGCGTCGGCGCTGCTCGGCTTCGCCGTGATTCCGATGGGCCGGCTCGGCCCGATCAACTTCCACCTCGCGGACCCCGAAGTCGGGTTCGCGTTGGTGTTCGCGTTCGCCTCCATCGCCTCGATATCGCTGGTGATGGCCGGCTACGCGTCGAACAACAAGTACTCGCTGCTCGGCGGGCTCCGCGCGGTCGCGCAGAACCTCGCGTACGAGATCCCGCTCATCGTCACGGCGATGTCCGTCGTGCTGTTCGCGGGTACGCTCCAGATGAGCGGTATCGTCGGCGCGCAGACGACGACGCTGGTGACGATCGCCGGGATCGACATCCCGGCGTGGTACGCCTTCGTGAACCCGTTCGCGTTCGTCCTGTTCCTCACCGCGAACATGGCCGAGATCGGCCGGAACCCGTTCGACATCCCGGAGGCGCCGACGGAGATTGTCGCCGGCTACCAGACCGAGTACTCCTCCGCGTACTTCGTCCTGTTCTACCTCGGCGAGTTCGTCCACATCTTCCTCGGCGGGGCGATCCTCGCGGTGACGTTCCTCGGCGGCGCCTCCGGGCCCGGTCCGGAGAGCATCGGCTTCATCTGGTTCGTGGTGAAGATCTGGGGCTTCTTCCTGTTCACGCAGTGGTGCCGCGCCGCGCTGCCGCGCGTCCGTATCGACCAGCTGATCGAGATCGGCTGGAAGGGAATGCTGGTGCTGTCGTTCGCGAACCTGGTGCTCACGGCCGTAATCGTGGGGGTGATCGCGTAACATGATCGGACTCATGAAATCCATGGCGACGACGATGAAACACGCGCTGGACGGGTCGACGTTCACGGTGGAATACCCGGAGGACGCGCCCGAGGTGAGCCCGCGCTTCCGCGGGGTCCACAAGTTCAGCCAGGAGCGGTGCATCTGGTGCCGCCAGTGCGAGAACGTCTGTCCGAACGACACGATCCAGATCGTGCAGGACGACCAGCGCAACGGGGAGCAGTACAACCTCCACATCGGGCAGTGCATCTACTGCCGGCTCTGCGAGGAGGTCTGCCCCGTCGACGCCATCCTGTTGACGCAGAACTTCGAGTTCACCGCGGACACGAAGGACGACTTCGTGTTCAACAAAGAACAGCTCAAGAACGTCCCGTGGTACAAGGGAATCGACCCGCTGGAGTCCCGGAACCCCGATCGCGGCGCGTGGATCGGGGAGGGCGACGGCGAGGTCGACTACCAGTAGCGGGCGCGTCTCGAAATCTTCAAAGGGACTCTCATAGGAGACAAACACAATGGTTTATGCTACCATCGCGTTCGGGCTGTTCGCCGCGGTCACGCTGGCGTTCGGCCTCGGGGTCGTCCTGGCGCGCGACGTGTTCCACGCCGCGCTGCTGCTGGGCGGAGCCCTGACGAGCGTCGCGGTGCACTACGTGATGTTACAGGCGGAGTTCATCGCCGCCATGCAGATCCTCGTCTACGTGGGCGGGGTTCTGATCTTGGTCACGTTCGCCGTGATGCTCACGCGATCGGACACGGAAACGGAGGTGAATAGCGCATGAGCGACGACGACTCGGGCCGGGGCGGACGCGTCGTCCCCGCCGCTGTGGTCGGGCTTCTCTTCGCCACGATGGCCCTGACGGCGCTTTCGGCCGACTTCGCGTCGGCGGGAGCCGGCTTCCCGGCCGACGCGTCTGTCGTCCACAACATCGGGTACGCCCTCTTCAACCTCGGCGAGTACGACGTCGCGACGATCCCCTCCGAGGGGTTCCTCGCCGCGTTCCTGATCGCCGCGGTCGCCCTCGACGTCGCCGTCGACGGCGCGGTGTACCTGGCGAAACGCGAGGAGGGCGGCTCGATCATCGCCGCGGTGGGGCAGGCGTTCACCGACGGAGGTGAGCGGCAGTGACCGCCGTCGCCTCCTCGATCCCGCCGGAGTGGTACCTGCTGCTCTCGGCCGCCGTCTTCTGTATCGGCCTGTTCGGCATACTCACGCGGCGCGACGCGCTGTACTTCCTGATGAGCGTCGAGCTCATGATGAACGCGGCGAACATCAACTTCGTCGCCTTCGCGCTGTACTACGGCGACCTCACGGGGCAGGTGTTCGCGCTGTTCGTCATCGCGCTCGCCGCCGCGGAGGTCGCGATCGGTATCGGCATCATCCTGGTGCTGTACCGCAACTTCGGGGTCACCGACGTGACCGTCCCAACGGAGATGAGGTGGTAACATGATAGACGTGTTCTCATACGTTCCGGCGATCGTACTCCTCCCGTTCTTCTCGTTCCTGATCGCGCTCGGCGCCGGCAAGTACCTCCCCAAGGGAGGCGCGTTCGGCGGCATCGCGGCGACGGCGGGCTCGTTCCTGCTCTCGCTGTGGGTGCTCGCGACGGTCGCGGGCGGCGCGGCGGCGAACCGAACCATCTACACGTGGGCGAGCGCCGGCGGGATCGGCCCGACGGACGTCGAGCTCTCCTTCGGGCTCCTCGTCGACCCGCTGTCGGCGCTCATGCTCGTCATCGTGACGCTCGTCGCGCTGCTCGTGCACGTGTTCTCGCTCGGCTACATGAACGACGAGGGCGAGACGGGCCTGCCGCGCTACTACGCCGGGCTCGGCCTGTTCACGGCGTCGATGCTCGGCTTCGTCGTCGCCGACAACCTGCTGATGGCGTTCATGTTCTTCGAGCTCGTCGGGCTCTGCTCGTACCTGCTCATCGGGTTCCACTTCCGTGAGCCCGGCCCGCCGTCGGCGGCGAAGAAAGCGTTCCTCGTCACCCGCTTCGGCGACTACTTCTTCCTCGTCGGCGTCGTCGCCGTCATCGGGACGTTCGGTACGGCGCAGTTCGCCGGGCCGGAGTCGTTCCCGGCGCTCGCCGAGGCGGCGCTCGCCGGCGAGGGGTCGGTCGCGTGGACGCCCGGCGGCGTCGAGCTGCAGACGTGGCTCACCGTCGTCGGCCTGCTCGTTCTGGGCGGCGTCGTCGGGAAGTCGGCGCAGTTCCCGCTGCACACGTGGCTCCCCGACGCGATGGAAGGCCCGACGCCCGTCTCCGCGCTGATCCACGCCGCGACCATGGTCGCGGCCGGCGTCTACCTCGTCGCGCGGATGTACGGCTTCTACGCGCTGACGCCGACGACGCTCGCGGTGATCGCCTTCATCGGCGGCTTCACCGCGCTGTTCGCGGCGACGATGGGCGTCGTCAAAGACGAGCTGAAGCAGGTGCTCGCGTACTCCACCATCTCGCAGTACGGCTACATGATGCTCGCGCTCGGCGCGGGCGGCTACGTGGCCGCGGTGTTCCACCTGACCACGCACGCGTTCTTCAAGGCCCTGCTGTTCCTCGGCGCGGGCGCGGTGATCATCGCGATGCACCACAACGAGGACATGTGGGACATGGGCGGGCTCAAATCGAAGATGCCCGTCACCTACTACACCTTCCTGGCCGGGTCGCTGGCGCTCGCGGGCATCTTCCCGTTCGCCGGCTTCTGGTCGAAAGACGAGATCCTCTACGAGGCGCTCGTCCACGCGCCCGGCGAGCCGCTGCTGTTCGGCGGCTACCTGATGGGGCTGCTCGCGGTCCCCGTCACCGCCTTCTACACCTTCCGGATGGTGTTCTTGACCTTCCACGGCGAGCCGCGTAGCGACACCGCGCGCGACCCCGAACCCGTTCGCTGGAACGTGAAGGGGCCGCTGGCGGTCCTCGGCTCGCTCGCGGTCGTCACCGGTCTCATCAACATGGTGCCGGTCCAGAAGGTCCTCGGCCTCGAGGGGATCGACCTGCTCCACCGCTGGCTCGACAACGAGTGGGGCGGCATCGAGGGGCTCTCCTCGCACCACTACGGCGACATCGGACCGTACAGTAGCGAGTACATCGTCGGCGGCGAGGTCGCCACGGTGCTCGTCGGTGCGGCCGTCTCGCTCGGACTGGCGCTGACCGGTCTGCTGGTGGCGTGGCGGCTCTACAACGTTCCGTCGCCGACGGAGCACACGGCGAAACTCGGCGGGATCAAAGACGTGCTGTACAACAACTACTACCTCGACGAACTGCAGGTATGGCTCGCGTATCGCACCGAGGACGTCGCCGGCGGCGCCGACACCTTCGATCAGGGGATCGTCGACGGCGTCGTCAACGGCGTCTCCTCGGTGAGTCTCATCGGCGGTGACCGGATCCGGAAGCTGCAGAACGGCGTCGTCTCGCAGTACGCCGCGCTGCTCACGCTGGGGCTGGTCGCGCTGATTCTCGTGCTCGGCGCCACCGGGGGGTGGTTCCTGTGATAGTCGAGGCGCTCATCGCGGTCGCGTTCGCGAGCGCGCTCCTCGTGATGCTCTCGCCGAACGAGTGGGCGGGTCGGCTCGCGTTCGCGCTGAGCCTGATCCCGTTCCTCGGGTCGTTATACCTCTGGTCCGGCTTCGACGGCTCCGGCAACGCCCTCACGGGCGGCGAGATCGCCTACCAAACGCAGATCGAGTGGCTGGAAGTCGGCGGCCGCTCGGTCTCGTGGTTCGTCGGGCTGGACGGCATCAGCCTCCCGCTCGTCGTGTTGACGACGTTCCTCGTCCCGCTGGCGATCCTCAGCGCGTGGACGCCGATCGACTTGCGGCAGAGCCAGTTCTACGGGCTCATGCTGTTCATGGAGGCGAACCTCCTCGGCGTGTTCACCGCGCTGGACTTCTTCCTCTGGTTCGTCTTCTGGGAGGCCGTCCTCGTTCCGATGTACTTCCTCATCGGCATCTGGGGCGGCCCCCGGCGGAAGTACGCAGCGATCAAGTTCTTCGTCTACACGAACGCGGCGTCGCTGCTGATGTTCATCGGGTTCATGAGCCTCGTGTTCGCGCTCGGCGACTCCGTGAGCTCGTTCGCGCTCCCGGAGATCACAGCGGCGATCGCGAACGGCGGCCTCGAGACGTGGTTCGGCATCTCTCCGGGCCGGATCGCGATGGTCGCGTTCCTCGCGATGTTCCTCGGGTTCGCGGTGAAGGTCCCGATCGTCCCGTTCCACACGTGGCTGCCGGACGCTCACGTCGAGGCGCCGACGCCCGTGTCGGTGCTCTTGGCGGGCGTCCTCCTGAAGATGGGGACGTACGCGCTGCTCCGGTTCAACTTCACGATGCTCCCGGAGCAGGCGTCCGCGCTCGCGATCCCGATCGCGGCGATCGCCGTCATCAGCGTCATCTACGGCGCGATGTTAGCGCTCGCGCAGAAGGACCTCAAGCGCATCGTCGCCTACTCCTCCGTCTCGTCGATGGGGTACGTCATCCTCGGACTCATCGTGTTCACCGAGTACGGCGTCGGCGGCGCGACGTTCCAGATGGTCGCGCACGGCCTCATCTCGGGGCTGATGTTCATGGCGGTCGGCGTCGTCTACAACGCGACTCACACGCGGATGGTCGGCGACATGGCCGGGATGGCCGACCGGATGCCTGTCACGGTCGGCATCCTCGTCGCCGGCGCGTTCGGCTACATGGGGCTCCCCCTGATGGCCGGCTTCGCGGGCGAGTTCTTCATCTTCGTGGGCTCGTTCTCCGCGCCGGCGCTCCCGTACGCGCCGCTGTTCACGGCGCTCGCGATGTTCGGCATCGTCATCGTCGCCGGCTACCTACTGTCGGCGATGCAGAGCACGCTGTTCGGGCCGTTCGAGCTCGCGACCGACTACGACGTGGGTCCGGCGCCGTTCCACGACGTCGCCCCGCTCGCGGTGCTTCTGGTGGCGATCATCGTCCTCGGCGTCGCGCCGGACATCTTCTTCGAGATGATCCGCGACGCCGCCGTTCCCGTGGTCGAGGGGGTGAGCGTCGATGGTTAATACGCTCCCGCAGGTGACGGCGCTGCTGCCGGTGCTGCTGCTCGGCTTCACCGGGCTCGCGCTGCTGCTCGTCGACACCTTCCGCCCCGACACCCGGTCGAACACCTCTATGGCGGTCGTGAGCGCACTCGGCGCGCTGGCGTCGCTGGCCGCGACAGTCTGGTTCGTCGCCTCCGGCACGGGGAGCGGCGACACCGGCGGCGCGATCCTGCTGTTCGCCGACGCGGTCAAGGTGGACACCATGGCGCTGTTCTTCACCGCCATCTTCGCGTCCGTGACGTCGCTCGTCGTCGTCGCGGCCCACGACTACTTCCACGACCACCCGAACCCGGCGACGTTCTACTCGCTGACGCTGTTCGCGGCGACCGGCATGTCGCTGCTCGCGGTCGCGAACTCGCTGGCGGTCGTGTTCGTCGCCTTAGAGATGGTGTCGCTGCCGTCGTACGTGCTCGTCGCGTTCCTCAAGCAGAACCGCGGGAGCGTCGAGGCGGGGCTGAAGTACTTCCTCGTTGGCGCGCTCTCCTCGGCGATCTTCCTGTTCGGCATTTCGCTGGTGTACGCGGCCACGGGATCGCTGATGCTCGGCGAGGTCGCCGGGGTACTCGGCGACATCGCCTCCGACACCGACGGGATCGGCAGCCGCAGCGGGATCGCCGGCCTCGGGATCGTGATGATCCTCGGCGGCGTCGCGTTCAAGACCGCCTCCGTCCCGTTCCACTTCTGGGCGCCGGAGGCGTACGAGGGCGCGCCCGCGCCCGTGAGCGCGTTCCTCTCGTCGGCGTCGAAGGCGGCCGGCTTCGTGGTCGCGTTCCGCGTGTTCACGGAGGCGTTCCCGGTCGGCGCGTCGCTCTCCGCGAACATCAACTGGGTGCTCGCATTCGGCATCCTCGCGGCCGTGACGATGACGCTGGGCAACTTCGCGGCGGCGGTCCAAGAGGAGGTCAAGCGGATGCTCGCGTACTCCTCGATCGGTCACGCGGGCTACGCGCTCATCGGCGTCGCGGCGCTCTCCGCGGACGGGAGCGGCAACGGCGCGGTGATGGGCGCGGCGATGGCGCACCTGCTCGTCTACGGCTTCATGAACACCGGCGCGTTCCTCTTCGTCGCGATGGCGGAGCGGTGGGACGTCGGCCGGACCTTCGAGGACTACGCCGGGCTGGCCGAGCGCGCGCCCGTCGCCTCGACGGCGATGGCCGTGTTCATGTTCTCGCTGGCCGGGCTCCCGCCGTTCGCCGGGTTCTTCTCGAAGTACTTCCTGTTCATGGGCGCCATCGACAACGGCTTCCTGTGGCTGGCGGCGATCGGCGCCGTCAACAGCGTGATCTCGCTGTACTACTACAGCCGGGTCGTGAAGGCGCTGTTCATCGACGACCCCGCGTCGCCGACCGCGCTGGACGCGATCGACGTGCGGCCGACGGCGCTGTACGCCGCGGTCGTCTTCGCGGCGGTCGCGACGGTGCTGCTGTTGCCCGGCTTCGGTCCGGTCATCGAGACCGCCGAAGCGGCCGCGTCGGCGCTGTTCTAGCGGCCTCGCGGTTCCCTCCCCGCTTCTTCGTTCTTTCCGAGTAACCGTCCGTCCGGTACCCGCAGGTATTCCCGCGTCCGGCGCCTTCGTTTGTGTATGAGCAGGACCCGAACGTACCGCTGTCTGAACTGTCTGGATCACACCGTGAGCCGGGAGTTCGACACGTCGCATCTCTCGGTGACGTGTCCGAACTGCGGCTCGTTCGAGCGGTTCGTCAACGACGCGGTGTTTCAGCAGTTCCGAGCGTTCGAGGAGTCGCCGCCCGCGGAACTCGACTGGGCGCGGCTGGACCGCACGGAGAAGCTGATGGTCTCGGAGCGGCTCGTCCGCTCGACGAAGACGCTGGCGGACTTTGACGTCGTCGACGGAGGCGCGTCGGCCGGGAAAGGGAAGGCGGCGGCCGGAACGAGCGAGGCGTCGGCCGGAGACTGAGTCAGCGCGCGTACAGCTTCCCGCCGACGAGCGCGGCGAGGCCGTCGCCGTCGTTCGGGGTGACCGCCACGTACGGCCGGTCGACGGGACCGAACACGTCGACGACGCGGCCGACCGTCGACAGCGACTCGTCGACGACCGCCGAGCCGATCCGGGGGGGCTCCTCGCCGCGGTCGCCGCGGGCGATCGCGAGCCCGCCGGCGGTGCGGACGACGGTACCGACGCGTCGCATCGTCACTCCCGCATAACCCCGAGGTAGGCGGCGACCGCCTGCACGAGGTCGTTCTTCGCGGTGTCTTCGGTGCCGCGCACGACCACCGCGCCCCGCGGCTCGAACTCGCGGGAGTACGTCTTGTCGCGTTCGATCACCGCGTCGTAGCCCACCTGCTGGACCGCCTTGGCGATCTCGTCGACGGTGGGCTCGGAGATCGCGAGGTCCATCGGAACGCGGCGGCCATCCGATCGCGACCGCTCGGCGTCGAAGTACGCGGGATAGACGACGTTCTCGACCATACCGGAGAGGCGAGCGCGCGGCCTAAGGTCGTTTCGGACGCGCGCGGCCGGCTGGGCGACTCGGGCGCGGTCGGATTCGAGCGCTCGGCCGCGACCCACCCCGGAACCCTTTTGCACGAACACGGGTCACGTTCCCCTAATGAGCGATCTCGAAGCGGAGTACCGCCTCGATTACTTCGAGGAGGAGGGGTTCGTCCGGAAGGAGTGTCCCTCCTGTGGGGCGCACTTCTGGACCCGGGACGGCGACCGCGAGCTCTGCGGGGAGCCGCCCTGTGAGGACTACAGCTTCATCGACGACCCCGGCTTTCCGGAGCCGTACTCGCTGTCGGAGATGCGGGAGGCGTTCCTCTCCTTCTTCGAGGAGCACGACCACGAGCGGATCGACCCGTACCCGGTCGCGGCGAACCGCTGGCGCGACGACGTCCTCCTGACGCAGGCGTCGATCTACGACTTCCAGCCGCTCGTCACCTCGGGGCGGACGCCGCCGCCGGCGAACCCGCTCACCATCTCGCAGCCCTGCATCCGGATGCAGGACATCGACAACGTCGGCAAGACGGGCCGGCACACGATGGCGTTCGAGATGATGGCCCACCACGCGTTCAACACGCGCGAGGAGGTCGACGAGGACGAGTACGCCTACCACGGCGAGGTGTACTGGAAAGACGAGACGGTCGCCTACTGCGACGAGCTGTTCGAGAGCCTCGGCGCGGATCTGGATGAGATCACCTACATCGAGGACCCGTGGGTCGGCGGCGGCAACGCCGGGCCGGCGATCGAAGTGATCTACAAGGGCGCCGAGCTGGCGACGCTCGTCTTCATGTGCATGGAGCGGGACCCCGACGGCGAGTACGAGATGAAAGACGGGAACACGTACTCGTTCATGGACACGTACATCGTCGACACCGGCTACGGGTTAGAGCGGTGGACGTGGATGAGCCAGGGGACGGCGACCGTCTACGAGGCGGTGTACCCCGACGCGATCGAGTTCCTGAAGGAGAACGCGGGGATCGAACACACCGAGGAGGAACGGAAGCTGGTCCACCGCGCCGCGAAGCTCTCCGGGCGGCTCGACATCGACGACGTCGACGACGTGGAGGCCGCGCGCGGCGAGATCGCCGACCGGCTCGACGTCGACGTCGACCGCCTCCGCGAGCTCGTCGAGCCCCTCGAATCCATCTACGCGATCGCCGACCACTCGCGGACGCTCGCGTACATGTTCGGCGACGGGATCGTCCCCTCGAACGTCGGCACGGGCTACCTCGCCCGGATGGTGCTCCGGCGGACGAAGCGGCTCGTCGACGAGGTCGACGTCGACGCCCCCCTCGACGAGCTCGTCGACATGCAGGCGGAGCGGCTCGGCTACGAGAACCGCGACACGATCCGCGAGATCGTCCGCACCGAGGAGCGGAAGTACCGGGAGACGCTCGAGCGCGGCTCCCGAAAGGTCGAGTCGCTCGCCGACGAGTACGCCGGCACCGGCGAGCCGATCCCGACCGAGACGCTCTTGGAGCTGTACGACTCCCACGGGATCCAGCCGGACATGGTCGCCGACATCGCCGAGGAGCGCGGCGCGACCGTCGACGTGCCGGACGACTTCTACGCGCTCGTCGCCGACCGCCACGAGGAGGCGGACGCCGACGAGGCCGGGGACGAGGCCGACGAGCGGCTCGGCAGCCTCCCGGAGACGGAGAAGCTGTTCTACGACGACCAGGGCCGCACCGAGTTCGAGGCGGTCGTCCTCGACGTGTTCGAGCGCGAGGAGGGGTACGACGTCGTTCTCGATCAGACGATGTTCTACCCCGAGGGCGGCGGCCAGCCCGCCGACCGCGGGCAGCTCACGGTGGGCGAGACGACGGTCGACGTCGTCGACGTGCAGGAGGAGGCGGGCGTCGTGCTCCACCGGACCGACGCCGACCCCGGCAAGGGCGAGTTCGTCAGGGGGCAGGTCGACGGCGAGCGCCGCGACCGGCTCCGCGCGCACCACACGGCGACGCACCTGATCGGCCATGCTGCCCGCCAGGTGCTCGGCGAGCACGTCCGGCAGGCCGGCGCGCAGAAGGGGATCGACTCCTCGCGGCTCGACGTCCGCCACTACGACCGGATCACCCGGGAGGACGTCAAGCGGATCGAACGCGTCGCCAACGAGCTCGTCCGCGACGACGTGCCCGTGCGCCAGGAGTGGCCCGACCGCAACGAGGCCGAGGCCGAACACGGCTTCGACCTCTACCAGGGCGGCGTCCCGCCGGGAACGAACGTCCGGCTGATCCACGTCGGCGACGCCGACGTGCAGGCGTGTGCGGGCACTCACGTCGATCGGACCGGCGAGATCGGCGCGGTGAAGGTGCTGAAGACGGAGCCGGTGCAGGACGGCGTCGAGCGCATCGTGTTCGCCGCGGGCGGCGCGGCGATCGAGGCGACCCAGCGCACGGAGGACGCGCTGTACGACGCGGCCGACGTGCTCGACGTCGACCCGCTCGACGTCCCCGAGACGGCCGAGCGGTTCTTCGAGGAGTGGAAGGCGCGGGGCAAGGAGATCGAGTCCCTGAAAGAGGAGCTCGCGGCCGCGCGGGCCTCCGGCGGCGCCGACGTCGAAGAGGTCGACTTAGGCGGCGCCACGGCGGTGATCCAGCGGCTCGACGGTGACGCCGACGAGCTGCGCGCGACCGCGAACGCCCACGTCGAGGACGGGAAGGTCGCGGTCGTCGGCAGCGGGGCCGACGGCTCCGCGAGCTTCGTCGTCGGCGTCCCGGACGGCGTCGACGTCAACGCCGGCCAGGTCGTCGCCGAGCTCGCCGGTCGCGTCGGCGGCGGCGGCGGCGGACCGCCGGACTTCGCGCAGGGCGGGGGCCCCGACGTCGACGCCCTCGACGACGCGCTCGCGGCGGCGCCGGACGTGCTTCGGAACCTGCAGGAGGCCTGAGCGACGCACTCGCGCCCGATACTCCCCAACATGCCACACGCGAACAACGGCGGCGTCTCGATCCGCTACGAGGTCGACGCGCCCGACGCCGGCGCCCCCGACGAGGCGGTGGTCTTCTGCGGCGACGTCGGGCTCGGCGCCTGGCAGTTCGGCTGGCAGCACGCCGCGCTCGCGGGGCCGCACACGGTGATCACGCCCGAGACGCGCGGCGTCGGCGACTCCGACGCGCCGCCCGGCCCGTACGCGGTCGCGGACCTCGCCGCCGACGTCGACGCGGTGTGCGCCGCTGAGGGAGTCCGGAACGCCCACCTCGTCGGCTACGGGCTCGGCGGGATGGTCGCGCTCGCGGCCGCGCTCGCCTCCTCGCGCCCGGCGAGCCTGACGGTCATCGGCACGCCGCCCTCCGGCGACGCCTTCAAACCCGACGCCGTGTGGGCCGACCCCTCGGACCCCGCGGCGGTGGAGGGATCGCTCCACGGATTGCTCTCCGTCGACTTCCGCGAGACGCACCCCGACGCGATCCGGCGGATCGCAGAGTGGCGGCTCGCGGAGGACGCCGGCCGCGAGACGTTCGAGGCCCACCGCGCGGCCGTCGAGTCGTTCGACGTCGCTGACCGGCTCTACGAGGTCACGACGCCGACGCTCGTCGTCCACGGGACGGACGACACCGTGTGCCCGGCACCGGCGTCGGAGACACTCGCCGAGGGGCTCCCTCGCGGCGAACTCCGCGCGGTCGAGGGCGCGCGCCACCTCGTCGGCGTCGAGGCGTCGGCCGCGGTCAACGACGCGCTGGCCGGGTGGCTCGCGGAGCACGGTGCCGACCCGTTCTCGGGGTAGGATCCGGCCCGGCTCTCCGAGCGTCGCAACCGCGCCCGGCCGCGTTCCCGGGTGCCCCCGACCGTGCCCTCCCCGACGCCGGTAGCGCTTCCCGTCGCCGCAACCGTTTTGCGTCCGTCGCGCCTCGGTGGGGTCAATGACACGGCTTCGGTTCGCCCTGCTGAACGCGGCCCACGACGGCGCCGACACCCGGCGGAACTTCCGGCGGGAGCTCGACGCCGACCTCGTCGAGTTCGACGCGACCGAGGGGAACCTCCCCGAACACACCGACTTCGACGGCGTGGTGGTCACCGGCTCGCGGTCGTCCGTCTACTGGGACGAGGCGTGGATCCCCGCGCTCGTCGACTACGTCGCGGACGCCGCGGCGGCCGGCGTCCCGGTGCTCGGCGTCTGTTACGGCCACCAGGTGCTCGCCGAGGCGCTCGGCGGACGCGTGGCGGGAATGGACGGCTTCGAGATCGGGTATAATTCGGTGCGCCGACGCGGCGACGACGAGCTGTTCGACGGGGTGAGCGAGGAGTTCACCGCGTTCACCACCCACGGCGACGCGGTGGTCGAGCTCCCGCCGAGCGCGACGCTGCTCGCCGAGAACGACCACGGCGTCCACGCCTTCCGCGACGGCCACTGCTGGGGCGTGCAGTTCCACCCGGAGTACGACGTCGACACCGCTCGGGAGGTCACCGAGGGGAAACGGGAGCGGCTCGGCGACGCGCGGGTCGACGCCGTCCTCGAGGCGATCACCCCGGCGGCGCACGACGCCGCCTGCGAGGTGAAGGGCCTGTTCGACAACTTCACCGAGTACGCCCGGCGGCTTCGGGCGGAACGGGGGTCGCGGGCGGCGGCCGACGACTGAGGGGCCGCGGCGCGACGGTCGCAGTCGGTCGCTTCTCTCGTCTGCGTCGCGTCGGTCGCGGAGCGGTTTCGACCCCGCGGACGGGGGTGCCGGCCGGGTCGAACACGCTTATACCGCTCCCGCCCGGAACGGCGGTATGAACGTAGTACCGGACACCAGTGCGGTCGTCGACGGCCGCGTGTCCGAACGCGTCGCGGACGGGACCTACGAGGGGGCGACGGTGCTCGTCCCCGAGGCCGTCGTCGGCGAGCTGGAGTCGCAGGCGAACGACGGGCTCGAATCGGGGTGGGACGGTCTGAGCGAGCTCAAGCGCCTCGCCGACCTCGCCGACGAGGGGACGATCGAGCTGCGGTACGTCGGCGAGCGCGCCGGCGGCGACGCTCGCTCGCACGCCCACGAGGGCGACGTCGACGCCCTGATCCGGGACCTCGCCGTCGACCACGGCGCCACGCTCCTCTCCAGCGACGTGGTGCAGGCGGAGGTCGCCCGCGCGAAGGGGGTCGACGTCGAGTACGTCGAGCCGGTCGCCCGCGGCGTCGTCGACGAGCTCCCGATTCAGGACTTTTTCACCGACGAGACGATGTCGGTCCACCTCAAGACGGGGACGAAGCCGAAGGCGAAGCGCGGGAGCCTCGGCGAGATGCGGTACGAGGTCATCGACGAGGAGCCGACGAGCGAGGAGCAGATGGACGAGTGGGCGACCGCGATCGTCGACCTGGCGCGCCAGTCCAACGAGGGGTTCATCGAGCTCGCCGACGACGGCATGGACATCGTCCAGTTCCGGAACTACCGGATCGCGGTCGCGCGGCCGCCGTTCGCGGACGGGATCGAGATCACGGCAGTCCGACCGATCGCGAAGACGACGCTCGACGACTACGAGTTCGCCGACGAGCTCCGCGAGCGGTTCAAAGAGCGGAAGCGCGGCGTGCTCATCTCCGGGTCGCCCGGCGCCGGGAAGTCGACGTTCGCGCAGGCGGTCGCGGAGTTCTTAAACGAGAACGACTACGCGGTGAAGACGATGGAGAAGCCGCGCGACCTCCAGGTCGGCCCGGAGATCACCCAGTACGGCGCGCTCGGCGGCGAAATGGAGAACACGGCCGACTCCCTCCTCTTGGTCCGCCCCGACTACACCATCTACGACGAGGTGCGGAAGACGAACGACTTCGAGGTGTTCTCGGACATGCGGATGGCCGGGGTCGGCATGGTCGGCGTCGTCCACGCCTCCCGCGCCATCGACGCGCTCCAGCGGCTCGTCGGTCGTGTCGAGCTGGGAATGATCCCCCAGATCGTCGACACCGTCGTGTACATCGAGGCCGGCGAGGTCCACACCGTCTACGACGTGACGACGGAGGTGAAGGTGCCCGCGGGGCTCACCGCGGAGGACCTCGCGCGCCCGGTCATCCAGGTGTCGAACTTCGAGACCGGCCGGCCGGAGTACGAGATCTACACGTTCAACCGGCAGGTCGTCACGGTCCCGCTCGACGACGAGGACGGCGAGGGGGAAAGCGAGACGGGGGTCGGTCGCATCGCCAAGAAAGAGATCGAACGCGAGATCCGGTCGGTCGCGCACGGCCACGTCGACGTCGAGCTCAGGGGGAACGACGAGGCGATCGTGTACGTCTCCGAGGGAGACATCGGCACCGTCATCGGGAAGGGGGGCGGTCGCATCAGCGACATCGAGAGCCGGCTCGGCATCGAGATCGACGTCCGCACACACGACGAGAAGCCGAAGGACTCCGGTGGTGCCGGCGGCGCGGGCGATGGCGGGCGCGGCGGGAACGGACGGTCCGGCGGGCAGGTCGGCGAGGAGCGCGGCACCGTCGTCCAGCCCGAGATCACGTCTCGGCACGTCGTCATCGACGTCGACGACGGCGTCGGCGAGACGGTGGAGGTGCGCGCCGACGGCGAGTACCTGTTCACCGCCACCGTCGGCCGCGGCGGCGAGGTGCAGGTGTCCCGCGGGTCCGCCATCGCCGAGGAGTTAGAGGACGCGATCGACCGCAAGCGGACCGTCACGGTCGTCCCGGCGCGCTGACGCGGCCGGGGTGGCCCCGCACCGATTCCAACGGCGTCGTTCGACTCCCCCGGGTTCGTCGATCGTCGTACTCTATCCCTCCTGAAAGATAACGCTTTTTTGGTGGTGGTCGGAAGGTCACAGCATGTCAGACGAGTTAAAGCGCGGGCTCGAAGGCGTCCTCGTCGCGGAGTCGGAGCTGAGCTACGTCGACGGCGAGGTCGGCAAGCTCGTGTACCGTGGGTACGACATCGAGGACCTCGCTCGCGGCGCGAGCTACGAGGAGGTGTTGTACCTCCTCTGGCACGGCTCGCTGCCGACGCGCGAGGAGCTCGACGCGTTCGCCGCGGACCTGGCCGCGGAGCGGGCCGTCGACGACGACGTGCTCGACACGGTCCGGACCCTCGCCGACGCCGGCGAGCGGCCGATGGCCGCCCTCCGGACGGCGACCTCCATGCTGTCGGCGTACGACCCCGACGCGGACGCGGAGGACGACGACGATGTCACGGCGACGGCCCGCCGGCAGGGCCGTCGTATCACGGCGAAGATCCCGACCGTCCTCGCGGCCTTCGAGCGCGCGCGCCAGGGCGAGGCGCCCGTGGCGCCGGATCCGGACCTCTCGTACGCCGGGAACTTCCTCTACATGCTTACCGGGACCGAGCCCGACGCCGTCAGCGAGGAGACGTTCGACATGGCGATGACCCTCCACGCCGACCACGGGCTCAACGCCTCGACGTTCACGGCGATCGTGATCGGCTCGACGCTGGCCGACGTCTACTCCGGCGTCACCGGGGGGATCGGCGCGCTCTCCGGCTCGCTCCACGGCGGCGCGAACCAGGACGTGATGGAGGTGCTCCACGAGATCGACGAGTCGTCGAAGGACCCGGTCTCGTGGGTGAAGGACGCCCGCGATGACGGCCGGCGTATCCCCGGCTTCGGTCACCGCGTGTACAAGGTGAAAGACCCCCGCGCGAAGATCCTCCAGGAGAAGCTGCGGGACCTCTCGGAGTCGTCCGGCGACGCGAAGTGGCTCGACTACACCACCGCGATCGAGGAGTACCTGACAGACCAGGGACTGCTCGACAAGGGGATCGCGCCGAACGTCGACTTCTACTCCGGTTCGGTGTACGACTCGCTCGGGATCCCGGTCGACATGTACACGCCCATCTTCGCGATGAGCCGCGCCGGCGGCTGGATCGCCCACATGGTCGAGTACCAGGCCGACAACCGGCTCATCCGCCCGCGCGCTCGGTACACCGGCCCGGAGAGCGCCGATTTCGTCCCGATCGACGAGCGGTAGGGCGGCTCAGCGCACCCCGACGCGCGAGCGTGTTTTTCTTATAAGCAGACGTCTACGCTCCCCACCGCTCCCGGGCGAACTTCGCCAACAGCGGGAGGTCGTCGAGGTGGAGCAGCTTCGCCATCGCGGACTTGTCCCCCTGGTTCGCCTTCTCTAAGGTGTCGTCGTCGGTCCGGCGGAGGTCCTCCATGAACCGGTCGTACCGCTCGTTCGGCGCGAGGTACAGCAGTCGGGTGAGCATCAGCCGGGCGCGCATCCGCGGGGCCACGTCCCGGTGCCAGAGCCGTTCGTAGACGGCGAGGCTCTCGGCGTCGACGCGGCGCTCCGAGTCCGTGAGACACCGGTCGATGGTGGCCGCGGCCGCGCGGGCCGACTTCATCCCCTTGTGGATCCCCTCGCCCCACAGCGGGTCGATGGTGGGGACGGTGTCGCCGATCGCGAGGAACCGGTCGGTGTGCATCTCGTCCGGCATCTGGATGTGCGCCGAGCCGCGATGGACCTTCCCGTCGATGCGCTCGGCGTCGGCGAAGCGCGGGTCGCGGTCGACCCACGCCTCGAGGTAGCCGTCGACGGTCTTCCCCTCCTCGGCCTCCTCGCGGTGGCGGTCGTTCTGGATGTAACAGATGCCGACCTTCGCGGTGTCCTCGCCGGTCGCGAAGATCCACGAGTAACCGCCGGGCGCGATGTCGTGGTCGAGCCGGAGCATCATCGCCCGCCGGAGGTCGGCGTACTCGGGGTGGTTCATCTCGACGCCCTCCATCTCGTACTCGATCCCGATCGCCTGGTTCTCCCGCTCCAGATCGACCACGTCGAGCGCGCTCGCGATCGGCGCGGCCGGCCCGGTCGCGTCGACGACAACCTCGGCGTACACCTCCTCGTCGCCGTCGTACCGGACCCCCTCGATGACGCCGTCGTCGTCGAGGATCGGGCGGGAGACGCGGGCGTCGAACCGGTACTCCGCGCCGTTCTCGCGGCCGTCTTCGACGAGGAACCGCTTGAAATCGGCGAACTCCAGGACGGCGCCGGGCTGGTAGCTCTCGTAGTAGCTGTTCGGCGACTCCAACACCACGTCGTCCGTGTACGACATCACGACGTCGTCGGGGATCCCGAAGGCCGACATCATCGAGGGGAACGTCCCCGCGGTCGACTTGTTGCTCTGGCGGGGGAACTCGGCCTCCGGCTCCGTTTCGAGAACGACGACGTCGTAGCCGCGCGTCGCCAGGTCGCGGGCGCACTGCGCCCCCGCCGGACCGGCGCCCGCGACGACGACGTCGTAGCGATCAACCATACCTCACGTAATTCGGACCCACGTAATTAGGCTTGCTGAAACGGGTCGCGAACGGCCCCTGACCCGGCTCGATCGCCGGAATTTGGCTATCCGAGAAGGTCGGAATGTCGACGGAGTCGCCGATCGCCGGTCACCGAAAGCGGTCGGAAAAACGGGCGCCGGCGTCAGTAGAACTCGCGGACGAGGTCGGTCGCGCCCTCGGGCGCGCCGTCCGGGATGACGGACATGTCCTCGTCGACGCCGTGCTGCTCGTGGTACGGCACGGAGTCCTCGTTCTGGTAGATGACGCCCTGGTGTTCCTTCTCGGAGTCGAGGATGACGTCCTTCGCGTCGCTCCGGTCGGTCGGGTCGTGGTCGGTCTCCTTCAGGTCGACCAGCGAGTCGCGGAAGTAGTCGTACGTATCGACGTCGTTGAACGTGACGCACGGCGAGTAGACGTTGACGAAGCCGAACCCGTCGTGTTCGACCGCCTTCTGGATGATCTCCTGGTGACGGAGCGCGTCGGAGGAGAACGACTGCGCGATGAACGTCGCGCCCGACGCCAGCGCCAGCGCGTGCGGGTTGACCGGGGGCTGTTTCGGCCCCTCCGGGCTCGTCGAGGTCTCGAAGTCCTCGCGCGAGGTGGGCGACGCCTGCCCCTTCGTCAGCCCGTAGATGCGGTTGTCCATCACGACGTACGTCATGTCGACGTTACGCCGGACGGCGTGGACGAAGTGGCCCGCGCCGATGGAGTAGCCGTCGCCGTCGCCGCCGGCGACCATCACTTCGATGTCGGGCCGGGCCATCTTGACGCCGGTCCCGACGGGGAGTGCGCGCCCGTGAACGCCGTGGAGCGCGTAGCTGTGCATGTACGTGCCGATCTTACCGGAACAGCCGATGCCGGCGACGACGAAGGTGTTGTCGGGGTCGTTGCCCGTCTCCGCGAGGGCCTTCATCATCCCGTTCATGGTGCCGAAGTCGCCGCACCCCGGGCACCACGTCGGCTGCTTGTCGGACTTGAAGTCGGTGAATCGAATGTCTGAGCTCATTGGTTACGCCTCCGCCCCCTCCGCGAGGGTCGCTTTGATCTCCGATGCGAGTTCGTCGGCCTTGAACCGCACGCCGTTGTACTTGTTCACCCGGTCGACGCGCTCTAAGACGTCGTGCTCGACCAGGTCCGCGAACTGCCCCTGCTCGTTGCACTCGACGACGACGACGTCCTCCGCGGCCGCGACGTCGTCGGTGAGGTCCGGCCGCGGGAAGATGTACGGCACCGAGAGCACCCGCACGTCGAGCCCCTCGTCGTCGAGGAGATCGACCGCCTCGGCGAGCGCGCCCTCGTTCGACCCCCACGTGATCACGAGGGTGTCGGCGTCCGCGTCGCCGAACTCGCGCGGGCTCCAGTCCTCGCGCTCGCGGGCCGTCTCGACCTTCCGGTTGCGCTTGTCGACCTGCGCGACGCGCATCTCGGTGTCCTCGGTCCGGCGGCCCTGCTCGTCGTGTTCGAGACCGGTGGACATGTGCGCGCCGTCGGCGGTGCCGGGGAACGCCCGCGGCGAGACCCCGTCGTCGGTGATCTCGTGAGGCTGGAAGCCGCCGGAGTCGCTCATGTGGTCGTCGATCGTCGTCTCGTCGACGACGTTGCCGCGGTCGACCTCGACCGCGTCCATGTCGAACGTGTCCGGAGAGAACGTCTGCTCGGTGACCGCCATCGAGAGGTCGGCGGTGAGGTAGACGGGGAGCTGGTACTTCTCGGCGAGGTTGAACGCCTCGACCGTCTTCCAGAAGCACTCGTCGATGGTCGTCGGCGCGAGCACGAACCGCGGCACCTCGCCGTGGCCGCCGTACAGCATCTGGTTCAGGTCGCCCTGCTCCTGTTTCGTCGGCATCCCGGTCGAGGGACCGGAGCGCATCACGTTACAGATGACGAGCGGCGTCTCCGAGGTGGCGATGAGCCCGAACGTCTCCGTCATCAGGTCGATCCCGGGCCCGGAGGTCGCGGTCATCGACCGCGCGCCCCCGCGGGCCGCGCCCAGCGCCATGTTGATCGCGGAGAGCTCGTCTTCGGCCTGCACGACGTGGCCGCCGTAGCGCTCGATCCGGCCCGTGAGATACGTCATCACGTCGGTCGCGGGCGTGATCGGGTAGCCGGCGTAGAAGCGGCAGCCCGCGGCGATGGCGCCCATCCCGATGGCCTCGTCGCCGTTGAGGAGGACGTAGTCCTCGTCGGTGGTCTCCAGGTCGTAGTCGAACTCGTGGTCGTACTCCTCGTCGACGTACGACTGGCCCGCGCGAGCGGCCTCCTTGTTGTTGTCGACGAGCTTCTGACCCTTGTCGTTGAACCGCTTTTCGAGGGCGGAGTCGAGGTTCTCGATGGGGAACTCGGCGACCTCGCAGGCCGCGCCGAGCGCGACGACGTTCCGCATGATCGCCCCGCCGGCCTCCTCGGCCAGGCTCTTGAGGGGCACGTCGAGGCCGATCATCTCCTCCGGGATCTCGACGTCCTGCATCGTGGTCCGCTCGCCGTCGTAGATGATCACCGACCCCTCGTGGAGCTCGTCGAGGTTCTCCTCGATGGTCCGCGGGGTCAACGCGATGAGCACGTCGAGCCGGTCAACGACGCTCTGTACCTTGTCGACGGAGGTTCGCACCTTGTAGGCGGTGTAGCCGCCTCGGATCCGCGAGGCGAAGTCCTTCGACGTGAACACGTGTCGACCCGCCCGAGAGAGCGCTTGCGCGAAGATCTTCCCGGTCGAGTCGATGCCGTCGCCGGCCTCCCCGCCGACGGCCCAATTGAAGTCCGCAGCCATGCTATGACGCAGTTTTCGCCGGACTCATCAAAAGACTTCTGGAAGGAGCCACCAGCGACTTTCCCAACGTTCGTTCAACTATCCTCGAATATAGGTGGATATGGATGGCACTTTCGTTCAGAATCGGTTTTTAGTGGACGATCGTTTTCCAGTTTCCTCACGATCGACCCACCTCGTCGCAGTCGGTTTTCGACGTTCGTCGAACTATTCGGCGTCGTCCTCGCGCACGGGTCGCGCCCGGCGGCGCGGACCGGCGCCCCGGGGGCGCGCGCCGACGAGATCCGTCCTCGGATGGTCGCCCGCGGTGCGGGCGTCACGGACCGGACGTCCTCGACGAGGGCGGCGTCCCTGACGCGGGCGGCGTCCCAGACGCGGGCAACACCGACGCGGACGGGAACACGTTTGTGTCCGCCGGCCGGATCGGCGATATGGACACGACAGCGACGGTCAGCGCGGTCGAGGAAGTCGGCCGCGACACGTACGCCCTCCGGTTCGACGCGCCGGACGGATTCGCCGCGGAGCCCGGTCAATTCGTCAAGCTCGGCACGGAGATCGACGGCGAGTCGGTCGCCCGCTTCTACACCCTCTCGTCGCCGACGGTCGGCGACACGTTCGAGGTCACGGTCGGCATCGACCCCGAGGAGGGCGGCGAGTTCTCCGCGTTCCTCGCGGACGCCGAGGCGGGCACCGAGATGACGCTCTCCGGGCCCTTCGGCGACCAGCACTACGACGGCGAGCCGCGTGCGGTCGTGATCGCGGGCGGCCCGGGCGTCGGCCCGGCGGTCGCCATCGCGGAGCGCGCGCTCGACGACGGCGCCGAGGCCGCGGTCGTCTACCGCGACGACGACGTGTCGCACGCCGACCGCCTGGACCGACTGAAAGAGCGCGGCGCCGCGATTCACCTCCTCGACGCCGCCGAGGCGCTCGACGTCGCGGTCGCGGAGGCGCTGACGGGGGTCGACGGCGAGACCGTCTTCGTGTACGGCTTCGCCGATCTCGTGGCCGACGCCGAGGCCGCGGTCGAGGCCGCCGGCGGCGACGCCGACGCCGCGAAGGTCGAGAACTTCGGGTAGACGCGGTTCGGTACGTTTCGATTGAACGTTTATAAGTAGTTGATTGCGGCTCGGGGGTGAAGACCTCCAAAGTCCCAGCCGATCGGCTCTTCTTCGTTGAAATCGCTGTGACGGAGCACACCTCCAAAGCCCAGCCGCGAGGACTCGCGCGGCTCGGTGCGCTCCTCGCTCAGTCGCTACCGCTCCTTCACTGCGGTGCTTCCGTCGCCGTGCTTCGTCCTCGCGGCTGCCCCTTTGAGCCCCACCCGACCGCAAAACACCACAGCCTCACGCCTCCCCAGCCTCGGCGGACGGCCCGGCGCGGGCGAAGCCGCGCCGGCCCGCCGCCTCCCTCGCGCGTGCTCCTCGCGCCCGGTGGGCGCTCGAAGGCACGCGCCACCGCCTTGCGTCGTCGATTACTCTCCGAAGTAGTCGGCCAACCGCTCCGCAGCCTCGACGGCTCGGGGGGTGACGAGGGCGAACCGGATCCACTCGTCGCGCGCGGAGCCGAACGCCTCGCCGGGCATCCCCGCGACGCCGGCCTCGTCGACCAGCCGCTTCACGTTCGTCATCGTCCCGGGGAACCCCTCGAAGCGCGCGAGCACGTAGAAAGCGCCCTCGGGGCGGCTGTACTCGGCGCCGGCTGCGTCGAGCGCGTCGGTGAACGCGTCGGCGCGCTCCGCGAGCAGGTCCCGGGCCTCCGCGTAGTAGTCGGGGGGCGTCTCCGCGAGCGCGTGGTGGACCGCGTACTGCGAGGGCCGCGGTCCGGCGACGTTCACGAGCATGTGCCGCGTCTTCGCGTCGCCGACGTGCGCCTCGGGGAACACCCCGTATCCCACCCGGAACCCCGTGATCGCCATCGACTTCGAGAAGCCGGTGGTGACGATGACGCGGTCGGAGTCCAGCGTCAGCGCCGACTCGAACGAGCCGGTGAGATCGAAGTGGTCGTACACCTCGTCGACGAGGACCAAGGCGTCGACCGCGTGTGCAATCTCGACGACCTCGCGGACCGTGTCGAGGTCGTAGACGGCCCCCGTCGGGTTGTTCGGCGTGTTCAAGGCGATCAGCGCGGTGTCCGCGTTCGCGGCCTCTCGGATCGCCGCGACGTCGAGCCCGCCGTCGCGCTCGGTCGGGACGAGCGTCGCCTCGCCGCCGAGCATGTCCACCTTCCCGGGGTAGTACGGGTAGACGGGGTCCATCAACAGCGCCTCGTCGCCGGCGTCGCGATCGAGCGCGCGCGCCATCGCGAGGTAGTTCGCCTCGCCGGTCCCGTTGGTGACGACGACCCGGTTGACGTCGACGTTCCGGCGCTCGGCGATCGCCTCCCGCAGCTCCAGTAACCCCTCGCTCGGCGGGTACTGGAAGGCGTCGGGCGGGAGGTCTGCGTACTCGCGGAGCGCCTCCCGCAGCGCGGCCGGCGGCTCCCAGTCGGGGTTGCCGCTCACCATGTCGATGACGTCGCCGTCGGCCGCGGCCGCGTACTGCATCACGTGGAAGAACTTCGGCTCCTCGTACTCCATACGGACCGCTGGGCGGCGTCCGCCGTGGCTCTTTCGACCGGCGGCGCGCTCGCGTGTCCGGCGGGACCACCCCTCTCCAGTCGCCGGAATCCGGTGGTTTCACCTACGCCCCCGGCCTCCCCGTCGTATGAACAAACGCGGCCACGTCCTCAACGCCTTGCTGCTCGCGCTCGGGCTCGGCTTCGTCATCGAGCCCGGGCTCGACGCGGCCACGGCGCGGACCACCGCCCAGATCACCGTGCCGATCGTGTTGGGGGCACTGTTCCCCGACGTCGACACCGCGTTCGGACGCCACCGGAAGACGCTCCACAGCCTCCCGGTGCTCGCCGTCTTCGTCGCGTACCCGATCGTCTTCGGGAACCTCCAGTACGTCTGGATCGGCGTGTTGACCCACTACCTCCTCGACGTCGTCGGGAGCCGTCGCGGCATCGCGCTGTTCCACCCGCTGTCGGACACGGAGTACGGGCTCCCCTCCGGCGTGACGACGAGCAGCAAGTACGCCGACCTCGTCACCGTCGTCATCACGGCGCTGGAGCTGGCGGCGTTCTGGGCGCTCCACACCTACGTCGTGACGCTCGATCTCGACCTCTCGGCGGCCGCCTCGGAGGCGGCGGCGGGGCTCGGCGTCTGAGGGATCTCGCTTCGGTGCGCTCGCGACGCGGCGACTCACCTATTTCGGCCGGTAGTCCGACAGCGTCCCGGAGTAGACGCTCACGTCGTTGAACCGACCCTCGTAGACGACGTTCGTCGGCAGGGTCGGCTCGTCGCCGGAGAGGAACAGCCGGTCGAGCTTCTCCCAGGTGTTCTCGTAGCCGAGGTGAGCGAACTCCAAGAGCCCTCGGAGCTGGTGGCGGACCCCGCCGCGATGGACCACGGTCCGGGGACGCTCCTGCCGGAAGGCGTCGACGACGGCGTCGGCGTCGTCGAGGTCGCCCTGGAACTCGGTCCACGCCTCGCCGACGGTGCCGGACAGGTGCGCGTACGAGGAGCCGAAGCCGGGCATATCGGTCACCTCCGCGATCCGTCGCGTCCGGGCGTTCTGGTGGGGGAGGAGCTTGGTGTTGTACGTCTCGACCGCGGCGAGCCGCTCGGCGTGGGCCGCGATCTCGGGCCGCGTGAGCGAGATGGTGGCGAAGCCGGGATGCGGGACGAGCACGGCGGCATCCTGCCGCTCGAACTCGGCCATCGCCGCCTCGAAGGTGATGTAGTCGGGAACGGGCTCGTCCAATCCGATAACGAGGAGGTGACGGCGGTTCCCCCAGTCGCCCGTGAACACCTCCCGGCCGGGGACGACCGTCAGATCGTCGTCGGCGTACCGGGCCGCGCGCTTCCGGACCGTCGGGAGCCGGGTGAAGTGCGGCGCGTACACGAGCGCGTCGATCCCCCGCTCCTTCGCGAGGGCCACGACGTCGTCGTCGAGCACCTTCACGTGGGCGTCGACGCGCGTTCTCGATCGGGTCACGAGTGCATCGAATGCGTGCCCGAGCAAAGGCGTATCGTTCGACGGCGAGCGGATCCGGTTCCGTCGTCGACGACGGCGCCCGCCGCCCGCCGCGCGGGGGAAACGGTTAATCCCCCGCGGGAGCGACGGAGACACATGCCCCGCTGGACGTGCGGAATCGACGGCTGCGACGCCGCCTTCGACGACGTTGAGTCGGCCATCGTCCACCAGACCGACGGCCACCAGCGCCACGAGTGCAAGGTGTGCGGCACGATCGTCCCGGACGGCTACTTCGCGATCCGGCACGCGTTCGACGAGCACACCCGCGCCGAGTTCGTCCGCGCGTACGACGCCGACTCCGCGGCCGTCCGCCGCCGCGAGGAGATCAAACGGGAGATCGAGAGCGAGGCCGACCTCCAGCGCGTCGTCGACGAGCTGGACCGCGGCGTCTGAGCGGCGGCTTCGCCGTCTCGCCGGCCTACCACAGCACTCGTTTCCCAAACGCGCTCGCCGCCAGCTCCGTCGCGAGCTCCGCCGTCTCGTTGTGCTGGTCGAGCGTCGGGTTCACCTCGACGAGCTCCATCGACCGGAGGCTGTCGGCGTCGTCGACGATCTCCATCGCGCTGTGGGCCTCCCGGTAGGTGACGCCGCCGCGGACCGGGGTCCCGACGCCGGGCGCCTCGTTGGGATCGAGCCAGTCGAGGTCGAGGCTGACGTGGACGCCGTCGACGCCGGCGCCCGCGGTCGCCATCGCCTCCTCGGTGACGTCGGTGATCCCGCGCTCGTCGATGTCGGACATCGTGTACGCCGCGAAGCCGTGGTCGCGGATGACCTCCACCTCCGACTCGTCGACCGATCGGAGCCCGACCAGCGCGACGTTCTCCGGGGTGAGCCCGGGCGCGTTCGCCCAGTCCGACCCCGCGAACTCGTCGAAGCCGAGCGCGGCCGCGAGCGGCATCCCGTGGACGTTGCCCGAGGGGGTCGTCGAGGGGGTGTTGAGGTCGGCGTGCGCGTCGAACCACACCGCGCCGACGTCGGCGTCGCGCGCCGACCCCGCGAGCGACCCGATGGCGATCGAGTGATCACCGCCGAGCGCGAGCGGCACGGCCCCGTCGGCGAGCGTCTCGCCCACCTCGTCCGCGAGGCGCCGGCAGACGTCGGCCGTCTCTCGGAGGAACTTCGCTTTCCCCGCGCTCGGCGCGTCCGCGTCCGGGTCGCGCTCCTCCGCGCGCGGGACCGCGAGGTCGCCCGCGTCGACGACCTCGACGCCGGCGCTCGCGAGCTGATCGGCGAGCCCGCCGTACCGGATGGCCGACGGCCCCATGTCCACGCCGCGTCGGTTCGCCCCGTAGTCGGTCGGCGCCCCGATGATCCTGACGGTGGTCATACCAGTGAGCGCGGCGCCCCGACGCTTGAATGGTGGGGTCCAGCGGTGGCCGCCGGGCGACCGGGATCGCACACGGTTTTGCCGTCCCGCTCCGATCGGCCGATATGAGCGGCACCGACGACCCGCCCTCCGAGTTCGACCCCGCCGACGTCCGCGGCAGCGACATCGAACCGGTCGGCGCCATGATCGCCGTGGCGTTCACGGGGGCCGTGATCGGGCTCGTCGGCGCCGGGATCGCCCTGTTCGTCAGCGACCTCGGGCTGGCCCTGATCGGGGTCGGCGTCGTCGTCGCGCTCTCCAGCCCGCTCGCGTACCTCCGATTCCGCCGACGGTACGGAGCGTAGCAGCCGACGGTACGGGCCGTAGCCGTCAACGGTACGAATCGTGGCCGTCAACGGTGCGGATCGTCGGATCTCACACGATCGTTTATAATGGGCTTCCATCGCATTTAAGCAGTGCCGCCATCTAGTCGCGACCATGTCATCGATCGAGCTCACGTCGAGTCAGAAAAGCATCCTCACGGCCCTCATCAACCTGTACGGGGAGCAGGAGGACGCCGTCAAAGGCGAGGCCATCGCCGAGGAGGTCGACCGCAACCCCGGCACGATCCGCAACCAGATGCAGAGCCTGAAGGCCCTCCAGCTGGTCGAGGGCGTCCCCGGCCCGAAAGGCGGCTACAAGCCCACCTCGAACGCCTACGAGGCGCTCGACATCCAGCGCATGGACGAGCCCGCGGACGTCCCCATCTTCCACGAGGGCGAGGAGGTAACGGGCGTCAACGTCGACGGGATCGACCTCTCCAGCGTCCACCACCCCGAGCTCTGCCGCGCCGAGATCCACGTCCAGGGCTCCGTCCGGAACTTCCACGAGGGCGACTCCGTCACCGTCGGCCCGACGCCGCTCTCGAAGCTCGTCATCGACGGCACCGTCGACGGGAAAGACGACACCGCGAACATCCTCATCCTCCGGATCGACGACATGCGCGCGCCCGACGAGCCCGCCGAGCACTGACCGGTTTCGCCGGCTGTATCGGTCTGTCTCCCTCTCTTCGCGCTTGCTTCGTCGCCGCCGGCCCGAAGCCGTCGCTCTCGGAGTCGAAGACGGTCGTCCGCGAACGAGAGTCGCCGCCGTGACGGGTGCGCTTTCGCCGGTCCTACATGTCGCCGAACGCGCTCACGCCGCGCCCGGCCGAGGAGACCTTCGCGATCCACCGCACCGCGATGGACTTCTTCAGCAGCTTCGCCGGGGTGCCGCCGAACGTCTCGATCGGCATCCCCATCACGTCGTGGGCGACCGCCTCCTCGCCGACCGAGATGACGGTCCCCTTGTCCTTGTGCTCCCACGACTGGAGGGGCGCGCCGCGGGCGGCCCGCGCGAGGTTCTCGCCGGCGACCTCGGCGGCCTGCCAGGCGGCCTGCGCTGTCGGCGGCGCCACGCTGTCGTCGCCCTGCTCGACGAGGGCGGTGTCTCCGATGGCGAACACGCGGTCGTCGCTGGTGACGAAGTCGGAGGCGGCGTGGACGCGGTTGGAGCGTTCGTCCTTCTCGACCTCGACGTTCTCCAGCTCCGGCTGGCCCGTGATGCCGCCGGTCCAGACCAGCACGTCGTGCGCGAGCTCCTCGGGATCCTCGTCCTCGCCGCCGCCGAGGTAGACGGCGTCCGCGTCGGCCTCCGAGATGAAGTCGCCGGTGCGGATCTCCACGTCGGCGTCCTCCAGCCGCTGGCGGAGCGCGCCCTGAAGCTGCGGGTCGTTTCCGGGGAAGACCTCGTCGAGGCCCTCGACGAGGGTGATCTCTATCGGGGCGCGGTGCTTGTCTCGGTACTCCGCGATCTCGCCGGCGGTCTGGATGCCGGAGAGGCCCGCACCGCCGACGATGACCTCGACGGGGTCGGAGCGGGTCGCCTCGGCGGCGGCCGACCGCACGTCCTCGTGGATCGCCTTCGCGTCGTCGAGGCTCTTGAGCTGGTGTGCGTGTTCCTTCAGGCCGTCGATGCCGAAGAAGGCGGTCGTGGAGCCGACGCCGAGCAGGAGGTAGTCGTAGTCGACGGTCGTCCCGTCGTCCGTCTCGACGACGCGCTCGTCGGTGTGGACGTCGACGACGCGGCCCTGCACGAACTCCGACTCGGGCGACTTGATCTCGTCGACGGGGATAGTGATCTTGTCCGCGACCGCGGGGTTGCGGATGGCCCGGTGGACCTCGTGTAAGACGAGGTGGTAGTCGTGCTCCGATATCCACGTGAGCTCCGCCTCGCCCTCGCCGACCTCGTCTTCGAACGCCTTCACCGCACCCGCCCCGGCGTAGCCGGAGCCGACGACGACGACCTGTGTACTCATGTACATCGCTCCGCAGTGCGCGGGTAAAGTCGCTTTGAAACGTCCGTGAGGTCGCCGTCGTCCGGCCGGTCGCCGACGGGAGACGTGCCCCGGCGTTACAGCGAGAGCCCGGCGTGCCAGCGGTCGGCGCCCGCCTCCCGCTTCACCTCGTCCATGCGCGAGAGG
Source organism: Halorubrum depositum (assembly GCF_007671725.1). NCBI lineage: Archaea > Methanobacteriati > Methanobacteriota > Halobacteria > Halobacteriales > Haloferacaceae > Halorubrum > Halorubrum depositum. The sequence continues at coordinate 808,059 of NZ_VCNM01000002.1, read as the reverse complement.
AGCTTCACGGCGAGGCTCGCGGTCTCAGCCGCCCGCGACTCGCCCTCCGTCCGGAACTCGCCGGTCACTCGGTTCGCGTACACCGAGCAGACCGCCCCGGCCCGGAGCCCGTACACGTTCGCGATCGTGAGGATCGCCGACGCCTCCATCTCGATGTTCTTCACGTTCGCGTCCCGCAGCTCCGCGACCAGCTCGTCGGAGCCGGCGGCCTCGAACCCCTCGAAACCGGGGCGGCCCTGCCCGGCGTAGAAGGAGTCGGCGCTCATCGTCACCCCAGTGTGGTACTCGTACCCCAACCGCTCCGCCGCGGCGACGAGCGCCGAGACGACCTCGCCGTCGGCGGCGGCCGGGTAGTCCTCGCGGACGTACTCGTCGCTCGTCCCCTCCTGCCGGACCGCGCCGGTCGTGATCACCAGGTCGCCGACGTCCATTCCGGGCTGGATCGCGCCGCAGGAGCCGACCCGGACGAACGTGTCCACGCCCACCCGCGCGAGCTCCTCGACGGCGATGGCGGCCGACGGGGAGCCGATCCCCGTCGACGTCACCGAGATCGGCGCGCCGTCGTAGCTGCCGGTCGCGGTGCGGTACTCGCGGTGGTGGGCGACCTCTTCGTGGTCGTCCCACAGCGCCGTGATCTTGTCGACGCGCTCGGGGTTCCCGGGGAGGAGCACGGCGTCGGCGACGTCGTCGGAACCCACCTCGACGTGGTAGCCGATCTCGTCGTTGGGGTCCTCGCTGTCGCTCGCGCCGGCCTCGTCGGCGGGGGTCTCGCTCTCGTCGGTCATATCCCCGACCTTCGGCGAGCCGTACAAAAGTAGTTCCGTCTCGCGGTCCGTCGTCCGGCGATTCGGCCTCCCCTCCGCCCTCAGACTTCCTTCGCGTCGTCGAGCGTCCCCTCGGAGATGGTGTTCGGCAGGAGATCGCCGAGCGTGTACGCGCTCGTCTCGCCGTCGCCCTCGTCGCAGACGACGACGAGGTCGTCGGCCGCGAACTCCGCCAGCGTCTGCCGGCACATCCCGCAGGGGGTGACGCCGTCGCGGACGCCCGAGGTGACCGCGATCCGGTCGAACTCGCGGTGGCCGTTCTTCACCGCCTCCGCGAGCGCGACCTCCTCGGCGTGGAGGCTATTGGAGTAGTTCGCGTTCTCGATGTTACAGCCGGTGTACACCGTGCCGTCGGCGGTCCGGAGCGCGGCGCCGACGCGGTACTCGGAGTACGGGACGTGCGCGTCGTCGAGCGCGTCGCGCGCGGCCTCGATCAGGTCCATACCCGGTCGTCGGCCGGCGGGGCGATAAGCGGCCGGGTCGCGGTCGGGGAGGTGACACGCGGTCGGCGGGGCGAGGCCGTCCGGACGGGAGTCACCGCCCGGTGTCGTACTTGTACGTCGCCGACTCGGGGTCGATCCCGAAGTCCTCCGGCGACTCCGCGGTGTCCTCCTCGGCCGCGTCCGCCGGCTCGGCCTCCTTGAACGCCTCGCGGAACCGGTCCGGCATCTCGAAGGCGTCGACCGGGAGCCGCAGGCCGACGACGCCGCCGCCGAGGAACTCGCGCTTCTCGCCGAGCCGGTCGGAGAGCGCCGCCGGGAGGTCGTCGGTGTCGACCGCCTCGAAGCCGAACTGGGTCAGGTAGTCGGGCTGGTCGGTGAGCACGTACACCGTCTCGAACCCGTCCGCGGCCGCGGTGTCGACGAGGCGCTCGACCACGTGCGCGCCGACGCCGCGGCCGCGCCACTCGGGGAGCACGCCGATCCCGGTGAGCTCGATGCGGTTCTCCTCGTCCTCGTCGCCGCGGTGCAGGCGCAGCCGGCCGAACCCGGCCCGGTCGCCCGACTCCTGGTCGACCGCGATCACGTAGTCCCGCGACCGGAACGCGACGTCGTCGAGCCCGAGCCGCTCGATCGCGTCCAGCAACCACGCCTCGTCACGGTTCTTGGCGTCGCGGACGTACATACGCTCACGTACGCGGGCCGACGTAAAAACCGTTCCCCGGGCGCCGAGGCGACCGCGGCGGAGCGCGGCGGCGCGCCGGCCGCGCTCGCAGCGCCCGCGCTCAGATCCCCTGACCCATCAGGTGGCTGCGCAGCACGTCGGGCGTCTTGAGGCCGGCGTCGCTGTTGATCAGGACGACCGTCTCCGTCCCGTCGAAGAACCCCTCCTCTTTGAGCGCCCACGCGCCGGCCGGCGCGGCGCCGCCGGTGGCGCCCATCTCCATCACCTCGTTCTGCGCGACGGCGACCGCGCTCGCGAGCACGTCCTCGTCCTCGACGCCGACCGCCGTCCCGCCGCTCTCCGCGACCGCCTCGACCGCGGCCGCGCCGCCCGCGGGGTCGGCGATCTCCAGCTCGCCGCAGATCGTGTCCGGCGTCGACCACGGCTCCGGCTCGTCGAGCCCGCGCTCGACCGCCGCCGCGATCGGCGCGCAGCCCGCCGCCTGCGCAGCGACAATCTTCGGGACCGCGTCGATCGCTCCGACCCGCTCCAGCTCCGTAAATCCCTTATAAACGCCCGCGACGACCTCGCCGGACCCGGTCGGGACGACGACGACGTCGGGCGCTTCGCCGAGGTCGGCGACCAGCTCGAACGCGAGCGTCTTCACGCCGTCGTGGCGGTACGGCGTCGCGAACTCGCCGAGGTCGGTGTACTCCGTCTCCAACTGCTCGTCCACCGCCGCGGCCGCGTCCGGGAAGCGCCCGCCGACCACGCGCATGTCGCCGCCGTGGACGTTCGTCATCGCCTTGTTCGAGAACGCGCACCGGGAGGGGACGAACGCGTACGAGCGCAGGTCGGCCCGGCCCGCGTACGCCGCCATCGACTGCCCGGCGTTGCCCGGGCTCGCGCACGCGAGCGGCTCGACATCGGCCCCGTCGGCCGCCCGCGCCGCGACCGCGGTGAGCGCCACCGAGAGCCCGCGGTCGAGCACCGTCCCGGTGGGGTTCCGGCCCTCATCCTTGACATACACCGCGTCGACGTCGAGCTCGTCGGCGAGCCGCTCCGTCGGGACGAGCGGCGTGGCGCCCTCGCCGGCCGAGAGCGCCGCGTCCGCCGGGAACGGGAGCAGCGCGTCGAAGCGCCAGTGGCCGCGTCCCGTTCCGGCGGGGCCGTCCCGCGGAGCCCCGAGGAGGGCCTCCGGGTCGACCGCGTCGTAGTCGTAGGCGGGGTCGAGCCCCCGCGCCTGTTCCTCGGCCGACACCGTCGTCGGGTCGGCCGTCTCGTGGACGCGACCCGACGCGCGACTCTCCAGCCCGCGGAACGCCGTCGTCGTCTCCGTCGACTCCATACGCACCGTTGCGGCGGCGGCGACTAATCGCTTCCCTCTCGGGACGTTCAGTCTCGCTCGGGAGAGTCCGTCATTTGTGCTGTGGCGCGTGCCTGCGAGGCCGCCTCGCGGCCGAGGAGCACGCGCGAGGTCGCCGGCGCTCCGCGCCGGCTGCCAGAGAATCTTTGATTCTCGCTGGAGTCGCTGGCGCCTCGGCGCCAGCGACGAGGCTGGGGAGGTGTGAGGTGCTGTGCGGTCGGGTGGGACTCGAAGGGGCAGTCGCCGGCGGCGGTGCCGCCGGCTGCCAGAGGCGCTTCGCGCCTCGCGGCTGGGGCTTCGGAGGCGTTCACCGTCGCTCCGTCAGCGACCGCTTATAAACTCGCGACCCGATCACGGACGTATGAACGGAGACGTTACGGTCGTCGGCGGCGGGCTCGCCGGGCTCGTCGCGGCGAGCCGGCTCGCCGAGGCGGGCGCGGACGTGACGCTGTACGAGCGACGGCCCGCGGTCGGCGGGCGCGTGCGCACCGAGACGGTAGACGGCTTCACGCTCGACCGCGGCTTCCAAGTGCTGTTCACGAGCTACCCGGCGGTCGCGGACGAACTCGACGTCGACGCCCTCGACGTCCGGCCCTTCGCGCCCGGCGCGACGATCTGCCGGCCGGGGTCGCGCTCGACGCTCTCTGACCCCCTCCGCGACCCCCGCGGTGCGCTCCCCTCGCTGTTGAACGACGAGATCTCCTTTTCCGACAAGCTCCGGACGCTCGCGCTCCGGTACGACCTCTCGAAGCGCGACGATGGCGACTTCTTCGCGGGCCGGGACGCCTCGATCCGCGAGTACCTCGACGACTGGGGGTTCGCCGACGACTACGTGGAGAACTTCGTCGAGCCGTTCTACGGCGGGATCACGCTCGACCGGAGCCTCTCGACCTCGAAGCACGTGTTCGAGTACACCTTCCGCGCCATGAGCCGCGGCGCGATCGGGGTCCCCGCCGCGGGGATGGCCGCGATCCCCGAGGCGCTCGCCGCCCGCGCCCGCGAGGCGGGCGTGACGATCGAGACCGGCGCGGACGTGGAGTCGGTCCGGACCGCGGGCCAGGGGCGGATCCCCTTCCGCACGGGACGCGCCGACGCCGAGGGCGCCACCGTCGAGCTCGCCGACGGCTCGACGCGCGAGACCGACGCGGTCGTCGTCGCGGCGACCCCGCCGGAGGCCCGCCGGCTCACCGGCGTCGAGTCGATTCCCACGGAGGGCGTCCCGAACGCCACCGGCTGGTACGCGCTCCCCGCGGGCGAGTCGTTCGAGACCGGCGGGCGGATCCTGCTCAACGCCGCGAACGACTCGCCGAACGCCGTGGTCCCGATGTCGGAGGTCGCCCCCGAGTACGCGCCCGACGACCGCGCGCTGCTCGCCGCGACGTTCCTCGGCGAGGACTCCCTCGACCGTCCCGCCGGCGCGCTCCGCGAGGACGTCCGCGACGCCCTCGAAGCGTGGTACCCCGACCGCGACTTCGGGGGGCTGGAGACCCTCGACGTTCACCGGATCCGGTTCGCGCAGTTCGCGCAGCCGCCGGGCGTCCACGCCGACCTTCCGGACTCGGACGATCCCGAGGGGCCGGTCGTGCTCGCCGGCGACTACACGGAGTGGTCGTCGATTCAGGGCGCGCTGAAGAGCGGGCGGACGGCGGCCGACGCGGCAGGCGGGTACTTGTAGCCGCCGCGAAACGCTCCCCGAGCGCCCTACTCCTCCCGCCGGAACGCCCCCTCCCCGTGCTCCTCGACCGCCGCGAGCAGCTCGTCGCGTTGGCGACGGATCTCGGGCGGGAGGTCGGCGTACGCGTGCTCGAACATGTCGGTCGGGTCGGCCTCGACCGACTCGGCGAAGTCGATCGCGTCGGCGACGACCTTGTCGGCCTCGTCGCGGATCGCCGCGACCCCCTCGTCGTCGATCCGGCCGGTCTCCCGCAGGAACGCCTCCATGCGGTCGAGCGGGTCGAGCGCGCGCCACGGGTCCACGTCGTCCGGGTCGCGGTAGGCTGTCGGGTCGTCGGCGGTCGTGTGCGCGCCGAACCGGTACTCGACGAACTCGATGAGGGCGGGGCGGGGGGTGTCGCCGTCGGCGGATGGGTCGCCGTCGCCCTCCGGACCGCCGCCGGCTCCCCGGGCGCGCTCGGCCGCCGCCCGCGTGACCGCGTAGCTCGCGAGCGGGTCCATCCCGTCGACGCGGACGCCCTCGAACCCGTAGGCGGCCGCCTTCTCGGCGAACGTGTCGCTCGCGGTCTGGCGCGACTCGGGGATAGAGATCGCCCAGCCGTTGTTGTGACAGCAGAAGAGGGTCGGCGCGTCGAAGACGCCGGCGAAGTTCATCGCCTCGTGGAAGTCGCCCTCGCTGGTCGCGCCGTCGCCGAAATGCGCAACCGAGATTCGGTCCTCGTCCCGGTAGTCGAACGCCCACGCGGCGCCGACCGCGTGCGGGAGGTGCGCCGCGATCCCGATGTTCAGCGGGAACACGTTCCCCTCCGCGATCGCCTCGGTCCCGGACTCGTGGCCCATCCAGTAGGGGAGGTACTCGGAGAGGAGGTCGCGGACGACGACCGCGCCGTGCTCGCGGTACTGGTAGCTGATCAGGTCGTCGTCCGCGAGCGCGTGCGTCGACCCGACCGCCGACCCCTCCTGCCCGGCGCAGGGCGCGTACGTCCCGATCCGACCCTGTCGCTGGAGGCTCACCGCGCGCTCGTCGAACCGGCGCGTGACGACCAGGTCGCGGTAGATCGCGCGGAACCGCTCGTCGGAGAGGTCCGGGACGGTCGCGTCCGGCAGGGGGCTGCCGTCCGGCCCGAGCACCCTGAAGACGTCGGCGTCGGCGAGCGGGTCGGTCGCGGCGTCGGACGGGTCGGCAGGCGAATCGGTGGAGCCGGCGGCGTCGGTGCCGTTCTCGTCCATGGTAGATCGGTGTGCGCGCCGGTCACAAGGAGTTAGCGGTCCCGGCGGCCTCCGACCGCTCTCGGCTCCGTCGACGGACGTACGTGATCGGGAGGCCGACGAGCACGCCCGCGACGGCGACCGCGCCGAGCACGAACCCGATGAGCAGGGGCACGGGGCCCGCAGTCAGCATCTCCGGTCCCCAGACGTATACGAACCGGGCCGTCCAGAGGCCGCCGGTGACGAGCGCGGTGAGCAGCCCGAACGCGGCTCCGCGGGGGTAGGTGAGGGCCCCTCGTCGCTCGACGAGCGCCCACCAGACGCCCGCGCCGACGACGAGCGCCGGCGTCGCGAGAAGCGGCATCGAGAACGCGGTCGGGAGGCCGATCACCTCCGCGAAGAGGCCGAGCATGTCGGAGAGCACGAACGCCGTGAGAGTCGCGCAGCCGAACGCATAGACGCCGGCGAGCAGCGCCCACCGCTGCGGCGACGGGAGTCCCGACTCGGACGGATAAGCGTCGTCCATACTCGAACGTCGTGAAAGCGAACTAAAACGTTTCCCGTGGGTGAAACGCCGACTTGTGTCTCCGCTGCGACGGCGGCTCCCTCGATCGGTGGGCGGACCGCCGCGCCGGCTCACCCGACCGCGATTTTCAGCCTGAACGGGTACGCCCCGTGTTCCTCCGGCGTCCGATCCGGGACGCTCCAGGAGACGCGGAACAGCCCGCGGCTCACGTACGAGCCGGCGGGCAGCGACTCCGGGACCGCGTACGTCGCGGCCATCTCGTCGCCCGCGTCGAGCGACTCCAGCGCCTCGCCGTCGCTGCGGCTCGGCCGCGGGCCGTCGATCCCCTCGGTCTCGACGATGTCCAGCTCCGTCCGCTCGTCCTCGTAAACGACCCAGAGCGCGCTCGGTAGCGCGCCGCGGCTCGTGAACGTGTACGGCCCCTCGGCGTCGCCCTCGGCGTTCTCGGGCGCCGGTGCGACCCTGAGCGTGAACTCGCGGTCGGCGTCCTCGCTCGCCGCGACCGACACCGACACCGGGAGCCGATCGTACCGCGCCTCGCCGACGATAACGTCGTACACGGTCCCGTCGAGCCGGTAGTACGGCGGCTCGTCGTACTCGGCGGCGACGTCTCCGTAGGCGTCCGGCACGTCGTCCGCGAACAGTTGGCTGCGGTCGGGAGTCGTCAACGCGGGGGCCCGGTGCCGCGACACCAGCGCGCGCTCGAAGAACGCCACCACCTCGGCGTCGAGCACCGACTCGTCGACCACCGGCCGGTCCCACATGTCCGTCCCGGTCAGCTCGCGCGCCGTGATCGCGTACGGGGGGTCCTCGTTCTCGACGACCGTGCGGATCCGGGAGACACCGCGTCCGTCCTCCAGGTAGTCGTACTCGTCGAGGAACGCGGCGACGGCGCCCGGCCGCACGCACCGGCGGTACTCGCCGCGGGCCGCGTTCGGACCGTACGCCGTCAGGGCGTTCACGAACGTCTCGACCGCCTCGGAGCCGAGGTCGTCGCGTCGCCCCGCCTCCCGGAGGACGCGGTCCTCGTCGTACCCCTCGGCCTCCTCGTCGACGAGCGCTGCCGTGAACGTCGGGAGGGTCGGGTCGAACGCGTAGCGCGTCCCGTCCAGCTCGACGTACGGCTTGAGCTCGCCGCGGTCGTAGACGCGGAACTCGTCGACCGCGGCCAGCAGCGCGTCGCTCGGGTCGTCGGTCTCGAACCGCCCGCCGCGCGCCTCGGCGAGGGGGTCGCGTAGCGCGGCCGGGACCTCCGACTCGGGGACGACGTGCTCCGGGTCGATTCCGCGGCTCGGCGACGGCTCGTAGGCGGTGACGACGTGGGGTACCGTCCGGAGCTCGACGTCGAGAGTGTCGGTCGCCCCGTCGCCGTCGTCCGCCGCCTCGTCGCCGGTTTCCGTCGACCCGTCGTCGGTTCCGTTCGTCGCCGGGTCCGCGCTCGGATCGAGTCTGACGCATCCGGAGAGCGCGACGACCGATCCGCCGATCGCGGAGAGGAGGGCTCTGCGCTCCATGATCGACAGTTTATAACGATCGATAAATATCTTCTGCGGGCCGTGCGGACCTCGGCGGTCGGCCCCCGACTCAGGGGGTGATCACGGCGCGCCCGTCGATCTCGCCGTGTTCGAGCTTCTCGGCGACCGTGTTCACGTCGCCGAGGTCGTACCGGCTCGTGTGGAGGTCGACGTCGCCCTGTTCGACGAGCGCGACCAGCTCCTGGAGCTCGGCGTACCGGCCGACGATGTTGCCGACGAAGGAGAACTCGCCGTTCACCAGCGCCTGCGCGGGCTCGTGGACGTGCCCGCCGTAGCCGATGATGTGGTGGTCGCCGCCGGCGGCGGTGATGTCGGGGGCGTACGCGGTGGTGACGTCCTCACCGACGAAGTCGAGCACCTGCGCGGCGCCCGTGCCGTCGGTGATCCCCTCGATCTCCGCCGGGACGTCCGACTCGGAGGGGTTGATCAGGTGGTCGGCCCCGTAGCTGTCGGCCAGATCGAGCGCCGATTCCTTCAGGTCGACCGCGGTGATCCGGGCCGCGCTCATGGCATTCAGGCACTGCAGGCCGATGTGGCCCAGCCCCCCGACGCCGATGACGACCCCGTGGTCGCCGGGGGCGAGGTCGGCGACCGCCTTCTTCGCGGCGTGATACGCCGTTATCCCGGCGTCGGCGTGTGGCGCGATGTCGATCGGCTCGACGCCGGACGGCAGCGGGATCACCGAGCGCTCGCTGGTGTGGAGGTACTCGGCGAACCCCCCGTCGACGGTGAGTCCGTTGAACGCGTTATTCTCGCAGTACATCGTCTCGCCGAGCCGGCAGGGACGACAGGTGCCGCAGGTCTGGACCGGGTGGCAGATCACCGGGTCGCCCTCCGAGACGATCTCGACGTCCTCGCCCGTCTCGACGACGGTGCCCGCGTTCTCGTGGCCCAGCGTCATGGGGAGATCTTGGGGGACGTACTCCGTCCACATCCCCTCGATGATGTGGTTGTCCGTCTGGCACCACCCGGCGCCCTCGACCTCGACGATCACGTCGCTCGCGCCCGTCGCGTGCGGCCGGTCTACCTCGTCGATCGTGAGCCCCTCGCTCATGTCATCGGTGTACTCGTGGAGTCTGGCTGCTTGCATGTGACATAATATCTCGCAGCCTACATCATAAACGTTCGTTACGGTGAGGGCTTCTCACATCGCTCCCGGCTTCGGGGACGACGCCGACGAAGCGAAACCGCCGACCCGACGCGTGAACGAAAAACCGGTGCGTAATTTACCTGAACGATCCTTATAGTTATGTGTTGTCGAGTCACACATTCACTCGTATGTACGAGAAGGACGGCGAGGAGATCTTCGTCATCGACGGCCACGTTCACCTGTGGGACGCGCGACAGGAGAACATCATCCACGAGGGGGGCGAGCAGTTCCTCCAGTGTTTCTACGACTACCACACCGGGTTCACCCCGGAGGAGGAGCAGTGGGACATCGACACGTACCGCCACTACGGCGCCGACAAGATGACCGAGGACCTGTTCGGGAACGCGGCCGCGGACATGGCGGTCTTCCAGCCGACGTACCTCGACGACTTCTACGACGAGGGGTTCAACACGACCGAACAGAACGCCGAGCTCGCCGAGGAGTACCCCGAGAGGTTCGTGCTCAACGGGAGCTTCGATCCGCGAGACGGCGAGGAGGGGTTACGCTACCTCGAACACCTCAAGGAGGAGTACGACATCCCCGGCGTGAAGCTGTACACCGCCGAGTGGCGCGGCGACTCGAAGGGGTGGCGGCTCGACAGCGACGACGCCTTCGAGTTCTTAGAGAAGTGCGCGGAGCTCGGCATCGAGAACATCAACGCCCACAAGGGGCCGACGATCCGTCCGCTCAACCGCGACGCGTTCGACGTGAAGGACGTCGACGACGCCGCCTCGTCGTTCCCGGAGCTCAACTTCATCGTCAACCACGTCGGGCTCCCGCGGCTCGACGACTTCTGCTGGATCGCGGCCCAGGAGCCGAACGTGTACGGCGGGCTCGCGGTCGCCTCCGCGATGTCGACCCACCGCGAGCGGAAGTTCGGCGAGATCATGGGCGAGCTCCTCTTCTGGCTCGGCGAGGACCGGATCCTGTTCGGCTCCGACTACGCGCTGTGGAACCCCGACTGGCTCGTCGACCAGGTGATGAACGCGGAGCTCACCGACGAGCAGAAAGACGAGTACGGGGTCGAGCTCGACGTCGACACCATGAAGAAGATCATGGGCGAGAACGCCGCGGAGCTGTACGACATCGACATCGAGGCGAAGAAGCGCCAGTTCCGCGACGACGACATTTCCGAGCGGTTCGATCTGGCGGACCACTACGGCGGCGACGCGGGGGCCGCGGCGGACTGATGTCGGGGAGCAGCGCGGATCCGACCGGCGACGCCGGCGGCGATCCCCGAGGGGACTCGACGGGGGAGCACGCCGGCGACGCCGACGGCGTGGCGGCGGTCAGGGAGCGACTGGACCGCGTCGAGGATCCGGAGCTCGCCCGCTCCATCGTCGAGCTCGACTACATCGACGCGATCGAGGTCGACGGCGACAGCGTCGAGGTCAGGTTCACGCTCCCGACGGCGTGGTGCTCGCCCGCCTTCGCGTGGATGATGGCGACCGACGCCCGGGACGAGGTCGAGGCGCTCGACCGGGTGCGCGAGGCGCGGATCGAGCTGTGCGACCACATGCACGGCGAGGAGATAACCGCCGGCGTCAACGCCCGGGATAGCTTCGGCGAGACGTTCCCGGACGCCGACGGCGACGTCGCGGCGGTCCGAGCCGCCATCGCCGACAAGGCCCGCGTCTCTCGGCAGCGCGAGGCGGTCCGGACGCTGCTCGACGCGGGGGCCGACCCCGAACAGGTCGTCTCGCTCGTTCGCGCCGACCTGACGATCGCCGGGGACGAGGCGCACGTCGACCTCGACGGATTCTCGCTCGTCGTCGACGCCGCGCCGATCGCCGACTACCTCGACCGCGTCACGACGAGCGGGCACGTGACCGAGCCGGCGGACACGCTGTTCCTGACCCCGGAGGGCGACCCGATCCCCGCGGACGAACTCGACGTGGTCCAGAAGCGGTCCCGGCTCGCGACGGTGAACATGGGCGGGCAGGGCGCCGTCTGCGACGCGCTCCACCGCGCCCGCCACGGTCCCGACGGTCCGGACGGATCGGGACCGAAGTACGTCGACCCGTCGGACGGCGACCGGTCGACGTACGACGGCGACGAGTTCACCTCGACGTGGACGCTCGCGACCGAGGAGTGAGCCGCTAGCGATCGGTCCGTCGCTCTCCTCGTCTCTCTCCGTCGCGTTCGCCCGCCCTCAGCGGATCGGCCCGAGACCTCCGAGCCTGCCGCCTCCCGAGCGATCGTCCTCCTCGGGCTCGCCGTGGCCCTCCTTCTCCAGTCCGTGGCGACCGCTCGCGGCCCACTCGTCGCGGTCCCAGCCGCAGTCCGGGCACTCGCCCTCGCCCCAGTCGAACGGCTCGCCGCAGCCGAGGCAGGCGTTCTCCGTGTTCATAGCTCACGATACGCACGCGTCGACAAAAGCGTTCACAACAGCTCGCGGAACTTCCCCAGCGGCGGGAATCGGAGTGGTTCTCCGACGTTGCCCGCGCCGCCGGCGGTGTCCGCGCGGCCGGCGTCGTCTGCGCCCGCCGCTCCCGGGTCGACCACGACCGGCGCCAGCCGGTCCGCGTCGGTGACGAGCGGGGAGTCGAACGCCCCCGTTCGCATGTCGTTGACGGCCACGCCGGGGGCGAGTCGGGTGAATGCAGGGAGCATGAGGAGGTCGGCGCCGCGGTAGACGCCCTCACCCCGGAGAAAGCAGGGACGCCTGTCGCCCTCGATTTCGATCGTCGGGTGGACGTGACCGATCACGTACCGGTCGGCCGCCGTCGACGGCGCCTCGTGGCCGTGGCAGACGACGGTCCGGGGGGCACCAGCGGCGTCCAACACGTGCTCCTCGCGAACCGGACCGTCCCAAGCGTCCGCGAGGGCCGCGTCGTGGTTGCCCGCGACGAGTTCGAGGGCGGCGCCGTTCGCGTCGCAGGCGTCGCGAAGCGCCGCTAGGGTCCCGAGCACGCGGTCGGTGACGCGGTCGAACGTGTGGACGACGTCGCCGGCGACGACGACGGTCGCGGGGTCGAACCGCGCGAGGTGTCCGCGAAGCCGATCGACGAGGTCCTCGCGCTCGCCGATCGGGAGCGACACCGCGGAGGCCTCCCCGCGGCCGACGTGGAGGTCGGCGACGACGAGCGCGTCGTGGCGGCCGAGATACGCCGCGCGCTCGGCGAACGCGACCCCCGTCATCGACCGCCCCTCGTCATCGACCGCCCCCCGTCATCGACTTCTCCCCGTCACCGGCCGAATCCCGCCGGGGGATCGGTGCGATCGCCCCGGGGCGCGGCGCGCCCGCGTCCGCTCCCCTCGCCCGCGCTCGCGGCGTGATTGCGGGCGGTCGCGTACGCCTCGCGGACGCGACGGAACGACTCCTCGTCGCCCCCCTGGTCCGGGTGGGTCTCTTTGACGCGCTCGCGGTAGGCGCGTTTCACCTCGTCGGCGTCGGCGCCGCGGGCGACATCGAGCTCCGCGAACGCCGCGGCGACCGGGTCGCGGTCGCCCCGGTCGACGGACGGGTCCGGTCCCCAGTCCGGCTCGATAACGTCGAACGGGAGGCGGCGGCCGAGCCCCCGGCCCGGCATCTCGTGCTCGCAGAGGACGGTGTAGACGCCCTCGCCCTCCAGTCGGAAGTAGTCGTGCGCGTCGAACGTGATGGCGACCTCGCGCTCGGGGAGGTAGAAGGGGACGGCCACCTCGCCGAGCGCGTGGTCCTCGCGGAACCGCTCGTCGATCGCCGTCAGGTACTCGCGGATCTCTCGGCGGCGCCGCTCGTCGCCCGCGGCGGACCGGCCTCCGCCCGCCGCGGCGACGCCCGGGGCGACGAACCGGTTCCCGAGGTAGAAGGCGAGCGCCGCGAGCGCGGAGGCGACGCCGCCGAGTGCGACCCCGAGGAGGATCCACGGCGGCACCGCGCCGATGAACTCGACGACCACGGCTCCGGTAACGGCTCGGCGCCTATCAACCCCTCGCCGAGATCGCGGGAGATCGCCGAGCGACGCGCTACTGACGGGAGCCGACCGTCGGAAAAGGGGGCGTCGGCGTCAGATGATCCCCTTCGACTCGAGGCCGTCGAGGATGTCGTCGACGAGCTCCTCGGCGGTCTCGTAGGGGAACTCCTGTTCGCTGCCGAGCTTCGCGGCCATCTCCATCGCCGTGAGGCTCACGTCGCCGGCCTCGAACTTCGTGGCCGGGCCGTTCGGGAGCGCCGGGACGAGGTCCATCTGGTTCTCGACGGGGAAGTCGGCGCCGCCGAACGCGTCGAGGAACTGTTCGCGGAGTTCCGCTCTGACGTCACTCATACACTCCCATCCCGCGAGCCGCCGCAAAAGCGTTGCGGAACAACGATAAACTTATTTGACGTTCTCGAACGACGACGCGGGGTCGGTGCGGACGTCGGAGGCGCGGGGGACCGGCGAGAACGGCGACGAGCGTGCCGGAACCTCCCTACCTTTGGTGCTGGACTCCAACGGTCGCCCATGTCGTTCGACTTCGACTTCGAGCTGTTGCGAGAGCTGACCGAGGCCCGTGGCGTCCCGGGCTACGAGGACGACGTCCGCGAGATCGTGCGCCGGGAGCTCGCCGACACCGCCGACCGGGTCCGCACCGACGCGATGGGGAACGTGGTCGGGACCGTCGAGGGCGACGCCGACTACTCGGTCGCGGTCGCGGCCCACATGGACGAGATCGGCTTCATGGTCCGTCACGTCACCGACGAGGGGTTCGTGCAGGTCGACCCGCTCGGCGGGTTCGACGCCCGCGTGCTCCGCGCCCAGCGCGTCACCGTCCACGGCGAGGAGGACCTCACCGGCGTCATCGGCTCCGTGCCGCCGCACACGCTCACGGACGAACAGAAGGAGAAGGACGAAGAGGTGAAAGACGTGTTTATCGACCTCGGCCGCGACGGCGGGGAAGTCGACGAGCTCGTCGGCGTCGGTGACCTCGTCACCCTCGACCAGACGACGACGCGGATGGGCGACCGGGTGACCGGGAAGGCGCTCGACGACCGGATCTGTGTGTTCGCGATGCTGGAGGCCGCTCGCCGGATCGACGACCCCGACGTGACGATTCACTTCGCGGCGACCGTACAGGAGGAGGTCGGCCTCCGGGGCGCGAGCGCGCTCGGCGTCGACATCGATCCGGACCTCGCCGTCGCCCTCGACGTCACCGTCGCCAACGACGTCCCGCAGATCGGCGAGCCGGCAGACGCCGTGACCGAGCTGGGCGAGGGGACCGCGATCAAGCTCAAGGACTCCTCGGTGATCACCAGCCCGAAGGTCCACGGCCGACTGACGGACGTGGCCGAGGCGGAGGGGATCGACCACCAGCATGAGGTGTTGCCCGCGGGCGGCACCGACACCGCGGGGTTCCAGAACACGGCCGGGGCGAAGCCGGTCGGCGCCATCTCGATCCCGACGCGCTACCTCCATACCGTCACCGAGACCGCCGACGGCGAGGACGTCGCGGCGACGATCGACCTGCTGACGGCGTTCCTCGACTCCGAGACCGGCGAGCACGACTACACCCTATAACCAGCCGCGGTGGCGCGCGCCTCCGAGTGGCCGCCGCCGGCGGCCGCGAGGAGCGCGTGCGAGGGAGTCGGTCGTCCGGAGCAACGCGGAGGACGACCGACGAGGCTGGGGAGGCGTGAGGCGCGGTTGCGGTGCGGTTGGGGTGCGGTTGGGGTGGGACTCAAAGGGGCAGCCGCGAGGGCGACGCCTGACGACGCAAGCACCGCAGGGAGCGAACGAAGTGAGCGACTGAGGAGCGCAGCGAGTCACGCGAGCCGTCGCGGCTGGGGCTTTGGAGGCGTTCACCGTCGGCCTGGTGGTATTCGTTAATTAGTTACCGACTGAGATACCGAAGACGCCTCCGACCATGTCGAACACACGCCGACGACCTACCCGATCCTCTCACACGTAGTCTCGCCGGACCGCTTATTACGCGCCGCCCGAACCACCGTGCGTGGACGAACTCGTCGTGAGGACCGAGGTGTACGCCGACCCCGAGGCGGTGTACGAGTTCCTGCTCGACTTCCCGGGCTACGCCCGCTACTCGAAGTACCTCGACGACGTGCGGACGATCGAGGGCGACGGCGGCCCCGGCACCCGCTACGCGCTCCGGTTCGCGTGGTGGAAGGTCACCTACACGGCCCACTCGCGGGTGACAGGGGTCGAGCCGCCGGAGCGGATCGACTGGGAGATCACGAAGGACATCGACGCCGGGGGCTGCTGGCGCGTGACGCCGACGGAGCCGGAACCCGGGTCCGACGGAAACGAGAGTGGCGACCCCGCCTGCGAGGTCGCGCTCGAAGTCGAGTTCGATCCGGGGTCGGCCAGCCCGGACGCGCTCGACCTCCCGCGGCTCGTCTCCTTCGACTGGGTGGTAAAGAAGGCGGTCCCGCTCATCCGGACCGAGGCCGAGCGCGTCGTCCAGCGCGCCGTCCGCGACTTAGAGGGGTCGACCCGAAACGTCGATCTGGACGTGTACGTCGACTCCGAGCAGATCTGAGGGCAGAACGACCCGGTGCAAGCCGATTCCCCGACCGTCGCCGAGTCGAAGGCCTTAATATATCCAGCGGGGAACGATGGAACGCGTACGAGGGCTCGTAGATCAGTGGTAGATCATCCCCCTGGCACGGGGAAGGCCCGGGGTTCAAATCCCCGCGAGTCCACTCGACTCACTTCGTTCGTCTTCTTTCCTCGCGTGCCCCCACTCGCTTCGCTCGTGGGGACCCCGCGAGTCCACTCGAATCGCTTCGCCGTGCTGAGGAGTGTGAACCCGAGCGACGCGGGCTTTCGAACGCTGGTCGTCTGAAATCGTCTCTCTGGAAAGCTCCTCTCCGACAGAGAGCGCGATCGGGCCGACCGCGAGGGGAACATATTAATTCATTAATCTATAGCCGTAAATAACTAATGTTTACCAGTATCGCCTTTGAGTTGGGGTGTATGGGATTGGAAACGGTACTCTTGGCCGTCGGCGAGAAGGACGATGACCGACTTGACGACCTCGCATCGATCACAGCGGATATCGCCGGGCCGCCCGGTGCGTCGGTGGCGCTGGCCCACGTGTTCACCGAGGGGGAGTACCAAAAGGCACGCAACAACCTGGATTTCGACCGCGACAGCGAGGTCACGCCGGACGTTACCGCCCAGCGGTACGTGAACATCCAGGCGCTCATCGACGACATGGAGGACGCGGGCGTCGAGCACACGGAACACGGTCGGTTGGCCAAAGGGGGCGCCGTCGGCGAGGCCATCATCGGAATCGCGGAAGATGTCGGTGCGGACTTGGTCGTCATCGGTGGCCGACGCCGCTCGCCGAGCGGCAAGGCCGTCTTCGGTTCGGTCGCACAGAACGTGTTGTTGAACGCGCCCTGCCCCGTGACGTTCGTCCGCCAAGACTGATATCGGGCGTCGTCGACCATTCCGCGTCGCCCGCCCTCTGCCGTGTGACCGGTCGGGAACGCAGTGTCGAACGGTTCGCGCGAGGGCATCGAGCGGCATCGAGACGATCGATCTGCGATCGGGAAGACGCGGCTTGGCAGGGAGTTCGTTCGGGACCGACGGCACAGGGTCACAGTCACGTCGAGCGACGCGGTCTCGCCGAGAAACCGCTCCCCCTCGAACCCGGTTAACTCACTCCGTTCGATCGGCCGTTCTTCCGCGTGCTCCCACCCGCCTCACGTCTCACTGAGCCAGCGCAACGCCTCGTCTCGGTGATCGAGCAGCGTCGCGAGGTGGTCGGTCTCGGTGACAGTGAGGCTCACGTCGTTCCCGCTCGCGAAGTCCCGCACGGCAGAGAGCGGCGCGTTCTCGTCGCGCGTGCCGTGCCAAGCGCGAACGGGCCCTGACACTCGGTCGACCCCGCTCCATTCGCCCGCGAACGACCGGTTCTCCCGGGCGACCGGCTTCGCCCCCTGCCGCAGGGCCTCGTGGAAGTCGTCCGCGACCGCCCGCGAAACGGGCTCCGACACCGAGCGCTCCGTGTACTGACCGACGATCGTGCTCGGCCCGGCGACCGACGCGTACGCCTCCGACAGTCGGAAGAGGGCACGCACGGCGAGCGGGACCCGCGACAGCGTGACGAGGCCGACGTCGGCCGGCGGGACGACGCTGCTGACCAGTCCGACGCGACCCACCCGTTCGTCCGCCGCGGCCGCGAGCGCGAACGGCCCGCCGCCAGAGAACCCCACGGCCCCGCACCGATCGACCGACTCCGCGTCGAGGAGCGCCGCGAGGTCCGCCGGCCAGTCGCGCCACTCCCAGTCGTCCGGCGGCGGCGACGACCGACCGTACCCCGGTCTGTCCGGGACGATGAGCCGGACTCCGGTCTCGGCCGCGGCCTCGGTGAGGAGCGCCGCGAACAGCCGCGATCCAGGGGTTCCGTGGTGCGCGATCACCGGCGTCCCGTCTTCGGCCCCGCCGACGGCGTAGGCGAGCGTTCGACCGTCCGAGAGCGTGCACGTCTCCGTGGCGAGCCCGCGGGGCCGGCCCGCCTGCCGCGTGTTCCGTTGCACGCGTCGCCCTTCCGCTTCGGTCGGGATAACGGGTCGGGACTCTCAAATCGCTCTTTTAGCCTCCGTCGGTTCGGTCCGCCGCGCGTTCCCCGACTGACATCGGTGTTACCGCGAACTCATGAGGGACGCTCCCGTGGATCACTGCATGTCGTCACACGAGGTCACGGCGGAGCGCCCGGACAGCCTGCTGCACGCGACCGGCTGGGACCACGTCACGCTGATCGGGAGCAACGCGGACGACACGGTCGCGTTCTACCGTGACGTGCTCGGCCTCCCCCTGGTCGTCAGACAGCCCAACCTCGACCGCGAGGAGGTCGAACACCTCTTCTTCGACGCGGGCGACGGGCGGCTGGTCACCTTCTTCGTCGACGAGTCGCGCGATTCCGTCGAGACGCAGGATCCGGAGATCGGAGCGGTCCATCACCTCGCGTTCAGCGTCGAACCGGAGGAGCTCCCGGCGATCCGCGACCGCCTGCTCGACGCCGGCCACGAGGTGAGCGAGTTCGACCGCGGCGCCTTCCACTCGCTGTACACCCACGACCACAACGGGCTCGTCATCGAGCTCGCGGCCGACAAGTTCGAGCTCCCGGACGACCGGAAGGGCGAGGTGCTCGCGCACGCGCAGGCGGCCCGCGTCGCCGCCGGCGACGAGTACGTCGCGACCGAACACCTGAAGGCCGCCCTCGAGGAGCTCGGTCTCCCCGTCGACCAGTACGACCTTCCCGACGCCGCGACCGGTCGGGACTTCTGAGGCGCCCCGCGCGACGCGACCGATCGGGCGTCCCGGAACGGGCCTACCGCAGCGTCGACGTCGGCACCACGGACGGGAACACCCCGTCGCCCGCGGCGTCTTCGATCACGGCGTCGGCGACGTGCTCGCCGCTGAGCAGGCACATCGGCATCCCGATCCCGGGGTTCGTGTACGCGCCGACGTAGTAGAGCCCCTCGACGCCCGGCGCCCGGTGCGCCGGCCGGAGCGGCCCCGTCTGGCCGAGCGTGTGCGAGAGCGCGAGCGCGGTGCCCCGCGGCGCGTTGAAGCGCTCGCGGAAGTCGGAGACGCAAGCGGTCTCCTCGAAGACGACCCGATCGCGGAAGTCGACGCCGGCGTGCTCGGCCAGATCGTCGAGCACCAACTCGCGGAAGCGTTCCCGGGCCTCCGGGCCGTCGTCGAGCCCGGGCGCCAGCGGGACGAGGACGAACACCGCCTCGTGACCCTCGGGCGCCGCCTCCGGGTCCGTCTTCGAGGGGACGTGGACGTAGTACGCCGGGTCGTCCGGCCACGCCGGGTCGTCGAAGATAGACTCGAAGTGGGGCCGCCAGTCGGTCGGAAACACGAGCGCGTGATGGTCGAGGTCGACGTTGCCCTCGACGCCGAAGTACATGAGGAACGCGGAGGGGGCGTACGTCCGCGACTCCCAGTACGCCTCGCGGCGCGCGAACTCGTCGGGGAGGAGGTCGCGCTCGACGTGCGGCGGCGCGGCGTTCGCGACCACGCGGTCGAACCGCGCGCTCGATCCCCCGGCGTCCACCTCGAACGTCGGCCCCGCGGCCGCGACCGAGGGCTCGATCGCCGTAACCGGCGCCTCGGTGCGGATCTCGGCGCCGAGGTCGCCCGCGAGCGCCGCCATCCCGTCGACGACGCTCGCGATGCCGCCGGTCGGGTGGTAGACGCCGAGGTTCATGTCGACGTGGCTCATCAGCGTGTAGATCGCCGGCGTGTTGTACGGGGACCCGCCGAGGAAGACGAGCTTGTACTCCGCGATCTGCCGCAGTTTCTCGTGGTCGAAGTAGTCGCCGACGTAGTCGTCCATCGCCCGGAGCTTCGGGAGCGCACGGCCCGAGCGCAGCACGTCCGCGTCGACCATGTCACGGAGCCGGGAGCGGCTCGGGTAGACGAACCGGTCCATCCCGAGCTCGTACGCCTCCGCGGCGTCGGCGAGGTAGGCGTCGAGCCGGTCGCCGGCGCCCGCCTCGTACGACTCGAACAGTGCCTTCTGGCCCGCCCGGTCCGCGGGCATCGCCGCGCGGTCGCCGTCCTTCCAGACGACTTCGTAGAGGGGGTCCAGTTCCGTCAGCTCGTAGAACTCCTCGGTCGACCGCCCGAAGTGGCCGAAGAAGCGGTCGAACACCTCCGGCATCAGGTACCACGAGGGGCCGGTGTCGATCCGGAAGCCGTCCCGCTCGATCCGGCCGGCGCATCCTCCCAGACGCTCGTTGCGCTCGAACACCGTCACGTCCGCGCCGGCGTCGGCGAGGTAGGCGGCCGCGGAGAGGCCGCCGAACCCGGCGCCGACCACCGCGACCTCCTCGCCGGCGAGGCGCTCGTCGTCGCGTGAACGAGGGCTCATCGCGAGGCGGTACGGCCTACAGCGGATTCACTCTCCAGCCATACAATGTCGGCCCGTCACCCCTCCCGCGGCCGACCGTCCTCACGCGCCCTCCTCCCGCGGCGCCCTGTCCTGCAATCGCCGGGCGGCCAGCGCGAAGAGCCCGGTTCCGATCAGGTAGAGCCGCCAACCGGCGCTCGCGACCGGGAAGATACGCTCGACCGGTTCCTCGATCTCCTCGGCGGGATCGCGCGGCTCGACCGGGTTGTTGACGTGGACCGTCTCCGTGGTCCCCGTGGCGCCGGCGTCGACCGTGCGCGTCCCGGTCTCCGGGTCGACCCGCAGGTCGACGAACGTCTGGACGAACCCGTCCGCCGTCGAGAGCATGATTTCCCCGTCGAGCCGGAGGAACTGGTCGCGGAGCGGCCAGAGGTAGTTCACCCCGTCGAGATGGACCCAGTCGAGCGCCACGTGCGCGAAGACGTGCGCGAACAGCGCGGCCCACGCGACGGTGATCCACCGCGCCGAGAGGCGCGCGCGCACCGCTGACGTCTCCCGGATCCGCGTGTCGTAGTACAACAGGACCGCGGCGACCGCGGGGATCACGAGCGTGTGGCCGACCGTCCGGTGGGCGCCCGGCATGATCGGGCCGAGGAAGCTGTCGGCCTCGGGCGCGACGACGACGAGGAGCAGGACCGCGAGCGCCCGGCGGTCGAACCGGTCGTCGAGCAGCCCGGCCGCGAGCAGGACCGCGAACCCGGCGTGGACCACTGTGGAGACCATCTACCGGGTCACCTCCGGGTCGTCGTCGGTCTCGGCCGTGTCGACGCCGGCCGACTCGACGTCGGCCCTCCCCGTCCCGCCCCGCCTCTCCCACCGGAGCCGGACCGCCAGCAGCGCCACCGCGGCGGCGACGACGACCAGCTGCCAGCCGGTGCGGACGAGGTGGAGCTCGCGCTCGGCGCCCGGCGAGAGCCCCGGTCGGCCGTCGGGGTTCGAGAACATCGGAATCGCGTACGACTCGGTCGTGCCGAGCGTCTCCAGCGGAAGGATCCCCGGACCCCCCGCGCCGAACGCGACGAACGTCTGGACGACGCCGTCCTCCGTCGAGAAGAGGAGCCCCCCGTCGACGAGGTAGTAGGCGTCGGCGAGCGGGTACAGCAGGTTCACCCCCTCGCTACCGAACAGGTCCGGGCCGACGCCGGCGACGAGGAACGCCGCGAGCGCGACCCACGCGACCCGGACTCCCCGTCGCCCCGCCCGCTCGCGGAGCCGGGAGGCGTCGCGGATCTCCGTGTCCCAGTAGAGGGCGATCCCGGCGGCGAGGGGGAGCCAGACCGCGTGGAGGAGGGCGTTCGTCGCGCCCGGGACCGCGAGGCTCGCGACCGCGTCGAGGTCCGGGAGCATCGCGGCGGCGACGACCACCGCGACCGAGCGCCGGTCGAACGCGACGCCGAGAAGGGCGGCCGCGAGCAGCGCGCCGAACGCGGCGTTGACCAGCGTCGGTGCCATACCCGTCCTGACGACCGCACGCGAATAAGTCGCTCGGGGGATCGTCCCGTTCGCCGAGCGGTCTCCGGGTCAGCGGGCGTCGTCGTCGCGGTCAGTAGAGGTGGCGTCGCGGTCGGCGGGGGCGGCGTCGCGGTCGGCCGGAGCGGGGTCGTCGACGAAATCGAAGTCGCCGTCGATCGAGACGTCTTCGTCGCTCTCGCCATCGTCGTCCTCCACCGAGTCCGCCGAATGCGACTCGGCCGGCTCCCGACGACCGAGCAGCGCGAGGCCCATCCGCCGGGAGACGTACGCCACGAGGTTGGTGAGGTGAAGCGCGAGGAGGACGCCGACGACGCCGAGCGGGAGCGCGATCAGCGCCTCCGGGAGGGTGTCGATCGCCCACGTCACCGGCTCGCCGTTCACCTCGCCGAAGTCGGCCTCGTAGGGGTACCGCAGGGGGGCGGCGACCAGCGGCAGCGCGCTCGCCAGCAGGAAGAGGGGGACGAACGCGAGGAGGCTCACCCAGAACTTCAGCGAGAGGAAGCCGAGCCCCGCCCACGTCGACGGGGCGTCGACGTACTTCCTGACGCCCGCGAGCGCGCCGTCGGCGTCGGCGAGGTCGTCCGGGCGCAGCAGGTGGGTCCCGAGCAGTGCGTTCGCGAGCCGACGCTCCAGTCCCGCTGCGAGCCGGGCCCCGATCAGGGCCGCGAACAGGACGACGAGCCCGACGAGCGCGACCGAGAGGACCAGCCCGAACGCGACGCCGAACGTGAACAGCGTCGAGTAGACGAATCCGAGCGGGACCGCGAGCAGGAGGTACAACAGGTGCCTGTACGTGCGGCCGTCGGCGACGACGCCGACGACGGGGAGCGCGGAGGGGTGACGGAGGGAGACCATGTCCGGTCGGAACCGGTTCCGCTGTCGACATAAATCGGTCGCTCCCGGCGGCGTGCGGCGGTCTCAGAGGCCACCAGAGCGACCACGGAGGCTGACGGTCGCTCTCAGCCGACGAAGAAGTCGATGGCGTTCCCCGTCGACTGGCCCTTGTACAGCTCCGAGTAGCCGCAGTTCGCACAGGAGACCACGACGAACGAGCGGTTCTGCACGTCAAACATCTTCGTGAGACCGGTGCCGCTCGTCGCGATCTCGTCCGTCTCTGTCTCCTCGCTCCCGCATTTCGGGCAGCCGTCGTCCTCCCCGGTCGCCAGCGATTCGGACCCGTCTCCCGGACGGGTTGAGTCGGGGTCGGCGCGTCGGTCGTCGCCCGCGTCCGCCCAGTCGTCGCTCGGTTCGTTGCCGAAGACGGAGTACTCCGTCTCGTCGGTGTCGTCGGAGGGCATCGACCGCATCTGCACGCGCGACCGACAAACCTCTTGTGGCGCCGACGGCCTCCTCGCGGCGCGGATCGGCGCTCGGCGCGGGCCGTCGGCGACCCCGCTGCTTACTCGTCGATCTCGTCGACGAGGTCGTCGGCGACGCCGACGTACCCCGCGGGAGTCATCGCCTGTAGCTCCCGGCGCACGTCCTCGTCGACGTCGAGGTCGGCGAACAGCTCGCGGAAGTCGTCGAGCGTCACCGACCGCCCCCGGGTCAGCGCCTTCACCCGCTCGTAGGCGTCGGTGTCGCCCTCGCGCCGGAGGATCGTCTGGACGGCCTCGCCGATCACCTCGGGGGTCGCCGCCAGCTCCTCGCGCATCACGGTCTCGTTCGGCACCACCTTCGCGAGCCCGTTCTCGGCCTTCGAGTAGCCGATGAGGCAGTGCGCGAGCGCGGCGCCGACGTTGCGCTTGACGGTGGAGTCCGAGAGGTCGCGCTGGAGCCGCGAGCTCGTCACGTAGTCGGCGAGGAACGCGAGGTCCGAGTTCGCCTTCGAGAGGTTCCCCTCGCTGTTCTCGAAGTCGATCGGGTTCACCTTGTGCGGCATCGTCGAGGAGCCGGTCTCGCCCTCGACCGTTCGCTGGCCGAGGTACCGGTCGGAGACGTAGAGCCACGCGTCGAGGTCCAAGTCGAGCAGGACGTTGTTCACCCCTCGCAGCGCGTCGAACAGCGCCGCGAGGTCGTCGCAGGGGTTCACTTGCGTCGCGAGCGGCGTGTGCTCCAACTCGAGCCCGCGCACGAACGACTCGGAGAAGGCCCGCCAGTCCACGTCGGGGTATGCGGCGTCGTGGGCGGCGTAGGTGCCGGAGGCGCCAGCCAGCTTCCCGGAGAGGTCGCCGTTCGCGACGACGACGCGACCGAGCGCGCGGCCGAGGCGCGAGGCGTACACCGCCATCTCCTTGCCGAACGTCGTCGGCGTCGCGGGCTGGCCGTGAGTGCGCGCGAGCATCGGCGTCCCGCGGTGCTCCTGCGCGAGGTCGACCAGGGCGTCCCTGACCTCGCGGACCGCGGGCACCAGCACCTCGCTCACCGCGGGCTTCAGCAGCAGTCGGTGCGCGAGGTTGTTGACGTCCTCGCTGGTGAGCCCGAAGTGGATCCACGGGTACAGCGCCTCGGCGACGTCGACCGTCCCGGACGCCTCCAGTTCGTCCAGCCGAACGCGGAGGAAGTACTCGACCGCCTTCACGTCGTGGTTGGTCGCGGCGTACCCCTCGGCGCCCTCGACTTCGAGCGCCTTGATCAGGCGCGCGTCCTCGGCCGAGAACGACTCGTACACGTCGCGGAGGGCGGTCTCGGTCTCGTCGACGAGCGCGATCGGGGTCGCGTCGAGCGCGGCCAGCTCGATCAGGTACTCGACCTCGACGCGGGTCCGGGCGCGCATGAGCCCGGCCTCGCTCGCGTACGGCGACAGCGGCGCGGTCCGCGAGGCGTAGCGCCCGTCCAGCGGGGAGACGGCCGCGAGGGGGTCCGACCGCGACAGGCCGTCGATGGCGTGGTCCGTCATGTCCGCGACTGCCCCCGGAGCCAGCAAAAGCGTGTCGATGGCGTGACGCACGGACGTGGATAGCTCCCTCCCGTTTCCCACCCCGGATCGCCCATTGTATCCGCGAACGTGGATACTCGGGCGCCCCGGACCGCAATCGATATACGCGATCGGTCGGTCCACTCGCGTATGAAGATCGCCGGACTCGCGAGCAACCGGGGGCGGAACCTCAGACACATCGCCGACGTCGCGCCGGGCGGCGCGGAGCTGTCGGTCGTCCTGACGAACCGGGAGCAGGCGCCCGTGCTGGAGGCCGCGACCGAGCGCCGGATCCCGACCGAAGTCGTCGAGCGCGACGAGGAGGAGTCGCGCGCGTCCCACGAGCGCCGGATCCTCGATCGACTCGCCGACTACGATTTCGACCTGGTCTGCCTCGACGGGTACATGCGCGTGCTCACCGACGAGTTCCTCGACGCGGCGCCGACGACACTGAACGTCCACCCCTCCCTGCTCCCGGCGTTCCCCGGCATGGACGCCCACGAGCAGGTGCTCGCCGCTGGCGTCCGGACGACGGGCTGTACCGTCCACGTCGTCACCGAGGAGATCGACGGCGGCCCGATCGTCACCCAGGAGCCGGTCCCCGTCTACGGCGACGACGACGCCGACGCGCTGAAAGAGCGGGTGCTCCGCGACGCGGAGTTCACGGCGTACCCGCGGGCGGTCCGGTGGTTCGCCGAGGAGCGCGTGACGGTCGAGCGCGAGCGCGGCGACCCGGTGGACGTGACCGTCGAGGGCGACGCGGGCGGGGACTTCCCCGAGCGCCGGTTCGTCTCCGAGGAACGCGCCGAGACGCTCCGCTACGGGGAGAACCCGCATCAGGACGCCGCGCTCTACGCGGACGACGGCTGCGAGGAGGCGAGCGTCGTCGGCGCCGACCGGCTGAACCCCGGCGCGAAGGGGATGGGGTACAACAACTACAACGACGCCGACGCCGCGTTGAACCTCGTGAAGGAGTTCGACGACCCCGCGGCCGCCGTGATCAAGCACACGAACCCCGCCGGCTGCGCGACGGGCGACGCGCTCGCGGACGCGTACGACCGCGCGCTCAGCACCGACGCGAAGTCGGCGTTCGGCGGCATCGTCGCCCTGAACCGCGAGTGCGACGCCGACACCGCGACCGCGATCGTCGACTCGTTCAAGGAGGTCGTCGTCGCTCCCGGCTACACCGACAGCGCGCTCGACGTGCTCCGGGAGAAGGGGAACCTCCGCGTGCTCGACGTCGGCCCGCTCGGCGAGGGCGACGACCGCTTCGCCGAGCGCTTCTCCGAGAAGCCGATCGTCGGCGGCCGCCTCGTGCAGGAGCGGGACCTCCAGTCGCCGACCCCCGCGGACCTGGAGGTCGTCACCGAGCGCGAGCCCACCGACGAGCAGCTGGAGACGATGGTCTTCGCGTGGAAGACGCTCAAACACGTCAAGTCGAACGGCATCCTGTTCGCGACCGGCACGGAGACGGTCGGCGTCGGCATGGGGCAGGTGTCGCGCGTCGACGCCGTGACGCTGGCGGCGATGAAGGCCGAGAAGGACGCCGAGGGTAAGTCCGCCGAGGGCGCCGTGATGGCCTCGGACGCCTTCTTCCCGTTCCCGGACGCGATCGAGGAGGCCGCCGAGGCCGGGATCGAGGCCGTGATCCAGCCGGGGGGCTCCGTCAACGACGAGGACGTGATCGCCGCCGCCGACGAGCACGACATGGCGATGGCGTTCACCGGGTCGCGCTGCTTCCGACACGACTGACGCGGCGCCTTTTCGGACCGTCTCCCCGCCTACTCGGAGAACTCCATCCCGGTGATCTCGAACCGCGCTCCGCCCGCCGCGCCCTCCGTCACGGCGATCTCCCAGCCGTGCGCCGAGACGACCTGCTGGATGATCGTCAACCCCAGCCCCGTGCCCGACGCGTCGGTGGTGTAGCCGTCGACGAACACGTCGTCGCGCTCGGCCTCCGGGATGCCCTCGCCGTCGTCCTCGACGTAGATTCCCGTCCCGTCCGCGAGGTCGCCGACCCGGATCGCCACGTCGTCGCCGCCGTGCTCGACGCCGTTCCGGAACAGGTTCTCGAACACCTGCTGGAGGCGGCTCCAGTCGCCGAAGGCGACGCGGTCGGTGTCGACCGCCAGCGTCGCGTCGCCGGCGCTCACGAACGACCACGACTCGCGGGCGAGCGCCACGAGGTCGACCTCCTCGCGTCCCCCGATCGTCCGGCCCTCGCGGGTGAGGAAGAGCAGGTCGTCGATCAGCGACTCCATCCGGTCGACCGCGTCGCGACACCGCTGGAAATGTTCCGGGTCGCCGGTCCGCTCCGCCATGTCGAGGTAGCCGTCGATGATCCCCAGCGGGTTCCGGATGTCGTGCGAGACGACCCGGGAGAACTCCTCCAGCTCGTCGCGCTGCCGCTGCATCCGCTCGGTCGCCTGCTTCCGGAACAGCTCGTAGCCGACCCACTGGCCCAACAGCTCCACGAACGTCTCCTCGTCCTCCGAGAAGGGACGATCCCGCGCCTCGGTGTCGGCGAAACAGAAGGTGCCGTACACCTCGCGGTTGACCACGACCTTCGCGCCGATGTACGCCTCCAGCCCGAACTCCTCGTAGGCGGCGTCGTCCTCCCACCCCTCAACGCGGGCGTGCTGGACCGTCAGCGCGCCGTCGACGTCGACGGTCCGCCTGCAGTACGCCTTCGAGAGCGGACAGCTCCGGCCCGCCTGCAGCAGTTCGTGGTCGCCGCGGGCGTCCACGATCACCTGCGTCTCGTCGTCGATCTCGGTGAGGAAGCCGGTCTCCACGCCGAGGTACGCGCGACCGAGGTCCAACAGGTCCGGGAGTTTCTCCTCGAACGGCCGCTCCTGGTCGGCGGTGATCCGGTACATGCGGCGGAGGGCGTCGCCCTCGGACGGGCCGTCACTCATCGTCGATCACGACTGCGATACCGTACTACGGTCTCCGCTCGCCTTAAACCGGACGGTGCCGGCCCGAGCGTCCGTCGAACCCGGCCGAACCCGGCCGAACCGACCGAAGCCGTCGGATACATGGGGCTCGCACGATTCCCGTCTCCATGGCCGCCGACGAGCGCAACGCCTTCGAAGTGTACCGCGACCGGGTCGACAGGCCCCTCCTCCGGCTGTTCCGCGAGTACGGCGCCGCCGAGGCCCACTGGCTCGCGATCGGGATGGCCGCGAACGTCGTCGCCCGCGTCGCCGGCCTCCTCCCCCCGGTCGTGCTCGGCGTCGCCATCGACGCCGTGTTCACGGGGGACGGCCCGTACACCCTCCCGGTCGTCCCGGACGCGTGGCTCCCCACCGCGGGGCCGGCGCAGTTCCGGCTCTCCGTCGCCCTCATCGTCGGCTCCTTCCTCGTCACCGGCGTGTTCACGTGGATCTACGGCATCGCCGCGAACAACTTCGCACACCGGGTGATGCACGCGGTCCGGACCGACTCCTTCGACCGAATGCAGCGGCTCGACATGACCTTCTTCGACGACAAGCAGACCGGCGAGGTGATGAGCGTCCTCAACAACGACGCCTCCAACCTCGAGGTGTTCTTGGACAACGCGCTCCAGAACTCGGCGCGGCTCGGCGTGATGGTCGCCGGCATCGCGGGCGTGCTCTTCTACTACAACTGGGAGCTCGCCTTGGTCACCCTCTCCGCCATCCCCCTGATGATCCTCTTCACGCTCTGGTTCATGCGGGCCGTCGAGCCGCGGTACGTCGCCCAGCGCTCCGTGGTCGGCGACCTCAACACCGCCCTGGAGAACGCGCTCTCGGGCGTCGAGCTGGTGAAGACCTCCAACACCGAGCCGTACGAGAGCGACCGCGTCGAGACCGCCTCATACCAGTACTTCGAGCGGACGATGTCGATCCTCCGGCTCAACTACGTCTACCGCCCCGGGATGGAGCTGTTCGCCGGCCTCGCGTTCGCCGCCACCTTCGCGGTCGGCGGCTACTGGCTCTCCGCCGGACCGCCGGGCCCGTTCACGACGACGCTCACGGTCGGGACGTTCGTCACGTTCGTCCTGCTCACCCAGCAGTTCGTCGCGCCGCTCGCGGAGGTGTC
The DNA here is from genome assembly GCF_007671725.1 of Halorubrum depositum. Taxonomy (NCBI): domain Archaea; kingdom Methanobacteriati; phylum Methanobacteriota; class Halobacteria; order Halobacteriales; family Haloferacaceae; genus Halorubrum; species Halorubrum depositum. The sequence goes on along the minus strand of NZ_VCNM01000002.1, from coordinate 779,425 downwards.
GAACATCATCGACCAGTACGAGAACGCGAAGGCGTCCTGCGAGCGCGTCTTCGGCCTCCGGGACATCCCGATCCGGATCACCGACGACGGCGACACGGTGGTGCTGGGGCGCGAGCGCGGAACCGCGGAAGGCGACGGAACCGCCGACCGAGAGGGCCCCGACCACGGCGGCGTCGCCGGCGCCGTCGAGTACGACGGCGTCTCCTTCGCGTACCCCGAGAACGCCCTCGTCGACCCGACCGACGCCGACGAGGAGGTGATCAGCGACGTCTCGTTCACGGCCGACCCGGGCGACACCGTCGCCCTCGTCGGACCGACCGGCGCCGGAAAGTCGACGCTTCTGAAGCTCCTCTTGCGCCTCTACGACGTCACCGACGGCGCGGTCCGGGTCGACGGTCACGACGTGCGCGACGTCACCGTCGAGAGCCTGCGCTCCGCGGTCGGCTACGTCGCGCAGGACACGACGCTGTTCGACGGCACCATCGCCGAGAACATCCGGTACGGCCGATTCACGGGCGTCGACGGCGACGTCGAGAGCGACGCGGTCCGCGAGCGGGTGATCGAGGCCGCCAAGGCCGCCGAGGCCCACGAGTTCATCGACTCGCTCCCGAACGGCTACGAGACGCGGATCGGCGAGCAGGGGGTGAAGCTCTCGGGCGGCCAGCGCCAGCGGGTCGCCATCGCGCGGGTCGTCCTGCAGGACCCCGCCATCCTCATCCTCGACGAGGCGACCTCCGCGGTCGATACCGAGACGGAGATGCTGATCCAGCGCTCGCTCGACGAGCTGGCGGCCGACCGCACCACGTTCGTCATCGCGCACCGCCTCTCGACGGTGACCGACGCCGACGCGACGCTCGTGTTAGAGGACGGCGAGGTCGTCGAGCGCGGGACCCACGACGAGCTGCTCGAAGCCGACGGGCTCTACGCGAAGCTCTGGGGCGTGCAGGCCGGCGAGATCGATGAGCTGCCACAGGAGTTCGTCGACCGCGCCCGCGAGCGCCACGTCGACCGCACGGTCGAGCGGGCGGTGGACGGCGAGGTCGAGAGCGAGTCGCTCGACGACTGAACGGAGCGGCCGACGTCACGGCCGGGGGCGCGTCGCGACGACCGCGTGCGGAGCGACTCGCGAATCCCTCTCCGAAGACGGCGATGATAGATCAATATAATCTACTTTCAGCGAATATACGTTGACAATTCGAGTATTTTATTGCCGTACGGCCACAAATGATTGTTGTTATGGCAGCTCGTAAGTCGAATTCCGAACACGGCACCATGCGACTGAAAGACACCCCGCGACCCGAGGACCTCGAGTCGACGCCCAGCCCCGCCGCCCGCCTCCTGGCGTGGCTGCGCTCCTGAGCGTTTGGTCTTCCTTTTAGTGGCGGACGCGAATCGCCGGTGAGTCGAATCGCCTCGGCGCGACGCGGACGCGCCGTCGCTTGACCGAACCCGCGGCGTTTTCCGACGCTCTCGACAGATAGCGAGCCGCCGCAGCGATCGATCGGACTCCGAAAGCGTCGCGGCAACCGATCCGAGTCGTCCGAACTGCAAAAGATATCAACGGATCACCGAGGCAGGCGCGCCCGCCTCAGTCGTCGCTCGACGCCTGTCCGGTCGACTCGCTCGCCGCGCCCGGGACGGCCTCGGCCGCCGCCGGCGGCTCGTCGCGCACGTCGGCGCCCTTGCCCTCGGCGATGACGTCGGCGTACGCGTCGGGGAAGACCCGGACGAAGTCGTCCAGGGTCGCCGCCCAGTCGTCGAGCAGCTCGGCCGCGCGGTCGCTGCCGGTGTACGCTCGGTGGTTCTCCACGAGCCGGCGGAGCATGCGCTCGTCGGAGTCGTCGAGCGTCTCCGAGACCGACACCATCCCGCGGTTGACGCGGTCGTCGAGCCGGTTGTCGGGGTCGTACACGTAGGCGACGCCGCCGGACATCCCGGCCGCGAAGTTCCGGCCCGTGTCGCCGAGCACGGCGACGACGCCGCCGGTCATGTACTCGCAGCCGTGGTCTCCGACGCCCTCGACGACCGCCCGCACGCCGGAGTTGCGGACGCCGAAGCGCTCGCCGACGACGCCGTTGACGTACACCTCGCCGGCGGTGGCGCCGTACAGCCCGACGTTGCCGGCGACGACGTTCTCCGCGGGGTCGTAGCCGGCCTCCTCGGGCGTGTTGACCACGATCCGACCGCCGGAGAGCCCCTTCCCGAGGTAGTCGTTGGCGGCGCCGGTGAGCTCTAAGGTGACGCCGGACGCGAGGAACGCGCCGAAGCTCTGGCCGGCGTAGCCGTCGAACCGGCAAGTGACGGTGTCGTCGGGGAGCCCCTCGCCCCCGTGCTCGGAGACGACGCGGTTCGAGAGCGTCGCGCCGACAGCGCGGTCGACGTTCTCCACGTCGCGGGTGAGCGCGACGGGCGCGCCGTCCTCGATGGCCGGAGCCGCCTCGTCGATGAGGTCCCAGTCGAGCAGCGCCTCGATGTCGGCGTCGTCCTGTTCGCGGGTCTTGGTTCGGGCGTCGCCCGCGGGCTCGGCGATCACCGCCGAGAGGTCGAGGTGCTTCGCCTTCTCGTGGTCCGTCTCGCGCTGGGAGAGGAGCTCGGGCCGCCCGATGAACTCCTCGACCTCCGTGTAGCCGAGCTCGGCCATAATCTCGCGGAGCTCCTGGGCGATGAACGTCATGTAGTTGATGACGTGGTCCGGCTGGCCGGGGAAGCGCTGTCGGAGGTCCTCCCGCTGGGTCGCGACGCCGACCGGACAGGTGTTCTCGTGGCACTGGCGGGCCATCACGCAGCCGGCGGTGACGAGCGACGCGGTGCCGAACACGTACTCCTCGGCGCCGAGCGCGGCGGCGACCGCGACGTCGCGGCCGGTCTTGAGCCCGCCGTCCGCGGTGACGCGGATGCGGTCGCGCAAGCCGGTCGCGCGGAGCATCTGGTTCGCCTCGGCGAGGCCGAGCTCCCACGGGAGCCCCGCGTTCTTGATCGACGTCTTCGGGGACGCGCCCGTCCCGCCGTCGTGGCCGGAGACGTGGACGACGTCCGCGTTCGCCTTCGCGACGCCGGCCGCGATGGTGCCGATGCCGGCCTCCGACACCAGCTTCACGTTGACGTCGGCGTCGGGGTTCGCGGCCTTCAGGTCGAAGATGAGCTGTTTGAGGTCCTCGATCGAGTAGATGTCGTGTTGCGGCGGCGGCGAGATGAGCCCGACGCCGGGCGTCGAACACCGGACGTGCGCGATCATCTCGTTGACCTTCTCGCCGGGGAGGTGGCCGCCCTCGCCGGGCTTCGAGCCCTGCGCCATCTTGATCTGGAGCTCGTCAGCGCTCGCGAGGTAGTCGGCGGTGACGCCGAACCGGCCGGAGGCGACCTGCTTGACGTTGCACTCCTTCTCGGTACCGAATCGCTCCGGGGGCTCGCCGCCCTCGCCGGTGTTCGACTTCGCGCCGATCCGGTTCATCGCGATCGCGTTGTTCTCGTGGGCCTCCGGCGAGATGCTCCCGAGGCTCATCGCCGCCGTCGAGAAGCGCTCGACGATCGACTCGACCGGCTCGACCTCCTCTACCGGCACCGGATCGCGGTCGGACTCGAACTCGAGGAGGCCGCGGAGCGTCTGGAGCTCCTCGGACTGGTCGTTCACCAGCTCGGCGAACTCCCCGTACTGCTCGTAGTCGCCGCCGCGAACCGCCTGCTGGAGCGTCCCGACCGTCTGCGGGTTCCAGCCGTGTTTGATCCCCGACGAGCGGTGCTCGTACTCGCCGGTCGTCTCCAGCTTGGGATCGGCGCCGAACGCCATCGCGTGACGCGTCCGGAGGTCGCCTTCGATCTCCTCGGTCCCGATCCCCTCGGTGCGGATCTCGGTCCCCTCGAAGTACTCGCCGACGAACTCGGAGGCGAGCCCGACCGCCTCGAAGATCTGGGCGCCCTGGTACGACTCCATCGTCGAGATGCCCATCTTCGCCATCGTCTTGAGGAGCCCGTCCTCCAGCGCGCCGCGGTACGCCGCGAGCGCCTCCTCCTCGTCGGCGCCGTCCGGCCCCGCGACGACGTCGGCGATGGATTCGTACGCGAGGTACGGGTCGATCGCGTCGGCGCCGTAGCCGACCAGCGTCGCGATGTGGTGGACCTCGTGCGGCTCGCCCGACTCGACGACGATCCCGGCGCGGTTCCGCAGCCCGTTCCGGACGAGGTGGTGGTGGACCGCGCCGGTCGCGAGCAGGCTCGGGACCGCGAGCCGGTCCGGGCCGACCGCGCGGTCCGAGAGGACGACCACGTCGGCGCCGTCCCGAATCGCGGCCGCGGACTCGTTGCGGATCCGGGTGACGGCGTCGACGAGCGACCCCTCGCGGTCGTACGTGATATCGACCGTCGCCGAGGCGAACGCCGGGCCGTCGCCGTCGACCGGCTCGCCGTCGAGCCCCTTCAGTGCGGCCGTCTCGGCGTCGGTGAGGATCGGCGAATCCGAGACGATCTGCTCGGCGTGTTCGGGGGTCTCGTCGAGCAGGTTCCGCTGGTTCCCCATCCGGGTCTCCAGCGAGGTGACGAGCTCCTCGCGGATGTAGTCGATCGGCGGGTTCGACACCTGCGCGAACAGCTGCTTGAAGTAGGTGAACAGCGGGCGGTCGACGTCCGCGAGCACCGACAGCGGCGTGTCGTCGCCCATCGAGCCCACGGGGTCTTTCCCGTCTTTCGCCATGGGCTCGACGAGGTGGTTCAGCGAGTCCGTCGTGTAGCCGAACGCGGCCTGGTGGATCCGGACTGTCGACTCGTCGCTCTCGGCGTCTTCGCCGCCCTCGTCCACGCCGGGGGCGTCGACCGCCTCCGTCTCGGGGTCGACCTCGCTCGCGACCTCGTCGAGGTCGACCTGGCGCTCGTCGACCCACTCGCCGTACTTCTCGTCGGTGAGCTCGGCGAACACCTCGTCGTCGGGGACGATCCGCCCCTCCTCGGGGTCGGCGACGAAGATCTCGCCGGGCTGGAGCCGCCCGCGGCGCTGCACCTCGGCGGGATCGGTCGGCAGCGCGCCGACCTCGCTGCCGACGACGAGGCGGTTCTCCTCGGTCACCTCGTACCGGCAGGGGCGGAGCCCGTTGCGGTCGAGGACGCCGGCGACGCGGTCGCCGTCGAAGCCGATGACCAGGGCGGGACCGTCCCACGGCTCGACGAGCGACGCGTGGTAGTCGTAGAAGTCGGTGCGCGCCGCGTCCATCAGGTCGTCGTCGCGGAACGCCTCCGGGATCAGCATCCGGAGGGTGTGCGGGAGGTCCCGACCGGCCTGCAGGAGGAGTTCGACCGCGTTGTCGACGCTCGCGGTGTCCGACTGGTTCGGGTCGTCGATCACCGGCTTGATCGTGTCGAGCTCGGCGCCGAACGCGGGGTGTTCGAGGTCGTTCTCGCGGGCGCGCATCCAGTTGACGTTCCCGCGGATCGTGTTGAACTCGCCGTTGTGGACGATGTTGCGGTACGGGTGCGCGAGGTGCCACGCGCCGAGCGTGTTCGTCGAGAACCGCGCGTGGACCAAGGCGACGTGGCTGGCGAAGCGCTCGTCGGTCAGGTCGGGGTAGTAGTCGGCGAGCTGGGAGCCCTTCAGCAGGCCCTTGTACACGACGCGCTGGCGGTCGAGCGAGCAGACGTAGAACCGGCCGGCGCCGTCGACGTCGGCGACCGCGTTCTCGATCTCGCGGCGGGCGGCGTACAGCGCGCGGTCGAAGCCGAGGAGCTCGGGGTCGGCGTCGTCCGGGCGGGCCTCCTCGCTGGTGAACCGCTCGGCGAGGCCGGCGCCCTCGACGGGCGCGGCGAACAGCTGGGCGATCTCCGGCTCGGAGTCGAGCGCGGTCTCGCCGAGGTCGGCGTTGTCCGTCGGGACGGAGCGCCACGCGAGCACCTCCAGCCCGTAGACGGAGAACACCTCGGCGATGACGTCGTGGATCTCCGCCTGGACGCTCCCCTCGGTCGGCATGAAGACGGAGCCGACCGCGTACTCGTCGGGGAGGTCGGCGTCGACGACGTCGCGGAAGAAGTCGTCCGGGCGCGCGACCATGATCCCGGCCCCGTCGCCGGTGTTCTCCTCGGCGCCCGTGGTCCCGCGGTGCTCGAGGTTCTCCAGCAGCCGGACCGCGTCGGTCACCGTGTCGTGGCTCGGGTCCCCGTCGAGGTCGACGATCCCGCCGATCCCGCAGTTCGACCGCTCGTCTGATACGTCCGCAAGCCCCCCACCGTGGCCCGAGGATTCCGAACCCCCCCGGGTGTCACTACGTGGCTCGGTCATGCTCCCCACTCACAGATGATCACTTAAAGGTATAACCCTGATACGGGTAGGATCCCTCGTACACACATTAGGGAATATAAGGTAATTATTCATCAGGGGTGAATAACACACAATTCGTTTCCTGTTTGATCAGTTATAATCCGGAGATAGCCTAGTTATAATTTGTAATTGGAAATAAAACCGCCGAGACAGAGAACGATACGGAAAATAGGTGCGTTATCGTCAACGGAAGAAAAACCGCGCGATAGTCGGCCGAAATCGAATTCACCGTTGAGCGAAACCGAACTCGTCGTCGATCGGAACCCGGCCGGTCACTCGCGAAGCGGCGTGAACGTTCCGTTGATGTCCCACTCGTGGATGCAGTAGACCTCGCCCGGTTCGTCGGCGATCTGCCAGCCGGTGTTCTCCTCGTCCCACCGCTCGCGGCGACCGCACAGCTCGCACTCCCGCTTCCGCGGCGGGGTGATGGTCACGCTCATACCCGACGGAAGGGAGCGGTCCAGCAAAAGGATACCGCCACCGCGGCGTCGGAGCGTCGCCTCACGCCTCCCGATCCCGCCGACGCGCGGCGAGCCCACCGGCGAACAGGAGCGCGACCAGGGCGGCGAGCGGACCGAACCCGGGCACGTCCTCGGCGGTCGTCCGGATCGGCGCGTCGTCGTAGCTCGGAGTCGCCGGGTCCGTGTCGGTCGTGTCGGGGTTCGATCCCGCCGTATCCGATTTCGATCCCGAACCGTCGCTTGCGGGGGCCTCCGCGTCCGCTCCGTTCGCTCTCGCCGCCTCGTCGCTCCCGGCACCCGTGTCGTCCGACCCGGCGTCGCCGCGGCCCGCACCCGCCTCGGACCGGACGCTGCCGTCTCCCGGCGAGGCGATGCCTACCCCGGAGGACGCCGCCGTCCGAGAGACGGACGCGGGTGATCCGGTGGAATCGTCGCGCGCGACCGTCCGGACGTCGGCGACCGGCCGGATCCCGAAGCGACCCCCGCTCCGCCCGAGTTCGGACCGCGGCCCGTCACCGTTCTCGTTTCCCGCCTCTCCCGCCTTCGTCCCTCTCGGCGGAGAGCCCGTCTCGGGTGGGGACCCGGTCGCTCTGCCGCCGGCGGTTCCGCCGCTCCCCGTCGCAGCGCTTCCGCCGGACGTCCCGCCGCCGGTCGCGTCACCTCCCGTCGCTCCGCCGTCGGACCCACCCTCGCCTCCACCGCCTTCGAGGCTGCCGTCGCTCTTCGAATCGCCGTCCTCCCCGTCTGGAGGCGGCGTCTCGAAGGTCACCGTCGTCGACGCGGTGTGACCGCCGGTCGGATCCGACGCCGCCTCGCGGAGCCGTTCGTCCGCCACGAGGAACTCTGCGGTGAACGCCTCCCCGTCGGCGGGCGTCTCGTCGGTCGCGAGGGCGTCGTCGGCATCGGCGACGAGGTACAGGCCTCGGTCGTCGACGTGAACGGACGAGTTCCTCGGGACCGACCCGTTCGCGTCGGTTCGGTCGTCCTCCGCCGTCGAAATCGTCGACGCGTTCGAGCGTACGCCGAAGGCGAGCCCGTCGAGCCGAGCCAGGTCGGCGCCCGTCTCCGGGGTCGCGTTCCGCGCGGCCGGCAGCCCGGTCAGTCCCGTGGCGTTCGCGACGTACACCACGGTTTCGCCGGAAGTGACGGTTGACGTCGGCGAGAGCGTCCCGTTCGCGATCGCCCGCTGTACCGCATCGGCCGTCCCGAGGTCGCTCCGATCGAGGTCGGCCGTCGCGTAGGCGGTCAGCCCGTTCGTCGACCGGTTCGCGACCATGACAGTCGTCTCGTCCGCCGTCGCGGCGAGTCCCTGCTCGGAGCGGACCGCGACCCGATACTCCCCCGGTGGCAGCGTCTCGTTCGACATCGATGTGTTGACCGATTCGACGGTCGCACCCGGCCCCGCGGTGACGAGACCGTCCGTCAGCGATTCGTTACCGAGTGCGTACGTGTTGATCCCAATCGAGGTGCGACCGGAAGATGGTGTGGAGAGGTTGGCAGTTGCGAGTGTGCTGTTTGTATTTAAGTTAAAGATTCTCACACTAACTTCCGGGGTGTGATGACATAGCTCATAGTCTGTCTGGATTCCGATTTCCATTTCTTCCCTGATGTTGTCGATTTCTACTTCTTGGGCATCCCTCCCGATTAATTTGAATCGATTTCCCTTCTCAAATCCACCACCGGTGAGTGAATAAGTCCCTGTGGGTAAGCCAGTCGTATTAAAAACTACTCCCTCTGTGCCATTCAGAGGCGTTCCTAATCCGGCTATTATTGAACGGTTATCTGGTAGTCTTCTATGCAATTTAATAGAGTTTGTTGTGGAGGTGTTATTTTCGAACAGGACTACTTCTCCAGAATAAATTTGTTTACCAGTGTAGTTCGTATGATTGAACTTACGATCCAGTCTACTACTGTTGTTTATATCCAAGGGAACATTGGTAATGCGCACATCTGCACTATCGGACACATCTCCCTCTACAAATTGATGGTTTATATCTGAATTCGGCAACCGCTTCGTTGATGCCAAATTCACGGGGTCTCCCGGTTTTTGTCCCTGTGCAAGCCGAATAGTTGCCACATATCGGTTACTGTGCCAAATTCTGCTTTTGCTTCCATTTGCATCTCTAACAGGTATTTTTATCCCATCGTTCACACCAACAAGAACATCTGAATATCCAATATACTCATCATACACAACTTTATTACTGGAAGTAATTGGGTGGATAGAAATAATATATGGTGTGTTCATCCCGATCGTGTCTCGTACTTCAGAAGTTGCCACAGAGATATTGGCTGCTCCTGCTTTTTTGAATTCTTGATTTTCAAACTCTACAGTACCCAGGTACACGTGCGCTCTGTCTTTATCAACTGCTGAATTTTTCTCTTGTTCAGATAGTTCTGTATCGATACGATCTTGATTTATACTAATGTTCTCACTCGGTATGAGATATGCCCCAACTGCCCCGCCCAAATTTGACGTATTGAGCGACATATTGTCTTTGTCATTTATTTGTTCTACTGAAAGCGATTTATATCCAACAATGTCGCTAGTATCCTTGTCAGTAAGGACGATCGTCGAATTTACATTTGATTCGATTTCACTAATAGTCACTCCAGATGTAGTTCTGCTGTTTCTAACAAAATTCGTAGAAACTGTTGCCTGATCTTGAACTGTAATAGAACCGTTTACAGAATTATATTCTCCTGAAGTTGTTATATTGTGAGATCGGCTCCCATCCGCTTCCCCAGAAGCCAGAGTTACACCCACCGCGACAACTGAAATCACGACAACACAGATGACGAGAATAACCACCGGCCCACGCTGAGTTGAGTTTCTTCGATCCATCGTGACGGACCACGATCGACAGAGCCGAGGCTAGGCAGCGTCCGCACCGCAGGAGTCGACGAGCTCGCTACGCTGCCACCGTCTGGCGTTCGTGGAACACGCTCATTCGGTTGATTGTTTATTATAGGATTTACGGAGACAGAAGCTTCCTTTCGCGGAAACGTCGCTGTCGGATCGATTCACGTCCGGCGATCTGAGCCGTCGCTCTCTGGCCGTTGGCGACGTCGGAAGGAGTGGACTGCCGGGCCGGCCGACGATCAGTGTTCGACCTGTTCCATCAGCGAGAGGACGGCGTCGCCGGCGTCGATAGCGGTGGGATGGACGCCGACGAGAGCGATCACGTCATCGTCGTGCCGGACGGTCGCGACGTAGAGGAACACGGGGACGTCCTCGGCGCTGCCGCTCTGGTTGTTCCCGGCGTCGACCTCCGCGTTGATCGTGGTTTCGAGGATCGAGACCTCGACCTCCTGCTCGAGGATAGTCCGCGTCTCCGACCCGCGGTTCTCGATGTCCTCGGCCTCCACGTCGGTGCCCTCGCCGCCGAATCCCCGCTGGTCGGTCTGTTCTAACAGCCGGCGGATCAGCTCCGCGTCGTCCGCGCGGACGAGGGGATTGACCGACTGGCCGCCGACCGACGCGTCCGGGGTGCTCGCCACGAACAGCGCCGACCCGTTGTCCGGGTTCTCGTACCCGGCGACCCAGGTCGTCGCCGACACCTGGGCGTTCACGCCCGCCACGTCGAACTCCTGTTCGATGGTGAACGACTCCGGCTCCTCGCCCTCGTACCCGGCGTCGGAGGCCGTTTCCGACGGGATCCGGGCGGGATCCGCGTCGTACTCGTAGCTCCCGTCTTCTCCGCCGGCGCACCCGGCGACGGCGACGGACGTCGATGCGGCGATCGCCGCGAGCAGTCCACGTCTGTGCATGAGCACTGTTAGGCCCGTTGTAACGGTTAAGCGTATCGACGCGGGGATCCCTGTCTGATAATTGGCGGCGCGCTCGGTCGGCGCGCAGTCGGTCAGTGCGCGCTCGATGTCAGCCGCGCGAACGAAGGCACAAAGTTCACGGTGTGGCGCGCGCGAAGTGAGCCAAATGGAACGCCGAGGACAGACGGGGCTGGTGGAAGCGCTCCTCCTTGACGTGGTCCGTCTCCACGAGACGTGGATGGAAGTCGTCTTCCCGCGACAGCTGGATCCGAGCGCGGTGCTGGGGAAGTGGAAACCGGAGACCGCCGTCCAGACGGTCGGGTACTACCTCTGGGCGATCCTCGGCGGCCCGCTGGTCGCGGTCGCGTACCCGCTCCTGCTCGTCGGGTTCGCCACGCGGTACTACGCCGCGAAGCTCGACTCGGCGGTGGCCCGCTTCGGCGTGCTCGGCGCGGTCCTCGTCGCGACGCTCGTCTGGGGGTCGCTCACCTTGCTCGCGCACTTCCAGCTCCCTACCGAGGTGATGCTCGGGATCGGCGGCGCCAGCGTCGTGGCGGTCGTCTCCGCGGGCGCGGCCGCCGGGTTCTCGAAGGCCGGCGGGCGGTTCGTCAGCGTCCTCCTCGCGTACCCGTTCGCGATGACGGCCATCTTCCTGCCGCCGGTGGTCGCCGGGCTCCTCACCCCCTCTATCTCGAACCTGGTGCTCGATCCGAGCTACGACCTCGCGGTCTGGATCCTCGACACGTTCCTCTCCGTCGGCGGGATCAACGAGACGCTCCGCGGGGCCTTCGACCTGGAGACGTTCGGCGAGCAGTGGGGGGTCGCCGGCCTCGGCTACGTCCTGATGTGGCTCGGCATCTCCGTCCCGCTCGGCTGGTTCCTGGGCGTCCTCGTCGCGCTTGCGAACCTGATCCGGCCGAAGCCCGACGCCTGAGACCCCGCTCAGGCTTCGGCGCCGAGGGCGCCTCGGAAACAGGGTTACTCTCCCGCGTCGAACCGCTCGCTCGCCGTCTCGAAGGCGGACTCGGACTTCTCTCTGCTCCGCCGACCCTCGCGTGCCGCGATCGCCTCGGGGTCCGGGCTCGCGTCGTCGTCGATCCGCGCGAACGACTTGTGGACCTTCGTGTGACACCAGCGGCACAGCGCGACCGTGATCTCGTGGGGCCCGGCGTCGTCGCTCTCGGTGGTTTCGCGTTCCGCCGCGCCGCCGTCCGCGCTCCCGTACGAGAGGTGGTGTTCCTCCACCAGCGGTCGGGCGTCGTCGTGGGCGATCCGGACCTCCTCGAGCCCGCAGCGGTGACACTCGCGGCCGTCGGTCGTCGAGCGGTAGTGGGGACACTTCCGCCACGCGCCGCCGGGACCGACGTGGCAGGCGTAGCCGTCGGCGCGGCGGGCCGCGGCGAACTCGGGATCGTCGCCGGAGCGCGTCAGCGCGAACCGACAGCGACCCTCGTCGGTCAGGTGGTCGCAGACGCCGGCGACCGCGTACGGGTCGTCGACGCCGACCGGGGTCCCGTCCGGCGTCCGCTCCATCTCAGATCAGGCTCGCGCCGTCGAGGTCGGTCCGCCCGTAGTCGACGTCGAGCAGTCGCAGGAGAGTCGGCGCGACGTCGAGGAGGTCGGCGTCCTCGACGTTCGCGTCCGGGTGGTCGACGAAGAGGGCGGCGTCCTCGAAGGTGTGCATCCCCGTCCGCGGGCCGTCCGGGTCGAACACCGCGTCGTGGGAGCGGAAGCCGGACTTGAGGTCGAACCCCTCGTTCGGGATGACGACGAGGTCCGGCGCGATCTCGTCGTGGTCGCCGCGGAAGACGGTCTCGCGCTCGACGACGCGCTTCGCGACCGGCTTCCCGTCGGGGCCCGCCCACGATTCGAGGGCCGACTGCAGCTCGGCGCGCACGGACTCGTACTCCGACTCTGGGACGACCCCGTCGGGTTCGCGGCCCTCCAGGTTGAGATAGAACCGGCCGGGGACGAGCGAGTACGCGCGGGTGTCGCCGTCGATGTCCGTCAGCGCGCCGTGGTCGTCGTCGTCGTACGAGAGCCAGCCCTCCCGCTCCAGCCACTCGTTACAGTAGACGTCGTAGCGGAGCCGCGCGAACCCGTGGGTCGATCCCACGACGAGGCGGACGTCGTCCGGGAGGGCCTTCCGGACCGCACCGATGTGCTCGTCGAGCGCGGCGTAGAAGTCGAGGAACGCCTCGCGGTACTCCCCGTTCTCCGCGTAATCGCCCCACAGGAAGTGATTGATCCGGTCCGGCGCCGTGAACACGCCGACGAACAGGTCCCAGTCGTCGCGCTCGACGTACCGGGAGAAGGCGGCGGCGCGGGCGTCGAGCGTCTCCCGGGCGTGCTCGATGAATTCCGACTTGTCCGCCTTGTGCCCGAGCTTCGCGTTCACCGACAGCCGATAGTCGCTGCCCGTGAGGTACTCGCGGAGCTCGTCGGGGTGGGCGGCCTTGTCCAAGTCGGGCGAGAGGTAGCCCGACACCATCCGCTGGACCGTCCGCTGAGGCGGGAACGTGACCGGGACGTTCATCACCGTCGCGTCGAGCCCGGCGTCGGTGGCGCGGTCCCACACGCGGGTCGTCTGGACGTCTCGCCCCATCGGAACGTAGGTGTCGTAGGATCCGATCTCCCGGTCTTGAAAGCCGTAGACGCCGGTCTCTCCGGGATTCCGGCCGCTGGTGAGGACGGGCCAGCACGCGCTCGACTCCGGCGGCACGGTGCTGTCGATCGGCCCGCCGTCGCCGTCGGCGGCGATCGCCGAGAGCGTCGGGAACGTGTCCGGGTTGTCGGCGACGAGACCGTGCGGGAGACCGTCGATCCCGATGAACGCCACGCGCGGGGTGTCGTTCCCGCGCAACCGGTCGAAGAGGCCCATAGGGGTACATCCGGCGTGGAGGGCAAAAGGGTTGACATCGTCCCGGACCGGCTCGGGACCCTTTTGGGGCCGCCCCGCGATGGTGACGCATGGAGACGCGACGCGCGCTGCTCGTCGACGCGTTCACGGACGAACCGCTGGCCGGGAACGTCGCCGGCGTCGTGCCGGACGCCGCGGGACTGAGCGACGACCGGATGGGGCGGATCGCCGCCGAGCTCGGCGCCTCCGAGACAGCGTTCCTCTTCGACGCGGGCGACGGCGCCGACGAGCGGGTCCGCTACTTCACCCCGTCCACGGAGATCGACCTCTGCGGCCACGCCACGATCGCGAGCTACGCCGCGCTGTACGACGCGGGGGAGATCGACGCCGGCGAGCGCACCCTCCGGACGAACGTCGGCGACCTCTCGATCCGGGTCGACGAGGACGGCACCGTCTGGATGCGACAGAACCCGCCGACCGTCGAGCCGGTTGACGGCGCCGAGCTCGACGCCGACCGCCTCGGCGACGCGCTCGGGATCGACCCCGCGGCCCTCAGGGACGTGGGCGCCGACCTCCCCGTCGCGGTCGCCTCGACCGGGCTCCCGTGGCTCGTCGTCCCCGTCAACTTCCTGGAGCGCCTCGGCGAGGCCGAGCCCGACGCGGCCGCCGTCGAGGCGATCTCGACCGAGCACGACGTCGCCGGGATCTACGCGTACACGTTCGACGCGCTCGACGCGGCGTCGACGCTCCACGGCCGGGCGTTCGCGCCCGCTCTGGGCATCGACGAGGACCCCGTGACGGGCACGGCGAGCGGCGCGGTCGGGGCGTACCTCCGGGCGGTCGACGCGTTCGACGGCGAGCTCCCCGACGACCTCCGCTTCGAACAGGGCCACTTCCTCGACCGCCCCGGGCACGTCAGGGTGCGAGTCGACGGCGACGAGGTCCGGGTCGGCGGTCGCGCGGTCGTCTCGACGGAGGGCGAGCTGACGCTGCCGGCGGAGCGGGACGACGACATCATCGAGGCGTGAGCGCGTCCGAGCCCCGCGGCGCCGGTCTCCGGGACGCGACCCGGACGCCGTCGCCGAGCCGAACGTTTAGGCCGTCCCGGGACGTACCGCTGACATGGAGTTCGACCTCCCACGCGCGGCAGCGCTGCTGGTACTGATCGTCGCGGTCGGCGCCGCGGGACTGATCGGAAGCGGAGTGATGCCGCTGCGGATCACGCTGATGATGGTCGTTCCGTCGATGCTCGCCTTCGGAGCGGTCGCCTTCGCGATCGGCGTGAAGCACGGCCAGTTCCGGGCGACGCACGCCTGACCGGCTCGCGCTGACCCGTGACCGCCGCGACGGCGGGGGCGGGCTGATCCGAACCGCGGCGCTTTTTAAATATGACCGACAACCGGGAGCCGTGTTGCTCGGGTCGCCGCTCACGGAACTCCTGCTCCTCGTCGGGGGCGCCGCCCTCCTGTACGCGGGCGCCGAACTGCTCGTCAAGGGCGCCAGCGACCTGGCGCTCGCCGTCGGCCTGAAGGCGTCGACGGTCGGGGTCACCGTCATCGCGTTCGCGACGACCGCCCCCGAGCTGTTCGTCTCCCTCCTCGGCGCCGTCACCGTGTCGACGGACGTTGGGCTCGGGACGATCCTCGGGTCGAACATCGCGAACATTGGGCTCGTGTTGGGCGTCTCCGCGCTGATCCGCCCCCTCAACGTCTCCGAGACGGTGTTCGAGCGCCACGTCCCCTTCATGGTGCTCGCCGCGCTGCTGCTCGTGGGGCTCGGCTGGAACGGGCGCATCGGCCGACCGGGCGGCCTCCTCCTGCTCGGGACGCTCGTGGCGTTCACCGTCGTGGTCATGCGCCGGATCCGGCAGACCCAGTCCGGCATCTCCACCGCGGAGCGCGCGGAGATGCCGGACGCCAGCCTCCGCGACGTCACCGCCGTGGTCGGCGGGATCGCCGCGCTGGTGCTCGGGTCGCGGTGGCTGATCGACGGCGGGGAGTCGCTGCTCTCCGCGGCCGGCTTCTCCGACATCTTCATCGGGCTCACCGTGCTCGCGCTGGGTACCTCGCTCCCCGAGCTGGCGGCGAGCGTCGTCGCCGCCGTGCGCGGCCAGGCCGAGTTCAGCGTCGGCAACGTCGTCGGGTCGAACATCTACAACGTCCTCGCCGTCATCGGGATCATCGCGGTCATCCGGCCGATCGGCGTGAGCTCGGGCGTCCGCGGCTTCGAGTTCCCCGCGCTGCTCGCGTTCACCGGTGGGCTCGTCGGAATCATGTATCGCGGCGATCGGATCTCCCGGGTCGACGGCGCGGTCCTCGTCGCCGGCTACGTCGCCTTCGCGTACCTGCTGCTCCCGTGAGCGCGCTCCGGGTCCCGACGGTTCGGCGCCCGGAATCGACGCCTATTCGGCGGCCCGACCCGGACCGGAATCCGTGATAGCGATCGTCGTCAGCCGGGCCGACAGCGCCTCCGAACACATCGGCGAGCGCCTGCTCGCGGTCGGCGACTGGGAGGAGCGCGTGGACGAGACCCGCCCCGACGCCGCGGGCGGCGGGACCTACTACCGGACCGACGGGTTCGAGCTCCGGGAGTTCGACGGCCTCCACATCGAACTGGACGACCCGGCCGCCGCGTTCGGCGGCGGCGGCGAGGTCGACGCGGGCGACGCCGCCACGGAGAACGACGCCAAGGGCGCCGGCGACCCCGACTTCCTCGTCTTCGTCTCCCGGCACTCCGGGGAGACGGGGGAGCTCCTGACCGCCCACGTCACCGGGAACTTCGGCCCGGCGCCGTACGGCGGCGAGCCGGAGACGCTCGCGGACCCCGCCCCCGGCGCCGAGAAGCGGGTCGTCGAGGCGCTGGCGGCGCGCGCCCCCGAGGGGTACGACGTCGGCGTCGAGTGTACCCACCACGGGCCGACGAACGTCTCCGTCCCCTCGCTGTTCGTCGAGCTCGGGTCCGACGAGGCGCAGTGGGAGGATCCGGAAGCGGCCGAGGCGGTCGCCCGCGCGGTCCTCGACCTCCGCGGCACCGGGCCGGACCTCGTCGACGGCGACGCCCCCCGCCACGTCGTCGGCTTCGGCGGGGGCCACTACGCGCCGCGGTTCACCCGCATCGTCCGCGAGACGGCGTGGGCCGTGGGGCACGTCGGCGCCGACTGGGCGCTCGGCGAGATGGGCGCGCCCGAGGCGAACCGCGAGACGATCGAGCAGGCGTTCGCGCGCAGCCGCGCCGACCGCGCCGTGATCGAGGGCGACAGGCCCGAGCTCGCGGCCGTCGTGGAGGAGCTCGGGCACGGGGTCGTGAGCGAGACGTGGGTCCGGGAGGTCGGCGACCGGCCGCTCCCGCTGGTCGAGCGGCTGGAGCGCGACCTCGCGACCGTCGAGGAGGGGCTCCGGTTCGGCGACGTCGCCCCCGCGGAGTCGGGCGCGCTCGACGCGGTCTCGGTCCGCGAGCTTCCCGGGGGGCTCCTGTCGCGGGCGCAGGGGATCGACCCGGAGGCGACCCGAGAGGCCGTGGCGGCGAACGCCGTCGCCTTCGACACGGAACAGGCCGGCACCCGCGCGGCGGGGGCGGCCGCCTTCGCGGACGGCGCGGACGCCCCAGACTACGCCGACCTCGTCACCGATCTCGCGGCGGTGCTCGGAGAGGGGTACGACGCGGTCGAGGTGGCCGACGGCGCGGTCGTCGCCCGCGAGACCGCCTTCGATCCCGAACTGGCACGGGACCGCGGCGTCCCCGAGGGGCCGGCGTTCGGTCGGCTCGCCGACGGCGAGTCGGTCGAGGTCGACGGCGACGCGGTGGCCCCGGAGGAGGTGTCGCGGTCGCGGACGGAGCGGTTCCCGATCGACGCCGCGGACGCGGCGGAGTGAAGCCGACGGCTTTCCCGCGCTGTCGCCGGTCTCCCGGCGTCTGACTCGCGTCAGACATTGGGCAAAAATAAATACGTCCGGGTCGCAACCACACCACATAATGGATTCTATCGTGGAGGACGCCATCGACGAAGCCGAGGAGCCCCCGGCGGACGACGCCGGGGAGGCCGGCGCCGGTGCGACCGACGCGGCGGCCGGCGCCCCGCCGCAGTCCGGGACGATGACCGACGACGAGCTACAGGACGTCTTACAGGACCTCCAGACGAACATCACGGTCGTCGGCTGCGGCGGCGCCGGCGGGAACACGGTCAACCGGATGACCGAGGAGGGGATCCACGGCGCGAAGCTGGTCGCGGCCAACACCGACGTCCAGCACCTCGTCAACATCGAGGCCGACACGAAGATCCTCATGGGCCAGCAGAAGACCCAGGGGCGCGGCGCCGGCTCCCTCCCCCAAGTCGGCGAGGAGGCCGCCATCGAGTCCCAAGAGGAGATCCAGGACGCCATCGACGGCTCCGACATGGTGTTCGTCACCGCCGGGCTCGGCGGGGGCACCGGCACGGGCTCGGCCCCGGTCGTCGCGAAGGCCGCCCGCGAGTCGGGCGCGCTCACCATCGCCATCGTCACGACCCCGTTCACCGCCGAGGGCGAGGTCCGCCGGACGAACGCCGAGGCCGGCCTCGAACGCCTCCGCGACGTGAGCGACACGGTCATCGTCGTCCCCAACGACCGCCTGCTCGACGCGGTCGGGAAGCTCCCGGTCCGGCAGGCGTTCAAGGTCTCCGACGAGGTGCTGATGCGCTCGGTGAAAGGGATCACGGAGCTCATCACGATGCCCGGGCTGGTCAACCTCGACTTCGCCGACGTCCGCACCGTCATGGAGAAGGGCGGCGTCGCGATGATCGGCCTCGGCGAGTCCGACTCCGACTCGAAGGCGCAGGACTCGGTGAAATCGGCGCTTCGCTCGCCGCTGCTCGACGTCGACATCTCCGGCGCGAACTCCGCGCTCGTGAACGTCACGGGCGGCACGGACATGTCCATCGAGGAGGCCGAGGGCGTCGTCGAGGAGATCTACGACCGGATCGACCCCGACGCGCGGATTATCTGGGGCACCTCGGTTGACGACGAGCTGGAGGGCGAGATGCGCACCATGATCGTCGTGACCGGCGTCGAGTCGCCGCAGATCTACGGGAACAA
The DNA here is from genome assembly GCF_007671725.1 of Halorubrum depositum. Classification (NCBI taxonomy): domain Archaea; kingdom Methanobacteriati; phylum Methanobacteriota; class Halobacteria; order Halobacteriales; family Haloferacaceae; genus Halorubrum; species Halorubrum depositum. Next base: position 760,966 of record NZ_VCNM01000002.1, on the reverse strand, counting down.
CGGCGAGCCGCCGGAGGGAACGGCGGCGGAGATGGAAGACATCGACTACGTGGAGTGACGCGTCGCCCGCGCGGCCCGTCTCGATAGCGCTCCTTCTCGCGGTCCCCGCTCTCGGGTCCGGGATCGCCCCGCATCAAAAGGTAAAAACCGCCTCGCCTCGAAGCGCGTCGTAACATGGACGTTCCGTACGACCTCAACAGCTACGTTCGGGTGCTGAAACTGGCGAGCACGCCGAGCACCGACGAGTTCCTCCAGGTTTCGAAGATCGCCGGCGCCGGCATCCTCCTCGTCGGCTTCATCGGCTTCCTGATGTTCGCGATCATGAGCCTCCTGCCGGGGGTCGGCGCCTGATGCCGATCTTCTCGGTCAAGACCACCGCGAGCCAGGAGCGCACCGTCGCCGACATGCTCGCGGAGAAGGAGATGCCGGAGATCCAGGCGGTCATCGCCCCCGACCAGCTCACGAGCTACGTGATGGTCGAGGCGACGGACGGCAGCGTGTTCGCCCGGATCCTCGACGAGATCCCCCACGCCCGCGGCGTCATCCAGGGCTCCGAGGGGCCTGCCCAGAGCCCCTTCTCCGAGGTCGAGCACTTCCTCTCGCCGACCCCCGACGTCGAGGGGATCGCCGAGGGCGACATCGTCGAGCTGATCGCCGGCCCGTTCAAGGGCGAGAAGGCCCGCGTCCAGCGCATCGACGAGGGGAAAGACCAGGTGACCGTCGAGCTGTACGAGGCGACAGTCCCGATCCCGGTCACCGTCCGCGGCGACCAGATCCGGGTGCTCGACTCCGACGAGCGCTGACCGCGTCGAATCGCGTTTCCTCTCTTCTCCGTCTCTCTCCGGCGCCCCGCACCGCCGTCTGTCTCCGTTCGCCGCGCTCCGGAACTACCCCACGGATCGTCGGCAACGACAAGGGCTTTATCCGACGACGACCGACGGTTCGGACATGTTCGGTCCCGGCGTGCCGGCGATCCTGAGCCTGATCCCCGACACGTTCACCTTCGCCTGGCTCGTCGCGATCCTCTTCGCCGTCTCGTGGCTGCTCGACAGCCGCGGACTGGCCGCGGGCCGGTCGCTCGCGGCGGGGACGTGGGCGCTGTTCGGACTGTTCTGGCTGACGACGGTCCCGTACTTCGCGTTCGAACACCAGAGCTACGTCGAGTCGATCCTGGCGCTCGTCGGCGTCCCGGCCTGCATCTACGCCGGCTACCTGCTGTACAACGGCCGCGCCTCGCTGTTCACGCTCACGCGGGCCATCTCGCTCATGCTGTTCATCTACCTCCCGTTCGAGACGATCCCGGCGTTCACGCTCGCGGGCGTCGCGTTCCCCGAGCCCCGCCGGATCCTCATCGAGGCGGTCGCCACCCAGACCGGATTCCTCATCGATCTCCTCGGCTACGCGCCGGAGCGCGTGACGAGCTACGAGGGGTACGACGCGGCGTACGCGTGGACGCTCCCCGACGGCCACACGGTCACGATCCACGTCGTGCTGGCGTGTACGGGGCTCGGGAGCATGGCGATCTTCGGCGGGCTCGTCGCCGCCGTGCGGGCGCCGCTCTCGCGGAAGCTCCGCGCGCTCGCGGTCTCGATCCCGCTCATCTACGTGCTCAACATCCTCCGGACGACGTTCATCTCCGTCGTCGCGGGCAACCAGTACATGCAGTGGCAGACCGACCTCGTGCTCGCGATGTTCGGCGCGAGCGACCCGTACCGGGTCTCGTTCCTCATCTCCGACCGGATCATGAGCCAGCTCCTCGCGGTCGTCGCGCTGATCGGCATCACGTTCCTCGCGGTGCGGGAGCTCCCGGAGCTCGCCGTCATCCTCGAGGACGTCCTCTACCTGCTCACGGGCGAGGAACACGACCTGACGGAGTCGCTGGACCTCCCGCGGGAGCCGACGAACCGCTGAGGCGGGACGGACGGGCCGACCGTCATGCCAAAGTATAGGGTCGATTGCGCGAGACATCGGCCCATGGACGGGACGTCTCGGTCGGCGCGACGGTGTCACGGCCGGGGTGATCGGCCGTGCTGACCCCGGTCGCCGCGACCCCGGTCGACCCCCTCGTGTACCTCCAGACCAACGTCGCGAAACTGATCTTGGCGACCGCGCTCGGGATGTTCCTCGGACTCGAGCGGGAGTGGTCCCAGAAGTCGGCGGGGATCCGGACGTTCGCGCTGATCGGCCTCGCGTCGGCGGTGTTCTCGCTGCTCGACCAGGACGGGCTCCTGATCGTCGGCGGCGTCCTGATCGTCGCCATCGCGGTGCTGTTGGCCGTCCGGAGCTTCGTCGAGTCGGACGTCGACGGCCTCTCGCTCACCACTTCCGTGTCGATGCTCGTCACGTACGGGGTCGGGGCGCTGGTCGCCGAGGAATTCTTCATCGAGGCGGTGACGGTGGCGATGCTCTCCTCGCTGCTGCTCGTGTTGAAGCGGGAGCTCCACCAGTTCGCGTGGGGGCTCTCCCGCGAGGAGGTCCGCAGCGCCGTGGAGTTCACCATCCTCGCGTTCGTCGTCTTCCCGCTGCTCCCGACCGAGACGATCGACCCGTGGGGGGCGGTCCAGCCGCGGCTCATCTGGTCGCTCGTCGTCGCCGTCAGCGCCATCGGGTTCGTCAACTACGTGCTCGTGAAGCGGTACCAGGGGCGCGGCTACGCGGTGACCGGCTTCTTCGGCGGGCTCGTGAACTCGACGGCGGTCGTCGCGGAGATGGCGAAACGGGCGAAGGGACAGGCGGACCTGCTCGACATCGCGGTCGGATCGATCCTGTTGGCGAACGCCGCGATGGCCCTCCGGAACGCCGCCGTCGTCGCCGTCTTCGTTCCGGAGGCCGCCCTCGTGGTCGGCGCGCCGCTCGGCGCGGTCACGCTCGCCGGCGTCTCCATCGCGATCTGGCGGAGCGACTGGCGGACGACGATGGAGGCGGAGCTCACCTCCCCGTTCAGCCTCCGGAACGCCCTGACGTTCGGCGCGCTGTTCCTCGCGGTGCTGCTCGTCTCCGCCGGCGCCGAGCGGATGTTCGGCGCCGGCGGGTTCGTCGCCACGTCGTTCCTCGCGGGGCTCGTCTCCTCCGGGACCGCGACGACGACCGCCGTCTCGCTGCTCGGGACCGGGCAGATATCGGTCGAAACGGCGGTCACGGGGGTCATCGCCGGGACCGCCGCGAGCATCCTGGTCAAGACCGCGTTCGCGGCGAGCATCGCTCGCGAGCTCGTCCGCCCGGTGCTGCTCTGGAACCTCGTGCTGATCGCCGTCGGGGTCGCGGTCGGCGTTCCGCTACTCCTGTTGTAGCCGGGCGGTCGACGACGCCCGAGCCCGGTTCCGACTCACGACAGGTGCGCCGCGACGTCGGTCGACGAGACCATGCCGACGTAGTCGTCGTCGACGACGGGGAGATGTTTGACCCCGTACATGGTCATCATCGCCGCGACCTCCTCCATCATGAGGTCCGGCGTCACCGTCTCCACGTTCTCGGTCATCACGTCGCGGACGACGGCCTCGTCGAGGTCGCGGCCGGCCGCGACGGCGCCGACGATGTCGCTCTGCGTAATGATGCAGCCGCCCCCGGTCGTCACGACGAGCGCGCTGATGTCGCCGTCGCTCATCCGACGCGCGGCCTCGCGAAGCGGCACGTCCGCTCCGATCGTCTCCAGCGGCGTCGACATGACCTCGCTGACGCGGGTCCGGTCGTTCAGGTCCATACCCTGTCATGTGCTACCAGATCTGATTACTCTTCCGGAACGCGCAACGGAGCGGCGGTCGAGGTCGCGGGACGCTCGCTCCCGACCCGTTCCGTCGCGAGCCGGGCGTCGACGGCCGGTAGAGGCGAGGTCAGCGGCGGTGCTTCGAGAGGTACGCCGTCAGGTCGGTCGTCGACAGCATCCCGACCAGTTTCCCGTCCGCGCCGACCACCGGCAGGTGGGTGTATCCCCGGTTGGTCGGCTCCGCGAGTTCCTCGATCGAGTCGTCGGGGGAGACGGTGACGACGTCCGTCGTCATGAACGCCTCGACCGGCGTCTCGTCTTCCGGGTCGTTCCGCCGGACGAGTGAGACGAAGTCCGTCGCGGTGATCAGCCCCGCGAGGCCCCCGTCGCCGTCGACGACGAGAACGGAGCTCACGCCCGTCTCCAGCATGCGTTCGGCCGCGGTGGCGGCCGCCGCTCCCATGGGAATCGTGACGAGCTCGGTGGACATCAGCCGTTCGACGGGCACGTTTGTCATGCGCTGTGATAACGCGGGACGGGAATATCAAACGTCCGGTCGGTGGCGACCCTCGGCGCGCTCGCCTCCCGAGGCGCTTCACTCCTCGACGAGCTCGGCCGGTGCCCCGGCGAGTCCGGCCAGCGCGTCGGCCTCGAGGTGGTGGAGGTCGCCGGGGATCACGAGGAGGTGAAGCGGGTCGCCGAACTCCCGATCGGCCAGCGCGCCGAGCCGGTCGGCGGCGACCACCGCGTCGGGCGAGCCCGCGCGGGCGACGACGACGGCCAGCTCGTCGCGCCAGCCGTCGGCGAGGAGACCGGCCGCGACGTCGGCCGTCATGTACTCCTCGTGTTCCGGGTCGGGACCCGTCGGACCGGTTCCGACCTTGATGTCGAGGTAGACGACGGTGTGGAGGCCGCGCTCGCGGTTCGCCTCGATCGTCTCGACCACGCTCTCCGGCACCTCGTCGCCGCCGTGGGCGTACGGGAAGGGGAGGGTCGTCGCCTTGCCGAAGCGGTAGTTCTGGAGCCCCGTGAGACTCGACGCGGCCGACTGGGCGGTCACGCCGTGGATCACGCGGGTGTCGATACCCCGCTCCTCGGCGCGCAGCCGGAGGTCCGCGTGCGTCGTCGAGATCATCGTGTCGCCGGCGGTACAGAAGGCGACGTCGCCGTCGGCGGCGGCCGAGAGGATCGCCTCGGGGTCCCGCTCGACACCCTCGCGCGGCCGGACCTCGATCTCGACGCCGTGGTACGCCTCCAGCTCGTCGACGTCGGCGCCGACCAGCCGGCTGGTGTAGAACTCGGCGAAGACGCGGTCGGCGGCGCGCAGGGCCTCGCGCCCCTCGACGGTGACCGACCGCTCGTCGTAGAGCCCGAGCCCGATGAACGTGAGCATACCCGCCGTCAGGCGGGCGGCGAGTAAAAGGGCGCGGAACCGCGGTGCGGTGGGCCTTCTGACCTCCGACCTAAAGGTCTTTCATGATTGTTCCTTGTGATTCCATAGCAAGCCCTAAGAGGTAACCACCACAACCACAGAGCACGAGGCCCTCACGGGCTACCATACCACTATGACTGACGACGAACTCATCTGGCGGATATCGGGGGGATCCGGCGACGGGATCGCTTCGACGAGCCAGAACTTCGCAAAGGCCTTGATGCGATCGGGGCTCGACGTGTTCACGCATCGCCACTACCCGTCCCGCATCCGCGGCGGTCACACCTACACCGAAGTCCGCGCCTCGGCGGACCCGGTGAACTCCCGCGGCGACGGCTACAACTTCCTGCTGGCGCTCGGCGACTCGTTCGCCCGGAACCCGCAGGAGGAGGCCGTCTACGGGAACGAGGAGATCAAACCGCTCTCGGAGAACTTAGACGAGCTCCGCCAGGGCGGCGTCATCGTCTACGACGAGGGGCTCCTCGACGCCTCCGAGATCCCGAACTTCGAGGAGCGCGCCGAGGAGAACGACTGGCACGTGTACCCCCTCGACCTCCGCGGGCTCGCCCGCGACATGGGCCGCGAGGTCATGCGCAACACGGCCGGCGTCGGCGCCACCTGCGCGCTGACCGGGATGGACCTCGACCACGTCCAGGACCTCATGCGGGACGCGATGCCGGAGAAGATCCTCGATCCGAACCTGGAGATCCTCCAGACCGCCTACGATCAGGTACGGGAGGAGTACGACGTCGACGCGCCCGACGTGGGCGTCCCGACCGGCGAACACGACGAGACGCAGCTGCTCATGTCCGGGTCGGACGCCATCTCCTACGGCGCCATCGACGAGGGCTGTCGGTTCATCGCCGGCTACCCGATGACGCCGTGGACCGAGGTGTTCACGATCATGACGAAGAACCTGCCGAAGCTCGGCGGGATCTCCGAGCAGGTCGAAGACGAGATCGCGGCGGCCGCGCTCGCGGTCGGCGCCTCGCACGCCGGCGTGAAGGCCATGTCCGGCTCCTCCGGCGGCGGCTTCGCGCTGATGTCGGAGCCGCTCGGGCTCGCGGAGATGACGGAGACGCCCGTCGTCCTCGTCGAGGCCATGCGCGCCGGCCCCTCGACCGGGATGCCGACGAAGCCGGAGCAGTCCGACCTCGAACACGTCCTCTACACCTCTCAGGGCGACTCCCAGCGCGTCGTCCTCGCGCCCGGGACCGTCGAGGAGGCGTACGAGCAGTCGCGGATCGCCTTCCGGCTGGCCTACGAGTACCAGATCCCGTCGATCCTCCTGTACGACCAGAAGCTCGGCGGCGAGATGACGAACGTCCCCAAGAGCCACTTCGACCGCGAGCCGAACCCGACGCTCGGGAAGACCCTGAGCGAGGACGCGCTGGCGGAGGAGCCGCACTCGGCCGACGGGAAGTTCCACCGGTTCCAGCACGACGTCGAGGACGGGGTCTCTCCGCGCTCGATCCCCGGCCAGAAGGGCGGTCGCTTCCTCGCGACCGGCAACGAGCACGACCCGACCGGCCACATCGCCGAGTCGCCGGACAACCGCGTCGCGCAGATCGACCGGCGGACCCAGAAGCTGGAGGCGATCCGCGCCGACCTCGACACGGTCGACACGGGTTCGTACGCCGGCCCCGACGACGCCCAGTACGGCATCCTCACCTTCGGGAGCCAGCAGGGCACCGTCGAGGAGGCCGTCGGGCGCCTCAACGACGCCGGGGTCTCGGTGAAGTCGTACGGCGTCTCCGACATGCTCCCGTTCCCGACCGAGCAGGTCGAGGCGTTCGTCGAGAGCGTCGACGAGGTCCTCGTCGTCGAGATGACCGCCTCGGGGCAGTTCCGCGGGCTCGTCCAGAAGAACCTCGGCCGCTACGGTGAGAAGCTGTCGAGCCTGTTGAAGTACAACGGGAACCCGTTCGAGCCGGCGGAGATCGTCGACGGGTTCGAGGCCGCTATCGTCGAGGGCGACGGCGACGCGTCCGGCCATCAGACCACCTTCGTCCCAGCCGCAGGTGACTAACAATGAGCACGTTTTCAGCAATCGGAGAGGAGCGAGAGATCGACCGCGACGAGTACACCCCCGGCGTCGAGCCGCAGCCGACCTGGTGTCCGGGCTGCGGTGACTTCAGCGTCCTCAAGGCGCTCAAGCAGGCGCTCCCGGAAGTCGGGCGCACGCCCGAGGAGACCCTGCTGTGCACCGGGATCGGCTGTTCCGGCAAGCTGAACAGCTACCTCGACACGTACGGGTTCCACACGATCCACGGGCGCTCGCTGCCCGTGGCCCGCGCCGCGAAGCTCGCGAACCCCGACCTCGAAGTGATCGCCGCCGGCGGCGACGGCGACGGCTACGGGATCGGCGGGAACCACTTCATCCACACGGCCCGGGAGAACCACGACATGACGTACATCGTCTTCAACAACGAGATCTTCGGGCTCACGAAGGGCCAGACGTCGCCCACCAGCCCGAAGGGCCACAAGTCGAAGACGCAGCCGTCCGGCAGCGCCAAGGAGCCGATCAAGCCGCTCTCGATGTCGCTGAACGCCGGCGCCTCCTACGTCGCCCGCACGGCCGCGGTCAACCCCAACCAGGCGAAGGAGATCATCATCGAGGCGATCGAGCACGACGGCTTCGCGCACGTCGACTTCCTCACCCAGTGCCCGACCTGGAACAAGGACGCGCGCCAGTACGTCCCGTACATCGACGTCAACGAGTCCGACGACTACGACTTCGACCCGACGGACCGCGTCGAGGCCGCGGAGATGATGCGTGAGACCGAGGAGTCGCTGTACGAGGGGAAGGTCCTCACCGGCCGCTACTACGTCGACGAGGACCGCCCGTCCTACGGCGAGGAGAAGCAGGCCATCGGCGAGATGCCCGAGGAGCCCCTGGCGGAGCGCTACTGGGACGACGACTACGAGTGGGAGCGCTCGCACGACCACTTCCTCGACAAGCACGCCTGAGGCGACCGTAGGCCGGGATCGCCGGCCGGTCCCGCCGCGGTTCGCCGTCCGTTCGTCTCGTTTTTCAATTCGCAAGGTATTTTTTCCGTGGCGACAAAGAGCCGGACATGAGCACGGTATCGACGGAGGAACGGATCCTGTCGGTGTTAGAGGAGGACGCGCAGGCCTCCTGTGCGGAGATCGCCGAGCGCGCCGACGTCTCGAAGCCGACGGTGCGGAAGTACATCGACCGGCTGGAAGAGCGGGGCGTGATCGTCGGCTATTCCGCGGAGATAGACCCGAAGAAGCTCTCGTCGCAGTCGATCGCCATGGTGGGGATGGACGTCGACTCCGGGAAGTACGTGGGCGCGACCCGCCAGCTGAAAGAGCTCGACGAGGTGCAGGCGCTGTACACCTCCTCCGGCGACCACATGCTGATGGCCGAGGTCCGCGCCGGCGACGGCGACGAGCTCGGCGACGTCATCTCCGAGAAACTGCTGGCGATCGACGGCGTCACCGCGGCGCATCCCTCCTTCCTGCAGGAACGGCTGAAGTGAGCGCGGGCCGGTCGACCGGTCCGACGCCGCCGAATCCCAGTTACCGATAGGCGAGCGCGACGAGGGGGCCGGACGCGTTACCGCAGGTCGCTCGCGTCGACGACGACGATCGACTCGTCGCCGGCGGGCCCGCGGCGGGTGCCGCGGGGGCTGAACCCGTGCGCGGCGAAGAACTCCTGTGCGCCGGGGCTGTCGGCGGGGACGCTCGCCCGGAGCGTGTCGACGCCGCGGTCGGTCACCGACGACGCGACGCGCGCGAGCAGGTCGGCGGCGACGCCCTCGCCCGCGTGGCTGGGGTGGACCCACAGCGCGAGCAGCTCCGCCTCCGGCCCCTCGGCGTCGGGGTGCGCGATGGCGACGCCGACCGGGCCGTCGTCGTCCTCCATCAGGAACGACCACTCCGCCTCCGCGGCGGCCTCGCGGACGCCGGCGGCGGACACGTCCAGGAGAGGGGATCCGATGTCGTCGAAGACGGTCGCCTCGCGCGCCCGCGAGACCGCCGTTCGCAGCGCCTCCGCGTCGTCGGGCCGCGCCGCCCGGACATGCATAGTCGACCGTGAGTAAAGAACGCACCTATAGGTTTCGGGACGGGAACCGCCGGCACCCGAGCGGCGGGGCGAACGAAAAGGACGATCAGTTCCGCAACCGACCCGTCCGCCGTGCGACCGACGGGCGTCTTGCGCGACAAGCGTCGCCACGCGACGGACGCCCTACGCGACCGGCTCGATCCCGATCGTCACGACGACGTCCTCGACGTCCCACTCCTCGACGAGGCCGTCCTCGTCGGCGGCGGCGTCGCTCGGGTCGTCGAGCCACTCGTCGGCGCGCACCTCGCCGGCGATCAGGTCGGCGTGGTCGTCGACGAAGCCGGCGATCCGGTCGTCGTCGACGTCGACGCCGACGCGGATCCGGGCCTCGACGTCCAAGTCGAGCTCCTTGCGCATCTCCTGGATCCGGCGGATCACGTCGCGGGCGTATCCCTCCGACTCGATCTCAGGAGTGAGCGACGTGTCGACGTAGACGGTGCCGCCCTCGAAGTCGACGCCGGAGACGTTCTCCGGGGGTTCGGCGACGTACTCGACCATCGCGTCGTCGAGGTCGACCGGCTCGCCGTCGACGGTCACCGCGCCGCCCTCGACCGCCGCGCGCGTCGCGCCCTGCACCGCGTCCATCACCTTCTGGGCGTCGGCGCCGAAGGCGGGACCGATCTCGGCCATCTGCGGTTCGGCGGTCTCGACGAGCTCGTTGAACGCGTCGGTGACGGTCACCTCGCGGGCGTTGACGCGCTCGCCGATCAGGTCGGCGAGGCGCTCGACGGCGGCGGTCACCTCCCCGTCGTCGCTCTCGACGACGACGCGCGGCACGGGCCACCGGAGCTTGCGCCCGGCCTGCTGGCGGGCGTTCGCCGCGGCCTCCTCGACGTCGCGGAGGACGGCCACGTCGCGCTCGAGGTCCGGGTCGCGGAGCCCGTCGTCCGGCTCGGGGTAGTCGAGCTGGTGGACGGTCGCGGCCTCGCCGTCGAGCGTCTGGTACATCCGCTCGGTCATGTACGGCGCGATCGGCGCGAGCATCCTGACCACCTCGTCGAGGACGGTCGCGAGCGTCGCGTAGGCGCCGCGCTTCGAGGCGGAGTCCGCCTCCTCCCACATCCGGTCGCGGACGGCCTTCACGTAGAACCGCGAGACGTCCTGCGTGACGAACTCGATCACCGCGTTGACGGCGTCGCTGACGCGGTAGTCGGCCCACGCCTCGGTCACCTCGGTCTCGACCGACTGGAGCCGGGAGAGCACCCACTCGTCGACGAGTTCGAGCTCGCCGTCCGAGAGGTCGGCCTCGGCGGGGTCGTAGCCGTCGAGCTCCATGTACTCCAGCGGGAAGCGGAACACGTTCCAGAGGATGTTGAGCTTCCCCTGGAGCTCGCCGAGCCCGTCCCACTCGAACGCGAGGTCGACGCCCTGCTGGTCGTGGGAGAGGAGGTAGGTGCGGAGCGGGTCGCGGCCGGCGCGCTCGATCGCCTCCTCGGGGGTGACGATGTTGCCGACCGACTTCGACATCTTGCGGCCGTCCTCGTCGTTGGCGAACCCGTGCATCAGCACCTCCTCGTAGGGGATCTCGCCGACCGCGGCGGTCCCCATGCCGAGCTGCGACCAGAACCAGCCGCGGGTCTGGTCGTGCGCCTCGACGATGAGGTCGGCGGGCCACAGCTCGTCGTGGGCGTCCTCGTTCGAGGGGTACCCGAGCGTGCCCCAGCTGGCGACCGAGGAGTCGAGCCACACGTCGAACACGTCCTCGACCCGGCGGTACGTGACGCCGTCCTCGACGATCGTCAGGTCGTCGACGGCCGGGCGGTGGAGGTCGATCGACTCGGGGTCGACGTCCTCCTCGACGCGCTCGGCGAGCTCCTCGCGGGTGCCGATCACGATCATGTCCTCGTCGAGGTTCCCGGCGTCGGCGCCTTCGGGAACCCAGATGGGGATCGGGACGCCCCAGTAGCGCTGGCGGGAGACGTTCCAGTCGGGGGCGTCCTCGATGAAGTCGCGGAAGCGGTTGTCGCGGGCCCACTGCGGGTGCCACTCGGACTCCTCCATGTTGTCGAGGAGGTCCTCCTTGACGTCGGTGATCGAGATGAACCACTGGTCGGTGACCAGCTGGATGATCCCGGTGTCACAGCGCCAGCAGTGGCCGTAGCTGTGGTCGACGGTGCCGTGCGCGAGCATGTGGCCGTCGGCGACCAGGTCGTCGATGATGTCGTCGTTGGCGTCGCGCACGAACTGGCCGGCGTACTCGCCGGCCGCCTCGGTGAACTCGCCGTTGGGGCCGACGGGGCAGAAGATGTCGAGCCCCAGCTCGCTGCCGCGGTGGAAGTCCTCCTCCCCGTGGCCCGGCGCGGAGTGGACCAGCCCGGTGCGGTCGGCCTCCACGTAGTCGGCGGCGTACACCCGACCGGCGCCCTCGAAGTCGGGGTAGTCGGCGACGCGGTCGGCGAGCGGGTGGTCGTACGCCCAGCCGACGAGCTCCGCGCCCGTCAGCTCGGCCTCGACCTCGTAGCTCTCGTAGCGCCCCTCCTGCAGGACGTCCTCGACGCACTCCTCGGCGACGTACAGCAGCTCCTCCTCGCCGTCCCGCTCGGCGCGGACGGCGTTGTACGCAAGGTCCTCGTCGACGGCGACGAAGGTGTTCGCGGGGATCGTCCACGGCGTCGTCGTCCAGATGACGAGGCTCCCCTCGCGGTCGGCGAGCGGGAACTTCACGTAGATCGAGGGGTCCTCGACGTCCTCGTACTCGACCTCGTTGTTGGCGAGCCCGGTCTCGCAGCGCGGGCACTGCGAGATGGAGCGTTTCCCCTGCTCGACGAGCCCGTTGTCGGCGACCTCGGAGAACGCCCACCACGCGGCCTCCATGTACTCCGGCGAGATGGTCTCGTACGGGTCGTCCCAGTCCATCCAGACGCCGATGGACTCGAAGTCCTCGTCCATCGCCGCGCGGTTCTGTAAGGCGAACTGCTTGCACTTCTCGATGAACGCCTCCATCCCGTACTCCTCGATGTCTCGCTTGTTCTCGAAGCCGAGCTCCTCCTCGACTTTCACCTCGATCGGGAGCCCGTGCATGTCGTAGCCCGGGCGGTCGGTGACGCGGTGGCCGGTCATCCGCTTGTGGCGGATGATCGCGTCCTTCAGCGTCTTGTTCCACGCCGTGCCGAGGTGCATCTGCCCGGAGGTGTACGGCGGCCCGTCCACGAAGAAGAAGGGCGGGTCGTCGGCGTGCGCCTCCTTTGCCGACTCGTAGGCGTCCACGTCGTCCCAGTACTCGTCGACCGCCGACTCGACGTCGGCCGGCGCGTACTGGTCGTCGATCTGCTCCATATCCGTTGGTCTTCGCGCGCGTATTTGAATACGGCGGAGTCGGGGTCGCCGTCGCGGGAGAGCCGGGATCCGCTCTGCGAGAGAACCGGAGTCGCCGTCGCGGGAGAGCCGGGATCCGCTCTGCGGGAGAGCCGTGACGTGCGCCGAGTAACCCCGGGGAAATGTCACTGAAGACCACGGTAATCGCCCCATACCAATACTACCGGGGCCATGAGTCCGCGTATGAACGTTTCACGTTCGGCGCTCGTCGTCGCAGCGGTACTGTTCGTCGCGGTCGCCGCGACCGGCGGCGCGGTCGGTCAGAGCGCCGATCCGGTGACGCTCACCGTCTCGGTCGTCGATCAGGACGGCGACGCCGTCGGCGGCGCGACCGTCGAGGGGTCGTGGGAGACCGAATCGGGCGAGACGGGGAGCGCGTCCGGCTCGACGGCGAGCAACGGACAAGTGCTCCTCGACGTTCCGGAGGGATCGACCGTCGAGCTGGACGTCGACGACGACACGTACGTCCGGAACCGGCCGCTCGAGATCGAGAACGCGACCGCGAGAGGCGTCGAGCTCGGCGTCACTCGGAGCGGGACCGCGACGGTGTCGGTCGTCGACGACCGGAACCGGTCGCAGGCCGACGCGAGAGTGGTCGTCCGCGAGGACGGGCGGTCCGTCGACCGCGGCGAGACCGGCTCGGACGGGGTCTACGAGACGGTTCGCCTCGAGCGGGGCACGTACAACGTCACGGTCGTGAAGCCCGGCTACTACGAGACGGAGCGCGAGGTGACGGTGTCGCTGAACACGGAGACGACGGTCGCGATCGAGCGGGGGACCGTGACGCTCGACGTCCGCGCCCTCGACGACCACTTCGACCCGCCCGAGCCGATCGAGACGGGAGCGGTCCGGGTCTCGTCGTCGGTGTTCGACGGCGAGGTGAGCGTGACCGAGGGGACGGCCTCGCTCAACGTCCCCGTGAACGCGGCGTACACGGTCGAAGTGGTCAAGGACGGGTACGACGCCTCGTCCGAGCGGATCCGTGTGCGGGAGTCCGCGGCGAGCGTGAACGCCACGGCCCAGCGGACCCCCGCGCTCTCCGTCACGCCGGCGAACGAGCGCGTGCTCGTCGGCGAGACGACGCGCGTGACGGTGCGGAACGCGTACGACGAGCCGGTGTCCGGCGTCACGGTCGAGGTCGACGGCGACGAGGTCGGCGAGACCGACGAGCGCGGTGAGATCGACGTGCCGATCTCGTCCGCCGGGGACCGGACGATCGTCGCGCGCGACGGGGACGTCGAGTCCGAACCGGCGACGGTCGAGGGCGTCGAGACCGCGGACGAGGCGGACGGGAACGACACCGACGGAAACGGTACGGACGGCGACGACGCGGGGGCCACCGACGACGGCGCGCCCGGCTTCGGCGTCGTCGCCGCGGTCCTCGCCCTGCTCGCCGCGGCCGGCGCCGCGGGTCGGCTTCGGGACCGGTGAGGAGCGCGCCCGAGCCGTCGCTGCGGTAGCCCGTCGGGGACGCTACCAGGCCGAGCGCAACACGCCCTCGATCGCCTCCGGCGTCGCGTCGAGGCCGTCGGGCGCGCGGTCCATACACCAGTCGTCGGCGACGTACTCGGCGATCGCGGGGAGATCGCGCTCCGCTGTCCCCGGGAGATCGCGGAGGCGCTCGGGCACCGGGAGCGCGTCGCGGACCGAGGCGACGGCCGCGACGACGTCCTCGGCGACCGCGTCGTCGCCGCGGCCGTCTGTGTCGACGCCGAGGCCGACCGCGAGCGCCCGGCGGCTCGCGTCGACCTCGTCGAAGAGGTACGCGAGGACGTGCGGGGCGACGGCCGCGTGGACGTCGCCCTGCTGGACGTCGTAGCGGCGCGCGAACCCGTGACCGAACGCGTGGATCACCGAGATCCGCCGGTCGAGCTGGACGAGTAGCGCGCCGACCACGGCGCGGTCCACGGCGGCCTCGCTCTCCGGCCGGTCTCCGGCGACCCGCGGAAGCGCGTCGGAGAGAAGCCGGAGTCCGTGGACCGCGGCAGCGTCGCTCACAGGGGTCGCGTCGCTCGCGTACGGCGTCTCGATCCCCTTGTCGAAGCCGTTCATCGCCGATCCCGCGAGCACCGACGTCGGGGTCGTCTCGAACAGCGCCGGGTCGGCGAGGTCGACGGCCGGCATCGGCCCGTCGCCGCTGACGGTCAGCGGCTGACCCGTGGGCGACTCGTCGGCCGGGAGCACCTCCAGCGAGCCGCCGGTCGAGAGGTCCGCGCCGGCGAACGTCGTCGGGATCACGACGACCGGGAGCGAGGGGTCGCTTCCGGGCGCGAGCGACCCGAGCGCGTCGGGTCCCGCCGCCGCGTCGGCGCGGAGCTCCGCGAGGTCGCGGCCGTCGACGTCGAGCATCGCCGCCTGTCGGGCGATATCGAGGCTGCTCCCGCCGCCGACCGCGACGAGGGCGTCCGCGCCGACCTCGGCGCGCTTATCGAGGAGGTCGTACGCCGTCTCGACCCGCTTGTCCGGGGTCGTGCCGTCGAAGACGCCCGCGAGCCGGTCGCCGAGCCCCTCGCGGATCGGGTCCATCAGGTCGTCGTTGGCGCCGACGTTGGAGCCGCAGACGACGAGCGCGTCGCCGAGTCCCCGGTCGCCGAGGACCGCGCTCAGGTCGCTCGCGCGACCGCGTCCGTACAGGATCTCACAGCCCCGGTAGTCGTGCTCGAATGCGTCCGCGATCGGTAACATCGCGAGTCGGTACGGCGGGCGGCCGCTTGTAGCTGTGGGAACGGGAGGCACGCCGCCGGCGACGCGACGGGCCGAGCGGCGCCGCTCGGGGCCTCCCAAAGAGCCAACCCGCTGCGGGTCGGAGGCTCAGGTCGGTCGCTCGACCGCTCCATCATGCACCGATTCCCGCCGCTCCCAGACCTCGACGACCCGGAAGCGCCCGACGACCTCCTCGAGGGACACCTCTGGCTCCTCGAACTGATCGACGGAACGGGGCTTCGGTTCAGCATGGACGACTCCGGGCTCCTCCGGTTCGGCGGTCCGGACGCGACGTACCCCGACCTCGACGCCGTCCCGCTCGCGCTCCGGCCCGCGGTCCGACACGTTCGCGACCGGTTCGACCGGGACGCGCTCCGGGAGGCCGTCGCCGACCCCGCCGGCGTGACGTTCCTCGGCGTCGCGCCCCACAGTCGCCGCATCGACTACGACTGGGACCGGATCCCGCCGTTCCTCGGCACCGACGTCTGGGTGGGTGCGGACGGAGGTGGGGCGACGGGTGCGGACGGGAGGTTGGAGATCGGAGCATCGGACGGAGCGTTCCGACCGCCCGACGCCGCCGCGGCGATCTTCGAGGGGGTCGGGCTCGACCCGGTGAACGCGCTGGCGCGCGAGGTGAACGCCCGCGACTTCGATCCCGACGGGTACGCGGTCCCGGCGTCGGCGTGGCGCGACGGCCCGGTTGCGGGCGTCGTGGTCCGAAACAAACGCGGCGGACGCGGGACGATCGCGATGGAGGCGGGCGTCGGTGACGGCGATGCGGGAGACGGCCGCGCGAGAGGCGCCCGGGAGCCGGACCCGCCCGACCCCGACGACCTCGCCGCGGTCCACGCCGGACGAGGGCGGTTCGAAGGCGTCCTCGCGACCCTCGAACGGCGCGGCGAGCCGGCGACGGTCGACGCCCTCGCGGACCGGACCGTCGAGGCGGTCGCCAGGGAGACGCCACTCCGGTTCGGGGAGGAGCAGACTGACCCGGCCGGGGTCGACACCGCCCGGTTCCGCGCGTCCGTCGTCGAGCGCGCGCGAGCGTTCCTCGACGACCGCCGAGACGGGGGCCACGGCGGGCCGGACGGCGCGAAGTAACTCGGGCCCGCGGACGGGGTGGGCCGGGACTACGCCGGCGCCGTCTGGGGGTTCTTCACGCCCGCGTGCGCGTGCGCCGGCTTTATAACCCGGCACTGACTAAATCAGTCAAGTTCTATGTCAGAGCAGAGTGAATACGGAGCCGGCCAGATACAGGTCTTAGAGGGCCTACAGGCCGTCCGTAAACGTCCGGCGATGTATATCGGGTCCACGGACGGTCGAGGGTTACACCACCTCGTCTACGAGGTCGTCGACAACTCCATCGACGAGGCCCTCGCGGGCCACTGCGACGAGATCACCGTCACGATCCACGACGACGGCTCGGTCAGCGTCAGCGACGACGGGCGCGGCATCCCGGTCGACACCCACGAGAAGTACGACCGGCCGGCGCTCGAAGTGATCATGACCGTCCTCCACGCAGGCGGGAAGTTCGACTCCAAGTCCTACCAGGTCTCCGGCGGTCTCCACGGCGTCGGCGTCAGCGTCGTCAACGCGCTCTCCGAGCGGCTGGAGGTCGAGGTAAAACGCGACGGCGGCGTCTACCGCCACGAGTTCGCCCGCGGCGAACCCGTCGAGGGCGGGTTCGAGCGCGTCCGCGACATGGAGCGCGGCGAGGACACCGGGACGTACATCCGCTTCTGGCCCGACGGCGACATCTTCGAGACCGACGAGTTCGAGTTCTCGACGCTCGCCAGCCGCCTGCGCGAGCTCGCCTTCCTCAACTCCGGCGTCGCCATCACGCTCGCCGACGAGCGCGACGCGGACGGCGACGCCGACGACGCGGGCGACGAGCGGACGTTCCGCTACGACGGCGGCATCCGCGAGTTCGTCGCGTACCTCAACGAGACGCGGACGCCGATCCACGAGGAGGTCATCTACTTCGCCGACGAGCAGGACGACATCCACGTCGAGGTCGCGATGCAGGCGACCGAGGAGCTGCAGGGCTCGGTCCACGCGTTCGCGAACAACATCAACACCCGCGAGGGCGGCACCCACCTCACCGGGTTCAAGACCGCCCTCACTCGGACCGTCAACGACTACGCCAACGAGCACGGGCTCGTCGACGACCTCGACGCGAACCTGAAGGGCGAGGACGTCCGAGAGGGGCTCACGGCCGTCATCTCCGTGAAACACCCCGACCCGCAGTTCGAGGGGCAGACGAAGACGAAGCTCGGCAACAGCGAGGTCCGCGGCATCGTCGAGTCCGCGACCCACGAGAAGCTCGGCACGTTCTTCGAGGAGAACCCCGACACCGCCCGAAAGGTCGTCCACAAGGCCGCCGAGGCCGCGCGGGCGCGCAAGGCGGCGAAGAAGGCCGAGGAGCTCACCCGCCGGAAGTCCGCGCTGGAGTCGACGGCGCTGCCCGGCAAGCTCGCCGACTGCCAGACCCGTGACCCGACCGAGGCGGAGCTGTTCGTCGTCGAGGGCGACTCCGCGGGCGGCTCGGCCAAGCAGGGCCGAAACCGTGAAAATCAGGCGATCCTCCCGCTCAAAGGCAAGATCCTCAACGTCGAGAAACACCGGCTCGACCGCATCCTCGAGAACGACGAGATCCGCGCGCTGATCACCGCGATCGGCGCGGGGATCGGCGAGGAGTTCGACATCGACGACGCCCGCTACAACAAGATCATCCTGATGACGGACGCCGACGTCGACGGCGCGCACATCCGGACGCTCCTCTTGACCCTCCTCTACCGCCACATGAAGCCCCTGCTGGAGGCGGGCTACGTGTACGCCGCCCAGCCGCCACTCTACCGCGTCCGCTACCGCGGCGAGACGTACGACGCGATGACGGAGGCGGAGCGCGACCGGATCGTCGAGGAGGAGTGCGACGGGAACCCGGACCAGGTCCAGCGGTTCAAGGGCCTCGGCGAGATGAACCCCGACCAGCTGTGGGACACGACGATGGATCCGGAGAACCGCATCCTCAAGCAGATAAACATCGACGACGCCGCCGCGGCCGACCGCATGTTCAACGTGCTGATGGGCGACGCGGTCGAACCCCGTAAGCAGTTCATCAAGGAGCACGCCACCGAGGCGGAGTGGGTGGACATATGAGCTCGGACGTCCCCGACGTCGACCCGAACGACGTCCGCGCCGCGCAGGTGACGAACGCCCGCATCGAGGACGAGATGGAGCAGTCGTACATCGACTACGCGATGTCGGTCATCGCGGGCCGCGCGCTCCCCGACGTCCGCGACGGGCTCAAGCCCGTCCACCGGCGGATCCTCTACGCGATGCACGAGGCGGGCGTCACGAGCAACTCCTCGCACCGGAAGTCCTCATCCATCGTCGGCGAGACGATGGGCGACTACCACCCGCACGGCGACAGCGCCATCTACGACACGCTCGCGCGGATGGCCCAGGACTTCTCGATGCGGTACCCCCTCGTCGACGGGCAGGGGAACTTCGGCTCGGTCGACGGCGACCCGCCGGCGGCGATGCGGTACACGGAGGCCCGGATGGCCCCCATCGCCGAGGAGCTTTTGGCCGACATCGAGCGCGACACGGTCGACTTCACCGCCAACTACGACGACCGGCTCGAGGAGCCCGAGGTGTTGCCCTCGGCGGTGCCGCACCTGCTCATCAACGGCTCCTCCGGGATCGCGGTCGGGATGTCGACCAACGTCCCGCCGCACAACCTCGGCGAGGTCGTCGACGCGACGGTCGAGCTGATCGAGAACCCGGAGTCGACCGTCGAGGACCTGATGGAACACGTCAAGGGACCGGACTTCCCGACCGGCGCGAACATCGTCGGTCGGAACGCGGTCCACAAGGCGTACAAGACCGGTCGCGGCCGCGTCCGCGTTCGGGCCGAGTTCGAGGTCATGGAGGAGGAGGGCCGGATCGTCATCTCGGAGCTCCCCTTCCAGCAGAACAAGTCGCGGCTCGTCGAGCGCATCGCCGAGGACGTCAACGAAGGCGCGATCGAAGGGATCCGGGACCTCCGCGACGAGTCCGACCGCGACGGGATGCGCATCGTCGTCGAGCTCAAGCGCGACGCGATGGCGGAGGTCGTCAAGAACCAGCTGCTGGAGAGCCACCTCGAACGCACCTTCGGCGTCATCAACCTCGCCTTAGTCGACGGCTCGCCGCAGGTGTTAGACCTGAAGGAGACGCTCGAACACTACGTCGAACACCGCCGCGAGGTGGTCCGCCGGCGCTCCGAGCACGAGCTCGCGGAGCGCGAGGACCGCGCGCACATCCTCGAGGGCCGGCTGAAGGCGCTCGAACAGGTCGACGACGTGGTCGAGACGATCCAGGACTCCGAGGACCGCGACGCCGCGAAGGCGGCGCTGGAGTCTCAGTACGAGTTCAGCGAGGCGCAGGCGGCACACATCGTCCGCATGCAGCTCGGCTCGCTCACCTCGATGGAGACCCAGGAGATCGAGTCCGAGTACGAGGACGTCGTCGCGCGGATCGAGCGGTTGGAGACGATCCTCGCGAACCCCGACGAGCTCGACGCCGTGATCGTCGACGAGCTGAACGAGATGAAAGACGAGTACGGCGACGAGCGCCGGACGAGCTTCATCGAGGACGTCGGCGACGTCACCCACGAGGACCTCATCCCGGAGGAGGAGTGCGTCGTCGCCATGACCGAGGACGACTACATCAAGCGGATGCCGCTCGACACCTTCCGGGCGCAGAACCGCGGCGGCAAGGGGATCATCGGCACCGGCCTGAAGGAGGGCGACCGCGTCTCATCCGTCTTCGCCGCCAACTCCCACGACTACCTGCTCGTGTTCACCAACCGCGGGCAGATCTACGAGCTGAAGACGTACGAGATCCCGGAGATGTCCCGGACCGCCCGGGGGAAGTCGGCGGTGAACCTCCTCGACCTCGACGACGGCGAGGAGATCGAGGCGGTCGTGAACACGGAGGACTTAGACGACGAGTTCCTCACGATGGTCACCCGCGACGGGTACATCAAGCGGACCGCCGTCGACGAGTTCGGAAACATCAGGTCGACGGGGATCCGCGCGATCCGGCTGGAGGACGGCGACGAGCTCGTCGACGTCGAGGTGACCGACGGCGAGACGGACATCGTCATCGGGAGCCGGAACGGGATGGCGATCCGCTTCGACGAGTCGGAGGCCCGCGCGATGGGTCGGACCGCCCGCGGCGTGATCGGGATCGACCTCCGCGAGGGGGACGCGGTCGCCGGCGTCGCCGCCATCGACGACGACTACCACAACTGGGTGCTCACCGTCACGGAGAACGGCTACGGGAAGCGCTCCGACCTCGACGAGTACCGGCCGCAGTCTCGCAACGGAATGGGGCTCGTCGACATCAAGACCGGCGACCGCAACGGCGAGGTCGTCGCCATCGAGGCGGTCACCTACGGCGACCACCTGCTCGCGATGAGCGGCGCCGGGCAGATCATGCGGACCCGCGTCGAGGAGATCTCCACGGTGAGCCGCAACACGAAGGGCGTCATCGTGATGAACCTCGAACCCGACGACGAGGTCGCCTCCGTGGACATCGTCCCCGAGGCCGCGTACGCCGGCGATGAGGGAGCCGACAAGGCGGCTGACGAGGCGGACATCGTCCCGGACGAGGCCGACTCGACGGACGACGAGCCGACCGAGACCGAGTAGGCGCGCTGACCGACCCGACCGCGTCGACCGGAACCGATCTCCCGACGCGGTCGGCCGTTTTCATACGAATGCGCGGTCTCCCGACGCTCGCGTGTCCGGGGTTCAAGTTCCGCGACGACGACGTGCGCCCGTGCACAGACGCGAACTCCTCGCGGCGACGGCCGCGACCGCGACGACGGGAGCGGCCGCGGGCTGTCTCGGCCTCGGCGAGACCGACGCCGGCCGACTCGACCTGACCGTCCGGAACGACGGGGACGCCCCCGTCGACGTGAACGTGGTCGTCGAGGGCGACGACGGGACGACGTACGAGGAGACGTCCGACCGCGTCGACGCCGGCGTTGCCCGCGCGTTCGAGGTGACCGTCGGCGAGACCGGCCGGCACGAGGTCGTCGTGACGGGCGCCGACTGGGAGGGACGGCTCGCGTGGGACGCCGGCGTCTGCGCCCTGTACGACGGGACGGTCGCCGTCGACGCCGGCAACGTCGCGGTCGCCGGCGAGTGCGCCGACCCGCGGTAGCCCGAATTTCAGGAAAATTACTTACGGTCACCGCGAAAACGGCCGGACGAGATGGACGAGTACGAGGGGATAGACGAGGTCGTACACGAGCCGCGCGAGGCGTTCGCCGAGTCGACGAACGTCGCCGCGTTCATGCGCGAGTACGGGATCGACGACTACGAGGCGCTGATCGAGCGCACCACCTCGGAAGTCCCGGGCGAGCCGGCGTCCGGCGTCGACTGGTTCTGGGACGAGATCGTCGACTACCTCGACATCGAGTTTTATAGCGAGTACGACGAAGTCCGCGATGACACCGACGGCCCGCAGTTCACCGACTGGTACCCCGGCGGCGAGATCAACGTCGCCCACAACGTCGTCGACCGCCACGCCGCGGTCGACTCGCCGAACCGGAACCGGGTCGCGCTGATCTGGGAGGGCGAGCCCGGCGACGTCCGCGAGGTCACCTTCCACGAATTGGCCCGGCAGACGAACCGCGTCGCCAACTACCTGGAGACCGTCGGCGTCGAGACCGGCGACACCGTCGGGCTGTACATGCCGATGGTGCCCGAGGTCGTCTCGATCCTCTACGGCTGCCTGAAAGTCGGCGCGATCGCGGTCCCGATCTTCTCCGGCTTCGGCACCGACGCGGTGGCGACCCGGATCGCCGACGCCGAGCCGGCGGTCATGTTCACCGGCGACGGCTTCTACCGCCGCGGGAGCGAGGTCCGGCTGAAGGCGACCGCCGACGAGGCGATCGCGGACGCGGGCCACGTCGAGCACGCGGTGGTGTACGACCGACTGGGCGCGACGCCCGCGGGCGACGCCGACGCCGGGAGCGTCGACGGCGACTCCGAAGACCCGGTCCCGTGGGACTCCGACCGCGACGCCACGTGGGACGAGGCGATCGCGTCGCAGTCGACCGACTACGAGACGAAGCGGCTCCCGAGCGACCAGGAGTCCATGCTGCTGTACTCCTCGGGGACGACGGGCGAGCCGAAGGGGATCGTCCACACACACGCGGGCGTCCTCACGCAGTGCGCGAAGGAGATCCACTTCGGCTTCGACCAGAAGCCCGCCGACCGGTTCTTTTGGGTGAGCGACATCGGCTGGATGATGGGGCCGTGGACGCTGATCGGGAACCACGCCTTCGGCGGGACCGTGATGATGTACGAGGGCGCGCCCGACCACCCCGAGCCCGACCGGTTCTGGGAGCTGATCGACCGACACGGGATCACCCAGTTCGGCATCTCGCCGACCGCGATCCGGGCGCTCCGCAAGCACGGCAGCCGTCAGACTGCGTCTGACGAGCCGTCCGACTCCGATGGAGTCGGAGACGACGAGTGGGTCGAGGGGCACGACCTCTCATCGCTCCGAATCTTAGGCTCCACCGGCGAGCCG
The DNA here is from genome assembly GCF_007671725.1 of Halorubrum depositum. NCBI lineage: Archaea > Methanobacteriati > Methanobacteriota > Halobacteria > Halobacteriales > Haloferacaceae > Halorubrum > Halorubrum depositum. Next base: position 738,127 of record NZ_VCNM01000002.1, on the reverse strand, counting down.
TGGGACCCGGAGTCGTGGCGGTGGTTCTACGACGCTGTCGGCGGCGGCGACTGCCCGATAATAAACATCTCCGGCGGCACGGAGATCTGCGGCTGCTTCCTGATGCCGATGCCGAACCAACCCCTCAAACCCTGCACGCTCGGCGGTCCGGGGCTCGGGATGGACGTCGACATCGTCGACGAGAGCGGCGAGTCGGTGAGAGACGAGGGAGAGCGCGGCTACCTCGTCGCCCGCGACTCCTGCCCGTCCATGACGAAGTCGCTGTGGTCCGGCGACGAGCGCTACCTCGAGGAGTACTGGTCGACGTGGGAAGGCCTCTGGGACCACGGCGACTTCGCGCAGAGGGACGCGGACGGCTTCTGGCTCCTCCACGGGCGCGCCGACGACGCGCTCAACGTCGCCGGCCGCAAGGTCGGCCCGGCCGAGATCGAGGGCGTGCTCATCGATCACGACGCCGTCAACCAGGCGGCCGCGGTGGGCGTCCCGGACGACACCACCGGCACCGCGGTGGTCGCGTACGTCGTCCTCGAACCCGGCGTCAAGCCCAGCGACGGGCTCCGCGAGGAGCTGCGCGAGCTGGTCGGCGAGGAACACGGCAAGCCGTTCCGGCCGCGCGAGCTCCTGTTCGTCGACGCCTTCCCGAAGACGCAGTCCGGGAAGATCATCCGGCGCGCGATCGAGTCGGTGTACAGGGGCGAGGACCCCGGCGACCTCTCCTCGATGGAGAACCCGGAGTCGCTGGCGGACCTCCGCGACGCGGCCTGAGGCGACCTACGCCGCCGCCTCGTCGGCCGCCTCGTCGACCGCCTCGTCGAGCGCGTCGTAGTCCGGTTCCTGTCCCGAGTGCTCCGCGAGCCAGCGGTACGTCACGACGCCGTCGCCGTCGATCACGAAGACGGCCCGCTGCGCGACCGTCTCGACGCCGTAGTGTTCGAAGTCCTCGATGACGTCGTACGCCTCGATCGCGCGGTGGTCGGGGTCGCCCACGAGCCCGAACGGGAGCTCGTACTGCGTCCGGTAGGCCGCGAGCGCGTGCGGGAGATCGGTGCTCACGCCGAACAGGGTGCAGTCGCCGCGGTCGAACTCGTCGCGGAGCGCCTCCATCTCGTCGGTGCAGGTGTTCGAGAAGGCGGCCGGGAAGAAGGCGAGCACCACGGGCTCGTCGCCGAGGCGGTCGTCCAGCCGGAACGGTTCGATGTCGCCGTCAACGAGCGAGGCGGTGAAGTCGGGGGCGTCGTCGCCGACTGTCGTCATACCTCCCGATTACGCCCCGGGCGTATCACGGTTTCGACGTTCGTCGACCGACTCTCCGGGAAGGCGGAATTCTCGGCGCGTTGGCCGTCCAACGACGACTCGCCGTCGGCTCACCGAGGCAAAAAGACTATAGTCGCAAGAGGGTTACTCCGGGACAGAGATGGTAAGTGCGATTCCACTGATCGGCGGCATCCCGGCGGGCCCGGAGCTCCTCATCATCCTGCTCGTGCTGGTCCTCCTGTTCGGGGCGAACAAGATTCCGAAGCTCGCTCGGTCGACCGGCCAGGCGATGGGCGAGTTCAAGAAGGGACGCGAGGAGGTAGAGGACGAACTGAAACAGATGCAAGAGGGCGACGAGGAGTCGGCGGTCGACGCGGACTCGACGGTCGACGCCGACGAGGACGAGGAGCTCGAGGACCTCGAGACCGAGAAAGAGACGAGCGCGTAGACCGGCTCGGCGACGCCGACCGATCCCCGCTGCGACGTTTTCTCCACCGCGTTGGGCGCGTGGCCTAGCGGACAGGGCGAGAGGTTCCTAACCTCTCGATCGCGGGTTCGAATCCCGTCGCGCCCGTTCTTTCGCTTCGCTCATTCACGGCCGCGACTGGCTCCACGCTCGCTCACTCCGTTCGCTCGCGTGGATCCCGCCGTGCCCGCTATCTGCGAACGAAGTGAGCAGTAGCGGCACAAGCGGGATCCTCGCGAGGATCCCGTCGCGCCCTCCTGTTAATCAGTCTCGCCCAGCCGCGGGAACGATCGCCACGCGAGCCACACCGCGAACCCGGCAATCGCGAGCGTCGCGCCCGCGAGCAGCGGTCCGGGCTCGTACAGGAGGGGCGGGTGATACCCCATCCCGTAATCGAGGGCGACGTTCCCGACGGCCAGCGCGAGCGCGAGTGCGAGCGCGCCGCGGGTCGTTCGACCGAACGCCGGGAACAGCAGCGCGAGCCCGACGAAACAGAGGTGCGTGCCGAGCACGCCCCAGTAGTAGATCCACGCGTCGGGGGCTGCGACGTACTGCGAGAAGGCGAGGTTCAGCGAGACCAGCGGCCAGAGGCCGAACGTGACCAGCCAGACGAACGCGAGCGTCTGAAGGTACGCCAGCGGTCGCGACGCGGGGGCGTCGGCGACGACGCTCCCGCCCGCCCGAACCGTCGGCACGAGCGTCAGCAGGACCGCCCCGCCGAGCGCGACCGCGACCGCCGAGTCCGCGTACAGCGGCCACAGCGGGACCGGCACGTCGCCGGCGGTCGGGGCGTAGTAGCCGGCGCCGACCGCGAGCATGAACGCGACGAACGCGAGCACGACGCCCAGGCTCCGGGGAGTGCCGAGCAGCTCCTCGGCGATCGCCGCGCGGACGCGGCGGCGGACCGCCGGCCGCCGGAGGCGACCGAGCGCGCGGCGGAGCGGAACGTCGTCTGAGGGTGCCACGCCGTCGCTTCGGCGGCCACCGACCTAAAAACCGTCCCCTCGCCGGGCGATTATCAGTCGCGGGGTTTTGCGAGACACCTTTTTTAACGGTCGAGCTGTTTACGCAGTTATGGCAACCGAGGACGCCGAGCGCTCGCCGCAGTCGCCAGAGGAGGCGACCGACGGGACGGCGTCCGACCCGCCCGTCGCGAGGGGACGGTACTCGTGGCGGGCGTTCCTGAACGATCGCGGCCGCGCCGACGCCGCGGCGGAGCTGTACGCCGACGTCGGCGTGGAACCGGTCGTCCCGGCGAGCGCCGTCGCCGCGCACGCCGAGGACGGCGCCGACGGCGTGCTCCGCGCGCCCGGCGTCGACGAGCCGTTCGTGGCCGACGGCGACACCCCGGTCTCCGGTCACGGGACGCCGGACGCGGGGACGCTCGTCGTGGGCGCCGACCACGTCGTTCTCAGCGGCGACGCCGTGGTCCCCGACGGGACGTCGACGGCGGCGGTGGACCCCGGCGCGTTCGCGTCGGAGCCGGAGGCGGATCCGGACGCGACGACCGAGAGGGACGAGCCGGAGGAATCGACCGAAAGGGGCGACGCTGACGACTCCGCTGAAGCGCCTGATGCGGAAGTGGCCGGGGAGTCTGCGGACGACCCCGAAGCCGACGACGAACCCCATCCCGACGACGAGGCGTCTGCGACCGACCCGGACGGGACGGACGACGAAACGGACGGGACGGACGACGAAACGGACGGGACGGACGACGAAACGGACCGGACGGACGACGAAACGGACGATGAGGACCGGCTCGCGGTCGGGGGCGGCGGCGTGTCCGGGACGGTCGCCGTCGCGGCCGCCGACGTCGAGACGGTCCCGCGGCGCGCGCCGACCGCGGAGGAGTGGGCCCGCGTCGACGTCGACCCGAGCGAGTTCCTCGGCTTCGACCCCTCGGAGACGGCGTACCGGGTCCGGGCGGCCGCGGCCGTCGGCGACGTCCTCTGGGACCTGTGTTCGGCCCGGTACGACCTCTACTCGGTGCCGGTCCTGAAGGGGTACTACACGTGGGACGATTACCGCGACGAGTACTTCCTCGACGAGGAGGGGAACCCGCCGATGGACGAGGACGACGAGCCGCTGGAGTTCACCCACGAGGACAAGACCGAGGCGCTCGGGTTCGACCCCGATCGGACCGAGGATCTGCTGGGCGCGGGCGGGAGCGCCGCCGCCGAACTCGCCGACCTGGTCGACGAGCGCACGGTGAACGTGAACCCCGAGGTCGACGAGGACGCGTTCTTCTCGACGGCCGCGGGCGACACCACGCTCGCGAACCGGTACGACCTGGAGAAGGCGGTGCCGATGCCGAAGAAGACCCACTTCCGCGAGATCGAGCGCTACTGGGTGAACGAGCCGTACGCGTTCGTGATCGTGTTCCGCTCGACGAAGGAGAACGAGGTGAAGTACTACGCCGTCCAGCCGTACCGGACCGAGATCGAGACGGACCTCGTCGAGTTCCTGACGGGGAAGCTCCGCACCTCGATCAAGTACGCCGACGAGGCGATCGCGGGGGGCGACGAGGAGTTCCGCAAGGAGGTGATCGTCGACGAGGCGCTCACCCTGCTCGACCGGTACGACCTCTACGAGCGCGAGGCCGGCGACCGGGGGGTGATCGACGACCTCGTCGACGACGCGGTCGACCGGTTCGGGTTCGACGTCACGGAGGGGATCGCCGCTCGGATCACGGAGTCGCTCGGCTACGAACCCCCCGCGGAGCCGGACGCGGAGTCGGCGCCGGCGAAGATCCTCGCTCGCCCCGAGCCGGCGGTGCTGGCCGAGGACCCGGAGACGCTGTCGGACCACCAGGTGGAGAAGCTCCTGTACTACCTCAAGCGAGACTTCATCGGCTACGAGCGGATCGACCCGATCAAGTACGACATCAACGTGGAGGACATCTCCTGTGACGGGTACAACTCCCCGGTCTTCGTCTACCACTCCGACTACGAGCAGATCATCACCAACGTCTACCACGAGACCGACGAGCTCGACGACTTCGTCGTGAAGCTCGCGCAGCGCTCCGGAAAGGGGATCTCGAAGCGGCGCCCGCAGGTGGACGCCACTCTCCCGGACGGCTCCCGCGCCCAGCTGACGCTCGGCCGAGAGGTGTCGGACCACGGGACGAACTACACTATCCGGCAGTTCAACGAGATCCCGTTCACGCCGATCGACCTGATCAACTGGAAGACGTTCTCGCTCGACGAGATGGCGTTCCTCTGGCTCTCGATCGAGAACCACAAGAGCCTGATCTTCGCTGGCGGTACCGCCTCCGGGAAGACGACGAGCCTGAACGCGGTCTCCCTCTTCATCCCCTCGAACGCGAAGATCGTCTCCATCGAGGACACCCGCGAGGTCGAGCTCCCCCAGCGCAACTGGATCGCCTCCGTCACGCGCCCCTCCTTCTCCGACGACGACAAGGGCGACATCGACGAGTTCGACTTACTGGAGGCCGCGCTCCGCCAGCGCCCCGACTACATCGTGATGGGCGAGATCCGCGGCGAGGAGGGCCGGACCGCCTTCCAGGTGATGTCGACCGGCCACACCACCTACACCACCTTCCACGCCGACACGGTCGGGGAGGTGCTCAAGCGGTTCACCACTGAGCCGATCAACGTCTCGAAGACGATGTTCACGGCCCTCGATCTGGTCTCCGTCCAGACGTCGACTCGGGTGCAGGGGAAGAAGGTGCGCCGGAACAAGTCGCTGACCGAGATCAACCACTACGACGCCGAGAACGACGAGATCAACGTCCAGGACGTGTTCCAGTGGCAGGCGGAGACGGACGAGTTCCTCCAGATGGGCGACTCGAACACCCTCGAGGACATCATGTTCGACCGCGGCTGGGGCCGCGAGACGCTGAACGAGGAGCTCCGGAAGCGCCGGGTCGTGTTGGCGTACCTCATCGACCGAGGGCTCAACAGCTACGCGCAGGTGGCCGCGACGTTCCAGGCGTTCATCAACGACCCGGAGACGGTGCTCGCGCTGATGGCCAACGAGGGGCTCGAGCGCTCGCTGGAGGACCTCCGAGAGATGGAGTCCGTCCTCATCAACGTCGACCGCGACAAGGAGGAGATGGTGCCCCGACCGGAGCCGGACGAGGCGGGCCGCGCGGAGGTCGAGCGGATCCTCGCCGACGCCGAGGACCTGTTCGCCGAGTACCGCGGCCGGATGCCCGACTCCGTCGCCGACGCGCTGCTCGACGTGACGCCCGCCGCCGACGTGGAAGCGACGCCGGACGACGACCGCGAGGCGCTCGCGGAGACGGCCCGCGATGCGGCGGCGCTCCACCCGGACGCGGCCGGTCCCGAACGCCCCGACCGCGTCGCGGATGGCGAGAGCGCGCCGCTCGACGGAACGGCGGCAGAGGCGGTGACGACCGAGCCGGTGGCGACCGAGACGACGACGGCTGACGGATCGTCGACCGACGGATCGTCGACTGACGACTTCGACGGGGTCGCCGACGCGAGCCCGGTCGACGGGAGCCCCGGCGTCGGGCCGAGCGATCGGTCCCGGGCGTCGGGCGAACCGGCGAGCGCGACCGGGACTGAGGCGACTAACGGCTCGTCTCCGGGGGACGGCCTCCGAGACGTGACCGACGCCGATCCGGCCGCCGGAAGCGGCGCGATCGACTTCGACGAGCCGTTCGAGGAGGGGATCGACGTGCTGGATCCGGCCGCCGCCGACGGTGACGAAGGCGATCCGGACGGCGACACCGAGGGCGACGACGCGGCGGCGGAAGGCGAGGACGAAGCGGAGAGCGACGAGGGGGCGGAGAGCGACGAGGGGGCGGAGAGCGACGACGGGCCGACCGTCGAGCGCGACGACGGGCCGACCGTCGAGCGCGACGACGACGCGGAGGGCGACGACGACATCGGCGACTGGGGGTTCGGCACGGTCGAATCCCCGGAGGAGCGGTAGCGTCGTGTCCCCGACGAGGTGGCTCGCGTGAGTCTCGACACGGGGGTCGGCGACGGCTCCGCCGACGCCGACGTCCTCGCGGAACTGTTCTACCCCGTCTTCGAGCTGCTGTTCGACGCCGACGGCGACTTCGTCGGCGACGTCGAGCGCAAGCTCGCGGAGGCCCGGATGCCGGACCAGGTGGAGATGTACGTCTCGCGGGCGCTCGGCGCGGGACTGCTCGTCGGCGGGCTCCTCTGGGCGCTCGGCACGCTGATCGGCTACGGCGTCTTCTCGCTCGGGCTGATCGACCCGAGCACGCTGTCGCTCGGCGTGCCGGCGCCGACGCCGGAGATACAGGCGCTGTTGCGGTCGCTCGTCGTGCCGACCGCGGTGCTGATAAGCGGCCTCGTCTTCGGCTCGATCGGGTTCGCGCTCGGGTTCGGCACCGTCGTCGCGATCCCCTACTCGCGGGCGTCCGCGCGGAAGCGCGAGATCAACCTCCTTCTCGCGGACTCCGTCTCGTTCATGTACGCGCTCTCCGTCGGCGGGCTCAACCAGCTCGAGATCCTCCGCGCGATGGCGACGGCGGAGGACACGTACGGCGAGGTCTCCCGCGAGTTCCAGAGCATCGTCAACGAGACGGAGTACTTCGGCACCGACTACCGGAACGCGATCCGCCAGCAGTCGATGGAGACCCCCTCCGACGAGCTCTCGCAGTTCCTCGCCGACATGCTCTCTATCGTCAACTCCGGCGGCGACATGGAGAGCTTCCTGAAGGACAAAAAGGAGAAACACCTCCGCACGTCGAAACAGGAGCGCGAGATGACGCTGGAGACGCTGGAGCTGTTCGGCGAGATGTACATGACGCTCTCCTTATTCCCCCTCCTCCTCATCATCATCCTCGTCATCATGGGGATGATGGGCGAGGCCGACGACCGGCTGCTGTACGCGACGGTGTACGTGCTGATCCCGCTGACCGGGATCGGCTTCCTCGTGCTCGTCTCCACCGTCAAGCAGGACGAGCCGGGCGACGGCTACCTCCGCCCCGACGGCGGCAGCGAGCGCCTCCGACAGACGAGCCAGGAGGGGCTCCTCCACTTCGGACTGATCGAGGGGTTCGTCGGTCGCTTCGGCGTCTTCGACCGGATCCGCGACCGGGAGGGGACGTACAAGACGAAACAGATCGTCTCGGCCCCGCACGTCTTCCTGCGCGACAATCCGCTGTACACGCTGGCGCTGACCGTGCCGGCCGCGGTCGCGATCGTCGCCATCGCGGCGCTCACCGGCAACGCGCCGACGACCTTCGACGGGTGGGTCGCTCGCCCCGTCTGGTCGGCGTTCGTCTGGATCTACGTCCCGGCGTACCTCGTGATGGGGCCCCTCGCGGCCTTCCACGAGTGGAGCCAGCGCTCGAAGCGGGCGATCACGGGGAAGCTCTCCGAGAGCCTCCGGAAGCTCTCCTCGGCGAACGACACCGGGCAGACCCTGCTCGAATCGGTCCAGACGGTCTCGGAGACCTCCACCGGCCAGCTCGCCGAGGAGTTCGAGGTGATCCACGCGAAGGTGAACTACGGGATGAGCCTCCGCGACGCCATGGTCGAGTTCAACAACAAGTACGCGGTCCCGCGGCTCGCCCGGACGGTGAAGCTCATCTCGGAGTCACAGGAGGCCTCCTCGCAGATCACGGACGTGTTGACGACGGCGGCGCAGGCCTCGGAGAACCAGGACGACATCGAGCGCGAACGGATCTCCCGGACCCGGATGCAGGTGGCGATCATCGTGATGACGTACGTCACGCTGCTCGGCGTGATGGCGATCCTCCAGACCCAGTTCATCGACGTGATGGGCGACCTCTCGTCGCAGGGGGAGTCCGCGGGCGGCGCGAGCGGCGGCGCCGGGTTCGGGGGCGGTGGCGGCGTGGATCCCGCCGTCCTCTCGATGCTGTTCTTCCACGCGGTGACCCTGCAGGCGGTGCTCTCGGGGTTCATCAGCGGCTACATCCGCAGCGCCGACATCATCTCAGGCGTCAAGTTCGCGGTAGTCCTGATGACGCTCGCGCTGGGGGTGTGGATCTATGTCGGGTGACCGGCGCGCGGCCACCTCTCGCCGACCGCTCGCGAGAGACCGCGCGCAGACCCCGATCGACTTCGCTATCGGCGCGAGCGTCTTCCTGCTGACGCTCGGGTTCGTGATCGCGTTCGTCCCGACCGTGTTCGATCCCTTCGCCGGCGCGGCGACCGCCTCGCCGGTCGTGAGCGACCGCGTCGCCGCGGGGCTCGCCGGCGACCTGCTCGCCGCGTCGCCGACGGAGCCCGCGGTGCTGTCGCCGGCGTGTACGGCCGCCTACTTCGAGGGCGACGCGGGCAACGCCACCCTCGCCGCCGCGGCCGGCTGTCCGGCCGGGGTCGCGAACGACACGGCCGCGGAGTTCGGGCTCGACGACGACGTGCTCGTCGTCGTCCACGCGATGAGCGAGCCGGACCCGATCGGCAACGCATCGACCGTCACCGTCGACACGGAGCACGGCACGCACACGGTCGACATGCGCCGCAGCACGAGAGACCCGGTCCGCGTCGACCGCGGCGGCGTCAGCGTCTCGCAGCGGCTCGTCTCGATCGACGGCGACCAGTACCGGCTCACGGTGTGGGTGTGGTGACCGTGGCGACCGACGACCGCGCGCAGGCGCACACGCTGGAGGCGTTCGCGGCGGCGATACTGATCGTCGCCGGGCTCACCTTCGCGCTGCAGGCGACCGCGGTGACGCCGCTGTCGGCCAGCACGTCGAACCAGCATCTGGAGAACCAGCAGCGGGCGGTCGCGAACGACCTGCTGGAGACGAGCGCGGCCAACGGCGACCTCGAAGCGGCGCTGCTCCGCTGGGACCCGGACAGGGAATCGTTCACGGACGAACGGAGCCCGAGCTACTTCACGAGCGGCGGCCCGCCGAACGCGTTCGGCGAGGCGCTGAACGCGAGCTTCGGTGAGCGACGGATCGCGTTCAACGTCCGGATCCGACACGGGGCGGGCAACGAGGAGGAGACGACGCTGGTGAACATGGGCGCGCCGAGCGACAACGCCGTGACGGCGACGCGCACGGTCGTTTTGACCGACGACGCGAACCTGACCGCCCCGGGATACCAGAACACGACGCTGCGGATGCTCTCCGACGGGAGCGCCAGCGGCGAGTTCTACGCGACCGACGCCGGCGGCGGCGCGGTGTACGACAGGCTGGAGGTGCGCATCGTCGTATGGCAGCTGTGATTCCCGGGCCGTCCGGCGGTGACGGCTCCCGCGACGACGGTGTTCGCGGCGGCCGACGCTTCCGCGACGCGGACCGCGGACAGCTCCTGTTGGTCTCCGGGCTCGTCGTCGCCGTCTCGCTGGTGGCGCTCGTGGTGCTGCTGAACGCGAGCATCTACAGCGAGAACGTCGCGACCCGCGGGGTCGAGGCCGCGGACGGGGAGGCGCTGGAGGTCCGCGCCGCCGCGGTCGAGGAGACCGGAAAGCTGATCGACGGGACGAACCGGAACCGACTCTCGGACCACGATGCGGCGGCAACCGCCGTCGAGAACGGGACCGCCGACCTCGATGCGCACCTCGCCCGGGCGTACGCCGATCGCGGCGGGGTGACCCGCGTCGCGGCCGACCCCTCGTCGATCCGCGGCGGGAGCTACGTGACGGGGAACCTCACCGCGAACAGGACCGGCGACTCGAACGCGACGCTCGCGCTCGACGTCGCTCAGATCCGAGGGTTCGTCGTGGCGGTCGACTCCGCCAACCTCTCGTCGACCGACGCGAGCGGGGCGGACACGAACGCCTTCTTCCTCGAGTTCGACGACGGCGTCAACGAGACGCGGGAGGTGTACGTGTACAACGAGACCGGCGACGTCACCGTCGCCGTCGGCGAGAACGGGAGCGCCCCGACGGTCGTCTGCTCGGCGCCGGCCGCCGACCGCGTCGCGGTCGATCTGACCGGCGAGCGGCTCGGCGACGAGCCCTGTCCGGGGCTCTGGCCGTCGAGCGCCGGGGCGCTGGGAACCCCCTACGACGTGACCATGGAACGGACCGACGCGGCGAACGGCACGGTGACCGCCACCGCGCGCCCCGATACGGGAGACGCCGTCGCCTCGGACCACACCGCGACCCCCGCGGTGTACGACGCGCGGATCGACCTCAGCTACCGCACCGCGGAGCTCCGGTTCGAGACCACGGTCCGGGTCGCCCCGGGTGAGCCCGATGCGTGAGCACGGGACGGTGGACGGCGGCGGCGACCGTTGCTTCCGCGGCGACGAACGCGCCGTGAGCGTCACCGTCGGGTACGTGCTGACGCTCGCGATCGGCGCGGTGCTGCTCTCGGGTGTCGTCATCGGCATCGGGGGCGTCGTCGATTCGCAGACGGACCGCGTCGTCAGGGGCGACCTCGCCGTGGTCGGACAGACCGCGGTCGCGAACCTCGAGAGCGCCGACCGGCTCGCCCGCGCGGCGGAAGTCGACCGCCCGGCCGGCGCCCCCGACGCGAACGTCGCCGTCGACGTCGATCTGCCCACCCGGATCGCGGGCCGCCCCTATCGGATCGCGGTCGACGGCGAGGCCGTGACGCTGCGGACCGACGACCCGGAAGCGGTCGCCGAGATCCCGCACGCCGCGAACCTGTCCGTCGAATCGTCTCGCGTCCGTGGCGGTCCGATCCGGATCCGGTATAACGGCTCGACCGGGCGGCTGGAGGTGACGGAGCGATGAGCCGGCGGGGGCGGAACCGGACGATCTCGGTCGGCGGCGTTCCCTCGCTCGCGGACGACGAGCGCGGCGTGAGCGACGTCGTCGGCTACATCCTCGTGTTCTCGCTGATCACGATCACGATCGGCACGGTGTTCGCGGTCGGCATCACGGGCGTGGAGGACCGCCGGGAGGCCGAGCGCGTCGCCAACGTCGAGCGCGCGTTCGACGTGCTCGACGACAACCTCCGGGACGTCCAGCGGTACGGCGACCCCAACCGGGCGACCGAGATCCGGCTGGCCGGCGGCACGCTGTCGGTCGGCGAAAGCACGCGAGTCGTCCTCGCGACCACCAACGACTCCGACGACGTCGCGAACCACACGCTCGACGAGTGGACGTCCCGGACGATCGCGTACGAGGAGGGCGACACGACGATCGCCTACGACGCCGGGGCGCTGGTCCGCGGCGACGGCGACGGCTCGGTGATGCTCTCGGAACCGCGCTTCGTCGCCGCCGACGGCCGGACGACGATTCCGATCGTGGCGTTGGCCCGCGGTGACGGGGCGGAGCGCGTCGCCGGCGACGGCACCGTCCAGATCACCGCGGTCGAGGACCCGAACGCGGACTCGGAGACGGCGCGCTTCGACGCCGCGAGCGGCGAGACGTTGTACCTCTGGGTCGAGACGAACCACTCGGACGCGTGGGCCCGCTACTTCGACCGCGCGGACGGGTTCTCGGACGCGACCCCCGCGGGCGCCGACGGCGTCGCCGTCGCGGAGCTCGCGCACGACGACGAGGTGTACGTGCGCGAGACCGTCCGTCTCGTCGAGCTCCGGCGCTGATGGTCGCCCCGCGAGCGGCCTCGTTCCGAGCGGCTCGGCCGGGCTAGTCGTCCTCGATCGTCACTCGGTGTCGAGAGACGTGCAGGTGGCTCACCACGGGGACGGAGTCGCCCTCGAACGGTTTGGCTTCCCTGAGCGACTCGTCGTAGTGGAGGCTGAGGTCGGCGTCGTCGAACTCGAAGCTGCCGGAGGTGAACGACCCTTTAAACGTCATCTGGTTTCTGAGTTCCACGTCGCTCGTGGGGGCGTACATGACGCCCGCGAAGTCGATGCCGTCGGTCTGGTCGCCGGCGAAGTAGACGTCGTCTCCGCTCGAGTACAGCCACAGGTTCTTCGTCACGTCGCTGTCGGCGGCGATCCGCGCCTGGTCCGTCACGTCGACGTTGCCGGTGTTGTACAGCTCGAAGCGGGTTCCGGTGGCCGTCGTGACCGACGCGTCGTTCCGTACTTCCACCGCGCCGTCGACGAACAGCCTCTTGCGGTCGCCGCCCTGGGCTCGAAGCGTCGACTGGTCCAGCATCGAGAAGTCGCCCTCGACGAGGACGTCGACGTCGCCCGCGTCTCCGAGTTCGACCTCGCTTCCGTCCTCGCTCACGGTGAGCGCACCGTCGACGTGAACGGTCGCGTCGTTCATGATCCGGAGCGTGCTGCCGTTCGAGACCGAGACATCGCCGTCGACGTAGGTGTCCTCGCCGATCGTCCAGACGCTTCCGTTGTCGTGGGCGAGTCCGTTGTCGATCGTCTTGCCGGATTCGAGGTTCTGGTCCCGGACTCGGTTCATTCGTTCGCTTATAGCGCCCGAGATGGGATCCGCTTCGCTCAGGGAGTCGTCGGTCCGTCGTTCGCCGGTGACGTTCAGCTTGTCCTCCTGTCCGGGCGGGATGTTGTACGACTCCGCTACGAGGTCGCCGCGGATTTCGATCGACTCGGTGTTCCCCCCGCCGCCGGCCGTGAGCCGGAACTCTCCGGTGGTCTGGACTGTCGCGTCGTCGTTCGCGTTGTCGCGTCCGGGGTAGGGGGTGTTGCCGGCAGAGTCGTAGCTGTCGGCGTACAGGCTGTCGATCCCGCCCGTGTCGAGACGGGACCGGCCCACAGACGAGACGCTCGCGCTCAGCGTGGGGTGGACCGTCTCCGTGCGGAGCGCGACGCGGACCTCCGTCGGCGACACCTGGGTGACGTTCGCCCGCGTCCGCGTCTCGAAGAACCGCCCCCACGCCTCCGCGTACTCGCTCTCGACCGTGATCGTCACGTTCCCGCCGAGCAGCGGGTTCGAGACGTTCTCGGAGGGGAACAGCCCCTCCGGGTGTTTCGACGTGCCCGTCACGACCGCCGCGTCGCCGAGTCGCCCGTCGGCCCCGTCGATGGTCACGAGCGGGAGCGTGAGGGTGTCGCCGCGGTAGTGGAACTCCGGCGGGGAGACCATCCACGAGCCGCCGGCGTTCGACCGCCAGACGCCGCCGCCCTGGTACGCGACCCGGTCGTCGCCCCGCTCGTAGACCATGGCGCCGAGCGTGACGTTCTCCGTCACCGTCTCCAGGTCGCCGGCCTCGTTCTCCGCCTCGACCTCGATCCGCATCACCCCCGCGTCGCCGTCGACGCGCACGTCGGCGCTCCGCCCCGGGTCGAGCCGGACGCGCTGGCTCGTCGACCCGCCGTGCGCCACGAGGCTGGCCTTCGAGTCGACCTGCGTCATCGCCCCCTCGATCCGCTGGACGTCGGCCGACGACTGCACGTCGGCGAGCGCCGTCGACCCGAGCGCGACCGTGATCCCGACCGCGGTGATCGTGAGTCCGAGGAGGAGCACGACGCCGATCACCTCGCTCTGCGCCCGGTCGGGACGGTTCATGTACCCGCGTACGCCGGGAGCACGGATAAACGTCGACGTCCGAGTATCGGATCTGAGAGCGGCGGTCGGCCGCTCCTCGACGGCCGCGCTCCCCACGCGCGTCTCGCCCCGAGCGCACCACCTAAGCCGGCGGAAGCGCTCCCTTCGGATATGACCGAGGAGCTGTACCTCGCCGACGACACCGTGACGACGTTCGAGGCGACCGTCGAGCGCGCGCTCGACGACCGCGTCGTCCTCGACCGGACGCACTTCTACCCGACCGGTGGCGGCCAGCCGCACGACACGGGGACGCTCCGCGTCGCGGACGGGGAGAACGGTGCCCGGTGGCGGGTGGTCGACGTGCAGAAGAAGGACACGATCTACCACACTCTCGCGGCGACGGACGGAGGGAGCTCACGGTCCCCGCCCGAGCCCGGTACCGCGGTCGTCGGCGAGATCGACGCGGCGCGTCGGTCGGCTCACTCGCGGTACCACACCGCCCAACACCTGCTGTCGGCGCTTCTGTTAAACGAGTTCGACGCGCGGACCACCGGGAACCAGCTGTACGACGACCACGCGCACCTCGACGCGGCGTACGACCGTTTCGACGACACGGATCTCGACCGGATCGAGGCGCGGCTCAACGAGCTCGTCGCCGACGAACGCCCCGTCACGAGCTACGCGATGGACCGCGCGGAGGCGGAGGCGACGCTGGACCCGGAGCGCACCCGCATCGACCTCCTTCCCGACTCGATCCGGGAGCTCCGGATCGTCGAGATCGGTGCGGCGGGCGCCGACGACGCCGGGGCGGAGACCGGCGCGGACCCGTACGACCGCACCGCCTGCGCCGGGACCCACGTCGGCGACACCGCCGAGATCGGCGAGATCGTCGTCACCGGTCGGGAGACGAAGGGGAGCGATGAGGAGCGCGTGCGGTTCGCGCTCGCCGACCACCTCGACGGCGAATAGCGCGCGAACCGCCGTCGACGCGATCGACGCCGCTCGTCCGCGATCCCGTCGTTTATATACGATCCGCGGCTGGTTCCGCCATGAAGTTCTGCGACGAGTGCGGCTCGATGATGAAGTCGGGCGAGGGCGAGGACCACTGGGTGTGTAGCTCCGAGGACTGCGGCCACGAGATCGGCCGCGAGGACGGCGACGACGAGTGGACCACCGAGTCGCAGGTCGAGTCGGAGATCATCGACGTGAGCGACGCGGAGGACAAGGGGCTCCCGCAGACGACCGCCCACTGCCCGGAGTGCGGCAACGACCGCGCGTACTGGTACATGCAGCAGATCCGCTCGGCCGACGAGTCCGAGACCCGCTTCTTCGTCTGCACCGAGTGCGAGCACAAGTGGCGCGAAGACGACCACTGACCCGATCCGCGGCGGCCCGCTCTCCGCTCGCCGGCCGAGCCGCCTCCGCCCGAGTCACCCCCGGCTCCGCCCGCCTTTAATTACCCTCGCGGCGAACGCCGACCATGGACCCGCCGGTCGTCCCCACGGACCGCCTCGACGGCTGGCGACGCGTCGCCGAGACGACGGACCGACCGTTCGCGGCCGGCCCCATCTCGGTGACCGCGAGCACGGTGCGATACGAGCGGACGGACGACCCCCCGCCGCGCCCCTTCTGCTTCGCGAGTCGTCTCCGGATCCGCCCGGAGACGACACCGAACGCCGCGCTCACGCGGCTCGTCGAGCGGCGGGCTCGGGAGGGGTTCCGCGACCGGCTCGCCGAGCGCGACGTCGAGGCCGTCGAGCGCCGCGGCGAGCGCGAGATCGCTGTCGACGACCCGGCCGCCTCGCGCGCGACGCTCTGGACCTTCCGCGGCGACTGTCGGGTCGGTACTGACGAGGGCGTCGTCGACGCCGACGGCGAGGAAAGCGGCGCCCGCGACACCGTCCCGGTCGAGGCGCTGTTCGCGGTGTGGGCGACCGACGAGTACCTCCTCGCCGGCGGCGCCTACCCGCTCGGATCGGACGCGTACCCGGACGGCCGGAGTCCCGAAGACGCGCGGCGGGAGCTGCTGGGGATCGTGCGCGGGGTCCGGTCGCCGGCGGGCGGAGGGGACGGCGGAGACGGCGAAGACGACGAGTAGCGGACCGCGAGGCGCGCGCCGACTCAGCAGGTCGCGGTGCCCGCGCTCGACTCGATCGGGGAGCCCTCGCCGCGGTACTCCGAGTCGCCGATCGCGCCGCCGAACATCGGGAGGTCGAGCTCGTACGCGTACAGCACGTCGAACGCCGCGAACGGGTCTATCCCGTTCGAGATCGCCTCGCGCGCGGTGAGCCGGACCCCCGCGGCGAGCGTCACGATGGGGTCGCCGTCGAGCGTCCCGGCCGCCTCCAGGCCGAACTCGTTGCCGGCGGCGGGGTCGGTCAGCACGGAGAGGTGGACGACCGCGTCGATCGTCGCGCCCGTCTCGCCGATCGAGATCGGGTAGCCGTCGCCCGCGAAACACCGCGTCGGCGGCGCGGAGACGGCGCCGGGAGCGTCGCTCTCGAAATCGTTGCTCTCGGGAATATCGCCCTCGCGCGTGTCGTTCCCGGGCGCGTCGCCGCCGGTCTGTGCCGCCCCGAGGCCGACGGCCGCGCCGCTCGCGGCCAGCGCCGAGACGAGGAGCAGCGCGACCGCCAGCGCCGCGAGCCGGGCCATCTGGTGGCGGGCCGCCGAGCGATTGGTCATCGGTGCGGGGTACGACGGCGAGGCCTAAAACGCCGCGGCCTCCGCTATCCGATCTGATACTCGGAAGCGGAGCGGGGTCACGGCGAATCGAGGAGCCCGTCGACGAGCAGTTCGCCGGAGGCGACGTTGGTCGCCAGCGGGACGTCCTTCACGTCGCAGACGCGCAGCAGCGCGGAGATGTCCGGCTCGTGCGCCTGCGCGGTGAGCGGGTCGCGGAGGAAGACGACGCCGTCGATCGCGTCGTCGGCGATCATCCCACCGATCTGGAGGTCGCCGCCGTACGGGCCCGACGCCTGCCGGTTTACGGCGAGGCCGGTCTCCTCGGTGATGCGTTTTCCGGTGGTCCCCGTCGTCACGAGCTCGCACTCGCCGAGGGCCGCGGCGTGTTTCGTGACGAACTCCACCATCTCGTCTTTCAGCTCGTCGTGGGCGATGAGCGCGAGTCGCATGGCCCGACGTTGCCGCGTCGCCGGTTAAAGACTCGCGTCGGCGCAACGCGGCGAAAGCGAGCGGGAGAGCCGTGGTCGGTCTACTTGAACCGGAACGTCTCCAGGTTCTTCGGCGCGAACGTCCGCATGTTGTAGTCGTGGTACAGCGCCGACGAGAGGTCCTGCACGGAGCGCTCGTCGCCGTGGACGCACAGCACCTTCTCGGGCCGCGGGTTCATCGTCTTCACGAAGTTCTCCAACCCCTGCCGGTCGGCGTGACCGGAGAAGCCGTCGACGACCTCCGTCCCCATCTCCAGGGTGAGCGTGTCGCCTCGGCTTCCGCCGCCCCAGCCGTCGACCGGGATCTCGTCCCAGCCGTTCTGGATCCGGCGGCCGAGCGTCCCCTGCGCCTGGTAGCCGACGAAGACGAGGTTCGAGTCCGGATCGGGGCCGATGTGGCGGAGCCACGACATGATCGGCCCGCCCTCGATCATCCCGGAGGTGGAGATGATGATACACTCGTCGCCGTCGGCGACCTCCTGTCGCTCGTCCTCGCCGGCGTCGATGTGGTTGAACTGCTCGGCGAGGAACGGGTTCTCGTCCTCGTGGAAGATCCGGTCGCGGAGTTCGTCGCGGAGGTACTCGGGATAGGTGGTGTGGATCGCGGTCGCCTCCCAGATCATCCCGTCGAGGTGGACGGGCATCTCCGGGATATCGCCCTCGCGCATCGCCTCCTCCAAGACGAGCATGATCTCTTGGGAGCGCCCCACGGCGAACGCGGGGATAACGACCTTCCCGCCCTGCTCGTACGTCTCGTTGATGACCTCCTTGAGCGCCTCCTCGGAGTCGGCCTGGTCGGTCTGGTAGTCGTCGCGGCCGCCGTAGGTGGACTCAAGGACGAGCGTCTCGACCCGCGGGAAGTCGTTGACCGCGCCGTTGAACAGGCGGGTGTCTTCGTAGTGGATGTCCCCGGAGAAGGCGACGTTGTAGAGCCCGTCGCCGATGTGGAAGTGCGTGACCGCGCTCCCGAGGATGTGGCCCGCGTTGTGGAAGGTGAGCTTCACGTCGGGCGCCACGTCGGTCACGTCGCCGTACTCCAGCGGGATGGTGTGTTTGATCGCCTCGCGGACCTGCGCCGACTCGTACGGCGGCGTCCGGCCGTCCTTCGCGGCGACGTCGAGGTAGTCCAGCGTGAGCAGCCCCATCAGGTCGCGGGTCGGTTCGGTCGTGTATATCGGCCCGTCGTATCCGTACTTGAACAGGAGCGGTAACAGCGCCGAGTGGTCGAGGTGGGCGTGCGTCAGGATGACCGCGTCGAGCGTCGCCGCGCCCGCGCCGAGCGCCTCGGGGACCTGGAGGTACGGCACCTCGCCCTCCGCGCCGGGCTTGTCGCCGCAGTCGATGAGGATCCGGGTCTCGGGCGTCGAGAGGATGAAGGCCGCGCGGCCGACCTCGCGGCAGCAGCCGAGCGTCGTGATCCGGACCCACTCGTCGTCGGACATCTCCTCGCGGTGGATCTGGCGGCCGACGCGCTCGAGGATGTCGCGGCGCTCCTCGCGCTCGTTCTTCAGGAAGCCGCGCACGTTCGAGACGGTGGAGGACTCGATCGGCGGCGTCCGAACGACCTCGGGGGTCCAGCCGACCTCCTGGGTGATCTCCCGCAGCGTGGAGCCGCGGCGGCCGATCACCATCCCCGGCTTCTCCGCCTCGATGACGACCTCGCCGGTGTCCTCGTGGAAGTCGAGGTCGGTCACACCGGCGTCGTCCGGGATCACCTCTCGCACCTCCTCCTCGGCGCGCGCCGGCGGAGAGAGGGCGCTGGGGTCGGGGCGGACCGTGATTCGTTTCCGGAGCTTGGAGGCGAGCCGGCGGATCAGGTCGCCGTCGCCGGCGAACCGCTTCGGGTCGCGGGTGTACACGACCAGTTCCGGGCCCTCGTACTTGACGTCGGTGACCGTGATGTCGTTCGGAATCTCCTGTTCGATCTCTGATTTCAGGGTATCGAGCTGCTTGTCGACTTGACTCATATCTTACCGCGGGTAGTTGGGTCGCCGCCGCCGTCGAACGCGTCCGCGCGCCGGTCCGCGGCTCGTCGCCGAACGGCCGACCGTGACGGGGGAGGCATAGTGGTAGTACTGTCCGTAGGTGGTTCCGTGCGGGAACAGCCAGCGAAAACCCGCTTAGGTGGACGTATACCCCCGTTATTATAAAACCCTTCGCAAAGGGCAAACCCCTTGTCCGGCGTCGGCGTTCGAATCCCCATGCGCGTCACCCCCGAGACGGTCCGCGACGAGCACGCGTGGGTGCGCGACCGCGCGCCCGTCGTCGTCCCCCTCATCAACGAGACCCGCGAGCGGCTGGGGTCGCTGTTCGAGACGGACGTCGCCCCCGTGAGCCGCGAGGCGTACCGCCGCGAGGTCGACGCCGTCTTCGCCGACGGCGAGGTCGCGGTCAACGTCGCCGGCTGCGTCGCGCTCCTACGCGACCTCGACGTCGCGGGCGACTACCCCGGCTTCGTCGTCGACGAGGTCCTCGGCCGCGAGCTCGCGGCGACGATCGCCGGCGGCCGCCCGCTGTCGCTGCTCGCGGAGGCGACGTTCCACTTCGTGGACGTCCACGTGAGCGAGGACGAGACCGCGCCGGGCGACGACGCCGGGACCGCCGGCGCCGACGACCTCGACGCCGCGCTCGCGGCGGGTTTCCAGACGCGGCTCCCGGGCTGGGAGTGGCGGGAGGGCGAGAGCCCGTTCGCGGTCGGATCAGGGCCCGGAGAAGCGGAAAACGGCGACTGACGCTACGACGTGAACTTCCGGACGAGCTCGTATCCCCGGTCGAACACCGCGTCGGGGAGGAAGCGCGCGAGCACGCCGACGCGGGCGGCCGTGCCGGGCTGGACCCGCGCCGGGGGCCGCGTCGCGCTGGCGGCGTCGTAGACGGCGTCGGCGACGAGCTCGGGCTCGACCGCGCCGGGGCCGTCGCCGCCGATCAGCTGCGCGTCCTCGAACATCGCGTAGAACTCGTCGTAGGCGCCGGAGCGGTCGACGCCGTCGTCTCCGTCGGCGTCGTCGCCGCCCTCTCCGTCCGGATCGACGCCCGCCTCGGACTGCGCGCGCCTCGAGAAGTTCGTCTTCACCGGCCCCGGTTCGACGACGACGACGTCGATCCCGTGCTCGGCGACCTCGTTGCGGAGCGCGTCCGACATCGCCTCCAGGGCGAACTTCGACCCGGAGTAGACGCCGCCGCCGGGGAACGAGACGCGCCCGGCGACCGACGAGACGTTGACGATCGTCCCGTCGCGCTCGCGGCGCATCGCCGGCAACACCGCCTTGACGAGTCGGTGCGGCCCGTACACGTTCACGTCGAACTGCTCGTGTACCTTCGCGGTCGACACGTCCTCGATCGGCCCGAACTGGCCGTATCCCGCGTTGTTGACCACGGCGTCTATCTTCCCCTCCTCGTCTAAGATCCGGTCGACGACGCGGTCGACGTCGGACTGGTCGGTGACGTCGAGCGTGGCCAGTTCACAGCCCGCCTCGCCCAGCGTCTCGACGTCCGCGGGGTTCCGCGCGGTCGCGTACACGGTCCAGCCCTCGTCGTTGAACGCGTGTGCCGCGGCGCGGCCGATACCCGAGGAACAGCCGGTGATGAGTACCGTCTTCTGCACGCGTCGTCGGTCGGCCCCCGTCGGCATAACTCTCCCGACCGGGCGCGAGGCGGACGGGTCGCCGCGGTCGCGGCGATCGCTCCAAAAAAAACGGCCGAGCGGCGGGCGCCTTACTCCTCGTCGGCGTCGCCCGCGTCCTCGGCGTCGCCCGCGTCCTCGGCGCCGTCCTCGTCCTCCTCGCCCGCGAGCAGGTCGCGCTCGTCGAGGATCGCCTCGATCTCCTCGTTCGACCGCTCGGTGTAGCCGTCGTCGTCCTCGACGGTGATCGTGGCGACGCCGACGCCGTCGGGCGCCAGCTCGCCGTCGTTCGACTGCGCGAGGGTGTCGAGCGCGAGCCCGACCGCCTCGTCGGTGGAGAGCCCCTCCTCGTACTCCTCCTCGAGGTAGTCCCGGAGGTCGCTCCGGTCGGAACCGATCGAGAGGGCCTGCCACTCGTAGGGGGTGCCGGAGGGGTCGGTCTCGAAGAGGCGCGGCTCGCCGTTCTCGATCCCGCCGACGATCAGCGCGACGCCGAAGGGGCGCGCGCCGCCGACCTGCGTGTACTGCTGGATGTGGTCGGTGATCGTCTTCGTCAGCGTCTCGATGCCGATCGCCTCGCCGTAGCGCAGGCGGTTCACCTGCGCCTGCCGGCGCGCGAAGTCGATGAGCTGGCGGGCGTCGGCGACGTGGCCCGCGCTCGCGACGCCGACGTGGTCGTCGGCCTTGTGGAGCTTCTCGATGCTCGCCGGCTCCATCAGCGGGGAGCGGGCGCGCTTGTCCGCCGCGAGGACGACGCCGTCCTCGGCGCGGACGCCGACGCTCGCCGTCCCGCGTTTCACCGCCTCCCGGGCGTACTCGACCTGGTAGAGCCTGCCGTCGGGAGAGAAGATGGTGATGCCTCGGTCGTACGCCTGCTGTTGGGATTGGCCCTGCATGATATCACTCGATGTCGAACGCCGCCGCGCCGACGTAACCCGACTCGACCCACACGTCGCACGCGTCCTCGCGCACGACCGCGGGCCGCTCGGCGTCCCCGAACGCGACGTCTCGCTGTGTCGAATTAGCGCCCGCGCGACCCATATATCTTTCCTCACAGGCACGCACCGTCCCCGAGATTCCACGGACGTGGATCCCGACGGGGTCGCCGTCGACCTCGCTCACGCAGGCGATCGCCGCGCGCGCCTCGGCGACGTGGCCGTGCCGGACCCTGACCACCGCTTCCCCCGTCCCGTCGCCGTGCGCGAACGAGAGCAGCGTGAGGTCGGCGTCGGCGCTGCCCGCGTCGCCGATCAGGTTGCCGGCGGCGTACCAGAGCGCGCGCTGGAAGGAGCGGCGTCCGAGGTCGGCGTCGGGCCACGTCTCGATGCCGACCGCGACGTACCGCCAGCGCGGTCGGAGGTGCTTGGGGAGGTGTTTCATCGGGCTCGGCTCACTCCCCGCCCGCGTCGCCGCCGAGCCGCTCCGCGACGATCACGGCGACCTGGTCGTGGACGCGCTCGACCGCGGTCACCGCGAACCCCTCGGCGGTGAACGCCTCGACGAGGGTCCCCACGGTGGCCGGGTCGTCGACATCGGGGCCGTAAAACGGCGCCTCCGGGTCCGCCTCCTCGAAGAACGCGACGTCGCCGAGGACGATCCGGCGGGCCCCCGTCGCGGCCATCACGCGGATCGCCTCGCGCTTCTCGTCGTCCGCGAGGTGGTGGAGCGCGAAGTTCGAGGTGACGACGTCGACCCGCTGGTCCGGGTCGACCTCGGGCTCGCGGAACTCGCCGTACGCGAACTCGACGTTCGCGAGCCCGCGCTCCTCCGCCTTCCGGCGCCCCTCGTCCATCATCCCCTCGCTGACGTCGCGGGCGAGCACGCGTTCGGCGTCGGGCGCGAGCGCCAGCGCGATGGCTCCGGTGCCGGCGCCCAGGTCGAGGACCACGTCGTCGGGGGTCGGGCCGGCGTGCTCGACGACGAGGCTCGCACACGCGTGGTACTCGTCGCTCTTCGAGTCGTCGTACTCCGCCGCCTTCTCGGAGAAGCGCGCCGCGTGCTCCTCAACCGTCTTCTTCATACCTGCCACGTCGGACCCCCGGCTCTATGAAGGCCTCGGAGCGCCGCTCCCGGTTGCGCGCCGCGATCTCGCTCCACGCACGGAGCCCCTCCTCGACCCACTCCGGGTCGAACCCGACCGCCTCGGCGGCGGCGACCAGCTCGCGGGGCGCCCGGAGCGCGAGGTGCGAGCGCGGGTTCGCGCTGACGACGTGGGGCGCGTCGTAGTAGGTCACGATCTCGCGGAGCTTCCGCAGGTCGGAGAGCGCCCGCACCCGCTTCCCGCCGCTCGCGCGGAGCAGCGGGCCGAGGTCGAACTCCACGTGGACCCCGTTGTCGCGGGCCGCCTTCGCGAGGACGTGGTTGAACTCCCCCGGCCCGTCCATCGGGCGCGCGAGGACGTCGACCCGCGGCTCCTCGACCGCGAACCGGTTGAGCCCGTCGTCGCCGCCGACGAGACAGACGACGGTCCGCTCGGACCGGTAGTTGCCCACCGCGCCCGATGCGCTCGTGGCGTCGTCGACGTCGATCTCGACCGCGTCGACGACGTCGACGCCGTACGCCTCCCGGAGCGTCGCCGCCTCCTCCGGGGGTTCGCCGTCCTCGCCGGCCGGGGCGAGCGCGTCCCGCGTGCGGACGACGACCCCGTCGTAGCCGTACCGCGCCGCGGTGGCCGCGTGGCGGGCGACGGTCGCGTCGCCGTCGGGGTGGGCGTGAACGGCCTCGTACATGGCCGACCGTTTCGGCTCCGTCGGTATCGTCGTTGCGCTTTGGGGCGGCGGGGGCGGGGGCTCGCCCCGTCGCCCCCGGGAGACTTTTGCGTCGCTCGCGGGAACCGGAGCCCATGAGCGCCGACTTAGAGGAGAAGACGGACCGCTACGAGCGCATGCTCGCGGACGCGCTGGCGGTCGCGGATCCGCGGCCGCCGGCCGACACCCCCCTCGGCGAGGCCGCGGCCGACGTGACCGAGATGGCCGAGTCGTACCTCGAAGACGGGCGACACTTCCGCGAGGGCGGCGACCCG
Source organism: Halorubrum depositum (assembly GCF_007671725.1). Classification (NCBI taxonomy): domain Archaea; kingdom Methanobacteriati; phylum Methanobacteriota; class Halobacteria; order Halobacteriales; family Haloferacaceae; genus Halorubrum; species Halorubrum depositum. Next base: position 714,305 of record NZ_VCNM01000002.1, on the reverse strand, counting down.
GTGAACGCGCTCGCGTCGTACTCGTACGGCTACGGGTGGCTCGACGCCGGCGTCCGGCTGGGGCTGTTCGCCGTCCCCGACGACACCGAACTGTTCACGACGTGAGCGGCGGTGCGGCGCCGAACGGGGCCGCGTCGTCGCGGTGCGCTCGCGACTACGCGTCGTCGAGCCGCGGGCGCGCCGCGTCCGCCGCGTCGCCGAGGATCCGGATCGACGCGCCGGTCTCGATCGCGCCGTCCTCGACGATCCTGGCGCGGAGCCCGCCCCGGTGCACCAGCGCCTCGCGGACCCCCTCGCGTTCGAGCAGCGATTCGAGGTACGAGCACGGCTCGCAGAGCTCGACCCCCTCGCAGGTCGCGTCGCCGACGCGGAACCGCGTCCCGACGAGGCGGTTGAGCCCGATACCGCCGGTAGTGAGGTTGCGCCGGTGCTCGTCGGGACCGACGGCGACCCCGTAGTCGCGCTCGACGGCGTCGAGCGTCTCGCCCTCGATCAGCGACAGCTCGCGGCTCACGTCGCGCGCCGACCGCGAGTAGGTCCCGCGCTCGAGGAAGTACCGGTCGCCGCGCAGTCCCCGCCCGGAGACCGCCTCGACGCAGTCTCGCTCCTCCATGGGCGCGCCCGCCTCGGGCGCGACGTGAATCGCCTCGATCCGTCCGGTCATACCGCGTCACACGCTCACGACGGACAAAGCGGTTGCGGCGGGGCGTCGCGGCGGCCTCGAGACAGCCGGCGACCGCGGCCCGTCACCCGCCCCGCTCGCGAAGCTCGGCCAGCACCGCCTCCGTCCCGTCCATGAACCCCTCGTCGAGGACGACGTCGGCGGCGTCGCGGGCGGTCGCGTCCGCGTTGGCGACCGCGTACGACTCGCCGGCGACGCCGAACGTCGAGGCGTCGTTCTCGCTGTCGCCGACGGCGACGAACTCGGCGCCGGCGAGCCCGAGCGCCTCGGCGACGCGTTCGAGCGCCTTCCCCTTGCTCACGTCGGGCGACTTGACGTGGTACGCGTAGCCGGTGTCGACGACCTCGACGCGGCTCTCGGCCGCCGCGGCGACCTCGCGGAGCAGCGCCTCGTCGGCGTCGAGCGACAGCGCCACCTCCGTCTCGCGCCAGCGGTTCACCGTATCGCCGTTGCCCCACCCGATCTCCCCGCCGCGCGCCTCGTAGGCCTCGACGACGGCCCGCGGGACCGCCGGGTCGCCGAGGACCGCCGTCTCGCCGTCGACGTGCGCGACCCCGCCGTTCTCGGCGATGACGGTCTCGGCCCGGCCGAGGAAGTGCGCCAGCGCGACCGGGTAGGGGAACGCCTTCCCCGTCGCGAAGACGACCGGCGCGTCCCAGTCGGGCAACAGTTCGAAAGTGCGGGGATCGATCCGACCGCTCGGCGTCGTCAGCGTCCCGTCGATGTCCAACGCGAGGGGCGGCACCATACCGGCGGTCGGGCGGCCGGGCGCAACTGTCTTGCGTTCGCGCGCGGCGGGAGTCGGCCGCGAGCGTCGAGAAAGGGGGGGGATCAGCGGGCGTCGGCCGCGACGGCTCGGTCGATCGGTCGGTCGCGTCAGGCCGACCACGACGGCCGGTCGAACAGCTCCCGGAACACGAGCGTCGGGAACCGCGGGACGAGCCGGCTCGGCGGTCGCCCCTTCCCGCCGCTCTGGCGGACCGTCACCCGGTCGAGCAACCCCGCGTCCGCGAGCTCGTACAGCACCCGACGCACGGTGGACGCCGAGAGGTCGACCGCGGGCCGCGAGGCGATCGTCTCCGTCGCCGCGCTCACCGATTCCCGGTCGTCCTCCGGCAGGCTGACCAGCTCGTACAGCAGCCGCCGCCGGCTCTCGGAGAGTGCGAGCACCCGCCCCAGCGCGGCGCCGGGCTTCGGCACGCCCTCGATCCCGGCGTCGAGGTCGACCGGCCGGACCGTGGAGGCGCCCGCCCGCTCCGCGCTGATCGCGGCGCCGGCGATCGCGGCGAGCGCGTCGTGGGCGTCGCCGTCGGCCCACTCGCTGACCTCGCGGATCTGGTCGTGGCTGATCGCGTCGCGCCCGAGCCCGGTCGAACACCGGCTCGTCAGCAGCTCGACGAGCACGTGGCGCCGGTACGGTTCGAACGCCACGGCGGCCTCGGGCTCCCACCCGATCGCGTCGGGCGGGTCCCGACCGAGACAGACGGGCGCGATGTGCTCGCTGACCTCGGTGAGCCAGTCGACGACGGTCGTCGCGTCCGGGGTCTCCGGCTCGTTCGTGTGGTCGACGGCGACGACCACCTCCGGACCGGTGCGGACGCCCTCCCGCAGCTCATCGGCGAGCTCGTCGGTGCCGATCCCGTGTTCGGGGACCGGGTCGTCGCCGATCGTCGAGAGGACGTCGTGGTAGAGTCGGAACCGCGTCGAGCCGCGCCGCGCGTCGACGTAGACGAATCCCGGCAGCGTCGGCTCGACCGCCCGCGTCGCGGTCTGGATGGCGCGGCGCGGGCCGCTGTGTGCCGCCAGCCGGTCGAACAGCGCGGAGACGGCGGCCGACTTCCCGCTCCCCTTCGGGCCGTGCACGTAGGTGCTCGGGGGGAGCGAACCGGAGAACGCCGGGCTGAACACGTCGAGTAGCCGCTCGAACACCGGTCCCCGGCCGGTCGGGGACTCCGCGTGCGAGACGGGCGAGACGGCGTCGAGGTCGACGAGGACGCCGGCCCCGGCGTCGTACCCCAGCCGGCGCTCGATCCGATCGTCGATGTTCACGGTCGACCCTCCAGCGCGTCCGAATAAAACAGACACGAACCGCGACGGCGCTGTCGCGGCGGACTCCGGCCGGACGACCGACGCCGCCTCACCAGTGATCGGGCTTGTATCGGTTTATCAGCAGCGTCGAGGCGACGAACACGGCGGCCGCGACGGCGCCGACGATCGCGCCCGCGACGACTCGCGCGCCGATCGGTCCCTCCGCGGTCACCACCACCACGAGGGTGACGACCCCGGCGACCGCGACCATGTTGCGACCGTCGCGTCTCTCGAGCCCCAGCGTCTCCGCGTTCATACCGGCCCCTCGCGCCCGGCGACGTTAAATCCACCTCGAACGCCGTCGCCGCCCGGCGATCGCGACCGGGAGCGGGAACGGAGACGGGACCGCTCCCGCCGCCGTCCACAATCTTAACACCCCCGCCCGCCTCCCGCGGAGTATGTCCGAACCAGAGTTCGACGAGTCGGTCGTCAAAGCCGACAAGCGGAGCAAGGCGGTCGCGCTGCTCGTCGCGATCGCCGCCTTCCTCCTCGTCCGCGAGCTCGTCGTCGACGTTCAGTTCGCCTCGATCACCGCGGCGACCGCCGGCATCGGCGCTCGGCTGTACATCCCGTATCACGCGAGCGTCCGCGTCTCCGAGCCGGACCGGACCTCGATCAGCGACCACCCGACGGCGGGCGCGTATCACCACGGCGCCGCCGGCATCGGGCTGGTGGTCCTGTCGGTCGTCGCCGTCGCCGCGTTCGCGTTCACTCACGGGTTCGTTACCTCGGTTGGTGTCGGGATCATCGCTGGTGTCGTTTCGTATGTGGCTCTTGCCTCGGTGCTTCCGACGGGATAAAAATCGGAAGGCGGCGTTTAGGTGCCCGGCACCCAGATGGAGCCGAGGACGCCGAGGATCGACAGCACCGCGAGGATCGACGCCGTGATGAAGATCGCCGCCGCCGGCGGGTCAGCGTGCGTGTCTCCGTGCGCGTAGAAGACGCGCTGGAAGGCCTCCCCGATCACCGCGCCGAGGAGCCCGAACCCGGCCCCGGCGATCAGGCCGACGGTGCCGCTGAAGCCCGCGCCGGTGAACGCGGCCCACGCCGTCGCGCCCGGGAGCGTCATGTGGTGCGTGACCGGGATCCGGTCGACGCCGAGGTTCAGGAACAGCAGCGTCGCCGCGCTGATACCGAACCCGAGGAAGACGTTTCCGGTCTGGATCGCGGCGTACGCCGCCGCCAGCCCGGACGCCGCGCCGATCGCGGCGACGTGCGACCACTTGTACATGTTCGGCAGCCACGGCTCGACCGCGAGCCGGTCCTCGCTGGACTTGTCGCCGTCGCCGGGCACCTCGTCCGGATCGCGCATCTCCTCGCGCTCGAACGGCCCCATGTCGAAGTAGCCGCTCGCCTTGCTGCTGACGTTCCCGATCACGGAGTAGCCGAACACCGCCCGGTGGAGCAGCGCGCTGGCGACGACGGTGAACGCGATCGGGTCCGTCGGGATCGCCAGGTTCCGGAGCGTCTGTTCGAGCACGATGCCGAAGACGCCGAACGCCGCGCCGACCGCGAGGATGTCAGGTCGACTCCCGAGCGCGAAGCCGATGTCCTTCGCGTTGTGGTAGTCGAAGCCGGACTCCATCGCGCCGTTCTTCGCCGCGTACGCCGACGCCGCCGCGCCGCCGGCGAAGGAGATGTGCGGCCCGAAGACGGGACCGAACCCGACGCCGACGCCGGCCCCCGAGGCCGCGTCGCCGCCGAACACGCCGGCGATGACGAGGAAGCCGGTGAAGATGAACGCCGGGAGCGCACCGAGCGCGGCGCCGAACGCCCCGCCGGCGGCCGCGCCGAGCCAGATCGTCGGATCGAGCAGGATGTCGAGCACCGCCTGGATCGAACCGGCGTTCCACTGCGCGAGCACCCCGCCGGACTGCGCGAGCAGGTCGCCGGACGCGAGCAGCGCCGTAGCCTCGGCGCTCATCTATTCCTCCTCCTCGTCGTCCTGCGCCCAGTTGAGGGAGCGTTCCACCGCGTCGTCCCACCGGCTGTACAGCTTGTCGACCTCCGCCTGGTCCTTCTCGGGGGTGAACTCGCGGTCCACCTGCCAGTTGTCGCGGAGCTCGTCGACGTTGTCCCAGTAGCCGACGGCGAGGCCGGCGGCGTACGCCGAGCCGAGCGCCGTGGTCTCGTCGACCTCCGGCCGGGCGATGTCGGTCTGGATGATGTCTGACTGGAGCTGACAGAGGAAGTTGTTCTTGACCGCCCCGCCGTCGACGCGGAGGCTGGTCGTCTCGACGCCGGAGTCGGCCTCCATGGCCTCGGCGACGTCGCGGGTCTGGTAGGCGATCGATTCGAGCGTCGCCCGGACGATGTGCTCCTTGCTCGTCCCGCGGGTCATCCCGACGATGGTCCCGCGAGCGCGGCCGTCCCAGTGCGGGGCGCCGAGCCCGGTGAACGCCGGCACCATGTAGACGCCGTCGGTCGAGTCGACCGAGCGGGCCAGCTCCGCGGTCTGGGCGGCGTTGTTGATGAGGTCGACGTCCTCCAGCCACTCGATGGCGGCGCCGGTGATGAAGATCGACCCCTCCAGCGCGTACTGGACGGGCTCGCCGGACATCTGGAAGCCGATGGTCGTTAAGAGTCCGTGGTCGGACTTGACGGCCTCGTTGCCCGTGTTCATCAGGTAGAACGAGCCGGTGCCGTAGGTGTTCTTCGCGTCGCCCTCGTCGAAGCAGGTCTGGCCGAACAGCGCGGCCTGCTGGTCGCCTAAGGCGCCGGCGACCGGGACCTCCTCGCCGAGGAAGCCGTCGGCGTCCGTGTGGCCGTAGTACTCCTCGTCGGAGGAGGGGCGGACCTCGGGGACCATCTCCTCGGGCACGCCGAACTCGTCGAGGAGCTCGTCGTCCCACTCCATCTCCCGGATGTTGTACAGCATCGTCCGGGAGGCGTTGGTGACGTCCGTGATGTGGTTGCCCGTCAGGTTGTAGATGAGCCACGAGTCGATCGTGCCCATGACGAGCTCGCCCTCGCGGGCGCGGTCGCGGAGGTCGCCGCCGCGGGAGGCCTGCATCTTGAGCGGCTCCGCGTTGTCGAGGATCCACTCGGTCTTGGTCGCGGAGAAGTACGCGTCGCACTCCAGGCCGGTCTTCTCGCGGATCTCCTCGACCTTCCCCGCCTCCTGGATCTCCTCGACGCGGTCCGTCGTCCGGCGGTCCTGCCAGACGAGGGCGTTGTGGACCGGCTTGCCGGAGTCCTTGTCCCAGACGATCGTCGTCTCGCGCTGGTTGGTGATCCCGATCGCGTCGAGCTGGTCCGCGTCCAGCCCCGCGTCCGCGAGCCCGTCGAGGACGACCTGTTGGGTGTTCTCCCAGATCTCGATCGGGTCGTGCTCGACCCACCCGGGGTTCGGGTAAATCTGTTCGTGCTGTTCGTAAGCGTTCGCGACGACCTGCCCCTCGTGGTCGAACACCATGAATCGGGTACCGGTCGTGCCTTGGTCTATCGCACCGACGTACTGTGTCATGTTCTGGATCCCTCCTGTGGCGCTGGTCCGCACGCAGCGACGTCGCCGACCCCGTCTCGGGCCGTGCCCGAGCGGGTGCGTCTCGGCCCGACCGGGAGTCGGCTCCGCGAGGTGACCTGCCCCGAGCGACCGCGTCCGGCCCGCACGCCGGCCGCACGGCCGCAGTCCGGGGCTCGTCACCGTCGTCGCCGCCTTATATCTTCACGGAAGCTACCACGCCGTTCGTGAACATAATGTACTACCATAATAATCTAACTGTTAAAATCCGCTTTTGAGCGCGGTTGAAAAAGATAGTATATAAAGAAATCGCTGACGCCAACGCTTGCACTACTTGAATGTCCCTGATAGTTATGCGAACTACCGAGGAGGAGGTAAAGTAAAGTGGACGGGGTCCGAGCGGTCGGATATGGACCAACAGGTGGACGTCGTGGTCGTCGGGGGCGGCTCGACCGGCTGCGGCGTCGTCAGGGATCTCGCGCGCCGCGGGCTCGACGCGGTGCTCGTCGAGAAGGGGAACCTGACGCACGGCACGACGGGGCGGATGCACGGGCTCCTTCACAGCGGAGGCCGGTACGCGGTCTCCGACCAGAAGAGCGCGAGGGAGTGTATCGAGGAGAACCGGGTGCTCCGCGACATCGCCGCCCACTGCGTCGAGGAGACGGGGGGGATGTTCGTCAAGCGGCCCGAGGACTCCGAGGAGTACTTCCAGGAGAAGCTGGAGGGGTGCCGCGCGTGCGACATCCCCGTCGAGGTGCTGGACGGCGAGGAGGCGCGCCGCCGCGAGCCGTACCTCGCGCGCGACGTCGAGAAGGCGATCGCGCTCCCGGACGGCGCGGTCGACCCCTTCCGACTCTGCGTCGCCAACGCGGCCGACGCCCGCGAGCACGGCGCCCGGGTCGAGACGCACGCCCCGGTGACCGACGTGCTCGTCGAGGACGGCGAGGTCGTCGGCGTCGAGGTCGAACACGAGACCGGCCCCGGCAAGCGGGTCCACCGCGGGCCCGGCACGACCGAGGAGATCCGCGCGCGACACGTCGTCAACGCCACCGGCGCGTGGGCCGGCAACGTCGGCGAGATGGCCGGCGTCGACGTCGAGGTGCGTCCCTCGAAGGGCGTGATGACGGTGATGAACACCCGACAGGTCGACACCGTCATCAACCGGTGTCGGCCGAAGGGCGACGCCGACATCGTCGTCCCGCACGAGACGGCCTGCATCCTCGGCACCACCGACGAGGAGGTCGACGACCCCGAGGACTACCCCGAGGAGGAGTGGGAGGTCGACCTGATGATCGAGACGCTCTCCGAGCTCGTGCCCGCTCTGAAGGACGCCCGGACGCTCCGGTCGTTCTGGGGCGTCCGACCCCTCTACGAGCCGCCGGGGACCGGCACCGAGGACCCGACGGACATCACGCGCGACTACTTCCTGCTCGACCACGGCGACCGCGACGACCTCCCCGGGATGACGACGATCGTCGGCGGGAAGCTAACCACCTACCGGATGATGGCCGAGTCCATCTCCGACCACGTCTGCGACCTGCTCGGTCACGAGGCGGCCTGCGACACCGCCGACGCGCCGCTGCCCGGCTCGGAGAGCCCGGCGCGCATGGACGAGCTGATGGACGAGTTCGGGCTCCGGTCCCCGGTGGCCCGCCGTTCCGGGCAGCGGCTCGGGTCGCGCGCGGACGACGTGCTCTCCTCGTCTGACCCGAATCCGGTCGTCTGCGAGTGCGAGGGCGTCACCCGCGCCGAGGTGCAGGACGCCATCGGCGACGCCGGCAGCGACCTCAACGCGGTCCGGCTCCGCACCCGCGCCTCGATGGGCAACTGCCAGGGCGGCTTCTGTACCCACCGGATCGCCGCGGAGCTGGCGCGGGAGTACCCGGAGCCCGTCGTCCGCGACGCGGAAGACGAGCTGTATCAGGAGCGCTGGAAGGGTCAGCGCCACGCGCTGTGGGGCCGGCAGCTCTCGCAGGCGATGCTGAACCACCTGCTGCACGCGACCACGATGAACCGCGACGGCGACCCGGCGAACCTCGATAGCGAGGTCGACTTCGGCGCGTTCGACGCCGGCTCGCCGGGTGGCCCGGCCGAGTCCGACGCCGGTAGCGGCGAGGCCGGAACCGCCGCTACGGACGGGGGTCGCTGATGGCGATCGACAGCGACGTCCTCGTCGTCGGCGGCGGGCTGGCGGCGATCACGGCCGCGATATCGGCCTCGCGCGAGGGCGCCGACGTGCGGCTCGTCTCCCACAAGGCGAGCACGCTCCGGCAGGCCTCCGGGCTGATCGACGCGCTCGGCTACGTCCCGGCGACGGAGCCCGCGACGCCGCTCCGCGAGGGGCCGCCGACCGCGGGCCGCGAGCTCGACCGCGACGAGTGGCCCGACCCGGAGGGGCCGCTCGCCGATCCCTTCGAGGGGATCGAGCGACTCCCCGAGAGCCACCCCTACCGGATCGTCGGCGCGGACGCGCTCCGGGAGGGGTTGGCGCTGTTCGACGAGCTCGCGGGCGACGCGTACCGCGGGGGCCACACCGACCGCAACGCGCTCCTCCCCACGTTCGGGGGGAGCGTGAAGCCGACCGCGCGCTACCCGGCCGCCGCCGAGGCGGGGCTCGCGAGCGACGACCGGCCGGCGCTCATCGTCGGCTTCCGGTCGCTCACCGAGTACGACGCGCGGGCGTTCGCCGGCCGGCTGGAGGCCGCCGGCGTCCCGTTCGACGTCGCCGGCGCGGAGGTCGAGTTCGCGGAGGCGTTCCGGGCGGACACGAAGGTCACCCGGCTCGCGAAGGCGCTCGACCACGACGAAGAAATCGACGGCACGCCCGCCCGCGAGGCGCTGGCGAAGGCGGTCGCCCCGCACCTCCACGACGTGGTCGACGAGGCGGGCGGCGTCGACCGCGTCGAGCGCGTCGGCTTCCCGGCGTTCCTCGGCGACGACCGCGGCGACGCGGTGCGCGCCGAGCTGGCCGACCGACTCGGCGCCGACGTGTTCGAGATCTCGATGGGGCCGCCGAGCCTCCCCGGACTCAGGTTAGAGGACCGGCTCTACGACGCGCTCGACGCCGAGGGCGTCCGGTTCGAGACCGGCAACCCCGTCGTCGGCGTCGAGCGCGAGGCGGACGGGCGCGTTGAGGCGGTCGCGGTCGACCGGAAGGGCCGCGAGACGCCGTACGGCGCCGACGCCTTCGTCTTGGCGACCGGCGGGCTCGTCGGCAAGGGGCTCGACTCGGACCGCGAGGGCGTCCGCGAGCCGGTCTTCGACCTCCGCGTCGAGCAGCCGGACGACCGCTACGAGTGGTTCGTCGACGACGCGTTCGGCGACCAGCCGTACGCGCGCTTCGGCGTGCGCCCCGACGAGCGCGGGCGTCCGCTCGACGCCGACGGCGAGGTACAGTACGCGAACGTCTTCGCGGCCGGCGGGGTCGTCGGCGGCGCGGACGTCGCGCGAGAGAAGTCCGCGAGCGGGGTGTCGCTCGCGACCGGCCTCGTGGCCGGGCGGCAGGCGGCGACGGAGGCGACCCAATGACACGACACACGGACGACCACGACGACTCGGAGGGGGCGAACGGGGCGAACGAACCGGATGGCGCGACTGACGGCGACGACGGGAGCGAGACGCGAGCCAGTCCCGGCGTCCCGAAGGCGGGCCGAGACGAGCAGCCGTCGATCTTCGTCCCCGACGACGGGGAGGTTCCGGAGGCGGGTACCGACTCCGACGGCGCCGCCGCGGGCGACGCTCCGACGGCCGAGCGACCGGCCACCGACGGCGGCGTCGAGAGCGCGACCGGCGGCTCCGACTCGGCGGAGCTCGACCCGGACGCGTACGACCCCGTCGACGTGTTCCCCGGGGGCGACCTCGACCTCCGCGAGGGGGCCGACTCCTGTTACAAGTGCACGAGCTGTGACACCTCCTGTCCGGTCGCCGAGGTCGACGACGAGTTCCCGGGGCCGAAGTTCCAGGGCCCCGAGCAGTGGCGGCTCAAGCGGAAGGACGACCACGACATCGACGAGTCGATCACCTCCTGTTCGAACTGCATGCGCTGTGACGACGCCTGCCCCTCCTCCGTGCCGCTCTCGCAGATGCACAACGAGGCGCGCGGCCAGTTCGTCGAATCGCAGATGGAGAAGCTCTCCCGGGAGTACATTCGGAACCGCATCCTCTCGAACTACCGGTTCTTCGCGTCCATCGCGAGCAAGGTGCCCCGGCTGGCGAACGCCGCGACGAAGGTCCCGGGCGCGATGTGGGCCGGCGAGAAGCTCCTCGGGGTCACGAGCGAGCGCGACTTCCCCGAGTTCGCCACGGAGACGTTCCGCGAGTGGTGGAAGGCCCGCGGCGGCGCGCAGGTGGAGGACCCGGACAAGCGCGTGGCGTACTTCCACGGCTGCTACTCCAACTACAACACCCCCGAGGTCGGCAAGGCGATGGTCAGGGTGTACGAGCACTTCGGCTACGAGGTGATGGTGCCCCCGCAGAAGTGCTCCGGCACCCCGATGTTCGCGAACGGGATGTTGAAGGACGCGCGCCGGCACGCGGAGACGAACGTCGAGAGCCTGATCGAGGCCATCGGCGAGGGCGCCGACGTGATCGCCTCCTGTACCTCCTGCTCGATGTCGCTCCGGCAGGAGTACCCGGAGCTGTTCGACATCCACGGGATCGAGGACGTCTCCGAGCACACCTACGAGGCGTTGGAGTACCTCCGGATCAACGAGGACCTGGAGGGCGAGCTGGCGGGCACGAAGCTCGCGGACGAACAGTCGTTCGCGTACCACGCGCCGTGTCACGCCCGCAATCAGGGGCTCTCCCGGCAGGCCGTCGAGACGTTCCGCGACGTCGACGGCGTGACGATGGAGGACGTCGGCGACTCCTGTTCGGGCATCTCGGGCACGTACGGCTGGAAGGAGGAGAAGTACGAGAAGTCGATGAAGATCGGCGAGGAGATGTTCGAACACATGGAGGACGCCGAGGGGGACGTGGGAATGACGGAGTGCCCCACCTGCGCCATGCAGATGGAGCACGGGACCGGGTACGAGATCGAACACCCGCTCCAGCTGCTGGAGGAGACGGTCGGCGCCTGATCGGCAGGCCGTCGGTCGCTCCGCCGCTCGGCTCCGCCTCGGAAGGCCGCCGCCGGGACGCCGATAGACCCGTTTCTCAGACCGGATAACCGCGGACGAACGTTTATGGGTCGAAATTTCGGAGTCGGGGTACGTGACTCTCGAACGGCTCCTCGACCGGTTCGACGGCGTCGAGCGGTCCATCGTGGTCGTCAACCGCACCGACCCGGACCCGGTCGTGAACATGCTCGCCGACACGTTCGGGGAGGGCGCGGTGGACGTGACCGACGGGAGCCTCGTGGGCGACGGCGGCGCCCGGTCCGAGCGCGTCGGCGTCGCCGGCGGAGCGGGACTCTCCGCCGAGCGGCTGACGATGCGCTCGGCGGACGCGGGGGCGGCTCCGGTGATCGATGTCGACGCGCTCCGACGGAACGACGCGGTCCCGTTCGACGGCGACGACCCGGAGGACGTGGAGAACCTCGCGTTGCTCGTCGAGGGCGACGAGGTCGTCGCCGGCTCGACGCTCGGCGAGCTCGGCGACGCCGTGCTGTTCGTGAACTCCGACCTGTACATCACCGGGACTCGGACGCTGACGGACGTCGACCTGCCGGCGGTGATACGCGGCCTCGACGACACGACGTTCACGCTCCGCGGATACCCGGAGTCGAACCGCCAGAAGCTCCTGCTCATCACCATCTCGCGGTTCATCGAGCGCGCGGCGTGGGTCGCCGGCGACGGGACGCTCCGCTCCTCGTTCCAGCGGCTCTCCCGGATCGACGACGAGGTCGGGACGCGCGAGGTGTACGAGAGTGTGGCCGGCACCGGCGTCGATACCCACCTGTACGGGGTGCCGGACGACCTCCCCCGCGGCCTCGACGCGGTGGTCCACGGCGGCGACAGCCGCGATTTCACCCGCAGCTGGTTCGTCGTCTACAGACCGCCGGAGGGGCCGCACTCGGTCGACGACGTCGCCGGCCCGGACCTCGAGCGCGGCGTCGAGGGCGGCGTCGGCCTCCTCGCCGTCGAGACGGAGCCGCGGGTCTGGCGCGGGATGTGGACGTTCGACGAGGCGCGCGTTCGCGCGATGAACCGGTACATCGAGCGGAATCTGTAGCGTCGCGGTAACCGAAACCCGCCCCGGTCGGCCGCCGACGAAATCGTATTTATTTCTCTCGGGCTGAATCTAACCCGTGAGTTCATATTCTCCGAGCGGTGACGGGAGACCATGTTTACGGAGCGGTCCGACCTCGTCGCCGACGGCGACCCCGTCCGCGGGTACGGCGTCGCGGTGACGCCCGGACGGGACGGACCGCTCGTCTTCGTCGCGGGCTACGGGGAGCCGAACCGGCTGTACGCCCGCGACGGCGACCGCTTCGTCGACACGGCCTGCGGCATCGTCGCCGACGGGACCCGCCACGGGATGGGCGTCTGCGCGGCCGACCTCGACGCCGACGGCTGCGAGGAGGTGTACGTCCACAACTGCACCAAAGGCGTCGACGGCGGCGGCGACCCCGACCTCCTCTTGAGCCGGCTCGAGTCCGACGGCTACCGCTGGACGGACGTGTTCGCGCTCGACGTCAACGCCGACCGCCTCGACGTGCGCGCCGGCCGGTCCGTCGCCGCGCTCGACCGCCTCGGGACCGGTCGGTACGGGGTCGCCGTCTCCGGCTACGCCGCTCCTCTCGCCTTTTACGAGCTCGGCGACGACGGCGAGATCACCGACATGGCCGGCGCCGTCGGGCTGGAGGTCGACGGCGGCTGTCGGTCCCTGCTCGCGGTCCCGCACTGCTCCGGCGAGGGCGACCTGTTCGCGGGCGTCGAGCGCGGCCCGAACCGCCTCTTCCGCAACGAGAACGGCCACTACGACTCGACCGGCGGCGGCGCGCTGGCCGACCCCGCGGGCGACACCCGCGGCGCCGCCCTCGTCGACGAGGGCGGGACGTTCGCGTTCGCGGTCGGCAACGAGGACGGGCCGAACCGCCTCCTCCGCCACGGCCCCGACGGCGGGTTCGAGGACGTCGCGCCGGCGGCCCTCAGCGAGCCCGACCGCGTCCGGACGGTCGTTGCGGCCGACTTCGACAACGACGGCCGCGAGGAGCTGTTCTACAACGTCTCGGGCGAGCCGAACCGGCTCTACGAGCGGGTCGGCGGCGACGGGTCGGACGCGGGTGACGACGCCTCTCGCTGGGAGCCCGTCGACCCCGGTCCAGCCGCCGAACCGGACGGCTTCGGCACGGGCGCGGTGGCGGCCGACCTCGACGGCGACGGCGTCTTAGAGCTCCTCGTCGTCCACGGCGAGGTCGCCGCGCAGCCGATCGCGGCCTACGAGGTCCCGGGCGCCGCCGACGCCGGGTGGCTCCGCGTCCGGCCGACGACGCGGCACGGGGCGCCCGCCCGCGGCGCCGTCGTCAGGCTGGAGACGACCGCCGGGATCCAGCGCCGCACCGTCGACGCCGGCGGCGGCTGCCTCTGTCAGACCGAGCCGGTCGCGCACTTCGGGCTCGGCGGGGCAATGCCGCGTCGCGCCGTCGTCCGATGGCCCGACGGCCGCGAGCGGATCCTCCCCGATCCCACGCCCGACGCGGAGATCGACGTCGAACACCCCTCGAAAGGGCGGTCGCCGCCGAGCGGGGGTCGCCGGGTCCACGGCGACCGGCCCCTCGGACGGTAGCGGGAACGAGGGGGCGACCGCCTCGGTGACCGCGGCGGAGCGGTCGACGTCGGCGGCCGGTCCCCGGATCGCCCGGCCAGAACTGCCGCCCTTCGCGGGTTCAAGTGTCCGGGGACGCACGGACGGGTATGGTAGATCCGACTTCCGACCTCGAGGAGGACGTCGACGAGGAGTCCGCGCCGCGCTGCGCGACCTGTGGGGGGCCGGCGCTCGGCGTCGGTCGCCGAACCGTCACCTGGGTCGACGGCGCCGACGTCGAACACCGCCGCTTCTGTTCGCAGGCCTGTCGCGACGACTGGGAGGACGAGCGTCCCTCGGCGGGCCGCTGACCGAACGGTCGGGACGGGGATCGGCGGACCGCGCCTCGCGGGAGGCTTTTTCAGTACGGGGGTGGTATCTCCCCGTATGATATCGCTCGACGAGGCCGTGACGGCCCGACTTGAGTCGCACGGAGAACGCTTCGAGGTGCTGATCGACCCCGACGCGGCGCTCGCGATGAAGCGAGGCGAGTTCGAGGGCGACCTGGAGGACGTGATCGCCGCGGAGGACGTGTTCGAGAACGCCTCGCGGGGCGATCGCCCGGCCGAGGAGGACCTAGAGACCGTGTTCGGCACGACGGATCCGCTGGAGATCATCCCCGAGATCGTCGAGCGCGGGGAGATACAGATCACCGCCGAGCAGCGCGAGGAGATGATGGAGCGGAAGCACAACCAGCTCGTCACCACCATCACCCGCAACGCGGTGAACCCGCAGATGGACGACTCCCCGCACCCGCCCGAGCGCATCGAGCGCGCGCTGGAGGAGGCCGGGTTCCAGATCGATCCGATGGAGCCGGTCGAGAACCAGGTCGACGACGCGCTCGAGGCGCTCCGCCCCGTCATCCCGATCCGCTTCGAGGAGGTGACGATGGCGGTCCAGCTCCCCGCGGACTACGCGGGCTCCGGGCAGGCGCAGATCCGCGAGTTCGGCGACTTGGAGCGCGAGGAGTGGCAGAACGACGGCTCGTGGGTCGGCGTGCTCACGTTCCCCGCCGGGCTGCAGAACGATCTGTACGACCTCGTCAACGAGGTCACCTCCGGCGAGGGCGACGCCCGCGTGATCAAGGACAAAGACGAGCTGCGGACGCGGTAGGGGTCGGCGACGGGACCCGTGCTCGAAACGCGGTCGGTTTCGACCGGCCGCCATACGTGCCGCGGCCGAGAGCTTCATACTCTGCCGCGGGCCTCCTTCTTCGCATGCACGAGCGCGCGGCGGAGTTCGCGGCACGGGCGCGGGACCGATACGGCGTCGACCTCGACGTGTTGGAGTTCGACGCCGGCACGGAGACGGCGGCCGCGGCGGCCGACGCCGTCGGCTGCGACACCGCGGCGATCGCCTCCACGATCGTGGTGTCGCTCTCGGGCGAGGACGTCGCGGTCGACGGCGTCGCCGAGAGCGAGGGGAGCGCCGAGAGCGAAGCGATTGCCGACGCCGACGGGGGTTCCCTCGTCGCCGCGATCACCAGCGGCGCGAACCGGCTGGACCTGGACGCGGTCGCGGCTCACTTCGAGGCCGACGACGCCGCGATGGCGGACCCGGCGCGCATCCGTGAGGTGGTCGGCTGGAGCATCGGTGGCGTGCCGCCGCTGTGTCACGACGCCGCGCTCCCGACCGTCTTCGACCCGACGCTCGCCGGGTACGACACGGTTTACGGCGCAGCCGGGACGCCGAGCGCGGTGTTCGCGGTCGACCCCGATCGGCTCGCGTCGCTCGCGGAGGCGACGACCGTCGATCTCACGGAGTGAGCGGGACGGCGGCGTTCCCGCCGATAGCGGTCGGTGACCGCCCCGCCGTTGTTAATCGGCCCCGCTCTCTGGCCCTCAGTTATTAACTTAGGGTTGTGAAGTAACAATACTTTTCTATTAACGGGCGTTACGGATCGGTATGACTCACTCACGCCGGTCGGTGCTGAAGCGCGGGGGGGGCCTGCTGGCCGCCGGGGCGGCGACCTCGCTCGCCGGCTGTTCGGGCGCCGCGGACCAGGGGTCCGCCGGATTCGACGGCGGGTACGCCGCCTTCTTCACGCTCAACGACTGGGCCAACGAGGTCGCGGGCGACCGCGCGAGCTTCGAGAGCCCGGTCGAGGTCGGTCGGCTCGGACACGGTTGGACGCCCGACGGGAACCTCGCCGCAGACGTCGCCTCGACCGACGCGTTCGTCTACCTCGACAGCCCCGAGTTCGCGTGGGCGCAGGACCTCGCCGCGACGCTCGAGGCCGACTACGACTCCGTCGCCGTTATCGACGCGCTCGCCGACGTCGAGGGCGACCTCCTCGACTGGGACCACTCGCACGAAGGCGAGGACGGACACGAGGAGGAAAACCACGACGGCGAAGAGAACCACGACGGCGACGAGGGAGGCCAGGACGACCGCCAGCACGACCCCCACGTCTGGGTCGACCCGGTGCTCGCGGCGCGGATGGTCGAGACCATCGCGACGGGACTCGGGGAGGCCGACCCCGACAACGCCGAGGCGTACGCCGACAACGCGGCCGCGTACGCCGAGGAGCTCGACGCGGTCGATTCTGCCTTCGCGTCGATAGCGGAGAGCGCCGAGCGCGACGTGGCCGTCATCGCGGGCCACAACTCCTTCCAGTACCTGGAGGCGCGCTACGGCTTCCGGCTCCACTCGCCGGTCGGCGTCTCGCCGCAGAACGAGCCGAGCCAGAGCGAGATCGCCGACACCATCGAACTGGTGAACGCCGAGGGGATCGACACGGTCCTCTACGACCGCTTCGAGTCGCCGCGGCTCGCCGAGACGGTCGTCGAGAACAGCGACGCCACGGAGACGATGCCCGTCAGCCCGGCCGGCGGGACCACAGAGGAGTGGAACGAGGCCGGCTACGGCTACCTCGAACAGATGACCGAGGTCAACGTCCCCGCGTTCGAGCGGGCGTTCGGGGCGCAGTGACCCGCCATCCCGACGGGGCGCCGCCGGCCGACTGCCCCGCCGTCGGCGACGGACTAAAAGAGCTAAACGTTCGGCCGACCCAGAGAGGAGACACGCAGTGACCGCGATCGTCGACCTCGACGGCGTGACGTTCGCCTACGGCGACACCGCCGCCGTGAGAGACGTCTCTCTGACGGTCGAGGCGGGCGATTTCCTCGGACTCGTCGGCCCCAACGGCTCGGGCAAGACGACCCTGCTCCACCTCATGCTCGGGCTCCACGAGCCCGACGAGGGGACCGTCGAGCTGTTCGGTCGCCCGGTCGACGAGTTCGACGACGGCGGCCGGATCGGCTACGTCTCGCAGCAGGCGACGAGCCGCGGCGGCGCGATGCCCGTCACGGTCCGCGAGTGCGTCACCATGGGCCGGTTCGCGCACGCCGGCCGCGGGCGGCTCTCCGAGGCCGACCGCGCCGCCGTCGCCGACGCCATCGAGACGGTCGGGATCGGCGACCTCGCCGACCGGCTCGTCACCGAGCTGTCCGGCGGGCAGAAGCAGCGCGCGTACATCGCGCGGGCCCTCGCGAGCGACGCGGACCTGCTCGCGCTCGACGAGCCGACCGTGGGGGTCGACGCCGAGTCGCGCGACGCCTTCTACGCCCTCTTGGACGAGCTGAACGACGACGGGATCACCATCATCCTCATCGAGCACGACATCGGCGTCGTCACCGACCGCGCGAACCGCATCGCCTGCATCAACACCGAGCTGTACCACCACGGCGACACCGAGTCGTTCGTCGAGAGCGACGCCCTCTCGGAGGCGTACGGCGCGACCGGACAGGTCGTCCACCACCACCACTGATGAGCGGGACCGAGACCGCGGACGGCGAGGGGGAGGCGAACCCGACCGCGGACGCGAGGCCCGAACGCGGGCTTCGACGGACCGCCGAGCTCGCCGCGCTCGGCCTCACGGCGGTCGTCGCGGTCGGGATGCTCGGGTTCCTCCTGCTGTACTGGGCGCAGGACCTCCCGGTCGCGAGCGACCTGTACGCCGGGTTCCGCGCGTTCGGGCGCGGTATGGACGCCGCGTTCGGGACGAACGTGTTCCGGCACCCGATCATGTGGCAGTCGATGGCGGTCGGCGTGCTCGTCGGCGTCGTCGCCCCGCTCGTCGGGTCGTTCCTCGTCCACCGGGAGATGGCGCTGATCGGCGAGACGCTGGCGCACACGGCGTTCGCGGGGGTCGCGATCGGGATCCTCGTCGACGCCTCGACCGGGTGGGGGAGCTCGCTGCTGCTCGTCGCGCTCGCCGTCGCGATCGCGGGGGCACTCGCGGTCCAGTGGCTCACCGAGCGCACCGACGCCTACGGGGACGTGCCGATCGCGATCATGCTCAGCGGGAGCTTCGCGGTCGGCACCCTCATCGTCAGCTACGGTCGCGGGCTGACCGCGATCAACATCGAGGGGTACCTGTTCGGGAACCTCGCGGTCGTCACGGCCGAGGGCGCGCGGCTGATGGGCGCGCTCTCTCTCGTCGTCGTCGCCGGCGTGGCGCTGACGTACAAGCAGCTCCTCTTCATCACCTTCGACGAGCAGGCGGCGCGGGTCGCCCAGCTCAACGTCACCGGCTACAACACGCTGCTCGTGGTGTTGACCGCGGTCGTCGTGGTCGGCGCGATGCAGGTGCTCGGCGTCATCCTCGTGGCCGCGATGTTAGTCGTCCCCGTCGCGGCCGCCTCGCAGGTCGCCCGGAGCTTCCGCGAGACGACGTACCTCGGCGTCATCTTCGGCCAGCTGTCGGTGCTCGGCGGCTTCGCCGTCTCGATCGGGCTCGGGCTCCCGTCCGGCGGCTCGATCGTGGTCACCGCGATCGCGGTGTACCTCGCGAGCATCGCCCTCTCCGGCTTCTCGGTGAAGGCCATCTCGGCGCACGGGTAGCCCCGGGGCGGGAAAGGCGGGAAGACCCGGCGCTCCGGTGTTCGGGACGCGCGTGCGTCAGCCGCGCGCGCTTTCCACAGACCCTTATGTCCCGACCGCGACCGAGACGTATGGGAGAGACGGAAACCTACACGATCACCGGTCCCGACGGTGACGAGGAGTCGTTCGAACTGCCCGCCGGTCTCGTCGACGTGCTCAGCGAGCAGGGCGAACAGCCCACCCGCGTCGTCAGCGACGTCGTGGTACAGGCGATGGCCCAGCAGGCGCACGTCATCGTCCACCACAGCGAGGGCGACGTGCCGGAGGACATCGCGGAGATGAACGAGACGGCCGCGGAGCTGTTCGAGGAGCGGTTCGGGCAGTCGCTCGAGGACGCGCTCGGTCACTCGCACTGAGACGCGGCGGCGTCTTTCGCCCTCGTTTTCCCCGGCGGCCGGCCGCTTAAGCCGCCGCGGGACGTATCGATCCTCATGAGTCACGACTCGGACGCGCCGGTGCTGATCTTCGACGGCGACTGTCCGTACTGCTCGGTCGCGGCCCTCGCGCTCCGCCGGCTGGACGGCGTCGTCGCGGTGCCGTGGGAGGCCGACCCGGTCGGCCCGTTCCTCGACGCGCAGTTCGGCTCGCGCCCGTTCGCGATGGTGCTCGTCGACCCCCGCGAGCGCCGGGTGTACGCCGGGCGCTCGGCCGCCGAGGAGCTCGCCGACCGCGCCGGCACCCCGGGGATCGTCGGCGGGCTCGTCCGCGACAACTACGACCGGATCGCCGACGTCGTCGGGACGCTGTCGGGCCGCGGCCGCGACCCCGCCGACGTCCACGAGACGTACCGGCTCACCGACGACGCGCGCGACCTCGTCGACGACCTCCGCCCCGCCGCGAGCGACCCGCCGGAGGCGCTGTCGTGAGCGGGGCCGGGGCTCCCGATCCCGACGACGGCGGCACCTACACCCTCCTCGTGGAGCTCGCTGATCCCGCCGTAATCGAGGTCGGCGCGCTCGGCGAGGCCCGCTTCGACGGGGGCGTCTACGCGTACACCGGCAGCGCGCTCGGCGCGGGCGGGTTCGCGCGCGTCGACCGTCACCGCCGGACCGCGCGCGGCGAACACGACGTCCGCCACTGGCACGTCGATCACCTCCTCGGTCACCCGGACGCCCGGATCGACCGCGTCGTCCGGAGCGTCGGCGCCGACGTCGAGTGCGCGGTCGCCGAGCGCCTCCGGGCGGGGCCGGTCGACGGGTTCGGCGCGTCCGACTGCGGCTGCCCGAGCCACCTCGCCGCCACCGAGGAGGGAGAGTCGCTCGGCGCGTTCGCCTCGCGAGTCAGGGGTGCGCACGAGGCGGCGGTCGCAGCCCACGAGGGGCTCGGTTCGTCGCACACGGCGCGGGTCGACGTCGTCGCCGGCGAGTAGGGGGCGTCGGTCAGAGGTCGTACCGCTCGACGATGTCGGTGAGCTGTTCGCGCCGGCCCTCGATCGCCTCCTCCCGCAGCGCCTCCTCTTCCGGCGTCGGACAGGTCAGCTCCGGGACGCTCGCGGGGGACCCCTCGTCGTCGAGCGCGACGAACGTGAAGTAGGAGGTCGTCGTGCGGCGCTGTTCGTCGGTCCTCGGGTTCTCCGCGCGCACGTCGACCTTCACGTCGAGGCTCGTGCGCCCGACGTTGAACACGTACCCCTCGATGACGGCGACCTCGCCCATCTCGATGGAGGAGATGAAGTCGACGTGGTCCATCGAGGCGGTGACCACCTGCCGGTTCGAGAAGCGCATCCCGGCGATGGCGCCGCAGATGTCCATCCAGTGGAGGACGGCGCCCCCGAGCGCCCGCCCGAGGTTGTTCGTGTCGTTCGGCAGCAGCATCTCGGTCATCTCCGTGTGCGATTCCGCGACGGTCGCCGTCTCGTCCATACCGGCGGTGGGGAGGCGGGCGACTTGAACCTCCGGCTCTCGGGCCGGCGGAGCGGGGTCCCACCGTCGGTGTGCGTCCCACGGCCGGCGCGCGCCCCGCGGTCAGGAGCCCTCCGGCGGGTCGTCGTCGAAGCGGACGGAGTCCGGGGAGCGGCCGGCCTCGTCGATCACCGCGTCGGAGACGACGACGGGGCAGTCGACCCGGACGGCGAGCGCGAGCGCGTCGGAGGGGCGCGCGTCGAAGACGAACCGCTCCGGCTCGCCGTTCTCGTACCGCTCCGCGTCGACCTTCGCGTAGAAGGTGCCGTCGCGGAGGTCGTCGACCCTGACGCGGTCGATCGCCCCGCCGAACTCGGTGAGGATGTCGACGAGCAGGTCGTGCGTCAGCGGCCGGTCGAACGGCTCGCCCT